>NZ_CP053590.1:4272500-4872500 GCF_013365535.1 Aquimarina sp. TRL1 | reverse complement strand
GATGACTATATGAATCATCCACTCCAATATCTCTATGTGTATATGTTTTTATGCGGATGGAATGCGTACCAAAAAATAAAATCATGAGTTGATTAATGTTATAGCGATATAAGAAAGAATCAGTATCGTTTGGATACTGATTTTTTCAATCACTAAGATTCCCTTTTTGTATAAATATAAAAAAATAAACAAAAGAAATTGATTACCATACTAACAGCAAATAATCTATCTAAACAGTAACACTATAATTATTATTTAGAGAATAGGTTTATACGTTCATCCAGATATAAATGCTATTCATTTAGTTTTGAATTAACTCTCATTTCCTATAGCATACCTCGTGTGCTTGTACAGAAGAGGTGTATTGTTATAACAAAATAAAAAAATCTTACATTTATAGGGCTATTAATTTTGATAGTAAACTCATCAATTACTGATGGGATACCAGTAAAAGAATTAGCGATATGAAAAAGAAAAAAAACAAATTTATAAATGGGTTTCACTTTACACCTTATCAGGCTCCGGAACAATCTCCTTTTGAGAAGCTGTTTGAAATCTTTCAGGAAGTGATTACTCATACCTCAGGGGATTTTGATGAGGCACTGGATTGGTTACGGGAATTAGATAAAGAATACCAGCTAACCGATGCGTCATATACTTTGGATGATTTTATAGAAGACCTAAAGAAAAAAGGATATCTGAGAGAAGAGCTGCAACCGGACGGGAAAGGAAAACTATCCATTACTGCTAAAACAGAACAAGCCATACGAAAGCGTGCATTGGATCAGATTTTCGGGAAATTAAAACGAAGTGGACGGGGTAATCACCGTACCCAGTATATCGGGACTGGTGATGAGCAAGCAGGAGAGTTTAGAAGCTATCAATATGGGGATGCTTTGGAGCATATTTCTATGACGGAGAGTTTAAAAAATGCACAAATCAATCACGGGATAGGAGAGCTACATCTAACAGAAAATGATCTGGTGGTGGAAGAGACCCGTTTTCAGGCACAGATGAGTACGGTGTTGATGATTGATATTAGTCATAGTATGATTTTATACGGAGAAGACAGAATCACTCCGGCTAAGAAAGTAGCAATGGCACTAGCCGAATTGATAACTACCCGATATCCCAAGGATACCTTGGATATATTAGTATTCGGAAACGATGCTTGGCCGATTGCTATTAAAGACTTGCCATATTTGCAAGTAGGTCCCTATCATACCAATACAGTAGCAGGGTTGCAATTAGCAATGGATATATTAAGGCGTAAGAGAAATACCAATAAACAGATCTTTATGGTTACCGATGGAAAGCCCAGTTGCTTAAAACTGCCTAATGGAGAATATTATAAAAACAGTAATGGATTGGATAGGCATATTGTAAGCAAGTGTTATATGATGGCACAGCAAGCCAGAAAATTACATATACCGATTACTACCTTTATGATCGCTAAAGACCCTTATCTTATGCAGTTTGTCCGGGAATTTACTTATGCTAATCAAGGAAAAGCCTTTTATACCGGATTAAAAGGACTGGGGGAGATGATCTTCGAAGATTATGAATCCAATAGAAAAAAAAGAATAAAAAGCTGAAAAAGAAATCGAATGAATATTAAAGAAATAAAAACGTTGGGAGCCCTAAAAAAATCAGGGTACCTTCCTGTATCTATAAAAGATGAATTACGCAATAATCTACGAACCAGAATTAGGGAGAATATTCCCACTTTTGAAGGGATTCACGGGTATGAGCATACTGTAATACCTGAATTGGAACGAGCCATTTTATCTAGGCATAATATTAATCTGTTAGGTCTTAGAGGTCAGGCAAAAACCCGATTAGCCAGACAGATGATTGCACTATTAGACGAATGGGTTCCGATCGTTGCAGGTTCAGAGATTAATGATGACCCATTGCAACCTATTTCCAGATATGCAACGAACCTGATAGCCGAAAAAGGAGAGGATACTCCTATTGAATGGTTACATCGTTCAGCACGTTTTGCAGAAAAGTTAGCAACACCAGATGTAACAGTAGCGGATATTATAGGTGATGTAGATCCTATCAAAGCAGCCAACCTAAAACTGAGTTATGCTGATGATCGCGTTATTCATTTTGGAATGATCCCCCGAGCTAACAGAAGTATTTTTGTTATTAATGAATTACCGGATCTGCAAGCAAGAATCCAGGTAGCTTTATTTAATATTCTACAAGAAGGAGATATTCAGATTCGGGGATTCAAATTGCGTTTGCCATTGGATGTACAGTTTGTTTTTACAGCTAATCCAGAGGATTATACCAACAGAGGAAGTATTGTTACCCCGTTGAAAGACCGTATAGGGTCACAGATATTAACTCATTATCCAGAAACCGTTGCCATAGCGAAAACAATCACTGCTCAGGAAGCCAGATTAGATAAGCGACAAGAAGAAACGGTCTATGTCCCGGAAATTGCTAAAGACATTCTGGAACAATTGAGTTTCCAAGCCAGAACCAGTGAATTTATAGATCATAAAAGTGGAGTCAGTGCCCGGATGAGTATCACTGCTTATGAAAATTTATTGAGTACAGCCGAGTACAGAGCTTTGCAATTGGGAATTGAAAAAACGACAGTTCGCTTAAGTGATTTTCTTGGAGTAGTACCTGCTATTACAGGAAAAGTAGAATTAGTATATGAAGGAGAGCAGGAGGGAGCAGCAGCGGTTGCTCATTCCTTACTTTCGGAGAGTATAAAGACGCTTTTTCCCACTTTTTTTCCAAAAATTGAACGATTGGAAAAACAAGATTATAAGAGCCCTTATCAGGAGTTAATCGATTGGTTTTTTGAACAGAGTAGCTTAGAACTGCTAGAAGAAACTACCGATGAAGCTTATAAAAAAGCATTGGATGCTATTCCTCCTCTGAATGCGTTAATTGAAGCCTATCAGGGAGAGGTTGCTCCGGAGGATCGCTATTTTATGATGGAATTTGTATTATGGGGATTGGTGGAGTACAAAAAGCTAAGTAAACATCGGTTATCAGAAGGATTTCAGTTTAAGGATGTGTACGGAGGATATATCAGTGGATTATAAGAGAGAAAGGAGGGGAGTCTGCAAAGGATTCCCCTTTTACTAGATAATCGGGATTAAAACGCCCTGGTTTCTTCCTAAACATAGATACTACTCTTTATAAAATATCAGTTAAGTAATGAGATAGATGTTTATCTTTTATCTCGAGCGGATTATTTTTCTAACCAGTTTTTAAAATCTTTTACCCGTTCTCTGCTAACGATAATTTCTGCTTCATCAAAGTGCGCTAACTTGACCTGTAATCGGGAATTGGTATAGGTAATAATATCCTTGATAGCATTGATGTTGATATAAAACTTGCGACTCACTCTATAGAATTGTTTAGGGTTTAATTCCTCTTCCAATGATTCGAGAGTACTATCGATCAGGTAGTTTCTATTGTCTGTGGTATGAAGATAGGTTCCTTTGTTTTCAGAATAAAAACATTCAATATCCTCTACTGTAAAAATTTTGAGGTGTTGTCCTACCTTCGCTGTAAATCGTTTTTTATAAACCCTGTCCATCGGATTGACCAGTAGCTTTTTTATATCTTCAAAATCTACCTGAATCGGTTGTTGTTCGGGTAAGTATTGCTGATATTTTTGTATAGCTGCTTCTAATTCATCGTCATCAATTGGTTTTAGCAGATAGTCAATACTATTTAATTTAAATGCTTTGAGCGCATATTCATCATAGGCAGTAGTAAAGATAATAGCACTATTAATAGTTACTTCATCAAAGATCTCGAAAGAAAGACCATCACTCAATTGAATATCGAGAAAGATCACATCCGGATGAGGATTATTAGAGAACCATTCGATGGCTTCTGCTACTGAATGTAACATAGTTTCAGCCTGAATTCCTAAATCATCAAGCATTCTGTTTAATCGTCTGGCTGCGGGTTTTTCATCTTCTATAATTATGACATTCATCGGGTGGTATTTTTTATCTGATGTACTTGTTTTATGTAGTTATTAGCTAGTTTAGGGGTAACTCCTGCCAGACATGTTTACTCGAAACGAGAGTTATACATGTTTTAGGATGAATTCCGAAATTAATATTTCTTTCGGGCTGTTATTCCCATCGTTGTTGTTTCTGTGTTTGTTCTTCCTCCATATATTTTCTTATTTTTCGTTCTTCCCATTCTTTATTAAAAACAGGATTAAAACGGTAGGCTTTAATAGCATGGAATACTACGCCGATTCCCCATCCCATAGCTGGCCATAAGAACCATGCGTATCTCCATTGGTTTTGAAAATAATTTAATCCGGCAAGAAAACCAATAATTACAATATAAGAAAATAGATTGCTGTAAAACTTTTTTATTTCTTCGACACGCTCCTTAGCACGGTCATATGAATGTTGTTCATTAAAATCTTTCATCTGTTCTAGTTTTTTAGTAATGATTCTGTTTAGAAGCTCGTTCTTCTTCCTCCATAAGCTCCTTTATTTTTCGTTCTTCCCATTTTTTTCCGTACAAAGAAAACTTTCCAAAAACGCCAATTGCGTGAAAAAGTAATCCGATTCCCCATAATACGGGAGTAACCAATAGATTCCAGTTTAGCCAATCTTCTGCCCCATCAAAGTTAAATCTAAAATTGACATTAACGATCAGAATCACAATGTTAATCACTATATATACTGTCAGATGGGAGTAGAAGCCTTTCTCCTTTTCTACACGGGCTTTGGCTCTTTTATAGGCATCGTAATCATTATTATTCATGGCGACTTCTTTTCTCTTGATTCATATATTTTCTGATCTTTTTTTCTTCCCAGTTTTTTCCCATAAAAGGATGATATTCATAGGCGTCCATTCCATGGAAGAGCAATCCCAATCCCCATCCAAACAGCGGGAAAATAAACCATGGTATACTGAACCCTGTGGTTACATAATTGAGAATTGCCAATCCGGGAATTACGACACTGTAAGAGATGAGATTATATTGAAACTCTTTGATCTTTTGTACTTTTTTGCGAATACGTTCGTATTTTATTTCATCATTACTAGCTGTTGGTGTTACTATATCCATATCGATAGTTGTTATTTGTTTCGTAAGCAGTGGCAGTTTAGCGATAAAAGCATCTTCTGTTTTATATACAGAGAAGGCTCTTTTAGTCAATAAAGCATATCGCTGTTTGACATTGACCAGTCCGACACCGCTACGTTGTTTTACAATTTGTTTAGGTTGTAGATTATTTTCTACAAATAGAAACCCATCTTTTTCATATATACTTATTTTCAGAGGTTTCTCAGGCATTACTACATTGTGCTTAATCGTATTTTCTAATAAGATCTGTAGTGATAAAGGCACAATTTTAGCATTTGGATTACTCAACTGTGTTGGCATTTCGAATATGATACTGTCTTCAAACCTAAGTTTGAGTAGTGTCATATAGGTTTTGGCAAACTTTAATTCTTCTTCAATACTTACTAATTCTTTGTCTTTCTGTTCCAGTACATAGCGATATACCTTGGATAGTGAAGTGGTGAATTTCTGTGCCATCCTTGGATTCTCATCGATTAAGGAAGTCAATACATTGAGACTGTTGAATAAAAAATGAGGGTCCAACTGATTCTTTAAGGCATCAAACTTCGCAGAGGCTGTTCCCGCAATGATCTTTTGTTCTGCAACTTTCTTTTCTTGTAATGCCTTGTAAAAATGCATAGTATGAAAGAATAAGGAAGCAATCACAGTAATAAACAAAGGCATTAAGTAATCTTCGAATTTTTGATCTTTAAGAAACTCAATCGAAGTTTGCTTCTGATAGATTATAACAGCAATTACATACCCGCAGAACATATAGCCAAGAATTGTTAAGACGATCGATCCTCCGGCACTGACTAATATTCTTTGTAATCCTTTATTTTTCCATTCGAACCGATAGTTGATGAACTTAAAATAATAAGCATTAATCAATGTAAGAAATACACTATAAAACGTAAGAATTCCGATCCATTCCACCGTTAGTACCCGTTGATAATTAAATTCATTAGATAATAAATGAATTGCCAGGACTACAATCATTAGGGTTAGTGAAACGACGATAATATCTTTTATATCTTTCATAGTCTTTTTTGGTTTACTCGATCCTCGAGGATTACATAGGTAGGGGACTTGTCTCAGAAATTAATACTCATTGGTATTAAATCCATCATTTTCCTTACGGAATACCTGCTTAAGAAATACTTTTCGTATTCTGTTCTTAAGTCAGGGGATTGACCTGTTATGAATTACAGTTTCTTTGCACCCGTTTTATCTGATCTTTTCCCCACTTAGGATAAAAAGGGATTTCCTTTTTTTGTTCCTTATCAAAGTACAAGATAGCTTTTTCTACTTCAGAACAAAAAGTTTTTGGGTCTTTGCCAAAGAATCTTGCGGCTCCCATTTTCCACTCGGCATGATACAACATTGCTCGGGGGTTTTCAGGTTCTAATTGTTTAGCAGCCTGATAAGATTGTTCCACTTTTGTAGAATGCGTCATCCCGAATACTGAGGGCTTGTACGCAACCCAGGCAGTGTTTAATAGTGCTTCCATAATGTGTATTTCTGCATTGTCTTTAGAGAAGGTCTTTGCGTCGTTAATAAAATTCTGCGCTTTTTTTAATCGGGATTCGATCTCAGTAGCCTCTTTTAGTCCAAAAGTGGTGAGGATATTAATTTGAGCTACATAATAATAAGGAATCCAGTTATCTTGTTCGGCACGGCCAATTCGCTCAAACAAATTTGCCGCTTCATCAGCTTTGTTTTCCTTCCATAAGGAAAAGGCTTTGGTCATTCCTTTTTCATAAGAAGATTGTGCAGTGATTTCTGAAGTAAAAGAAGCACTTACTGCCAGTACTAAAAGAAGAATATATTTCATAAGTATTGTTATTTATTAACTCATATCAATGGATGATGAGTTTGTTATTGATGAGGTAAAGATGCTTAGAAACAACAGTCTTTCTAATTATATATGACCGAATTGTCATTTTAGTTGGATGAAGTGTAATCAAGAAAAAAGAAGGAGGATGGTACCAGATATAAAGTCCCGGAGATATGAGTACTGTATCCGCAAGCGCAGGGAAGGAGGTATTGATCCTATATTGAGATAAGGCTAAAAACCTTTCATATAATTTTATATCACCACAAAATAAAAAAAGGGACTACCTAAAATAGTTAGACAGTCTCTCTTACCGTTTTAATTGTACGAATCTTTATGGTTGTCTTCTGAAAATATATTGTAATGTTTTATTATTTGTGCGATTAAATTACTATAAAAACAGGTTTAAAATACTACCAGATAGCTTTGATTCAAGCCTACGATATGATTATACCACAACAGTATATTATTATCAGAAGTAAAAATCATGTCCTTAAATTTCAAAACCTTGCGCTATATGGCTAGCCTTATAAGTTAGGTAATTGCTCAACTTGACTATAATATGAACTAAAGTTTGATATTACTGTTCGGATTTGCGAGGTAAAACAAATAGTTAATAAACAATGGTTGACCACTATCTTATAGAAAAGAAGCATATGTGTATTGCATATCGAACTGATATTAATAAGTAGTATAGAAAGGGAGAAGATTTTTTATCTTTAGCACAAAGACCTTATGAACTTTTAGGGAGGGGTATAAAAACAATGGAAAAATCATAAGTTATTAAAATCATACGTATGGGAAAATTAAGTAAGATCGAAAAGTATGTAGAAATACCAATTCATATAGAAGAGCCAAAGGAGACAATAGAACATGATGTAGAAAGAGATTTTGGCAAAACAATACAGATTAATAATACACTCATTACTCGTCATGCCAATAGGTTCAAAATATGGGATATAACAGAGCTATCGGTTATTTCTTTAATTTCTACAACAGATATTGGTTGGGGGGGAGCTGGTCAAATGCAGCTAGAAGAAAATTTTCTTTATATATCGTATCAGGAACGATCAGCACTAGATAAAATTTTGATGTTTGATATTTCTGATTTGAGTAATCCGGTCCATATTAGAACAATTGAAACTCCTGAATATAGTCACTTTTTTATAGAATCAGGGATAGTATACTTAATTTCGAGTATCGAACAAGGCGTTGTTACAGTTGATGCAAATGATAAAAAGACCAAAATAATTGATCTGTCAGGTGAGAACCAGACTATGTTTTTTGATACACTTACCAATATAAGTAAAAGTGGTAATATAATATGTGTCGTATCCAGGCATCAGGGAATTTATATCTATTCCCGATCGGAAGATGGTACATATGAATTCCGAAGCAAACATCAACCGGCTAATGGTTACTCACCTACATCCATGCAATGGCTTATTCCGGATCAACAATTATTATTGATAGGAAACGATAATGTAGTACAATATGATATACGAGATCTTCAAAAACCTAAAAGATATAAAGCAGCAAAAATAAAAACTAAAAGTGTTTATGGAACCCTTATAGAAAGAGAGCAGGAATTTTTAGTAGCAGGAAATACGGGGGCAAAGGATAAATTCACGATGGCGGTGCTGGCGCCAAGTGATAAAGGAGTCATAGTAACTCATAAGCCAAAGATCGAATATAAATTAAGAACGTCTTTTGGAGGTACTATAAAAACAGGAGAACCAATAGAAGGTGTAATTCTTAACGATGATTTAGTATTGATAATAGGTAAATATACAGGTTTTTTTCTGCTAAAAGCGGAATGAGCATGTATTTCATTAATGTACTAGTTAAAAAGTTTGTTGGATATATGAGGTCTCTAAGAAGACAAGCTGTTCATACTAGATAAACAGCTTGCCTTATTTCTAAGGAGTGTACTACTTGTTTCTTACAAATCAATCGATAGCTTGATATCCTTGTCGATAATATCGAATTTGGCATCCTGCCATTTAGGAGGACCAAAGTTTCCTTTGGCATTATTACTGGTGCCGTAAGGTTCAGATGGAATCATAAGAAAAGTATTGAGTTTACCATTGTCATCCTCGTCATGGATTAAAGAGATAGCATAGGTCCCCTTGGGAATCTCCTCAAAAGAAACAGTCATACTGCCTTTTTGAGCTTTGATTGATTTCCCTTTTATAAACTTCTTTAAGAAATCTTTTTTCTTGTCACAGAGACCGATTTTAATAGATCCGTCATCAGAGGCTATATTGTTAATGGTTACTTCTATTGTATAAGTCTGTTCCTGTGCCTGCCCGGATAAGATAGCAGCAAACACAACGACAATTAATGTTATAATTTTTTGTTTCATTTTGATAAAATTAAGTTATTATAGTTTTTTAAATGGATTCATTGTTGTTTTTTTTAAAAAATATGCAGGGAGCTTATTTACAAATTGTCTAATTGGTTATCATTTTTACGATCGCTGATGGTCCAGAAGAAACCAACGATAAAAAAACGATCCGCAGAAGGAGTAATAGCTCTTCGAGGAAAAGTTCCTTGTGGGGTAGGGGTATCAGCATATTGATAATTAAATATATTTTTAGTACCTAGTATATTTGAGACAGATACATACAGTATTTTTTGCTGACTGATCAGATAAGCCCAATTCATATTAAGCGAATTGTATGCTTTTGTTTTTTCTGAAAGAAAAGAGTTGGTATTAGGATCTGTATACGGACGTCCTGAGGCAAAATTATAGGTCGCTCCAATCATAGATTTCCACTTGTCTACCCATAGTTTTCCTACCAGAGAAATATTGTGGGTAGCCGCAAAATTAGGCGTGGCAGCAGTTGGATAGTTTTTATAAGTACGTTCTGTATCCAGATATGAATAACTCAGCCAGTATTCAAAATTTTTGATTGATGAATTATCCCTCCAATAAAGGTCAATTCCCTGTGCATAGCCATTTCCATTATTAGTATATAGGCTGTTATAGGTCGGCATTTCTGTATCATAAGTAAGTAGGTTGTCGTATTGTTTATAATACGCTTCTGCGCGTAGGGTTCTTCCTTCTTTTTGGTATAGGTAGTTAAGGATGTAGTGAGATGATTTTTCAGGTTCTATATCCATGGTATATTTTAGAACTTCGTGTTGTGGAGTTTGATAGAAATCCCCATAAGCAAGTGATAATTGAGCGTTAGATGATATTTTATAAGCCAGAGATGCTCTGGGGGTTATACGATAGGTATCTAATAGATTGTTATAGGTACCTCTGACCCCCACCTGCATGGCTAATTTTTTACTAAAAAAGATATTGGTCTCAGCAAAGGTAGCAGTACTGTTGTTTTGGTGGTGGGTGTCGAAATTTCCAATATTAGGAACTGCTGTAAGTTCTTCATGAGAATTCAGGAATTGTTCTGCACCTATATGCAGTTTTACCCGATTGCTGAATCGTTTTCTGAGACTCAGTTTTAGGTGAGCTGTATAATCATCATTGGCGATATCGGTATCTTGTACACGAATATCATTATGATCATTGGCAAAACTTAATCCAGATGTAATACTCCAGTCATTTCCCAGGCTTCCTTTATACGAAGTATTGAGGTAAAGGTTTCTGTTTTTCATTGAAAAATCAATTCCCGAAGGAATATTAATGTCTTCTTGTATTAATCGGAAACGCGTGTAGTTCACTCCTCCATATACTTTTAATAAACCATTAGTAAACTGATGACGATATACGGCTTCTCCTGCCAGAGATTCATACGGTTTTTTCCAATCAAAATCCTGTGATATAATTTCCTGATAAGGTTTTAGATTAAGATAAAAAGCATTAAAACTTAGTGAATTGTTATCATTCCATTTCTGTGTATTTCCGGCACCAACACCAACATTGATAATCTGTATATCTGTTTTTTCCTGATCGGGTTGATCGATCGTATTCATTAAGAGTACACTGGATAAGGCATCTCCGTATTCTGCAGAATATCCTCCGGTAGAGAAATTTGTACCACTAAATAGAAAAGGAGAAAAGCGCCCTCTGGTAGGAATGTTATTGGTTCTGGCAGTAAATGGCTGAAATACGCGAAGGCCATCGATGTATACATTGGCTTCATTGGCGTCTCCTCCCCGAACAAAAAGGCGACCATCTTCTGCCACGGTAGAAGTACCGGGTAAGGTCTGAAAAGCAGCAATATAATCTCCTGCAGCTCCTGCTGTAGTGACAATATCCATAGGGGATAAGACAGAAGCTTTGCTATTATCTCCTGCAGCAAATGTCCCTGCTGTCAGAATAACACTATCCAGTGAATTCACATCTTCTTTCAGTTTAATATGCAGGTTGTTCATCGTTGTTACTTCTTCGAATAAAAAATAGGTTTCGAAAGAAATAAAGGATACGACTAAGGTCTGACTCCCGGTTTCTGATGTGGTAAAGGAAAAAGCTCCCTGATCGTTAGAAGAGCTACCGTCATAAGTGCCATCGATATAGATATTTGCTCCTATAATTGGCATGCCCTTAGGGTCGGTGACAGTTCCGCTGATCGTAGTTTGCGCATACGAGAAAGAGCTAAGAAATACAGTTAATAAGGCAATAAGTAAAGATTTCATGTTGTAGTATATCTGTTTTGATTGATGCCTCAAAAGTCATATTTGTCTGCAAAAACTAAAATAGATCTTTACTCAACTGTCATTTTTATAGGATCAGTTGTTAGGATGTTTTGAAAAGAGAAGTACTGATGATTATATTCTGTATATATAAAACCCCATAAACTAATATAATGAATAGCCTATGGGGAAGTTTTTTAGTGTAAAGAGGAATTACACTTGTTCTGTAACATTCGTTTTATTCTTAAAAGGTCGAACGATTAGTCGTGCCGCTTTGTCATAGTTGATATAATTATAAGACCAGTTGAAGAAGGTGACAAATCTGTTTCTAAAACCTACCAGAAACCACAGGTGGATAAACATCCATATAAACCAAGCAAAGAATCCCCCAAATTTAAAAGAGCCGATATCTACCACAGCCTTGTTTCTCCCTATGGTAGCCATAGATCCTTTGTCAAAATAAGTAAAAGGTGTCATCGGTTTCTCTTTGAGAAGTTTTTTTAGGTTTTTAGCCAGATGTGCTCCTTGTTGTATAGCAGGCTGTGCTACCATAGGATGCCCTTTAGGAAATTTCTCAGTAGGCATTACAGCAATGTCTCCAAGGGCAAAAATTGTATCATACCCATCTACCTGACTAAATCTGTTAACCTTATAACGGTTTGCTCTTGGGATTATAGCACTAGCATTAATTCCTTCTACCGGAGCTCCTGTAACTCCTGCCGACCAAATGAAGGTTGCTGTGCGCAAGCTAATTCCGGTATTAGTAGTCACAATATTATGCTCATAATTGGTGACCAGAGTATTCACATGAATATGTACCCCCATTTTTTTTAGAAAAGAAGCCGCTTTTTCAGATGCATTGGTACTCATAGGGGGTAGTACTCTGTCTGCCCCTTCAATTAGGTGAATCTCCATTTCACTGAAATCCATATCCGGATAATCCAGTGGCAGTACATTCAATTTTAGTTCAGCAATTCCTCCAGCGAGCTCTACTCCGGTAGGTCCCGCTCCAGCAAGAACAAATCGCAATAATTCTTTTCTTTTTTCAGGATCCTTAGTGATGACTGCCTGTTCCAGGTTTTCAAGCAGTAAACTTCGTAGGTTTAATGCCTGTGGTAAGTTTTTCATGCGCATGGCATTCGTAGCAATGGTTTGATTTCCAAAAAAATTAGTTTTGGCACCTGTAGCAATAACCAGATAATCATAGGAGATATTCCCAATGGGGGTAAAAACAGTTTTAGAATCAGGGTCAATGTGAGTTACTTCCGTCATCCTGAAAAAAGTATTTTTCCCTTTTTTTACAATTTTCCGTAACGGATAGGCTATGGAATCCGGTTCTAAGGAGGCTGTAGAAACTTGATATAATAAAGGTTGAAAAGTATGATAGTTCTGACGGTCTAAAAGGACGAGCTGTACCTTTTCTTTAACCATCTTTCTAGCCAGAGATACTCCGGCAAATCCACCGCCTATAATGACAAGACGAGGTAAATCGGATTGTGGTATATTCATATGTGTTGCATTGTACTACAAAGATAAAATGAAGCGTTCTTTATTACTAGAAATTCCTCTTTTTTATTCCCTCTTTTAAAAGGTTTTAACATAGTATAACGAAGGGGATTATAGCTTTTGTTACCTCAAAAACAGACAAGTTGTTTAGTTATTGTTTATTTTTGTTAAACAAAGTTGTGCTATGGAAGCTATTAAAAAACATTTTAGTATAAAAGATCTGGAGAATTTATCGGGTATTAAGGCGCATACGATCCGGATCTGGGAGAAAAGATATGGACTACTTTCTCCGTTGCGTACCAAAAGTAATATCAGATATTATGATTTGGAGAGTTTACAAAAATTACTGAATATCGTATTACTGTATAACAATGGGGTTAAAATATCCAAAATAGCGAAATTAAACTTTGAAGAAATAGCAAAAGAAGCAGAAAAAGTAGTAAATGATCAGTCAGACCATTCCCCGGTTATTAGTGCTATGAAAGTGAGCATGCTTAATTTTGATCAGCGATTGTTTTTTTCGACCTATGATTCTCTGTCAAAAGAGAAAACATTTTCTGAAATATTTAAAGAAGTGTTTATTCCCCTGTTGAATGAAATCGGATTTTTATGGCAGGTAGATACTATTACGCCTTCTCATGAACATTTTATTTGCAACCTGATTAAACAAAAAATATATATTCATTCTGAAGCCTTATTAAAAAATACCCTCTCTGAATCAATCGGTAGTAAGACTTTTGTATTGTACTTGCCAGAAAAAGAAATTCATGAACTGGGATTACTTTATGTAAACTACGAGCTACTAGCAAAGGGATATCACGTGATTTATCTGGGACAGTCAGTCCCTATAGAAAGTCTGAAAGACCTAGTGAAATTTTATGATGATATCACATTTGTAAGTTATTTTACAGTAGCTCCAGTAAAAGATGATATCGACCAGTATCTACAAGAATTTTTAGAAGAAATCAATTGTCCGTTATGGATTTTAGGTCAAATGGTACCCCATATAACCCCTTCTAAAATAAAGGATAATGTTCGTTTGTTTACCAGCATAAAAGATATTGTGACTGCTATTTAACATACTTTTGGTATTTTTGTTTAACTTTTTTGTATTTTTGTTAAACATGGATTTAAAAGCAATTGTTATCGGATCAGGTTTTTCTTCTTTGGCAGCTTCTTGCTATTTAGCCCAAAAAGGATTTGAGGTCATTGTATTGGAGAAAAACGAAACTGTCGGAGGCAGAGCACGCCAGTTAAAGAAAGAAGGTTTTACATTTGATATAGGACCAACCTGGTATTGGATGCCGGATGTTTTCGAGCGTTTCTTTGGAGACTTCGGAAAAAAGCCATCAGATTATTACAGCCTTCAAAAATTAAACCCTGCATATTATGTGTATTTCGGAGAGAATGACTTTGTAGAAATTGGTGATAGTTTAGAAAAAATAGCAGCTACTTTTGAAAAAGAAGAAGCAGGAAGTTCTGAAAAGCTTTTTGCTTTTATCGATAAAGCCAGAGATAATTATGAGGTAGCGATTAAAGACCTGGTGTATCGTCCGGGGGTTTCTCCACTGGAATTAATAACTCCTGCGACAATAAAGCGATTAGGACAGTTCATAAGTACCATTAAAAAGGATGTGCGAAAGGAATTTGACAATAATCGCTTAGCGCAGATTCTCGAGTTTCCAGTGTTATTTCTTGGAGCAAAACCAAGCAACACTCCTTCATTTTATAACTTTATGAATTATGCTGATTTTGGATTAGGAACCTGGCATCCCCAAAAAGGAATGTATAGTGTTATTGAGGCAATGAAGGAATTAGCAAGTTCATTAGGTGTTACTTTTTATACCGATACGGCAGTAGAAAAAATACTGGTGGAAAATCAGAAAGCGATAGGGGTGGTAGCTAATGGAGAAGAATATAGGGCAGATGTCGTTATTAGTGGAGCAGATTATCACCATTCAGAAACACTATTAGATCAGAAGTATAGGGTGTATTCCGAAAATTATTGGGATAAGAAAACATTTGCTCCTTCATCTTTATTGTTTTATGTAGGGTTTGATAAAAAATTAGCGAATGTAGCGCATCATACGTTATTTTTTGATGTGGATTTTGATGAACATGCAAAGACTATCTATGATGACCCTGCATGGCCGGATAAACCGCTTTTTTATGCGAGCTTTCCTTCTATAACCGATCACAGTGCAGCTCCAGTGGGAAAAGAGGCAGGAATTTTTCTGATTCCAATAGCTCCAGGAATAGAAGATACTCCAGAAATACGAACGCAATATTTTGATATAGTTATAGATAGATTTGAGCAATTAACTTCGCAAAAGATCAGAAATAAAATTATCTTTAAAGAAAGCTATTGTGTGAATGATTTTATAAATGATTATAACTCATATAAAGGAAATGCCTATGGGATGGCTAATACACTACTCCAAACAGCTTTTCTACGACCCAAATTGAAGAGCAATAAGGTAGATAATCTTTTTTTTACGGGACAGTTGACTGTTCCGGGACCAGGAGTTCCTCCTTCCTTAATATCAGGTAAGCTGGTTGCAGAACTAGTATGTAAAACGCTAAAAAAATAACAGATGAAAGCACTTTTTGATTCGGTTTCTAACCAATGCAGTATTATTACGACTAAATATTACAGTACTTCTTTTTCATTGGCAGTAAAAATGTTAGCACCATCTATCCGACAGGATATCTACAATATTTATGGGTTTGTTCGTTTCGCAGATGAGATAGTGGACACTTTTCATGAATATGATAAGGAGACTTTATTTGTTGATTTTAAAAAAGACCTAAAAAAGTCATTAGATAGAAAAATTAGTTTAAATCCTATTCTAAATAGCTTTCAACATACAGCTCATAAACATCAAATCGATGATTCCTTAATCGATGCATTTATGAAAAGTATGGAGCAAGATCTCTATAAAAAAGACTATCATACAATAGAAGAGTATAAAGAATACATCTATGGATCAGCAGATGTAGTTGGGTTAATGTGTCTCAAGGTTTTTGTACAAGGAAATGAAGTGCAATACGAAAGGCTCAAAGATTCGGCAATGGCTTTAGGGTCTGCATTTCAAAAGGTAAATTTTTTGAGAGATCTCAAAGCAGATTATGAAGAGCTAAACAGAACCTATTTCCCTCATATTGATTTAACTAACTTGGATGAGTACACGAAAATGAATATTATACAGGAGATAGAAGAAGATTTTAGGAAAGGGTATGAAGGGATCTTATTACTTCCTCCCGAAGCTAAATTTGGAGTGTATACAGCTTATAGATATTATAAAAGTTTGCTTCAAAAGCTAAAGAATACAGCTCCTTTAGAAATTAAAAATGCTAGAATTCGGGTGCCGGATCATCAAAAAATAGGATTATTAGCACAATCATATATAAATTATAGATTAAATTTAATCTAAAGAAACTATTAGAAAGTTATGATCGTCTTATTTTGGATATTAATTTTTCTTGGAACTTTCTTCTTTATGGAGTTTATGGCATGGTTTACCCATAAGTATATCATGCATGGTTTTCTATGGAGTCTTCATAAAGATCATCACAAAAAAGATCATGATTCCTGGTTTGAGAGAAATGATGCATTTTTTATTTTTTATGCCGTGGTAAGCATTGTATTATTTCTATTATGGCAGTACGATATTTTTTGGCCAGGACTTCCTATAGGGGTTGGTATTTTTGCATATGGAGTAGCATATTTCTTAGTCCATGATATTTTTATTCATCAACGTTTTAAGATGTTTAGAAGAATCAATAACCGATATGCCAGAGGAGTGAGAAGAGCACATAAAATGCACCATAAAAATATAGGAAAAGGAGGAGGAGAGTGTTTTGGGATGTTGGTAGTGCCATTTAAATATTTTAAAAAATAGGGTTGTGAATTGGCTGTATTTTTGGTTAGATATTGGCTCGCTTAGCATTCCTTTTATAGCGAGTTTTCATCCCAAACTCAGGTTTTATAAAAAATGGCCACAGCTTTTTATAGGGATTGTGGCAATGATGCTATTTTTTATTCCATGGGATATTTTGTTTACCAAATATGGAATATGGGGATTTAATCCCTTTTATTTAACAGGAGTATACCTCTGGAAACTTCCGATAGAAGAGTGGTTGTTTTTTATATGTATTCCTTATGCCTGTACATTTACATACCATGCATTTCACATCTTAACTCCAAAACTTATTCTCAAAGAAAAGTATACAAAGATACTTAGTCTAGGACTTATCATCTTGTCCGTTGTGATAGCTATTATTCATTATAATAAGTGGTATACTGTGATTAACTATGGCTATGCTACAATTCTTCTTATTTTTTCAGTTCGATATGCAATACCTACTTTGCAGCGATTCTACATCGTATTTATAGTTATTTTAGTTCCCTTTTTTTTAATTAACGGTCTCCTTACAGGAAGTTTTATAGAAGATCAGGTAGTGTGGTATAATAATTATGAAAATCTTCAGTTCAGAATTGGTACGATTCCTGTAGAGGATACGATGTATGCGTTTACGATGCTTTTGACCGTTTTACTGTTTATTACTTATAAAAGTCGGGAATAAAAACATTGTTTTTGTAACAAATGCTATAAAAAGAAAGAACAGATATGCTTGATGTATAGGTTGTTATAACTATATTAGAGTATAGGACTTAATTTTATAAACAGTAATTTGTAACAGAAATGTTTTTTTAACTACATATATATTGTAATTGACTACAGTGGATAAAGATTTAGAACATAGTTTTGTAACACATTTAGATCAGAATCAGAATATTGTGCATAAAGTATGTCGTTTGTATACAAATGACAGAGAATCACACAATGATTTGTTTCAGGAGATTACCATTCAGCTCTGGAAAGCGTATCCAAAATTTAGGGGAGATGCTAAATTTAGTACCTGGATGTATAGAGTAGCGTTGAATACAGCAATTACACTCTATAGAAAATCCAAAAAAAGCATTAAAACAGCTGATTTTGACGCGATGGATTTTAAAATTAAAGCTGAAGAATACGACGATGAAGTCGAAGAACAGCTGAAATTAATGTACAAAGCAGTAAAAGAACTTAATGATATAGAAAAAGCATTGGTATTTTTATATCTGGAAGATAAATCATATAGGGAAATTGCAGATACAATGGGGATAACAGAAGTAAATGCAAGAGTAAAAATGAATCGAGTGAAAACGAAGTTGAAAAAAATATTAAATCCTTAAATATGGATGGATTAGAACTACTAAAGAAAGACTGGAAAAAACAGGACGATTCCCTTCCTAAGCTTTCTTATAATGATATATATAGCATGATTTTGAAAAAATCGTCTTCGATTGTGCGGTCGATTTTTATCATCAGTGTCCTGGAATTTGTTTTATGGGCCTCATTAGAAGTGATCCTTCGTATGAGTGATACTTATGGACGAATCAAAATGGTAGGAATGGAAACAATTTCTATCATAGCCTCTGTACTGTCTTATAGCATCTTGATCTATTATATGGTATTGTTCTATAAAAATTATAAAAAAATACAAGCGACAGATTCTACAAAGGTTTTAATGGAAAATATCCTGAATACCAGAAAAGCCGTTAGACAATACGTATTGGTTATTCTTGGATTTATGAGTGTTTTTATGATTCTTGTATTCTCATATATGATTTTTATCGATTCTGATGCTAATCAACATTTTATGAAGGATAAAGAACTTCCCAAAGCTGTTTTATTTGTTATGGTTCTTATATTTACAGGGATTATACTTGGTACTTTTGCATTGTTCTACAGATTAATTTATGGGGTATTAACCCGAAAATTGAAGAAGAATTATTCCGAGTTAGAACGCTTAGAAGTATAAGTGGCTATTGCTTATTTTCATTAAAAGCAGAGGGAAGCAATTGTGGAATAAATTTAATGAGTAATGGGAGAAGTAGGCTTCCGCCAGGAAGAATAAAGATAGCCAGAGAAGGAATGGTTTTACAAATATCTAATAATTGACGTTTTACTTTTTGCTTCTCTGATGAAGAGAGTTCGCGAGTGGTAGACTGACCTAATAAGATCATAAGCTCTTTACTCTGTGTTATTTCATTAATCAATCGTTTTTTATTTCGTAAAATAGCGATACTAACAGTTCTGGAGGTTTGTTTATAAAAATGATGTGCCGGGTTAGAATAGTTAAAGAACGAAATATCCTCCTTATGTGCGTTGATAAAAGACTGCACTGTAGATAAAGAGTTGTTAATTTCCAGATCAGATACATTCAATTGATTTCCTAATGATAGGATAAAAGAATGTTGAGAAGCCTGATTTTCATTCCAGTTGGCTAAACTGGTCAAATCCAGAATGTATTTTTTTTCTAGAGAGTCGGCATACATAGCTACATTGATATCTTTGAGAGAAATGTACTCAGTATCATGTATTTTATTATAACGAACAGAAGATGCGAATAGTTTCAATACCAATTCATCATAAGAATCTTTTTTAGGTTTTGAATGAAGAGATAAAAAAACAATTTGAGTAATAGTTTCTTCTAATTTAGAAGCGTAATCAAACGGGTTCTTATTGTGAATCAGAAAATACTCAAAAGCCAGTACGTCAATAAATAACAAGGCATTAGTTAACAGGTGGCTAAAGTTTTTCTTGAAAATGGATTCATTGGTCTGAATACGCGTATGTAATATACGCTCTAATCGATCCGTATTTTTGGATGAAATGGATTGAAGAAAAGAAAAATATGACTTTTTAGTATCCATATATTCATAGAACTGAATAAGTGCATCAATACAGTCATGATCAGTACCGTCTTCTATGGTGTCATAATATGAAATTATCAGGGCACCTAATAAGTTGATCTTGGTTTTTTCTTCTTCAGAATATACAATCTTAGAAGAAGTATTTATAAAGGTTTGGATCGATGTACCGTAGATAAAACCTGCTTGCCTAAGAGAAGGATATGCCATATCTAATGTAGGAAGGGAACCAGCGGTAGTATGTTTGTGATGGTCTGTTAAGAACTTTTCTATCCAGCCTGTAGCAGAAGGATTCATAGATAAGCGATATCTGGTTGAATTAATATATAATCATCTGGTAAAATCAAAAAACACTGACATACTATTCTTACCTCATATACTTGGTAAGAATAGTATGCAAAAGTAGTTTAGTTTAAATCATACGATCTTCTACCTTAGTCCAGTTTATTTTATTGATAATATTTTGAAGGTATTCTCCTCTTTTATTTTGGTATTTTAAATAATATGCATGCTCCCAAACATCAATTCCCAAAATTGGATGCCCTTGTTTATCCGCAACGTGCATTAATGGATTGTCTTGATTAGGAGTTGAGGTGATAAATAAGTTTTTGTCCGCACTCTGACAAAGCCATGCCCATCCGGAACCAAATCGTTTTTTACCTGCTGTGGCAAGCTCCTCTTTAAAAGCTTCAATAGAATTAAAACTTTTTACAATAGCAGCTTTTAGTGTATCAGACATTGCACCACCTGGAGTAAGAATATCCCAGTAGAGAGAATGATTAAAATGACCTCCTCCATTATTTCTAACCTGGATAGGAAGCGCTTCATTCTTCAGGATATCTTCAATTGTATTTCCAGAAACAGGAGTGTCTTTCAGTGCTTTATTTAGTTTGTTTACATACCCTTGATGGTGTTTAGAATGATGGATTTCCATGGTTTGTGCATCGATTACATCAGTAAATGCATCATATCCATATACCAAAGGAGGCAGACTAAATAAAGGACTGGAAGAAGATGTTTCCTTTTTAACATCTTTTTCATTGATCTCTGGTGTGGTTTTTTCCTTTTTCTCAGAAGAATTACAAGAAGATAATACCAGAGAAGGGGCTGCGGCAATTCCGGTAGAGGCTAATATCGTAGTTTTTAGAAATTTACGTTTATCCATTTTTGATATGAGATTTGTTGAATATTTAAAATTACGCTTATCCTATAGAACATCAAAATTAATTATCGAACCTCATTACTGAATTGGAAGATTTTAACTTTTCTAAGATCATTTTTATGATAAAAAAATAGATGATAATCTATAAAATCATTCTGTTTTTTAAATTCTATTTGTGAAAATTTTGTTAAAAAATGGAAAGGTAAAACCATAAATTTTTTATGGTTGAATTCTTTTGTAGGACAGGATTATTGTATTGTTAATCAGGTTTTTATTTGTGTTTTTGCTTTGTTTATGGGAGATGAAGAGGTTTTTTTTTATTTTTTTTAGTGATTAAGCAATAAATTTTGTCTATGTGTCAATTTTTCCTATGTAAAACATATGTTTTGTGTGAATATCTTAATGAATAATGAAAATAAGTGGTTTTTTTTTAAATTTGAAGTACACAAACTCAAAATTTATAAAAATGAAAAAAAATGTAACATTTTTAATTTTAACACTTTTTTTAGGGCAGATGATGATCGCCCAAAACATGGAATCGATTGTTAGAGATTATTTCAATGTTTCCACTACAAAATCCGCACTAAACAAACAAGATGTAGCTGAATGGAAAATTAAAGATATAGTCCCTTCTTTAAACCCTGACATCAAACATGTTTATATTAATCAATATTATCAGGGGATAGAAATACAGGATGGTACATATAAGCTAACTGTAAAGAATGATCAGGTAACCTGGGAGATTAATCAATTTATTACTGATATTAAGTCCAAAATCAATTCTTCAAAAGCATTTACTTCTCCCGAGAGTGCAATTATGAAGGTAGTACAAGCACATAATTTACGAACTCCGAATGCATTAAACAGAAGTGCTAATAAGTCTGCAAAAGGAGATTTGGTATATAATAATACCGGAATTAGTGAAGAACCTGTAAAAGTACGACAAGTATATGTACTGGATGAAGGACAACTAAAATTGTCTTGGTTAGTAAATTTATATGAAGAGAGTGGACATCACTGGTGGAATGTAAATGTAGATGCAGGTACAGGAAAAATTCTTAAAGAATACGATTGGGTAATAAGCTGTAATTTTGATGACCCACATACACATGGAGAAAAAGGAGAAATGCATTTTTCTAAGGTGATAAAAAAGAAAGAATTTATCGGTCCTCAGAATTTAGCCGAAAATATGGCAGGAGAGCGCTACAATGTATATGCAATGCCTGTTGAAAATCCGAATGATGGAAATCGTTCTATTGTAACAGATCCGGCTTTATTAGCGGCATCTCCTTATGGATGGCATGATACCAATGGAGCAGCAGGAGCAGAGTATACGATTACCAGAGGAAACAATGTATGGGCACAAGAGGATAGAAACGGGAATAATGGTACAGGAGCTGCTGCTGATGGAGGAAGTAATCTTTCGTTTGATTTTTCCTTAAATCTAAATCAAGAGCCAACTCAGTATCAGGATGCTGCAATTACAAACTTGTTCTACTGGAATAATATTATGCACGATGTTTGGTATGTATATGGATTTAATGAAGCAAGTGGTAATTTTCAGGAAAACAACTACGGAAAAGGAGGACGAGGTAGCGATTCTGTAAATGCAGACGCACAAGACGGAAGTGGTACTAATAATGCTAATTTTGGAACGCCTCCGGATGGAAGTAATCCTAGAATGCAGATGTTTTTATGGAATAGAACCAATCCGGGAAGAGATGGAGATTTGGATAACCTAATTATAGCACATGAATATGGTCATGGGATTTCTACTCGGTTAGTAGGAGGACCTTCAACTAATGCTTTAGGAGGATCAGAGCAAATGGGAGAAGGATGGTCTGATTGGTTTGGATTAGTATTGACGATGAAAGCAGGAGATGTAGGAACAACAGGAAGAGGAGTAGGAACCTATGTATTAGGACAAGGACAAGATGGGTTAGGAATTCGCCCTACTAGATATTCTACCGATACTGCAATTAACGGAACAGACTATGGAGATATTAATAACCTGAGAGTACCGCACGGTGTAGGATATGCTTTTGCGACGATCTTATGGGATATGACATGGGCATTGGTTAAAGAAGAAGGCTTTGATCCTGATTTCTATAATGGTACAGGAGGTAATAATATCGCAATGGCACTGGTTATCGAAGGACTTAAAAATACAGCAAATAATCCAGGGTTTGTATCTGGTAGAGATGGAATTTTACAAGCAGACAGAGACTTATATAATGGGAAATATAATTGTTTAATATGGACCGTATTCTCTGCAAGAGGAGTAGGAAAAGATGCAGTAGAAAATAATAATGGAGGAAGCAATAGTAATACTGATCAGACTGTATCATTCGTCAATGGATGTGATGGCGGTGGCGGTGGAGATGAATGTACAGGAAATATTGCAGCTTTCCCATACAAACAGAGCTTCGAAGGTACATTAGGCGGATGGGTACAGGCAACCAATGATGATCTAGACTGGACGATAGACGCTAATGGAACTCCTTCTAATGGAACAGGACCAGGTGCAGCGGTAGATGGTGATTCTTATATTTATGTAGAAGCTTCAGGAAGTGGAACGGGATTCCCTAATAAAAGAGCTATCCTTAATTCTCCATGTATTGATATGACTAATTTGACCTCCGCTTTCCTTAAGTTCAAATACCATATGATAGGATCAGCAATAGGAACATTAACAGTAGAAGCCAGAACAGGAAATGAAGGACAGTGGGCTAGTATATTTACAAAAACCGGAGCACAAGGAACAGACTGGAACGATGCAAGTATCGATTTATCTTCCTATTTAGGAAATGCAAAAGTACAGTTACGTCTTAATGTAGTAACAGGTAGTAGCTGGCAAGGAGACATAACAATTGATGATCTTAATATAACTTCCGATGGAGGAGGAGGTGGAAATGGATGTACCAGTGGTATTTCTTCTTTCCCATATTCAGAAGGTTTTGAAAATAATTTAGGAGCCTGGACACAATCGTCTAACGATAACCTGGACTGGACAGTAGATGCTAATGGAACTCCATCTAATGGAACTGGACCTTCTTCTGCTAGTGAAGGAGCTAATTATATTTATGTAGAAGCTTCTGGGAATGGAACAGGTTTCCCTAATAAAAGAGCGATATTAAACTCTCCATGCTTTGATTTAAGTTCTGTAGCAACAGCTAATTTTAGCTTTAAATATCATATGTTAGGAAGTGCCATTGGAAGGTTAGATGTAGAAGCAAGTACCGATGATGGAACTTCATGGACAAGTATCTTTAATAAGACAGGAGCACAAGGATCTAGCTGGAATACGGCAAATATTGATCTGGCGGCTTACGTAGGTGGTTCTGTACAATTGAGATTTAATACTGTGACCGGTACTAGCTGGCAGGCAGATGTAGCTATTGATGATGTAAAATTAACAGAAGGAGCAGTGTCTACCGATATTTGTGAGGGAGTAGCTCCTTATGATCCGAATCGTTCGTATAGTCCGGGAGAGAGAGTTACTTTCCAAGGAAGTCTGTATGAAAGAACAGCTACGAGTTGGACCAATTTAGGTAGATGTGGAACAACAGCAGTGGATTCTTTTGCAGGAGATGATGTAGCTTCTAAAACAATTCCTCAAGAATTGTTACAGAAAGGACTTTCTATAACTTTGACTCCAAATCCAATCACTAAAGGAGGAGTGCTAAACGTTTCTATGTACAATGCGGCGCAAGGAACAGAAACGTTTAGAATACTAAATATATTAGGTCAGACCGTAAAGCAGGGGATAATCAATAATAATACAGCTAATGTAATATCAACGGAATCCCTTACTGTCGGAATGTATATCCTCAATGTAGGAAAACAGAATAAAAAGTTTATAATAAACTAATTTATTTCTGACAAGATGATATCAGGAAAAGGCTGTCTGAAAAGACAGTCTTTTTTTTGCTAATTTTAATACCAGTAAAGGAGTTAGTCCGTGTGGAATTCTATAGACAACTTCGTATAGATTTTGATGAACAGATTGCCAGAAGAAATCAAAGTACACATTAGCAACAATTCTGGCTAAAGCAGTTAATAATCCCCAAAAAACTGCATACCATAATGCATACTGTGCTACTCTGGGGATAAAAATGAGTACGGCAAGAATAAAATCTAGAATGCCAGCAATATATAAGAAAATAACGGCTGTTCGCTCTGAACAGTGAAAAATCTGAATCACCATATCTACAAATTTTCCGGGAACTGGATAAAAACCAAAAGCATATAACCCATGAGAGAAAAAAGTAACAGCAATAAGAATCTTCAGGATAAAAGATAACTGTCTTTTTTGTCCATTATTTTTTAGAAAATAAAGTAAAACAAATGGGAGACCAAACTGAATGCTATGCTCGAAAAATTGAGCACTGTGATAGAACTTTTCTTTGTATAATAACAAAGATAATATTACTAAAAACACACCTCCTATTATAATAGGAATCTGTAACCATTTTTTATTCGAAAAATTAATAAATAAGGCACTAATTGCAGCTAGTAAGTATATAATACCATTCGCGAGTATAATATTCTGGATAAGTTGGTCCGTAGAAGCACTGGTAACATAAGCTTGCCAGCTCATGTCTGTCAGGCTTTCGATTACAGGTTTTAACATTGCTTCATCCCAAAAGAAAGACCGATACGGAGCATCCCAAAATAAATGTTGCCAGGCTCTTCCAATGAAAATCAGGGATACGAGGATTTTAAGAAAGAAAAGGATTTTTTTTTGTGACATAAAGTTGATTTTTAGAGCAATAATAACGCGAACAAACGTTAATTAATTGTATATATATTGTTAATTTGGCTTAAGCAATGTAGCACAATATGAAATAAATGTTAAGATCAATATAGGGGAGAAGGTAGCTACAAAAGGATAAGTAGGTTTGTAAAAATGTTAACTATTACCAATTAAATATAAACTTAATTTCACATGAAAAAAATCATCTTAATAGCACTGTGTATTCTTACATGGGGCTCATATGGGAACAATGGGAGGTATCGTTTGTCCCTTAGGGATAATCCTGCAACATCCATTGTAGTAGGGTGGGATCAGCTATCAGGTACGAACCCTACGGTATATTATGGAACTACTGATTATGGTACAGATTATACGAGGTATCCTAATACTAAAACAGCTGATAGAGTTGTATCTTATAAAGGAATGAATAATCACTTTGCACGATTAACAGGATTGATACCTAATACGGCATATTATTTTGTGATTAGAGATAGTCAGGGAACAAGTGCCCGGTTTTGGTTCAAAACGGCTCCCTCTGATAATAGTAGATTATCATTTATTGCAGGAGGAGATTCGAGAAATAACAGAACTCCCAGAAAAAATGCCAATAGATTAGTAGCCAAACTAAAACCTCATGCAGTGTTATTTGGAGGAGATATGACCAATGGAGATAGTAGTGGAGAATGGAGAGATTGGTTTGATGATTGGCAGTTGACAATAGCAGGAGATAACCGAATGTTTCCTATAGTAGCAGCCAGAGGAAATCATGAAGATAGTAATAATAGTATCTATAATCTATTTGATGTTCCTTCTACCAGTGTATATTATGCCCTTACTTTTGGAAAGAATCTCGTACGAGCTTATACCTTAAATACAGAGATCTCAATTTCCGGAAATCAAACAAATTGGTTAAAAAATGATTTAAATGCACATCCAAACGTACTGTGGAAAATGGCACAATATCATAAACCGATGAGACCTCATGTCTCTTCTAAAAGAGAAGGAAACAGTCAATATTCTAATTGGGCACAGCTTTTTTATGATAAAGAAGTAAAGTTAGTGGTAGAATGTGATTCTCATACCGTAAAATCTACTTGGCCTGTTCGTCCGACAACCGGAAGCGGAAATGATGAAGGTTTTATCAGAGAAGATCAGAATGGAACTGTTTATGTAGGGGAAGGATGCTGGGGAGCACCGCTTAGATCAAATAATGATAGCAAAAGCTGGACGAGAAATTCATCGAGATTCAATCAGTTTAAATGGATATTTGTTGATGAAAATAAAATAGAAACGCGAACGATTAAGGTTGATAATGCATCTCAGGTAGGAGAAGTGTCTAATTCTGATGTTTTTCAAATACCAGCAAATTTGGATATTTGGAATCCTTCTAATGGAAGTGTGATTACAATTAGTGCAAGTTCAGTACCTTCTTATACTGTAACTACAAATACAACAGGAGAAGGAAGTGTTGATGGAGGAGGAGTCTATAAAGAAGGAGAACAGATTACATTAACCGCAACACCACAAGCCGGTTGGGAATTCGAAAAATGGACAGGAGGAGCGACAGGAACAACAAACCCAATACAATTGACTGTAACAAGTGATCTTACAGTAACTGCAGTGTTTAAAAAAATTAATGGGGGAAATACGGGTACCCTAGGAATCATAACAATCGGAGATAAAAACTCAAGACATGCTACCCGAAGAGCGATGCCCTATACAATGACTGAATCAGGAACACTAAAAAGTGTAGCCCTTCATGTAGAAGGTGGTGTCGGAAGTGTTCAGGTAGGAGTGTATAGAGATCAAAATGGAGTTCCTGGGGACCGAATAGGAAAAACAGCTGTAACTGCAGTACGGTCTGCTAGGGGGTGGCAACATATTCCATTAGAAACTTCTGTACGTATTACTTCAGGAACAACCGTTTGGTTAGCATGGATTTTTTCTGATAATCCAGGGATTGCATATGTCAGTGGAACTCCGGGAAGATATCAAGCGACAAACTCTTCATGGTCTTCTAGTGGTAATAATATGCCGACATCTTATGGAAATGGATCACAGAGTAATTACCGATATTCGATCTATGCAGTATATGAGAAGTCAAGTGTGTCAGAATACACTGTAAGTACTTCTGTATCGGGACAAGGAACTGTTGATGGGGCTGGGGTATATGCTTCAGGGACACAACTGAGCCTGAAGGCAACTCCCCAACCAGGTTGGAAGTTTGATTCCTGGAGTGGAGGAGCTTCAGGAACAGAAAATCCATTGACGATTACGGTAAATTCAGATGTTTCTGTGACAGCTGTTTTTAAGGAAAATACAGGAGGAACAACCGCTACTTTAGGAATCACTACAGTAGGAGATAGAACCTCAAAACATGCTACCAGAAGAGCAATGCCATATACGATGTCAGAGTCCGGAATTTTGAAAAGTGTTTCCCTACATGTAGAAGGAGGAAGTGGAAGCGTACAAGTAGGCGTATATGAAGATGTGAACGGAGTGCCAGGAAACCTATTGGGTAAGACAAGTATGACTGCTGTGCAGGGAACCAGAGGGTGGCAAACAATTTCCTTGATCAATCCGGTTACTGTTTCTTCGGGATCTACGGTATGGTTAGCATGGATATTTTCTAACAACCCGGGAATTGCATACATAACAGGAAGTCCGGGAAGGTATCAGGCTACAAATTCTCAGTGGGTAGCCGGACAGGATAACATGCCGACAGCATATGGTAGTGGTTCTCAAAGTGATTATAAATATTCAATTTATGCTACCTATGAGGTAAGTAATAATCTCACAACTTCATCGGTTGAAAGGAACGAAGATACTCCATCAGCAATAGCACTGTATCCCAATCCGTTTACGGCAGATTTATATCTAGATATTCCTTCTGATGCCGTAAAAAAGGTGTTTATTGAGGTGAGAAACCTAAATGGCAAAACAGTGTATCATACTGTAGTAACCAAGGTATCTGATAGAGTCGCATTACCAGTACAAAACCTAAAAAAAGGAGTGTATTTTATCGTATTAAAAAGCCAAACAGGGAATACACTTTTATCAGATAAAATCATAAAAAGATAAGAAGTATTCTTATTGACAGATAAATAATAAAAATAAGCAGAACAATTTTGTTCTGCTTATTTTTATGATGTCTATTGATGAAGTGGTTTAAACTTTTTTGATTTAAATGAAAAAGTTTAAACCACTTCGATAAATGCTATCAGTAATTTTGTTTTGTACATTGTAGATTCAAGCTATTTTCTCTCTCATAGAATGAGTGAGAGACTTAGTAACAAATTGCTTTTGAATAAAAGCAATGTCTTCTTCATTTGTTTTAAAAGTAAGTTAATGAAAAATAATAAGTTTAGATCCTCATGCGAATTCGACCTGTAGAGAAAAAAGAAGCTGAACAATTAAGGGTAATTGGTATTGCAACCTTTGAAGATACATATGGGAGTTTGAATACTCCGGAGAATATGAAAATTTATCTGGAAAAAAACTTCTCGAAAAAGCAGCTATTGAAAGAGTTAGATAACCCGGATTCAAAATTTTATTTTTTGGAAGAGCAAGAGAAGGTGCTCGGCTATCTGAAAATAAATGTAGGAAGTTCTCAGACTGAATACTGCCTGGATGAGGC
This sequence comes from Aquimarina sp. TRL1, assembly GCF_013365535.1. Taxonomy (NCBI): domain Bacteria; kingdom Pseudomonadati; phylum Bacteroidota; class Flavobacteriia; order Flavobacteriales; family Flavobacteriaceae; genus Aquimarina; species Aquimarina sp. TRL1. The sequence continues at coordinate 4,843,172 of NZ_CP053590.1, read as the reverse complement.
ATTAGAAGTAGAGCGTATTTATATTTTATCTATATATCAGGGAAGAGGGTATGGAAGTAAATTATTGGATAAAGCTGTAGAAATAGCAAAGACAGCAGGAGTAAAAAACATTTGGCTAGGCGTTTGGGAAAAAAATCTCAAAGCGATTAATTTTTACCAGAAAAATGGGTTTGTAGTATTTCATACTCATATATTCAAATTAGGAGATGAAGAACAAACTGATCTTTTGATGAAAAAAGTAATTTTAGACGAATAGGGTAAAATGGAATTTTGTACCCTATGGCTGTATAAAGTACTTTTTATTTATATGTTTGCTTTCCGAATAAAGAAACATTTGTATTTTGACGATATCTGACCCCACTGTTTTATGGCTAAAAGAACAGGTATATGATTCCTGTGGTTTTGAGCTTACCGCGTATCAGGAAGAAGAAGAAAGTAGTGCCTATTGTGCAGCACGTTTTAAGTTAAATGGAAAAACAACTATTTTTAGAAAAGCAAAAATTACTCCTAAAAAAACAGGTCAGTTTGTAACTGTTTGGAAAAGAAATGAAAAAGGGGTTACGGTCCCTTTTCAGGAAACGGATCAGATTGATTTGGTCGTAATATTTGTAGCGAGTGGTCATCAAAAAGGAACGTTTATTTTTCCAGGTCGGATACTCATAGAAAAAAAGATTATTTCATCAGCTCATATAGAAGGAAAAAGAGGAATACGTGTTTACCCACCATGGGATGCTCCAAAAAGCAAACAGGCAATACAAACACAAAAATGGCAATGTCTTTATTTCGTTTCTTTGGATTCCCTTTTGACGACAGAAATAGAACAATTAAAAAAGAAGTATAAATAAATCATCTCGGTCACAAGTATGCGCGGCATTATTAAGAAAATGGATGGTATTTAAGCTAAGGATGTACGTTACAACTATTTAATAAATAAAGTTGCTATTGTATTCTTTCATATTCATAAGAAGCATTGTATTGATATCCAGCAGCAAGTATTAATAATATGGCTCCTTCGTTTCCAATAGCTTCATTCACAATTAGATTGTTGTCTTTGGTCATTCCGATTCTTCTCTTGTCACTTCGATAGCCTCCAAAAAGAAAAGGAATCCCATGTATGCTAATATCTTTGTTATCCAGATAAAACATTCCATTTTTGTACTTTCCGGATAATGTGGTGTCTCTTATGATAGTTGTGTTTTCGATCAGCTTGATACGTAAGTTTTTATTGTCTTTAAAAGTTAAAGCTACGCTATACGTATTGTTATGAGTACACAAAGAGTCCGCTTTTCTCTCAGAGTTCCAGTTTTCATCAACTATGTTTTGATAGAGGTTGGTGTACCGTATGCAATTGTCAGTGCTTGTTTCTTTTTGAAATCGCTTGACAGGATATAGTTTAAATTTTCCGTTAAGCATATGAAGAGTATGTTCATTTAACTTTATATACTCCTTTCTAAACTCTTTTTTAGAATAGGAGACACATCCATATAATGAACAATAGAGCAGGGCTATCAGGAAATAGTTACGAATCAACTTGGCTTTTTTCAAAATTATAAACAAACTCATGTATATATGTTTTGAAGATGTTAAATGTTACCTGTTTTTATTGACACTGCTAAACAGGTATAATATCCTCAAGACTTCCTTTTAAATCGAAATTTTGACTCCAGCGAATGCCTCGTGAGTTTGCCCCAAGGTGGTTTACAGGACCATTGGGACCCGAATGTGTTTTGAATTATACCATTTATGTATGGATAAAAAGAACCGCTAAATAGTTGTTTAGTGAATCTAATCTCGAAGACTGTACATTATGTAATAACCTTAGTATTTTTAGATGCAATTTTCCCACCGATCCATGCCATTGGAATATATGCACAAGCAAGATCAGTAATTATAAACCAGGTTGGTGCTGGTAACATATAACTGGCTAATATACCGCCAATAAGAAAGAGTACTCCAATCCCTAGTGCAATTTTCATTTTGTGAGTAGCAGCGATTAATGCAGCGACCAAAGCTCCTCCTAAAGTACCTAGAGCATGTGCTACGAATGGAAAGATAAAATGTTTAGCATCCAGAGTAGGCATAATAGTCGCTAATTCTTTCAGATTATTTGTGTCGATATTCTCGATTGGGAGTAGTGTATGACCAATTTTTACGATGCTCATATTGACAATACTACCCACTAACCATCCGGCGATAATAGCTAGGATATTTCTTATAATAGGATTCATATATGATGTTTTTAGTAATTATTCTTAAGTGTTGATTTATTGATGGTTGCATAAAAATACCTATTTAATTGTGGAAAACCTTTCTCATAAGATAAATTCTGGCTTATTCCCGTTTTTGATTCTTGCTCAAATTATTTTTTAATAATCGATATGTAAGCTGTGTTACGAAAGAGAAAACTAGCTGAAGTTTATCGCTGTTTGATTAAACAGCGAGGTAGATAAAAACGAGTTAAAGTTTTGTTAAAAATTAAATCGGTTTTACCTCGATAAACCCCTGTTTTTTCGTTGATTCACCAAGTTAACAGCTTGTTTTATATGACTTTAAAATTTTGTTAATCTTTTGGTTGATGACTTTGCCTCACTAAAATTGAGTTAAAATTATTTAGAAGAAGAAGGATTATTGGTTAAGTTTTTTATCTTTATTTAGAATAAATTAAAATTAATTTAAAAATATATACTAAAAACACGAGATCTTCTGTGCTTTTTATAATGAAAAACGAAAGAAATTATAAATAGCTGACAGGAGGATTTTACGTGTGTACTATTACTCCATATATTATTTTACCCAGCTGTGATATGAAATGTAAGTTGTTTGTAATTAGGGTGTTTGATTCTTTTTTGTTAGAGGGGATAATGAACCGATTTGTTTTCTTTTAGCACGGTAAATTAATTGATTGAGATAATGAGTAGCGTATAAAACATAAGTTCTGAACAATCGATTTTTAATATAAATATATTCAAATATTACTCAGGTAAAAATGATAACAACCAACGTGAATAATTATGAACAGGAGAATTATAAAAATACTGTTCCACATCTAGAACCAGAAGTTTGGGAAAGGGTCAACAGACTACATATTCGAAAAATTATTTCAGAATTTGCTCATGAACTTCTACTCACTCCGGAATTACAGTCCAAAGAAGGGGATTGGGGAGTGTACACATTGCCGATTTCGGATACAGCGATTACTTATCATTTTAGAGCTCAGGTATTGAGTTTAGATCATTGGCATATCGAAACTACCTCTATAGAAAAGTATGAAGAGGGAAAAAAAGTTCCTTTAGATTCATTAAGCTTTATTATAGAAGTTAAGGATATTGTAGGTATAAATGAAGATATTCTTCCATTGTATATGGAAGAAATCAATAGTACTTTATGCGGAAGAGCCTATGTGTATTCTCAAAAAAAGACCACATCAGAGGACTTGGTTCATGCTGATTACCAGGATATAGAACATGCTATGATTGAAGGGCACCCTTGTTTTGTAGCGAATAATGGTCGAATTGGATTTGATTTGGTAGATTATAAAAAATATGTACCGGAGGCAGCGGCTCCTTTTTCTTTATTATGGGTTGCCGGTCATAAGGATAATACAGGCTTTACTACTGTGAAAGGGGTGGATTATGAACAGATAATGAGCTCGGAATTGAGTGAGGAAACTCGTACTGCTTTTGAAACGATCTTACATAATAAAGGAGTTAAATCATCTGATTATTTTTTCATTCCAATACATCCCTGGCAATGGCATAATAAACTAGCTATGATATTCGCTCCGGATATTGCTAATAAAAAATTAGTACTACTAGGATATAGTGAAGATAAATATAGACCTCAGCAGTCTATTCGTACATTCTTTAATATCAGTAATCCGACAAAGCACTATGTCAAAACAGCACTTTCTATACTTAATATGGGATTTATGAGGGGATTGCCTCCTTCATATATGATTACTACTCCTCCAATAAATGATTGGGTATCTGAGATTGTGACAAATGATGCTTATTTAGAGAAAAAAGGATTTACAATTTTACGAGAAACGGCAACAGTAGGATATACCAATACATATTATTACAATGCCGGGAAAGATACAGATTATAACAGAATGCTTTCTTCATTATGGAGAGAAAGCCCTATGACTAAATTGCGTTCCGGAGAAAAGCTAATGACAATGGCTGCTCTGTTGCATATTGATAAAAATGGAACAGCTCTTTTACCCTTGTTGATTAGAGATTCAGGATTAGATACAACTAACTGGTTGAGAAAATACCTGGATGCTTACTTAAGTCCGTTGCTTCACTGTTTCTATCATCATGATATCAGGTTTACACCTCATGGAGAGAACCTTATTTTAATTATGAAAAATAATGTCCCGGTACGAGTTATTATGAAAGATATAGGAGAAGAAGTGGGATTTGTTAATAACGATGTAGCACTACCTGAAGCAGTACAGCAAATGAGAGTTCCGGTATCAAAAGAACTAAAGATATTATCGATCTTTACGCAGATATTTGATTGTTATTTCCGTTTCCTTTCTCACATCCTTGTAGAACACGATAATTACCCTCAAGAAAAATTCTGGGAACTGGCTGCTGATTGTATTACCACGTACCAGCAAGAAAATCCTCAATTAGAAAAGAAATTTGAAGAGTGTGATCTGTTTGCAGATGAGATTATCAAAACATGTCTTAATAGATTACAATTGCGAAATAATAAAAAAATGGTTGATTTAAGTGATCCGTTTAAAACTCAGCAATTTGCAGGAACCTTTAAAAACCCTTTAGCGGCTTATAAAAAAGTAGCACTTTAATTCACTTTATTTACTATCATCTACGATAACAAAACATGGAAGCAATTCAAGAAATAGCACCAGAAGAAGCTATATCACATATAAAATCAACTGTTTGGGAAAAAGTTAACCGAATACACATAAAAAAAATCCTTTCGGAATTTTCTCATGAACGTATTATAACCCCGGAACTTACAGGACAACATGGCGAATGGGGGCAATATGTAGTAAAAGAAGAGCACTCAGATGTCGCATATCATTTCGAAGCAAAGGTATTACACTTAAATCACTGGTACATATCAGAAGAGAGTATCAGAAAATACAAAGGAGGAAACCCGGAAGTACTAGATTCTTTAAACTTTATTGTAGAGTTTAATAAACAGCTGGGAATCGATGAAAAATCTCTTTTAGTATATATGGAAGAGGTAGGGAATACCCTCTATGGAATGGCTTATATGCATGAAAAACATAAAAACTATACTACAGAGTTAACTGCCATTGATTATCAGAAAATCGAAGGTGCTATGACCGGACATCCCAGGTTTATAGCTAATAATGGCAGAATTGGATTTAATGTTACGGACTATATAGCCTATGCTCCGGAAACAGCAAAACCCTTTTCTCTTGTTTGGCTGGCTGCACATAAAGAAAGAGCAAAATTTACGACAGTTCCTTCATTAGATTATAATAAACTGATGAAGCAGGAACTGGGAGAAGAAGCAATACATCATTTTAATACAATTGTAGAACAACGAGGAGTGGCTTCAGATGATTATTATTTTATCCCAATTCACCCCTGGCAATGGACGAATAAGTTATCTCATGTTTTTGCAGCAGATTTAGCATTAAATTACTTAATCTTTTTGGGAGAAAGTGAAGATAAATACTTGCCACAACAATCAATCCGAACATTCTACAATGTTTCGAATCCAGATAAATTTTATGTCAAAACGGCTTTGTCTATTTTAAACATGGGGTATGTGAGAGGATTATCTCCCTATTACATGCAGACAAATCCAGCTATTAATGATTGGTTAAAAAACCTTCTTGAGAGCGATGCTTATTTGAGTGAAAATGGGTTTAGTGTACTCAGGGAAATAGCGACTATAGGGTATGGGCATTCTCACTATGAGAAAGCGATAAAAAATGGAAGTCATTATAAAAAGATGCTTGCCAGTCTATGGAGAGAAAGCCCGGCAGATAAATTAGATAAAGGGCAGGAGCCAATGACTATGGCGGCTTTATTACATATAGATCCGGATGGGAAAGCATTATTACCAGCTTTTATAAAAGCTTCTGGTCTGGATACAGATACCTGGCTGAAACATTATTTCAAAGCATACCTATCACCTCTTATTCATTGTTTTTATACCTATGATCTTGTGTTTATGCCACATGGAGAAAACCTGATTTTGGTCATGGAAAATAATATTCCTGTCAAAGCAATAATGAAAGATATCGGAGAAGAAATATCTTTAATAAATACGGACATGGAAGTACCAGAGGTGGTCAATAGAGTCTTGACGACAGTAGAGGAAGCAGCAAAAACCCTTCCTATATTTACGCAGCTGTTTGATTCATTTTTCAGGTTTATGTCAGCTATTTTGGTAGAACATACTGAATATTCAGAAGAAAATTTCTGGGCTTTAGTCGCAGAAACCATAATAGCATATCAGGAAGCTCATCCGAATCTTCAGGCAAAGTTTGATACCTATGACCTCTTTGCTCCGAGTTTTGATCCTGATGCTTTGAATCGTTTACAATTGAGAAATAATCGTCAGCTAAGAAATTTGGAAAACCCTTTTGGAGATTTGAAAACAGTAGGAGTTTTAACCAATCCAATTGCTAAGTACGCTCCTAAAAAATCATAATATTTATCATCAGAGAGATCTTTTTGATTACTCGACTATAATAAAAACACCATTGACTGTATAATGTCAATGGTGTTTTGTAATACTATTTCTGCTTTGAGAGCACCCAAATAGAAAGAAGATATTTTTTGTTTAGGTAATTAAGAAATAGAAATGGTATAAATGAAGAGGTTTAAACTTTTTTGAGTTAAGTGAAAAATAGTGGTTTTGTGTTCAGGTGAAATATTTTTTAGTTGCATAGCAAGGCTACGGAAGTCAAAAATTGTGAAACATGAGCGCAAGGAGACATTTTTTAAACAAATTGGAAAAAGTTTAAACCACTTTCAATATCTCCAATGTAAAACCAATGCGATTTATCAGATGTTTTTTTACAATGAAGAGATTTAGACTTTTTTGATTTAAGTGAAAAATAGTGGATTTGTGTTCAGATGAAGTATTTTTTTAGTTGCATAGCAAGGCTACGGAAGTCAAAAATTGAGAAATATGAGCACAAAAAGACATTTTTTTAGCAAATTGAAAAAAAATTAAATCACTTCAATAAATCGCTTAAAAATAATACTCGATAATGAGTTATATTATTACCTCTCCGGCAGTACGATCCAGAAGGATTTTGTTCGGAATTGTTCTATCATTAGCTGTTTTAAGTCATACCAGGATATTTTTTTATCAGTGGTATACCGATCCTACCAATCTGGCAACCACCAATATTGGATTGTTTTTTGTTCAATTTATAGCGTATACATTTGCACCGGCTACTTATATTCTTTGCGGGATTCATTTATATCTCAAGAATCAACATAAAGAAAAAACAGCCATAGCCGGATCTATTGCTAAGAAAGGATTAATTCTTATTGTTTTAGAGCTTACGCTAAATAGTTTTTTGTGGAATTTTGACCCGTATTTTAGGACGATAGGAGTGCTGATTTTAGGGAGTTTGGGAATTGCATTTTTGGTTCTTGCATTCTTGCAGTTCTTGCCTAAAAAGTTTTTAGCAGTATTGGGGGTTCTTATTATTACAGCACATCATTTTTTGGATGGAATTGTAATGAAAGGACACTCACTTTTATCGATCATTTGGTATATAATTTATCAGAAACAATTTATTGTCATAGAAGAGCAGTTGTTTATTTTTAGTTATACATTGCTCCCCTGGTTGGGATTACTATTACTGGGGTATGCTTTTGGAAACTATTTCAATACGGGATTTCCGGCTCATATACGAAGAAAAAGAATGCTAATTACCGCAGGAATATTGATCACTCTTTTTTTTGTAATTAGAACTATTAACGGGTATGGAGAAGTACCCTGGAAATATCAGAAAGACACAATTACAACTGTAATAGACTTTTTTAATATAACCAAATATCCCGCTTCTTTAGCATTTATAACCATAACAACAGGAATCGTACTTCTCTTATTGTATAGTGCTGAAAGGTGGAGATTTAGGGGGTTTCATTTTTTTGAAACACTGGGTAGGTTTCCATTGTTTACTTATTTGTTAAGTACCTTTGTTATACATTTTACAGCGATGCTTTTTTATCGGATAATGAACGGTTCCTGGGATTTGATGACCATTACCGTTACTTCATATGCTCCTACCAGTCCATTAATGTCTTATGGATATCCATTATGGGTTGTATATATGTTTTGGGGGGTATTTATGGGAGTATTATACGGTTGCTGTCGGGTCTGTAACAAGAAAATCCAAAGTTGTATACAGTAAACAAGGGAGCTCCCCCCTCCAGGCATGGGGTCTAGCCCAGTAAAAAGTATTTCGAAGTATTAATTTAATACTTCGAAGGCTTCCGAAACGGGTTCTGAGCCTTTCTATTAATAGCTGTTTGCCCAAAATAATAGAAAAAAGGGCTTTCGTTAAGGGGGTGTTGCCCAAAAATGTGGATAGGTAAGAAATAAATGAATGCTTTGATTGATTAAAAGCATTCTTCGAAGCAGTTCAGGAATCCTTAGAACGGGTCTTATAGGAGGCTTTATGCGGTGTAAGAAGCCATCGAGCCTCTATAAGATGGGCTATAAGGGGCAGCGATGAGGGAGTCTCTCCCTGTCTAAGTGTGTATTTTATTCTTTTTTACATAAAATACTGTTTTTATTCCCTTACGTACTACTTCTTCTTAATAAATAGCTATTAACCAGCATCATTTATAAAAATCACAATGCGCTTTATATACGGGGTATCTGCTAATAATTTACTGAAACTACTGCAAAAAGATGGATAATATTATATATAGTATTGTATGATTAGTTATATTGTGCTATCAATAGAATCACAAACACAAATCATCAATAGTATGGGCTTTAAAGCAGAACTAACTATAGACAATAACGTATATCCGCTATTGTTCTGTCATTATGAAGTCTCACAGACAGCAGATCATACAGGTCGTCCCAATCCCTATATCACAGCAGGGATTATCGATATTCGGCTTCCTATGACCCGGGACGATCTATTAGTAGATTGGGTATTGCAACCTTCTCTAATGAAGAAGGGAACCATCACCATTTATAGATATGATATGAGCGCTGTAGAAACCACTATTCATTTCTATAATGCTTATGGGTTACATTATCACCTGGAGTTTGATGCCGAATCAGCACAAACTGCTTATATTGATTTTAGAATTGGTGCAGGAGAATTACACCTTAATGAGCTGATCCATGAGAATAGATGGAATCCGGAGAGATATGAAGCTCCGATAGCACAAAACACTACAACCATGCTCACTCCTGTAATCAATACCGTACAATGGGTACATCCGGAAACACAGGAATCTATAGAACAAACTACGTATAATGAGACCGTCTCACTAAGTGGTAGCATCCAACACCCGGAGGGGAATGCTTTCCAAATACATATTCGCAAAAAAGACGGAAGCCTAATAGAAGAAGGTAGAGAAGAACTGGTATTTAGTGAGACCTTAGATAGTGACGGAACTTTTGAACTCACCGCCATAGAAATCAAAGAACAATGGGCGGATTTTAAACAGGGGGAAATAGATGAACTTATCGCCAGGGTAACCCATGGAGGAATTACTAAGAAAAGTGCCCCTCTGCAACTTACACCTCCTCCCAAAGTTATTGTAGATTTTAGACCAGGTAAAAAATACAACGGGGAGTATGGTTTTGACTATATGCGGGATAAAAAGACTAAAGCCGACAAACTTACCTACAAAGATATTTTAGGGGAGAATTACGAGTACAACAAAACAAAAAAGAAATGGGTTGAAAAATTCACAAAATATACCACAGATACAAAATACAACGATTTAAAAGACAACCACTACAAAACTATTACTTTTCCTTGGCACAAAGATAGCAAGGGTAAAGAAATAGAATATATACAAAGTTGGTTAACTGTATACCCTAAACAAACTGTAATTTTAAGCTTGCAGGTAGATACTATCGAAAATCTTAACGAAGTAGCGATGTGTTTAGAATACGATACCGACTTATTTACCTTAAGTACAGATACCATACCCGCACAAGGCAAAAAGAATACTAAAAAACGACTAAAAGACTTTTTAACTTTAGAGTGTAAAAAAGAATTTGATACCGACCAAATTATAAAAGTAACGTATGGCAACCGCCAACTGGGGCAACTAAACATACTAGCCAATGCTAAAGCAAAACGTAAAAAAGCAGAAGTGGTATTTGTAAAAGTGAAAACCAATTTAAAAGGAAGTATATTACAAGGAAGTACAACGAATAAAAAGGGGAGAAAAGAAAGTATTGAGCTTATTAAGTTTTTAAAACAAGGATTAGTAACAGCAAATACTGCCGAAGTTGAATTTGATTTAACAGCAACAGATGCCACTACCAAAAAACCAAAATATCCTAATTTTAATAAAAATTTTACTACTGTTAATAGTAAAGGTTTGAAAATACTCAATAAACATCATAATACTATAAAAACGGAGACGTTGGTAAATTTTATAGAAAGTGCGTTTAACAAGACCAACCCTACCTATGCCAACCATTTTAAAATATTCGTATTCGGAGATAAAGGAGGAAAGCATAAATACAAAACAGTGCTTGATCCAAAAACTAAAAAGAAAGTTAAGAAAAAAGATGGTGTAAAAGGATTAGGTGGGTATGCAAAAGCCATTAAAAGCCAAGCCGTAATTGTATTTGCTGGCAGGAACGATGCTACTACTACACACGAATTGTTACACGCTATTGGTTTGCATCATTCTTTTGAGTATAAGAAAGATTTTTCATACAAAAAAGGTGACACCTACAATATTATGGATTATTCACACCTTCCTAAATATGGGAGTAAAAAACGAAATCACATTTGGTTATGGCAAATAAAAAAGCTGTGGGCAAATACAAACATAAAACCCGAATAATATGTTACGTATAGTTATTGTAAACTGTATAATTTTATGTACACTAAACAGTTGTATAGCACAAAAACAAAACATCATGAAAACTTTTGATATTGAAGCATATAATAAGAAAAAGAAAGACCCTGGTTATGATGGATATTATTTAAAAGATAGCACCTACATAAGGCAATTTGATGCTGGAGGAGATGGTATTTATATGAATTATATTGAGGTAATAACACATCCCACTAATTTTTTTCAAGAGTACAGAGTTTTTCATTACAATGGAAAAATAAAAATTGATGGATTGAAATTTTTTAACGATTATGAAAAAGGAGTTTGGAAAGAATATGATGAACAAGGTAATTTAGTAAAAGAAACTGATTATGATGCACCTTATAAGTTTACTTGGGAAAATGTTTTGGAACTAATTAAAAAAAGAGAAATTGATATGAATCACGAACAATTTCAGGTAAATAGAAGTTTTGGTTTTGGAACAGAAAATATTGGTAAAGAAACCGAAAAACCTTTTTGGGCAGTTACTTATGGAGTTAATGGTCGTGAAAAACTAAATGTTATTATTATTGATGGGGTTAATGGGAGTATAATTAAAGAGTACCTTGAAGATTACCCTGCTGGTGGGGATTACGATGATGAATAAAAAAAATATTCTGTTACTATTCTTTTTTATGGTGTTAGTTTCTTGTTCTGCGCAAAAACAAAACACTATGAAAACTTTTGATGTAGAGCAATTTAACAAAAACAAGATAAATAACCGATATACTTATATTTCTAAAGATAGTACTAAAGTAGAACAAAGTACTTGGCAATTTGGTTATGAAGAAACTATAACGAAGCAAAATGATTTTTTTCAAGTATATAACAAATATTTTAAAGACGGTACGTTAAAAGTTACGGGGAAATTTTTTCCAGATGATTTTTTAAAAGGAGTTTGGAAAGAATATGATGAACAGGGTAATTTAGTAAAAGAAACTGATTATGATGCACCTTATAAGTTTACTTGGGAAGATGTTTTAGAATTAATTAAAAAAAGAAAACTAGATATGACTGGTAACAATTTCGAAGTTGGTAGAAATATCGTAGATAAGAGACCTGTATGGAGCATAATTTTCAATATTAAAAACTCTGATAAACTGGGAGTAATAGGCATTTACGGGGATACTGGAGAAATTTTTCAAGAGTCTGAAATGGATGCTCCTGCTGATGGGGATTACGATGATAAATAAAAAAAATATTCTGTTGCTATTCTTTTTTATGGTGTTAGTTTCTTGTTTTGCACAAAAACAAAACACTATGAAAAGATTTGATTTAGAAACTTTTAATAAGCATAAGGATACAATTCGTAATGAATATAACCGAACTTTAGATAATGGAACTGTTATAAGACAAAGAAAGGGTAGAGAACAATATATTGAAATTATAAAGTATAAAGATAAATACATAGAAGACTTTAATTCGTATTATAAAAATGGAACATTAAAAATAAGTGGGTATTTTCTTGAAAATGACTTTTATACAGGTGTTTGGAAAGAATACAACCAAGAAGGAAAGCTAATAAAAGAAACCGACTACGATAAAGGTTTTAATTACACTTGGGAAGATTTATTAAAATTATTAAAAGAGCGTAAAGTAGATATAAAAGATACAGATAATACAACTATCCGAAAAGATAATGGAAATTGGCGTTTCTCTTACGTTAAAGGAATTTACATCTATGATGTAATTATTGATAGTAAAACAGGAAAAGTTCTACAAGATGCTAAAAATGAATTTGACGAAGGTTCATAAAAAAGTACAAAAAAACCAATAAAACTAAAAGCCATAAATTCAGATGCAGTGGTATTATTTAAAGGTCATAACACCTCTACCACAGCACAGGAAGCTTTACGAATTAGGTTTATATCATACATTTTCATCCAATAGCAATCATCCATCCAGCTATAGGAAAGGTGACACCTACAATATTATGGATTATTCACACCTTTCTAAATATGGGAGTAAAAAACGAAATCACATTTGGTTATGGCAAATAAAAAAGCTGTGGGCAAATACAAACATAAAACCCGAATAATATGTTACGTATAGTTATTGTAAACTGTATAGTTTTATGTACACTAAACAGTTGTAAAGCGCAAAAACAAAACACTATGAAAACTTTTGATGTAGAGCAATTTAACAAAAACAAGATAAATAACCGATATACTTATATTTCTAAAGATAGTACTAAAGTAGAACAAAGTACTTGGCAATTTGGTTATGAAGAAACTATAACGAAGCAAAATGATTTTTTTCAAGTATATAACAAATATTATAAAGACGGTACGTTAAAAGTTACGGGGGAATTTTTTCCAGATGATTTTTTAAAAGGAGTTTGGAAAGAATATGATGAACAGGGTAATTTAGTAAAAGAAACTGATTATGATGCACCTTATAAGTTTACTTGGGAAGATGTTTTAAAACTAATTAAAGAAAGGAAAATTGATATGTCTCATGAACAATTTAGAGTGATTAGAGGGAGTAGCGAAAAAGGAACCTCATGGGCTATTGTTTATGATAAACCTAAAACTCATGATAGACTGGGAGTAATTAATATTGATGGAATAACTGGAAAGATTACTAGAGAAGCAGAAATAGACTATCCTGCTGATGGGGATTACGATGATGAATAAAAAAAATATTCTGTTGCTATTCTTTTTTATGGTGTTAGTTTCTTGTTCTGCACAAAAACAAAACACTATGAAAACTTTTGATATTGAAGCATATAATAAAAAAAAGAAAAACCCTGGTTATGATGGATATTATTTAAAAGATAGTACCTACATAAGACAATTTGATGCTGGAGGAGATGGTATTTATATGAATTATATTGAGGTAATAACACATCCCACTAATTTTTTTCAAGAGTACAGAGTTTTTCATCACAATGGAAAAATAAAAATTGATGGATTAAAATTTTTTAACGATTTTGAAAAAGGAATTTGGAAAGAATATGATGAACAGGGTAATTTAGTAAAAGAAACTGATTATGATGCACCTTATAAGTTTACTTGGGAAGATGTTTTAAAACTAATTAAAGAAAGGAAACTAGATATGACTGGTAACAATTTCGAAGTTGGTAGAAATATCGTAGATAAGAGACCTGTATGGAGTATAATTTTCAATATTAAAAACTCTGATAAACTTGGGGTAATAGGCATTTACGGGGATACTGGAGAAATTTTTCAAGAGTCTGAAATGGATGCTCCTGCTGATGGGGATTACGATGATGAATAAAAAAAATATTCTGTTACTATTCTTTTTTATGGTGTTAGTTTCTTGTTTTGCACAAAAACAAAACACTATGAAAACTTTTGATATTGAAGCATATAATAAAAAAAAGAAAAACCCTGGTTATGATGGATATTATTTAAAAGATAGTACCTACATAAGACAATTTGATGCTGGAGGAGATGGTATTTATATGAATTATATTGAGGTAATAACACATCCCACTAATTTTTTTCAAGAGTACAGAGTTTTTCATCACAATGGAAAAATAAAAATTGATGGATTAAAATTTTTTAACGATTTTGAAAAAGGAATTTGGAAAGAATATGATGAACAGGGTAATTTAGTAAAAGAAACTGATTATGATGCACCTTATAAGTTTACTTGGGAAAATGTTTTAAAACTAATTAAAGAAAGGAAAATTGATATGTCTCATGAACAGTTTCAGGTAAATAGAAGTTTTGGTTTTGGTACTGAAAATATCGGAAAGAAAACAGGAAGACCTTTTTGGGCAATAACCTATCATAAAAGTGAAGAGAATATGCTGTTAGGGGTTATCATAATAGATGGTATTACAGGTAAAATTATTAAAGAATTTGATGAACCTTATCCTATAGAAGAATAAAGTTTGATGGGTAAGCCTAAACGCCCAAATACCCAATAAACATCATAATACTACAAAAAAACAAAACGTTAGTTACTGTTGCATAAAGTGAATTTAAACAAAGCTGCCCTCATTTATACCACCATTTTAAAGTATTCATTTTTGGAGTGACCTTCTCCCATTTTTAAGACGGCAAGTTTAGGTGTAATGTTAACGCTGTACTTATGAAAAAACGGAAAGAACATATTATTCCGGTAGATGTAAAGTGTAAATGGTATAACCTTGCAGTATTCACGTTCCTAGACCCGAGACGATCTATTCGTAGCTAGGGCATTGCAGCTCTCCCTAATGAAAAAGGGAACCATCACCATGTATAGATATGATATGAAGACCGTAGAAATCACTATAAATTTCTATAATGGGTATGGATTATATTATTATCCGGAGTTTGATGTCGAATCGGCACAGACTGCTTATATCGATTTTAGAATTGGCACAGGAGCATTACACCTACAAGAAAGTACAGGGTAAAAAAGAACATTACGATATTTTCTTTTGGTAATATTTTGTCCGGTGATAAATCCTTATTTTAGCGATATTATTACAATTACTAGAAGATATAGATTATCGTAATGAAATCCACCATATACAAGTATCCTTTTACGGCAATTTTGGCCCAGGAGGATTTGAAGTTATGTTTGTTACTTAACTTAGTTGATCCGTCAATCGGCGGAGTATTAGCTACAGGAGATAAAGGGACTGCAAAAACAACCACTGTACGGGCACTAAGTCAATTAATGGGCGAGGAATTCCCCTTTGTTAATCTTCCTATCGGAGCGACAGAAGATCGAGTTTTGGGAAGTATTAATTTAGAAGTACTAATTAATCAAAAACAGACGGTTATTGATAAAGGATTATTGGCAAAAGCAAATAGTGGCTTTCTGTATATTGATGAGGTAAATTTGCTCAATGATTATTTGATGGATGTATTATTAGATGCATCAGCAAGTGGAGGATATAACCTGGAGCGGGAAGGAATTTCTCAATGGCAGGAGAGCAGGTTTTGTTTGGTCGGTACTATGAACCCTGAAGAAGGGGCTTTACGACCACAGTTATTGGATCGTTTCGGACTAAGTGTAACGGTTAATACGCCTGATCAAATAGCCATACGCAAAAAAATAGCGATGCTTCGATTGACATACGATAGTGATCCTACTCTTTTTTATAAACAATACGAAGCAGAAGAGCAAGATATCAGAGATCAGGTCCTGAGAGCTAAAAAGCGCTTACATGCAATAAAGATTCCTGATGAAGTACAGGAAATTTGTGCCAGATTAACGCTAAAATATCAGGTAGAAGGAATGAGAGCAGATATTCTTTTGCTTAAAACAGTAAGAGCGTATGCTGCTTTTATGAATGAATCCCAGATCACAGAAGAGATGGTACATATAATAGCTCCGTATGTATTGGCGCATAGGAGTAAAGAATATACTCCCCAAAAAGAAGAAGAAACGCCACCTGATGATTCTTCTTCAGAGCAAACAAGCAATGAGCAACAACAAACGACAGCTAATAAAGACGCATTTCAATTGCCACAATCGGTACAAAGCGGACTGAAGTTTATGACCAGGCATACAGCCAAAAAGAAAGAAGTTTCTTTGGATATGTTGGATCAGTATATTGACGGGAGAAATTATGAAACTTTTGTAGAAGAGATTGCGGTAAGCTCAAGTGTTAAAAAATATATGGCCACAGGAACCTTTGAAGCCATACGCAAGCGAATTACAAAAAGAACACAAACCAATGTAGTGTTTTTGGTAGATACTAGTAGCTCAATGACAAAAAATACCCAGATTGCTTTTATCAAAGGAATCATTGAGCGAACACTGATGCAATATCCGGGAAAGAAAATACAATATGCTATTGTAGGGTTATATCAGCATACAGCCAGAATTATTCAAGGTTTTACAACTGATTCCAAGCAAATACTAAAAGAAGTGTATTCCCTGAGAACAGGAGGAAAAACAAATCTGGGAGCGGCTTTTTTTAAAGTATATGAATTATTAAAATCGATTTCCTTTAAAACAGTCCAGCTTTTTGTCTTTACAGATGGAAAGATTAATACAGGTTCAGGGAGTCCTTTTTCATATGCTATAGAAACCTACAAAAAATATTTGTCCAAAATACCTCAGGCAACCATAGTCGATACAGAAAATGGTTTCGTAAAATTAGGACGTTCAAAAGAAATAGCTGCTCAGCTGCAACTGAAGTATCTTTCAATAAACGATTTATAATTAGCTACATATGTCCAAAGCTTTTTTAATTGCAGCTCCCTGGAGTAACTCAGGAAAAACTACTGTCACACTTGGAGTATCTCGTTGGTTTAGTAATCAGGGGTATAAAGTACAGGCTTTTAAATGTGGTCCTGATTATATTGATACAATTCATCATACAACAGCTTCTAGACGACCCGCTGTCAATCTGGATATGATGATGATGCCTCCTTCACACCTGAAGCAAGTATTTGAATCATATAGCAAAGATGCAGATGTTTCCATTGTAGAAGGAGTTATGGGGCTTTTCGACGGTGCAGTAAAAGACAAAGGAAGTTCTGCTGCCATTGCCAAAGCGCTTGATATTCCGGTAATATTAATAGTGAATGCATCAGCAATGGCGTATACAATTGCTCCTATTTTGTATGGGTTAAAGAGTTTTGATCCTGATGTGAAAATAGCGGGAGTGATTTTTAATTTTGTAAATAAACCAACGCATTACGCATTGTTAAAAGAAGCATGTGAGTCTGTTGAAATTCCGTGCCTAGGGTATATTCCTTCCAATGAAGATATTAAAATTCCCTCAAGACATTTGGGATTGCAAATCAATGGCTCTTATGAAGAAGTTATAGAAAAGGCTGCCGTTCATGTAATGTCACACCTCCCTTTAGTGTCTATTTTGGAATGTGCAAAGAAAGTAGAGGTAGATCATCAGGAAATAGAAGATACAAGCGATGTCAAAAAGAAAAACTATAAGATTTTAGTGGCTAAAGATGAGGTGTTTTCTTTTACCTATCTGGAGAATATTAAGTGGCTGGAACAGCTAGGAACGATTCATTATTTTAGCCCTCTTCAGGATACAGAATTACCTGTTGCAGATATTATTTATTTAGCAGGAGGCTATCCAGAACTATATTTAGAGCAGTTGTCAGGAAATACAGCAATGTTAAAACAATTAAGAGAAGCCTCAGAAAAAGGAATACGGATTATTGCCGAATGTGGGGGGATGATGTATTTGGGAAATGAGATTATTGATGAAAATGGTATTGCGTATCCAATGGTAGGGATTTTTCCTTTTAGAACTTCTATGAAACATAAAAAACTAACTTTAGGATATAGAAGAGTACTAATAGAGGGAATAGAGATATGGGGGCATGAATTTCATTATTCCAAGGTAGAAAAAGATGAGGGATTAGAAAGTATTGCCCAGGTTTTTTCAGCCAGAGAAATAGAAGTTCCGGCAAAAGTATATAATCATAAAAACGTATATGCCAGTTATATTCATTTATACTGGGCAGCGTTATCAGAATCAGTTTTTCAATGCATTTAATAGCGACGATACCCGGAGGATGGAATCCGGATGATGATGGAATATTTTATATTGATCAACAACCCGGAGATATTGTATTTCTCAGTGCGGGGGATACGGAGATTCATTCTATGAATGAAGCATATAAAGTATTGCATAACCGAGAGAGAGGAAAGTTACCAAGCTTGAGAATGACCAATCTGGTGTATCTGAAACAAGAATTAACTATAGATACCTATTTAGAGGAAGTTGTAGAAAAGGCAAAGGTAGTCATATGTAGTATGTTGGGGGGATTGAGCTATTATAAATATCTGGTGGAATCACTAGTGGCGCTTCAGAAACATGTAGGAAATACACTGATTTTGATTCCTTCTCATGAACCAGATGTAGAATTAATGAAATTATCTTCTGTTTCTCTGGATAAAGTACATCAGTGTCGTCAATATCTGCAAGAAGGAGGAAAAGAAAATTCAATAGCTTTATTACAATATATACAGGCGATTAGTTTTGAACAGTCGGGGAAAATAATTGCACCAAAAACGGTTTCAGATGTGTTTCTGTATATTCCGGAAAAAGGAATTGTTACACAGGAGACACTGGATTTGCATAGTACAGATGATCGCCCGATAGCATTTATATTGGCCTATAGAGCACATTATTTAGCGAATAATATGGAACCCTTGGAGGTACTTAGTACTTCACTTAAGAAACAAGGAATAAATGTTTGTATTGCCTTTGCTCATAATCTAAGAGATACTAGGTTAGTAGAGACACTTTATGATATGATAATAGATGAGGGAAGGCGAAGCATACATGCTATTATTAATACGACAGGTTTTACGATTAAACCAATGGATGGGACCTCTTTTATTTTCGAAAAATTAGGAGTTCCTGTTTTTCAGGCGATATTGTCGACTACCAATAAAACCGTTTGGGAAGAAGGATTGTTCGGACTTCCTCCGACCGATATAGCAATGAATATTGCACTTCCGGAGATTGATGGTCGAATTATCGGCAGAGCTATTTCTTTCAAAAAAGAAATCGAAAAAGACCCGTTGACAGATAGTGCAATTGTAAAATATGAAGCCTATCAACCTGCCTGTGATTTTACAGCTGCGTTGACTAAAAATTGGATTCGTTTACAGCAAATTTCAAATGCAGATAAAAAAGTAGCGATTATTCTTCCTAATTATCCGAATAAAGATAGTCGTTTAGCTAATGGAGTAGGGTTGGACACTCCGCAAAGTTGCGTAGAAGTATTAAATAAATTAAAAAGAGAAGGATATACTGTTGGATCAGCTGTACCAGAAACAGGAACAGCATTAATGCACTGGATAACGCAGGTGACGACTAATGATGTTACAACGCTCGAAACCAGACCGCATGCAATAAGGTATGCAAAACCAGATTTTGACAAAAGATTTTCTTCTTTGTCGGATCAGCTCAAAAAAGATATTTTGGAGCAATGGGGACCAGCTGAAGACGATCCGTATTTTGTAGGAGATGGTTTTGTAGTATCGGGATTTTTACTGGAAAATATTTTTGTGAGTATTCAGCCTTCAAGAGGATATAATCAAGACCCGCAGGCAATTTATCATTCACCGGATCTACCTCCTACCTATCAGTATCTGGCATACTATTTTTGGTTACAAGATGTATATCGGGCAGATGCCGTTATTCATTTAGGAAAACATGGAAACCTGGAATGGCTTCCGGGAAAGAGTGTGTCTCTTGACGAAACAAGCTGTTATCCGGCAGCAATTTTTGGTCCGTTGCCTCACTTTTATCCATTTATTATTAATGATCCAGGAGAAGGAACACAGGCTAAAAGAAGAAATCAGGCAGTGATTCTGGATCACCTCATTCCTCCTATGACCAGAGCGGAAACATATGGGAGTTTGATAAAACTGGAACATCTTGTTGATGAATATTATGAAGCCTCTTCTGTAGATCCTAAAAGAAGTAGGGTGTTAGAAGGAGAAATAGCGGCTTTGGTCAAAGAAACAAAGCTTCATGTTGATCTTGGGATCGCTACAGATGATGTAGATGAATTACTGGTAAAACTTGACGGGTATCTATGTGAATTAAAAGAAGCGCAAATTCGGGATGGGTTACATATTTTTGGGAAAGCTCCGATAGCAGAACAATATATTGATTTATTAATAGCACTTCACAGAGTTCCTGTGTATGGAAAAATGGGAATTACGCAGGCATTAGCAACCGATTTAGGGATTACACAAAATATTCTGGAGATTCCTTATGAAGAAGTATTAGAGGTGGTTATTGATGAGGTACGCTATAGATCTGCTGGTGCTGTCATTGCTAGATTAGAAGAAAAGGTCAAAACATATGTCATTGCTTATCTGGAAGAAGGAGTTTTACCCACAGCACTTCCTAATACAATATCCGTATTAGAATATATTAAAAATGAGACAGCACAAGCTGTAGCAAAAACAACAGACGAATTAGATTTCTTAATCGATGGATTAAACGGGAAATATATTCCATCTGGTCCTTCAGGAGCTCCGACAAGAGGGAGAGTAGATCTGTTGCCGACCGGTAGAAACTTTTATTCGGTAGATGTTAGAACCATTCCGACAGAAACGGCGTACCGATTGGGAGAAAAGAGTGCTTTATTGTTAATAGAACGGTATTTACAGGAGAATGGGGACTATCCGGAAACGATAGGGATTTCTGTATGGGGGACGTCTACCATGAGAACTGGAGGAGATGATATTGCACAGGCATTTGCTTTGATGGGAGTACGTCCCATCTGGAAAAATGCAAATAGGAGAGTCAGTGATTTTGAGATCATTCCTTTGTTTATGTTAGGAAGACCGAGAGTAGATGTTACTTTGCGTATTTCCGGTTTTTTTAGAGATGCATTTCCCGATGTGATTAATTTGTTTAATAAGGTGGTAGCTAAAGTAGCCTCACTGGAAGAGCCTCTGGAGGAAAATCCTATTCGCAAAAGGGTTTTAGAAGAAAGTGCTTATTGGAAAAAACAGGGATTGTCTGAAGAAGTGGCAAATGACCGTGCTTTATACAGGGTCTTTGGTTCTAAACCGGGAGCTTATGGAGCAGGATTACAGGCTGTCATAGATGAAAAGAACTGGAAAACACAAGAAGATCTTGCAAAGGTCTATATAAACTGGAGTGGATATGCATATGGAAGTGCCAGAAAAGGAGTATCGGCACATGAAGCGTTTCGCAATCGTCTGAATGCTATGCAGATTGTTTTGCAAAATCAGGATAACAGGGAACATGATATTCTGGATAGTGATGATTATTACCAGTTTCAAGGAGGGCTGGCAAATGCCGTAAAAACTACAAAAGGAGAAGAGGCGACGATCTATTTTGGGGATCATTCCCGACCAGAAACCCCAAAGATAAAATCATTAAAAGAAGAATTGCATAAAGTATACCGATCAAGAGTTGTAAATCCGAAATGGATTTCGGGAGTACAGCGGCATGGGTATAAAGGAGCCTTTGAAATGGCAGCTACACTGGATTATTTATTTGCATATGATGCAACTACTAATCTGGTTGATGATTTTATGTATGAAGGGATAACTGCTTCTTATTTATTGGATCCTGAAAATAAAAAATTCATCAAAGAAAATAATCCATGGGCATTACGGGATATGAGTGAACGTCTGCTGGAAGCTATTCAGCGTGGGATGTGGGAACATCCATCTGATGAAATTAAAAATCAGTTAGAAGAATTGTATATAGAAGGAGAGGGGCAGGTAGAGTAAAAGAACACCGGACCCTCAGAACAAACTATATTCCCAGAACCTTTTTTATTTTATGACCTAGCGTATTTTTCTTTTCTCCGGGCTTTTCATCTTCTTCAAATAAAATTCCTTTGACATTGAGATGATGACCGATTTGTTCTTTTCCATAATCAGATTCAAAACCTATTACTTGTTTCCTGTATTTGCACAATTGGCAGTTCATATTGGCAGTTCCGGTTTTGGCTTCTTCCAGTCGCTCATCAAAAGCTTTAAGGAGGAGCTCATCCGTTCCAAAAGGATCTGTATAGATAAATTCCTGATCCGCAACCTTGTCATCCATAGCTGTTACCTGACTGTATATTCGTTCTAGTAGTACCCCCGTAAAGAAAAAGAATGGGATGACAATAGTTCTTTTAAAACCTAATTTTTCTGTAAGAAGGAGAGATTCTTTTACAGAAGGGTAGGCAGTTCCACTATAGGCAGTAGTAGCAAATCCGTACCCCAAACCTTCCCAGAGCATACTGGTTAATTTGCAGACATCACTATTCGCATCAGGGTCAGTTGTTCCACGTCCTACGACTACCAGGCAACTTTCTTTTCTGTTGAAACCAGGGATGGTAGCTTCAGTTTCTTTAATTCGTTTTGCAGCAAGGTCCAGTAAAAAAGAATTAACACCAATGTGTTTTGCCATGGCAATATGAAGATCCTCATAATATGATTGTATTGTATTTAGCTCATACGGGATATCATTCTTGGCATGAGAACCGGCAAATAAGATAACGGGGAGTGCATAGATTTTTCGGATACCATTGAGGTACATCCGCTCTACAGCTGCTTCATAAGTAGGATGGTTAAACTCTAAAAAACCATAATCCACTTCATAACTGTCCTGATAACGATCTTTTAAAATTGTAACCAAACGTTTGAAGGATGTGACAGCAGCTTCCCTTCTGCTTCCATGACCACATAGTAAAATGCCTTCTTTCAATTTCGAATTTACTTTGATATTGCCATCTCTGACAAATGATTTATAACGTAGCGCAAAAATACATTAAAACTGTATTTTATGCCACACTAGTTGTACAAAAGAAATAAGGAAGTAGTAAAATATATACCTCACTTCATAAACTGAAGTAAGGTATATAGGGTATTCTTATAGATGATTAATAGATGTTGCTCCTATGATAAGAACTACCGGCATCTCTGGTTGTTGTTCTTCAATTAGTTGCTCGATAGTTCCAAGAGTGCCTATTATGATTTGCTGATTGGATCTCGATGCATTAGAAACAGCATTTACTGGGATGGTATCATCATTACAGGCTTCCATTAATTTAGGAACTATCCGATGAAGGCTTTTAAGTCCCATGTAGATAGAAATAGTGTTTCCTGCTTTGAGCATATGGGCAATGCCATTTAATTGCTCAAAAGAATAATCAGCAGTATGAGCGGTACAAATCAGATTAGCATTTGATTTGTTTCTTTCTGTTATCGGAATATTGAAAATACTTGCTGCAGCTAAGGAAGCGGTTATTCCGGGAACCACTTCAAAAGGGATATTGTGTTCTGTCAGATAACGGGCTTCCTCGGCAGCCCGACCATATATATATGGATCACCTGATTTTAATCGAACTACCTTTTTTCCATCTTGCTGAAACTTGCAAAGTAATTTATTAATCATCAGTTGTCGTTCTATTTGATCTGTATTATCTCCGAACTTTCGACCAACATATATTTTTTTGCAATAATTGTTGATGGTCATAATGGCATCGGAAATCAGGTTGTCATGAAGAATGACATCTGCTTGTTCAATTAGATGATGTGCTTTTACTGTCAGTAACTCCGGATCTCCAGGTCCGGCTCCTACGATTGCTATGGGGTACATTATAGTAGTTTTAAAGGATCGGGGTGAAGGTATTCATAGGCGAGTACTTCCTTGCTTTTTGCATTGGATATTAGCTTGTATGCAGTGTCTTTATGATTAGAAAAAGTAGGTGGAGTTAAGCCTATTTTTTCTGCTGCCAAGGTATAATATTCTTTGCGCAGAGGATGTTTATCGGCACAGCCGTTAAATATTTCGCCCCAATTGTTAGTATTAATTACAGATTTGATAATGCCTAAACAATCATCTCGATGTATCACATTAATAGGAGCATCTCCATTGGGAACTTCTTTTTTATTAGCAAGAAACCTTCCCGGAAGACGATCATAGCCTATTAAACCAGATAATCGAATAATTGTAAGATGATGTTGAAGTTGAGTATGCAATATCTGTTCTACCGCAGCTACTGCCTTTCCGGATTCTTTTTCCGGTTGTGTATGTCGTATTTCCGTAACCCAGTCATTTGTGTTTTCGTACACAGAGGTTGAACTAATGAAAATCACCTTTTGGTTGTTGCCAATATAAGGTAAAATACTTCGAATTTGTTGTTGGTATACTTCTGTGATGTTTGGAATTCTCCTGGGTGGGAAATTGATAATAAGTAGTTCACTTTCAGATAAAAAATCTAAATAAGTTGCAGAGGAAGCTTCCCCTAAGGTCAGTAGGTAAGGAGTTATTCCACTTTGTGTTAATATGTCGATTTTATCAGGAGAAGTAGTGGACCCCTTAACAGAGATCCCTTCTTTTATAAAATCTTTAGCTAGTGGAAGTCCTAACCATCCGCAACCTAAAATACTTATTTGTTTAAGGTTCATTTTTTATTCTTATATGTTCTGGGTTCATTCCCAGATAAATAGATAGGATATGATGCCATGAAGCAATATCTTCCTCTTTTATCCAGCAGGTTACCAGATGATTACCTTTTTTATTTTTTAGCCTAATTGCTTTGGTAAAGATAGCTGTTTTTTTCAACCAGATTACTTCTGCCGAAGTAACTTTTCTTTCTACAAGGTTATCATCAGCATCTTTTGGGATACCTGCAATTGCTAATTTTATATTGATTTGATCTCCTGTTATAGAGAGATCGTATTTTTCATGATATGATATTACATGAGGAGTTTTTATATCAAAAAACATGCCATCATTGAGTTCTATTGCGATTTTTTTATCTTTTTGAAACAAATATTGAAATAATGGATATAAATGCTGGTCAGAGGCAAATGCTTTGGCAATGAGAGCATCTCCTAAATGAGGATCTGTCTTATGCGTAAATGAAGTCAGGGTAACTTTACGTTCTTTATCTGTTTTAATAGTATCCCATCCTTCTTTGTATAATAGATGTTCTTCAACTTTTTCCGGAGTATTATTCAAATGGCAGGATACGATATCGATTGCCTTTTCAGGACTAAGGTTTTTATACCAGAAATTACCAGGTTGTACAATCCATGTAGGAGCATTTTCACATCGTCCGTTGCATCGGGTTTTAATCGTGTGTATATCATCCCATGCTCCTTCATTACGCAAGTATGCTCTTGCTTCTCGTATTGCAATTTCGCTATTGGCACGCTGGCAAGATCCTCCGTCACAAAACTGAAAAGTAGTTTTTACGTTTGTTAAGTTTTTTCCCATGATGATTAAGAGTTAATAAATAGAAAATGGATAAAAATAAAAGCAGAAAAGCATACTTTTATAGATGCTCTAGTACGACTTTCAGAAGAGGATATGAAATGTATTGACCGATTGAAGTTATAGCAGAATTTCATACCACATAACATTAGTTTTTTCATATAAAAATTAGTGTTAGGTGGGAAAAAGTTATAGAAATAAAAAGATAGTATGTATACTACCATACGTCTCCTATGTCTAACCCTTTACCCGAGAGTTATTAAATAGTACCAAATTCATTTGGTATCATAATTTTGGTGGCAGGTCTCCTGACTTAGCTATGCATATAATACCTTCCCATATCATAGAATTGTATACAGTGGTTTATAGATATATACATTGATCTGAGCTTCACAGTTGCGGGAACAGTTTTGGAATCACACCAAATTCCCTTTTCATCTTAGTAGAATAAGAACCACAAAATCAGCGCAAATATAAGCGATTTTATTTTTTCCTTTTTTTTCGGCGCTTTTTGAGCTTTCTTTTATAAAACTTCCATCCCAGAACAACTCCTGTACCACTGATTATTGTTCCTCCTAGTAATAAAAAGATTAGGGTTATATCCCATAATGGGCGGTTCCATGCTAAAAAAGAAAAATCCAGACTGTGCAATCCATGGTATAACCAGCGTTCTATTTTGTTTTTAGTAGATGATTTAAATAAGAAACTGGCAGTGTCAGGATCTATATAATATGTAATATCTTGCTCGGTGTTGATTCTCAAAACAGGAAGTTTCCTCGTATTGTGCCTGCTATAATAGTAAGCATCATATTCGGTTAACAAAGAAATATCCTCAATTTTATTTTTTAGAGAAAAGAGTTGAATAATAGCAGCAAAATTCTCTTTGGTATACGAGAAATCAGTAGTATTCAAGAAAGATGTATGTGTATTGGAAGCTGTAATAAAATGAGTTAGTATGTCCCCCTGAAATTTAGAAAATACAATTTCTCTAGCGGTATTTACTTTGGAGGATTGACCAAAAAGTTGCCAAGTGATATCTTCAAAGTCTGTTAGTACGAATGGGTGTTTTTTCCATAATTGTTGCTCTGTTTTAGAAAGAGAGGTACTGGGAGTCCAATTTAAGGGAGTCATGCTCATCATTCCGCTAAATGTCCATGTACAAACAAACACTCCAAAAATAAGCCCGAAATAATAATGTAGGTTATACCATTTGTTTTTGAAACGTTGGAATCGTTTTTTAGGCTTTTTTTTGTATCGGATAATTCCGGTATACATCCCGGAAATGGTCATGATAAGTCCAAAAAAAGCTAACCAGGTTACCAATTGATACCATAAGGTATTGTGCACTCTTAGATCTCTGAAATAAATCCAATGAGGGATGGCTCCTAACCACGTCCAGAAACGTTCTTTATGAGTTGTTTTTTGTAGTAATTCACCCGTTAGAGAAGATACATACACATGCGTTTTTGAAGGATCTTCAAAGGTAATTTTATAAATAGGCAGATGTGACAGGAAATGAGTCCTTGGAATCCATTGATCCAGTTCTGTCAAGGAAGTAATTTCAGATACAGCAGTTATTTGTGTGGCAGCTGTTGCTATATCTAACGCCCTTTTAGATGAGATGTCTAGGAGGGCTCCAGTGTCCGCATATCTGGAAATTGTTTTTCCGGTTGTTGTTTTTAGGTGAAAAACCGGACGATGTAATTGTTGCTGTAATCGCAGTGAAGTGATTTCCTGTACACTGTCTTTTTGAAAAATATGAAACGGAGATAGTAGTGTTCCTGTAATTCCTTTCTCTTGTAAGGAAATCCGTTCTTTTCCTGATAGTTTAGGAAAGCTTTGATACATCATAACAAAGCCTGATAAAAACCAGCAAAGAAATAAAACACAAAAAAAAGAACCTAACCAGTGGTGTATATTGATGATCAGTTTTTTCATTACATAGGAGTTTGTTTATGAAGAGAAAGTTATGCTCTTCCTTAAAATACAAAGACCAGTATTATTGCGATATACTGGTCTTTGATGTTATTTATTCTAAAAAGAATACGATAAACTTATCTTATAGTTGCGTTCCTGCCCCACAAAGTATTGATTGGCATATATAGCATCTGTAAAATATAATTCATCTGTGATATTATTGAGATTAAAAGCGATTCGTGCATTCTTTATTTCATAAAAAAGAGTCCCGTCTAATGTAGTATATGCGGGTAATTCATAGGTGTTATCTGAATTGGTGTAATTAGCAGAAGTATGGTTCATCCCGAATCCAATTCCCAATCCTTTGAATTTTGTAGTAGGTAATTTATAACTTACCCAGGCATTGGCGAGATGTTTTGGAGCAAAAGGAAGTTGATTTCCCTCTGGGGTGGTTTGCAATTCCCTATTATAATCACTGATAGACGCATCAGCAAATGCATATCCCGCTTTAATAAATAATCCATTAATAGGATG
Source organism: Aquimarina sp. TRL1 (assembly GCF_013365535.1). Classification (NCBI taxonomy): domain Bacteria; kingdom Pseudomonadati; phylum Bacteroidota; class Flavobacteriia; order Flavobacteriales; family Flavobacteriaceae; genus Aquimarina; species Aquimarina sp. TRL1. The sequence continues at coordinate 4,814,996 of NZ_CP053590.1, read as the reverse complement.
AGCTTGAATATCGAATTCTATCCCTTTAGAGTCCGCTTCACCAATCTGTCTGTAATCTTCAACACTTGTTTTTTCTACAATATTGTTTTTTAGCATGTAAAAGGCAGAGAAAGTGGCAGCAAGTACTTTGTTTTGATATTTAATTCCGGCTTCTGTCTGATATCCGGTTTCAGGATCAAAAACTTGTCCATTAGGAGCGATTCTTCGGGTTGGCTTAAAATAATCAGAATAAGAAGAGAATATACTAATATGTTTGGTTGGCTGATAAACTAATCCGGAACGAAGTGTAAAAGCAGTCGAAGGAATTTTTGTTTTTTCACCGTATTCCAAAACGTTTCTGTTATTATCGATTTCATCTCGGTAGTAGGTACCATTAAAAATGTCATACCTCATACCGATCATTACTTTTACCTTGGGAAGTAGGTGGATTAAATCCTGAATAAAGAAAGAATTGACAAATTCTTCTTTGACATCTACTCTTTTGTCTACAGCTTCAATATGTCCCTGGTTTAATATAGGGTTTTGAACTGCAATCGTGCTAAAAGTTCCTTCTCCGATAACCTCACCTCTAAATGTTTTTCGATCCAGATAACTAAGGCTATACCCAGCAACTGAGGTATGAGATATTTTTCCTGTTTTGAATGTATATGAAAGGTCTAGTTGATTTTGTAGTGTTTTGGTCGTATGATTAAAATAGAAAGGAAATGCTCTGGTGATAGAGTCTTTGGTCTCGTTTACTTCTAAAAATTCTGTCGAAAGATAATCAATATCATCGTCAGAATAAGAGAGGTGATTCGAAAGCTTTAGATCATCTGAAAAAGTGTGTGTGTATTTTAATTGATAATCAAAACGCTTGTGTCTCAGATAATCCTGAGGATCATTGTATCGGGTTTCAGGATCCATTCCTTTTATAAGAGATCCGTCTTCATCGACAGGAATTCCCGTATCGGTGTCATAAACATCATTATTTGCCTGAATATAAAATTCAAAAGCATCTTTTTGAGTAGGAGAGAACTCTAGCATAAGAGCCCCGTTATTGGTTTCTACTCCATAATCTCTCCAGCCATTTGTTCGGGTAATTCCAAAATCAGCTCTGTACTTTAATGTTTCACTAATCGGACCTCCAATACCAAAAGAAGCGTTATAGGTATCAAAACTTCCGTATGTAGCTGTAACATTTCCGGTTTGTTGATCCGTAGGTCTTTTTCGTACCAGATTAATGATTCCTCCTAGAGCAGAGTGTCCGTATAAGACTCCTGCGGGTCCTTTTAGTACTTCTATATAATCTACATTTGCCAAATTGGTAGAAGGGGCACTGGTAGATAGGTTATGACGTTCATCCCGTACTCCGTCAATTAATAAAACAAAGTTGTTAAACCCTCTTATTCTAAAAGTTTGAAATCCTCCGTACCGGTTGATTGGTCTAACTCCTGTCACACTTTTGACAGCATCTCCTAAATCGGTAACATTACGTTGTTCCATTACTTTAGGAGAGAGGGTATTAATTACGATAGGGTTGTCTAAGTTTTCAATATTTAATTTTCCGACTTTAGGGCGATTGTGTCGGTTTGTTGAATGACCAATTACTACCTGAGATAGAGAGGTTACACTTTTTTGTAAACTGATATTAAGTGTTTTTGAAGCAGATGAAATATTTGTTTGTAGTGTTTTATCCTCATAGCCAATAGCTGTAATTACTAATGAGATTTCTCCCGTAGGAACGGTGATCGAATAATAACCTTGTTGATTTGTAGCAGTACCTTTTTGAGCATTTAAAATACTGATAGAAACATTAGGGATTCCTTTAGACGAATCCACATCGGTAATCATTCCTTTTAGTGTTGCATTTTGTTGGGCATAGCCAATGAGGTGTAACAAGATCAATGCACCACATAACATAATTTTTTTCATTATTAAAAATTAAAGTTAGGTGGGAAAAGTTGTAGAAATAATAAGACTACCTATTTCTCTATTCATAGGAGCTTTGTTATATCTAACCCTTTACCCGAGAGTTAATACTGTTATGATGAGATATGGCAGGTCTCCTGACTTTACACTTTAGCTATCACCTTCCCATATTTAAATACAGTGGTTATATCGATAGTAATTTTTAGCATGTATTACAGTTGCGGGAACAGTTTTGGATTTGCACCAAATTCCCTTTTAATTTTTACTAAAGCGAAATATTTTTCACTTTATGTGTAAAAAACCATAAATCGGCTGCGAATATACTCGTTTTGTTTATATGAGCGAGAGGATAATCTCTTTTCTTTTTGTTAATGTAGTTTTAGGAAGTGTTTCTATATTGAAAGACAGGTTTTTATAAGTTTTGATAAGATGCTCATGTATTCGCATTGCTTCCTTGAAAGTTTGTGGACGTTGCGGATCATTTACATAAATTTCTTTCCAAGGAGGAAGTAGAAATACCGTATTTTTATAATATTTCTTATAAGGAAAATGTTGTAGATATCCCGGAATGAAATAAGATTGCGATGTCAGATAGGCGGTCATATCTGCGAGCCCTCTGTCTACAAAAGATATTTCATTAACAGGGGATTTTAATTCTTCTATCGTTTTTTGATAGATCAATTCTGCAAAACCGAGAATATCTCCCCAGGGAGTTTTATTTCCTTTTAGTTTTTGTTGATGCTGTATCACTTTCCGGGATAATTCAGAAAAGCAATGAATTCCTTCTTTCTGTAATTGAAGAAGTAAACTGCTTTTACCGGTACCGGGAGCTCCTGTTATAATATACCTTTTACTCACTAGGTTATAGGAAATAATGTAAACTACAAATTAAAACGACAAAAATAAGGGTTACTTTTTGATTTATGGCCGCTACCTTTTTTATTTCATAATCTTTAATATCTCTAGGATTAGTGCCGATATAGGGTTTATCTACTAATTGTCCGTGATAATAATTTGGTCCTCCAAAACGGCAATCTAATACGGCTGCAAGTGCTGCTTCAGGGTACCCTGCATTCGGACTGGAATGTTGTTTCCCATAGGTAATTACAAATGGAAGTTTATGTAGTTTAAACGACACCAGAAGAATTAAAAAAGCTGTTATCCTAGCGGGGATATAATTAACGACATCATCTGTATAGGCTGCAAATTTTCCAAACAAAAAATAACGTTCATTTTTATAACCAATCATGGAGTCCAGCGTATTGATCATTTTATAAGTCATGGCTCCGGGGATTCCCAAAATAGCATAGTAAAATAAAGGGGCAATAACTCCATCACTTAGGTTTTCGGACAAAGTCTCAAAAACGGCAGTTTTTATTTCTTGTGGAGAAAGTTTATCGGTTTGTCGACCAACAATCCATGAGAGTCGTTTTCGCCCTTCTTCCAGACTAGAAGCCAGTGCTCTGAAAACAGCCTTTCCTTCCTGAATCAAGCTCATATTGGCAATACTGTAGAAAACAAAAACCGCAATAAATGGATACTGTAATATCGGATAAGTACTCAAAAAAGATGCTGTAAAGAAAAAGAAAGCAAATACTCCGGTTGATAAGGTTATGGTAAGGAACATTCCTTTGAAAAAACGTGCCGGAGCGGTATTCAGGTTACGTTCTGCTTTATAGATCAAGGTTCCAAAGGTACGAATGGGGTGAGGAAGCCACCTGGGATCTCCTAATAATAAATCTAAGAGGTATCCGGCTATCAAGGGAATTATGAGGTATAACTTATCCACTGTCGTAATGCGTTAATGAGTAGTTGATTTTTGGAGGTATCCTGACTGGCAACTCTAAAATAGTGAGCATCCAATCCTTTAAAATTAGAAGCATCTCGTATAAGAATCTGATGCTTAAAAATTAAATATTCCTTTAGCGCTTTTACCTGCGGGGTATTCATCTTTACTAAAAAATAATTAGTTGAGGAAGGGTGTACAGAGAAACCATTGAGTTGCTGTATTTGCCTTTGTAAATCAAGACAGTTATCTAGTACATCAGATATGGGAGGGTACAAAGTATTGTAATTTGCATAGATGTACTTTCCTGCTTCAATTGCAATAGTATTGACGCTCCATGGCATTTTAACTTGTTCTATCTTGTTTTTTAAAGAAGAGGAACTAAGTAAATACCCTAATCGGATTCCTGGGATAGAGAATACCTTGGTCAAGGAGCGTACAATAATCAGATTATCATATTTTTCTATTAGCGATATACATGATTGTATAGATAGTGAAAAATCGATATAGGCTTCGTCAATGACGAAAGTAGTGGCAGGGTATTTTTCGAGAAGGGTTGCAATTTCTGCCGGAGTATTGCTATATCCGTCTGGATTATTAGGATTGCAGATGAAAGCAATTTCTTCATTGAAACTTTCCTGAAGAATAGCAGATCTTAGATAATGGCGTACGGTTACTTTATTTGCCTGGCATGCATCCTCATACTCAGAAAAAGTAGGGAATAGTATTGCAGCATGCATTCCGGAAAAAGCATTAGCTATCAGGTAAAATGCTTCTGTTGCTCCATTAGTAATGAGTACCTGGTCAGAAGCAACCTCATGGTGCTTTGCGATTATAGTTGCTAACTCATCTGCTCCTGGAGAAGGATAGTTTCCTATAGACGGAAGTTGAAGCGAGAGATAAGTTAATAAAGCTTTGGAGGTTCCAGCATGCCATACATTAGAACTAAAGTTTGCTTTAAAATTTATATTGTAACGATATCGGTCGTCCCCGTGCCCATAAATCATATCTCTACTTGCATTTCTTTTATAATATGATCAATATCCATTGTTTTCTCTAGTAAATCAGCTAATTTATCATAATTTTCCTGCTTGTATTCTTCATAATCAAATGCTACTTTTTCTTGAGAAAAATCCTGTAGTAGATCATCGATCACAATTTGGTTGTCCAAAATTCCATGAATGTATGTCCCCCAGCAATTATCTAGAATCACTCCTTCATGGGTTTGGTTGAGTTGGTTTAGAAAAGGAATACCTTTATCTGTAGTCGTATTTCCCATATGAATTTCATATCCTTTACAGGCTTCTTTATATTGTTTGAATGTAAACTCACATTGGGTCGTTACTTTTTCTCTGGTCAGCACTGTTTGGATAGGAAGTATTCCGAGACCGGGTATTGTTTTGATGCTACTCTCTACATGGTACGGATCTGTAATTACTGTTCCAAGCATCTGATATCCTCCACAAATCCCAATAATTTTTTTCCCGTTTTCATGTGCGAAAAGAATTTCTTTAGCCAGTGTTTTGTCTCGCATAAATTGTAAATCTCTGATCGTGTTCTTACTACCAGGAATAATGATAATATCTGCATTTTTAATCCCTTCAGGGGAGTCTGTATAATACAAATGTGTTCTGGGATCTTTCTCCAATACATTAAAATCTGTATAATTAGAAAGATAAGGAAGCAGCACAACCGCTATATTAATGGTTCCGTCTTTTGCCGTGGTATTTTTTTGAAGTAACCCTACAGAGTCCTCCTCTTCTATATAGATATCACTGGCATAGGGAACGATTCCGATAACGGGGATTCCTGTTAGTTTTTGAAGTATTTGTTTCCCTTCTTCGAAGAGTGAAATATCTCCTCTGAATTTATTGATTACAATACCTTTAACCAATTCTTTTTCCCAGGGTTCTAATAAAGCAATACTACCATATACACTGGCAAAAACACCTCCTTTGTCAATATCAGCAACCAGATATACATTGGCATTAGCCGCTTTGGCCATCCTCATATTCACAATATCCCTGTTTTTTAGGTTTAATTCACTAATGCTTCCAGCCCCTTCTAATACAATAGGAGAGTACATTTTTGCTAAGGATAGAAAAGCTGTCGTAGCTTCTGAGAATAATTGTTCTTTGTTATTGCCTAAAAAATACTCTTTAATGGTCTGATCTCCGATTGGTTTTCCATGCAGTACTACCTGTGAGGTATTAGAACCAGATGGTTTTAGTAATACGGGATTCATATTAGTAGAGCAAGGGATACCACAAGCTTCTGCCTGTACAGCCTGAGCACGTCCTATTTCCAGTCCTTCGGGAGTAGCATAGCTATTCAAAGACATGTTTTGAGCTTTGAAAGGGGCAGGAGTATATCCTCTGTTTTTTAGAACTCTGCATATTCCGGTAACTAATATACTTTTACCCACATCAGAGCCTGTACCCACAAACATAATAGGTCGTGATTTTTTCATGTATTTATTCCTGTACAGTTATACATATCATTTCTCTATACGATGGAAACAAAATATTTCCTGTTTAAAGAATTTCAAAATTAATTATTTTGAATTGTTATTTTACATTTTGAAAATATAATCCCGCAATAAAATAGGATCAGTTCGTTTTTGAGACGATATAATTTCCTCGATCATAGAAGGGTAGAAGCCTTAAGGAGAATTGTATAGAATATCTGATTGTTTGATTTGCTATTTCGTATAGATATACAGAAAAGTGTATCCGTTGCTCAATACGGATTAAGTTACTATAGCATTAGAAAGAAGATTGAGAGAACTGATTATTTGTGCAGGAATTAGTGTGTTCTTACAATGTTATTCTGCTTCATAAATCCGACTTTTCTAAATCGCATTCCCATCCAGGTATTATTGATGGATAGGTGATCCACCGGACGCAAATTATAATCGCCTAGCACGCCCCATCCGGTTTCTTTGGAAACTTGATAAGGTCCTTTTGTCGAATATTTTTTAGGATAAGCAAACCACAAAATGGCGTCACCTACTAATTTCGGGTAAATAGTCTCTATTCGGTTCTCTATTTGTTGCTTATGAGTAACAAAAACCAACGCAAAATCTACTTCAGAAACCTGGATTAAGGATTCTTTTATAGTAATGTTTTGTAATTTCTCTAATTCCTGATTAAACCCTTCAGGTTCATTCAGAATTAAAATTTCATCAAAGTTTTTTGGTAGCTGTAATTTTTGAAAAAGAGGAGTTGTCATAATCAAGTATTTTAAAGGAAAGAAGTCTCTTAAAGATACTAAAAAAAAGTGTAAATACCTATCGGTATATACTAGATTAGGTGGTTTTTAAAGGAGAGAAGGAAGGAGTAAGCAGATTTTAATTTATTAAAATTAACAATTTTAGTTAGAAATAAATAATAGATGGGCGCTTTTTGTTTTAAATCGACAAAAAGTGTCATTAATCGAGGAATATGTGTTTTGTATAGCGGTTATTTTGCCGGTTAGAATCCTAATTTGGTACATTCATTATTTCATAGCAAAAGGTATAAAATAAGATGTGATGAAAAATGATGAATTAGAAATTACTGATTTAAAAGAAATTATACGGAAATTGATTTCTTTTATAGTTGTTGACGGAAAAAAGTATATTAGTGATGATGCCCAAAAGAGGGCGTATGTATTAGGGTATTTACATTTATTAGCCAAAGTCATTAATTTTATAGAAGAGGAAGACGAATTCACAGCGGTAGAAAACATAGCTGATGATATTTCAACATATATAGAATAGTGAGAAATAGCGATACTTTTCTAAACTTATCTTTTCGTCCTGAGAGCAGCGCAGCGCTAAGGGGGAGCGCTTTACTATCGGCTACACTATTTTTGTTGATATAATCTTTACAGGACATGCTTTTGCTGCAAGATCACAACCCTCATAGATTTCATTATCTTCTGATTTTATTGTGTAGAACCCTTTTTTTTCTACTGATTTTAGCAATACAGATTTCCCGTCTTTCTTAGACATTTGGAATTGTTCCGGGGCGAATTCTACACAATAATTACACCCGATACATTTTTTTCTTTGTAGTGTGACTACTACCATTATTTGTTTTTAACGATTTTGTATAATTTATCTGAAAGTCGGATTCTAAAATCCAAAGGAATGGTACAAGAATCTCCTTTTTTTGCTGTTTGATGAGGTTCATCATTAACGAGCATTTCTGTAAGTGTAAACTCTTTAACTCCTGTAGTAGGACCAGTAATGAGGAGCGTATCTCCTATGGTAAGATCGTAGGCTTCTATCTTGAATTCTCCAATTTTATTTTTAGGAAAATAATGCTGACCTTTTCCAATATAGACTTTCTTTTGAATAGCTTTAGAACCGTCTATATTACTCCATTCTCCTAGTTTTTGACCTAAGTAATATCCGCTCCAGAATCCTCTGTTGTACACTTTACGTAAGCTATCCATCCATATGGAAACTTTTGCTTTTGTAAAATGCCCTTCATAATATGCATCAATAGCTTCTCTATAGGTAGCGATTACCTGAGCAACATATTCGGGAGCCCGTCCTCTTCCTTCAATTTTTAAGACTTTAATTCCGGTATCAATAACCTGATCCAGAAAATCGATAGTGCATAGGTCTTTTGGAGACATCATGTATTCATTATCCAATTCTATTTCGAATCCGCTATCCTGATCAATCACCGTATATTTTTTTCTGCAGTTTTGCTTACAGGCACCTCTGTTGGCAGAAGCGTTGTGTGAATGAAGACTGAGATAACATTTTCCGGAGACGGCCATACATAATGCACCATGACCAAATATTTCGATTTCTATCAGGTTGCCCGAAGGTCCGGTGATTTGTTCTTTTTCTATCAGAGAAACTATTTTTCGAACTTGTCGCAGGCTTAATTCCCGGCTTAAAACCATAGTATCGGCAAACATGGCATAAAACCGGACGGTCTCAATATTGGTTATATTAATTTGAGTAGAAATATGGACTTCCATGTCAATCTGTCTGGCATAGGAAATAACTGCTTGATCCATTGCAATTACTGCTGTCACTCCAGCTACTTTTGCAGCATTGAGTACTGTTTTTATAATAGACAAATCATGATCGTATATAATCGTATTAAGGGTAAGGTATGTTCGGATGTTTTTACTATAGCATCTTCGGGTGATTTCTTCTAAGTCGTCTATTGTAAAGTTGATACTGGCACGAGCTCGCATATTTAATTGTTCAACTCCAAAGTATATGGAATCAGCCCCGTTATCAATAGCTGCTTGCAATGATTCAAAATTACCGGCAGGTGCCATTAGTTCTATTTTACCAGATGATGTCATGATACGTTTGTTTAAAATCTTTTAGTTTTTTGAAGAAAGGGAATTTATGTTATAATAAGGGATGATGGTTCATCTATTGTTTTGCAAATTTTAATGCGAACATCAACAGCTGTAATTCCTTTAGAATTCCCTATTAATGGATTGATATCCATTTCTGAAATCTCGGGAGCTATTGATACTAATGCTGAAATACGTTGGATGATATCTATAAAGTAGGTTTCGTTGATTCCTTTTTTTCCTCGGGTTCCTTGTAGTATTTTATATCCTTTGAGTGATTGAATCATACGAGAAGCTTCTATCTTAGAGATTGGACTAAGTCCGGCGGCTACATCGTTTAGGATTTCGATAAAGATTCCTCCCAGACCACATAAGATTGTATGAGTAAATCCTGTTTCTTTTTTAACCCCCACAAAAAGTTCTATTCCTGAGATCATAGGTTGTGCCATCACAGCGATTGCTCCTTTAATTGACATTAATTGATCGAAGGCAGTCTCCGCTTCTGTTGCGGTATTGATATTAAGAAGCACGCCTTGATGATCAGATTTATGGATTGGTCCTACTACTTTCATTACCATAGGAAATCCAATTTCCTTACTTTTTTTTAGAAACTCTTTTTTGGATGCATCTATAATTTCAGGAACTCGTGGAATTCCTGTTGCATCAATTAAGGAAATGGTTCTTTCCGGAGAGAGGTAACCGTCATCAGAAGCATCAATGAGATGTCGAATCGTTTCTTTGTCTATTTCGGGTAATGTGACTTCAGAAGGAGTAGGGGCTGGAGTTTTGTATACTTGTGCTAATGCTTTTCCGAGAACGACTTCATCCGGGAAATTGATATTTCCTTTGGCTAAAAAGGTTTGGATTTCTTTTTGAGCATTGACAATAGAAGGAAGCACAGGGAAAATAGGCTTCTTACAGATGTCAAGTTTTACACTTAATACATTGTATACGTTTTCCACATCAAATAAGCCAGGACTGCCAAAAACGACAACCATAGCGTCGATATGGTCAAATTTATGCTCACAATAATCAATAATAATTCCGAGCTGTTCTGCCGTACCTGTTGCTAAAAAATCAATGGGATTATTAACAGAAGACCCTGGATGCAAAAAATGCTGCAATGCTGTTGCCTCTTCTCCTGTAATCGGTGGAATTTGTAACCCTCCTTTGGAGAGTACATCGGTGAGCATCACTGCAGAGCCACCTGCATGCGTTATAATCGCTATATTTTTTCCTTTTAGCTCTTTATAATTAAAAATAGAGGCAACACTTATCAATTCTTCTCTACTGCTACAATATACAATTCCTGCTTTTTTAAACAAGGCTCTAATCGTCATATCAGAACTGGCAATTGCTCCTGTATGAGATGTTGCCGCTCTGCTTCCTTCAGACGTACTTCCTGCCTTGATTGCCGCTATTTTGGCTCCTTTATTGATTAAAGAAGAAGCGTGTTTCAAAAATTTTCCAGGGTTTTTAATCGTTTCCAGGTAGAGAAGCTTTACAGGAGGAGATACAGTATGTACATAGTGCATATCCATATATTCTAGTATTTCTTCTGCTCCGATTTGCGCTCCATTGCCAATAGAATACATAGAAGCAAATTTTACCCCAAGGGGAATTCCAGCTTCCATAATAAATACCGCTGTGGCTCCAGAACTGGAAATAAGGTCACAGCCACCCGCGTCAAAAGGAGGAATGGGAGTAGTGAACACGCCTTTGTAATGGTTATTGGAAACACCAATACAATTAGGTCCTATAAGGCAGGCATTATGCTTGTGAATTAAGGTACTAATTTTCTGTTCTAAGACAGCCCCCTCTTCATCAGCTTCCGAAAAACCAGCAGATATGATGATAAATGCTTTTGTGTTTTTTTCTTCGAGGAGCATTTGTACACTGCTCAGACAGTATTTTGCAGGGATTGCCAATATAGCTAACTCTGTGTCAGGAATATCTTTTATATTTTGATATGAAGGTATTCCCTGTACCTTGTTTTCTTTAGGATTGACAATAGATAGTGTCCCCTGATATCCACCATCAATACAGTTTTTTACAATTTTACCTCCTGGTTTTTTAATATCGTTAGATCCACCAACAATAACAATGCTTGCCGGATTGATGAGTTGCTCGTTTACCATAAGTTGATTTATACAGCCGGTAAAAGTAGGTTTGACAATAAAGGTAATAAATGACAAAAGTCATGTTTGTATGAAAAAGAAAAATGTAGTAAAGATCAGATATAAATTCTTTTGAATACTATGATTTAAATCATATGTAAAGGAAATTGCTTCTTATAATTTTGTTTTTACAAAACAAAAGATTGGTTTATAACGTGGGGATTAAAGAAAAGATAGCGCGATTAAAAAAACAAAAGAATGCAGTTATTTTAGCGCATTATTATCAGGATGAAGCTATTCAGGAAATAGCAGATTATGTAGGAGATAGTCTAGGATTATCTCAAAAAGCGGCAGCAACAAAAGCTGATATTATTGTTTTTGCCGGGGTACATTTTATGGCAGAGACTGCAAAAATATTAAATCCAGAAAAAAAGGTGGTATTGCCAGATATGACAGCGGGTTGTTCTCTGGCAGACTCATGTCCTCCTGATGCTTTTAGGAAACTAAAAGAGGCACATCCGGATCATACTGTAATTACCTATGTAAATTGCAGTGCAGAAATTAAAGCAATGACGGATATTGTGTGTACTTCATCCAATGCACTGAAAATAGTCAATTCGATTCCTGAAAATCAACCGATTCTTTTTGCACCCGATAAGAACTTAGGAAAATACATTATAAAGGAAACAGGAAGAGACATGGTATTATGGGATGGGAGCTGCATTGTACATGAAGCTTTTTGTATCGATAAGTTATTGGATCTGTATAAAAAACATCCGGGTGCAGTTATTATAGCGCATCCTGAGTCTGAAGAACATATACTGAAAACAGCAAGGTATATTGGTTCTACCGCAGGAATGATTCAGTATGTAAAAGATCATCCTGATAGTACATTTATTGTAGCGACTGAAGTTGGGATTTTGCATAAAATGAAAGAAGAAGTTCCGGAAGCAGTTCTTATTCCTGCTCCGGTAGAAGAAGATAATACCTGTGCATGTAGTGAGTGTGGTTATATGAAAGTCAATACGCTACAGAAGCTATACAATTGTCTGGAGAAAGAAAGCCCATCGATAGAAGTTGATCCGGTTATTAGAGAAAGAGCATTACTTCCGATTCAAAGAATGTTAACACTATCTAAATAGTTCCTTATGATATATACAGATTATTTGGTCATAGGTTCTGGAATAGCGGGGCTTACTTATGCGATTAAAATTGCCTCGAGATTCCCTACGCGGAATGTAACAATTATAACAAAAATGAGCGAGGAGGAATCAAATACTAAATATGCACAAGGAGGCGTCGCGGTTGTTCTTAATAGAACAACAGATTCTTTTGAAAAACATATTTCTGATACCTTGATAGCAGGGGATGGGTTGTGTGATGCGTCAATTGTAAAATTAGTTGTAAAAGAGGGTCCCGAATTATTGCAGGAACTGATCAATTGGGGAGCATCGTTTGATACGGGAGAAAATGGAGAATTTGATTTGGGAAGAGAAGGAGGGCATTCTGAGTATCGAGTACTACATCACAAAGACAGTACTGGTTATGAAATAGAAAAAACATTGTTGCAACAAATAGATGTGCTACCTAATATAACATTACTAACACATCACTTTGCAATTGATCTTATCACAGAGCATCAGGTGTATTCAACAGCCAAAAATATCCAGAAATGCTTCGGAGTCTATGTTTTTGACCAGAAAACCAACGCGGTAAAAACGATAAAAGCTGGGAATACATTATTAGCATCAGGAGGGATTGGTCAGGTATATGGGCATACTACTAACCCTGCAATTGCTACCGGGGATGGAATTGCAATGGCATATAGGGCAAAGGCGAATATACAAGATATGGAATTTATTCAGTTTCATCCAACTGCGATGTATTCTAAAAATAAAGGAGCCTCTTTTTTAATATCGGAAGCTGTTAGAGGATTTGGTGCTTTTTTAAGAAATGTAAAAGGAGAACGTTTTATGCTGCAATATGATACCAGAGGAGAGCTAGCTTCCAGGGATATCGTATCTCAATGCATTGATAAAGAGCTTAAAAAAACGGCAACTACATACGTGTTTTTAGACTGCACTCACTTGGAGGTCTCTGCTTTTAAAAAGCATTTTCCTATGATTTATGAAAAATGTATTGAGTGTGGTATTGATATTAAGAATGATTGGATTCCTGTTATTCCAGCGTCTCATTATGTTTGTGGAGGAATTGTAGTGGATGAAAACGGGAAGACTTCTTTAGATAATTTGTATGCCTGTGGAGAATGCTCGAGAACAGGACTGCATGGAGCAAATCGTTTAGCATCAAATTCTCTATTAGAGGCATTGGTATTTGCAGATAGGGTTTATAAGCACCATACTACTTTACTTCCTGAAACTATGGAGAACATAGATATTCCTGATTGGGTAGAGATAGAAATACCTACATTGTTGGATATGAGAATTATAGAAGTATATAGAAAGAACTTGCAAAAATTGATGAGGCAATATGCAGGAATTGTTCGCAGTAATAAGGAGTTAGAAATAGCAGTGTATTCCCTTGCTGAAATTTATAAAAAAGTAGAAAAATTATACAAGCATAATAGCATCCATGTTGAGTTATGCGAACTACGAAATATGATTAATGTAGCACATATGATCATTACGCAATCGATTGCCAGAAAAGAGAACAGGGGAGGGTATTATAATAAAGATCTCGTCACAGAGAAAATCACCAGGTAAGCTTTTTTTCCAAATCAATTGTTTTTGGATGTAATATATTTTGTTCTACAAAAGCATAGTGCTGTATAACTGCCTCAATTTCGCGGCTTTTTGTTAGTAAATACAAAGCCGGTTTAGCAAATGCCGGAGTATTGGAAAGCGATTGCAATAAAAGATCGATTTTCTCTAGAGAACTCTTTATGGCTGTGTATTCCTTTTCTATATTGAATATAGGGTTTGTAACAGTGGCAAATTTAGGAAAGGTTAATAACATTCCTGTTTTCTGAACACTAACCATTTCTTTTATAAAAGGATAGAGGATGAGTTCTTTTTTTTCGATATGAGTTGCTAATTGATTAGCGAGATCGTAACATATATTTTCGGTTTCTATTAAAGTGTCTGAATCAAAACCTACGTTTTTTTTATTGAATAGTCTTAATAATCGGATAATTTGTTGGGTGAGATGAAGGTGATGATGATGTATGATGTGTTCTACCAATGCATCTAATGACCATTGATCGTATTCCAAGCTCTTATGTCTATTGATGAAATCCTGTTGTATTTTCTCAAAAACAATTCCATTACGATCACAAATAGTTCCGATTGGTATATGTTTGGAAGAAGAGTAATCAATTTTATAAGTATTGAGAATATCAAGCGTATATCGATATTCTTTAATAAGTTCTAAAATGATTTTTTCTTTTTCTATCATTAAGGGGATTTTCTACTAAGGGTTTATTTTGTGTTAAAATTACAAAAGTATAATAAGGATAATAATAGGAGCTGTTATTATCCTTAAAATATTTTAAAAAGTATTGAAAAAACAAAAAACTTTAAGAGGTTGCGCTTGTGTTCGTGATATCGATAAGGATTTTCTGTAATTTTTTTTGATTTTCTTCTAATGCTTTCAGAATTTCCTTTTTAGAGGAAGTAAAATACGATTCGATATTCGTAAATAATGCTTGATAATAGGAAATTCCTTCTTTTAGGTTATTACTAAACGTACACAGATACTTTTGTTGTTTTTGATCCATTTGATGTTTAGAGTTGTCAAATGTTTTTTTGAGGTAATTGATATAAATTCCTAGTTCTTTGATAAACAGGTTGGGACGATCTGTTCGGGAAATCATATTATCACGACCATAGATGTGATCTGTCATTTCCCGTAATTTCATAACTTTTGAAAAGTAGGCCATATTAGGACCGGGACAAACAGAAACTCCGGTTCCTTCTTTTTTAGTATCAAGGTTATATTTTAAAAGGGCAGAGGTTCCCAAGCCGACACAGGTACAGGATTTTTCTGTGATTTTAGCAAGTTCTTTTTGATAGGTCTGCTCAGAAAGTCTAGCACCTTGTAGTTCCTTTATCTTTAGATATTGATATTGTCTGGAAGCAGTACAGAGTCCTTTATCATTATGCTCTTTATTAAGTGCAACAAATTTTTTGGGACATGAACTTCCCGGTCGTCCTTTTTTTATGTTGTTTTCTTTTTCTTCGTCTTTGGTGTTTCCTTTGAGATTATTAAAAGGAACTCCAAGAGGAGAAATATCACTGAGATATAAGTCTTTTTCTCTGGCAGCTGCTAATTGGTTCATTGTTTTCTCATCTACGGTTGTCGATTCAGGAACCAATAAGAAAGGGGAACCCCAGCCTACAGAATCTACCTGGTAATGATCCAGAATAAAGTGATGTTCCTCGGAGGTACCTACTCCTCCTTGAGCAGTAATTTTTACAGCAAATGGTTTTTGAGGAGGAGAAAATCCTTTTTGTTCCAGTGCAGGAACCAATGTTTGATACACCGTTTGAATCAATGCTTCACGTTTTTCTTTGAATTGCTCGAGAATAGGTCCCATTAAATATCCATCTGTGGCAAAGGCATGACCCCCACAATTAAGCCCTGATTCTATTCGATATTCAGATACCCATAATCCCTTTTTGGCTAAAAAACGTCCTTGAATTAAAGCTGAACGATAATCACTGACCTTGAGGACTAATTTTTTCTTTAATACCCCGTTTTTATCGGGATAAAAATCTTCAAAATTCTCAATATAACTATACAATCTGGGATTCATTCCTGCTGATAAGATTAAAGAGGAGTGAAGGGTGCTGTTAGCATAGCCCCTTAGTGCTGCATGAGCATCATTGTATGCAGTAGGTAGTTTCTCTTTCTTGTTATAATTATCCTTATCCACTTTAGTCATGATATTCACATCAATACTACCTAACGAAAGATGCTCCTTAAACCATGTTTTTATATCTGCCTGAGAGAAATATTGATGAGTCAGCTGATTGAATTCTTTTTTTATCTCAGAAGAATCAGGAAGCATCTGGATATACTCTTTTATTTCTTTTGTTGTTTCGAAAGTTGCATTTTTGATTTTTTCGAATTTTTCTTCAGCCAGTTTGTGGATTAAATTCAGATAAGAAGTAATTCGTTTTGCTCTAAAATCATCAATTTTATCTGTAATTTCTTTATATGGAATTTCGAATTTAGAACAGTACATTTTTCTGAGCTTTTCTATGAGGATATCATCTACCAGCGATATGGCAGAATCAATACCTAGTGGAGCAACTTTGAGGGGAGTGTCAATGGTAAAACCAATACCCATCACAGGAATATGAAAGGTGTGTGTCTTCATGCGTATGATCTGAATTAAATTAATTTTTAAAGGTTGATATCAGATGAGAGATAGGTGTTTTGAATAGCTCTCCATACATTTTAGAGAAACTATATAACCATAAAATGGTACTAAACTCGTAGTATACCTGATATAAACGATGCAAGGTAGGGGATGAAGGGGAGGCAAAATATGATAAAAATCATATTTAGGGTGTTGTTTAGAGGAAAGAAAGAATAAAAAAAGCCATACCAATTGCGATGATATGGCGGTATTTTATTATAAATGAGGTTATTTTATTATTGTTTCGATTCCTTGAATTAAAGGAGAACCACTAATAGATTCATGAATGGTAATAAGTGTAATATGGGTATGGGTATTTTCATATAACCCTTTACTATAGCATAAAAATTTATAGAAAAATCCCTGATTTACCAGGATAGATACAGCAATAGGTTTATAGTGAACCCCAGGAAGTTCTTCAGTTGCTTCTTCAAATATTTTCCCGGTGATAGAAGTTATCGGTTCATAATATGACCATCCTGTAGAAAGGTTTGTTCCGTCGAATGTTTTTTTCTCAGTAATATAGGAATAACCATGTAATGGTTCATGAATAGAAAGCAATGAATAGAAGGTATGACTATCTTTTGAAGCGGTTTCTACTTCACAAAAGAATTTATAATTAATTCCTGCCAGAACCTGCCTGGTTACGTATAAGGGTTTGTAATAGACTCCTGATAGATTTTTGGTAATGGTGTGTATGACATTTTTAGAATCACTATCCGCCGGGGTACAAGTAGACCACATCCCCCATGCGGTTCCTTGTGGTTGATCTAATACTTTCATGTTCTTGTTGTTTATTTTGTTTAAAATGTATTCAATACTCAAATATATCGCTTGTAAAGTGATAAAATATTTCATGATATTTCAATACAGTTTTGGGGTGTTTATTGCTGAGATAGTTGACTTATAAAATGATATTAATCAGTAAGTTTTGAAAGTAAACAAATATCTTTGCAAAATATAATACAGCATGTTTGTAGAATGATGAGCAGGGGATACCCTACGAATGGATTATTATTCCAGAAAGGAGTTGTTATGTTGGCAGATTTAGCTTTTACAAGTTGTTGAATTAGAGTTTGATAAATAACTATTAACTAAAGAATAATCATATGAATAAGGTATTAACAATACTGTTTGTGTTTGTATTTTTGGGATGTGCATCTTCTAAAAAAGTTGGAAAAGAAGAAATATTATGGATACATAGTGCTAAAGTTCCTTGTATGGGAGTTGCACCTATGAGCTGTTTTTCTGTTAAGAAAGAAGGAACAGGAGTATCTCAGGACTGGGAGTTATTTTATGATACGATAGAAGGGTTTTCATATGAACCGGGATATTTATATAAGATTAAAGTAGGAGTAACAGATATTCCTGTAGAAATGGTTCCTGCAGATGCTTCTTCTGTAAAATATACATTAATACGGGTGATTTCTAAAGAAAAAGATGAGGGATTACGATTGTCTGATAGCTGGAAGTTGATAAAACTAAAAGAAACTAGTATCCCTAAAAATGCCAAACCTTATATGGAAATAAATATAGCAGAAAATAAGGTGTTTGGTATGGGAGGATGTAACCGATTCTCGGGAAGTATCCAAAAAGCTACTAAAACTCAATTGCAATTGGGACCTATGATGAGTACAAAAATGTTATGCGAACAGGCGGATATGGAGCATCAGTTTTTCAGAGCTTTAGAAGAAGTGATGTCGTATCGTATCGAAAACAACAAATTATACTTATTAGATGCGAATCAAAAAGAAATATTAATTCTGGCGAAGTTATTATAATAGAAAGAGGCTCTTTTTAGAGCCTCTTTCCGTTCTTAGGTTGTTAGTTGACATGTGTTAGGAAATGAGAAAATAGTAAATAACTAGCTGGTTTGGAAAACTCCGATTTTGTTTCCTGCAAGTTTTTTCTTTTCATTACCAATTTCTAATTTAAAATTACTTTTTTCCTGGTATAGAAGAATAATATCAGATCCTCCGAATAAGAAATATCCAAATTCTTGTCCTTTGAATAGATGTACCCCGGCAGTAGCATTCATATTTACAGAAGACACCTGTGCCATTCCAACAGGTATTACAGCTACTAGTCCGTTTTTCTCTCCGGTATCTAAAATTAATACGCCACGAGTTTGCTTAAACTCATACCCATTACTTGCATTATCAGGTGCATCGAATTCTCCATCATCAGTAATTGTTACTTCCAGAAACACCTTTCCCTGAATCGCTTTGGAATACTTTACTTCTCCTGCCACCGGGGCACAAAAACGATGCAAATCATATGGAGATAAAAAAGAATGCATATAAGTTCCATTGGCAAAAGCATCTTCATACCCACTTCCGGCAATTAATTCTTTGATTGAATAGGCGTGTGTCCCTTTAATACGTTTGGTTTTTAGGGAGGCTTTTCCATCGATGATAATTTCGGAATTTTCATTAATTGGGAATTCTTCTTTGAATTCGGCATCAGCTGGGGATACTACTACCTGATCATTCCTCATCTCATCAACAGGTCTCTTTCCAGGGAGTGCTTCTCTGGCAAAAAATTGATTAAATGTTAGCCATCCGCTAGCGTTATTAGGAATCGCTCCTTTACCTTCTGGAGTATATGCTCCTGGAGGGATCATATAGTCTTCCATCTTAAATAGCGGCTGGTTCATAAAAGACTGTAAACTTTCTGGGGTAATGGATTCTGGTGTATTCAGAAAACTTCCCCAGTCATTGGCAAAGGTGACCAGCCACTCGGAGAAAACAGGAATATTTTGTACATGATTGATTAACCAGTAAAAATGACATAGCTTATTCATAATTTCCTGATCGTAATTTTCTTTAGAACTGATATCGGCTTCAGTAGGAATCCATCTTACAAACCGGTCCAGATAGCTGTAATATTCATTAAGGGTCTGAGGCCATTCAAACTTATCCATGTTCTTTAATTTTTTTTCGACAGCAATTTTTTTTGCTGCGATAAGAGAAGCAGTGATCGCATCTCCAAGCATCGGATGGTTATGAACTATTTCCTGTAATTCTACAACGACTTCTTCGTGTCTGTAGATGATTGCTTTTTTAGGTTTTTTAGCAACTCCTTTTTGTAGTACATCAATAAATGTGCTTTCCATTTTTTTTGGTTTTGGTTTTAAGATTTATGTGTTGTTGTATTGGCAGAGGGTACTGCCTACACCTTACTAAGGTATTTAATAAATCATTATTGAGGTTGAGGGGAAATCATAAATAAAGTATTGGTTTTTAATAGTTTAAAAAGGGTTGTTTCGTTCAAATGATTAAGGCTGAGGGGATCGGTATTATTTTTTATCAAATGAATCATTAAAAAGAAATAGACGTAGCACTTGCAGGAAGATATTAGCCATAAAAAAAGCCTGCTATTGCAGGCTTTTTCTACTTGTTTTTTTATGCTTTTGTTATACTGATAGGATTTCTCCTATAGCTTGTCCTTCTTTGATGATTTTGAAATAGCGGTGTACAAATCGTATTTTTCCATTTTTTCGTTCTATAACATTAGAGAAAAGGTAGCCATAAGGTTCCAGTTTTATTAAAAACTTTCTCAGACGATGAATTTGAAGATTTACATAATAAATATCAATTTCTTTTCCGAATTCTTTCGTTAAATCAATGGTTAGATCTGTTAAGGATACCCACCCTTGATCATCGAATACATAACCTAAGTTAGCATCAGATAATCGTTGTCTGGCGAGGGTAAGTAGTAAATAATTATGAACTCGGGTTCCAAGATCTAACTCCAGCTCATTCATCACTATTTTGATATGGCTATTTTCTTCATCGGCACTCAGTGTGAATACAAAATATGCACGATCAATAATCTGCCTATAGTCAATAGTTTCGTCGAGACTACTATTTTCTATAAACATCCATTCTTCATTATTAAATTCTAAGGTTATCCCCTGAAAAAGCTCAATAGTTTTACCCCCTTTTTCTGCTTTCCATTTCATGTCCTGTGTACAATAGAATGTAATTTCTGGATCTTCTTCATTGCATAATTCCAGGCAAGAGGACAACGATAGAATTTTATTTTCATAAGTCAATGATTTTAGATAACAGCTAGGTGTATCGTCATCGACCATTTCCCATTTAGTGGTATTGCTTCTACCGTATTGTACAGTATCTCCTTTAGACAATTTTACAGTAGTATGTGTAATGTATTTTCCATTAATTAACGTACCGTTTCTGCTATGATCTTTGATATACCAAATCCCACATTTCCAGAAAATAGTTGCATGAGACTTGGAAACGTCATTTTCCTGAATATGTGTATTAGCAGTAAATTGATTTCTACCAAATACATGATGTGTATTTAATACTACAATGTCTCCTAAGGTATTATTTTTTAGAACTGCCATGGTTAAGAGATTTTAATTGTATAACTAATTGTATTACAGGTTTTTTCGTTTGACAACTTAAAGTAATACAATTCTGAACAGACTGTTTTTTAGTTCTTGTAAACCAAAAATACTTGTATTAATGTTTAAGATATACAAATAAAAACTAAAAATGTAATAATTGTACTACAAATTTAAAATTAATTTTTTCAGCTTTAAATAAGTAAAAATACCTGATAATTTCACTTCTTTAATAAGATACGTATTTTGTAGTTTATAAAGAAATTGTATCTATTTGTTTTTCCTCAAACAATTCAAAAAGATTTTCAGGACCCTTCGTGTCTTTATCATATGGCAATAATTTGATACTACCTTCTCCATCTGTATAAGGAGGAGCTTGTAAAGATTTTAATACAAAATATTTTTGATCATTTATATCAATAGTTCCATCAATTAAGATTTTGTGTACGTCATTAACAAATACAGGACCTCTAGCTGTACGACTCATACTTGAAGTTTGTTTTTGTGCCTCTTCAAATATATGGAGTGCTTTATCTAAAGGAATTTTAAAACAACTTTCTTTATTATGATCTGCTTCCATAAGCATATAAAAAGGAATTAATCCCAACTCTATTTGTTTGGTCCATAAGTTGACCCAAGCCTCTGTTGAGTCATTTATATCTCTAACTAATGGTCCTTGACATCGTATAATAGCCCCAGTTCTTTTTATACGTTGAGTGGCTTCTTTGATTATTTCTCCTTCTAATTCCTGGGAGTGTGTAAAATGAGCTAATATATTAAGATGTTTTCCCTTAGAAATAATATATTCAAATAAATTAAGGAGCTCATAAGAATCAACATCTGTAATGAATCGATAGGGCCACCACGCCAAAGATTTGGACGTTATATTAATTACTTTAACAGATTCAATATCTAAAATCGGATCTATATATTTTTTTAAAGTATCAGCTTTTATAATTAAAGGATCAGCTCCGGTGAATACAACATCTGTAATTTCCTTATGTTCTTTTAAATAAGATACGGGAGCTAAAGGGAAATCATATGAAGAAGCATTTTGCATTTCGTAATCGTTAAAAGTTACCCATCTAAAACAATAAGAACAATAACTATGGCATGTTTTTACCATTGGATTAGGGTAAAGAGCTAAAGTTGTTTTAAAAGACCGGTAAGCTCCTTTTAGTAAACTTCCATTATGGATAGGAACACAATTCTCATTGTAATTGATTTTCGGAAACATTTTATTTTTTACATGATTTATAAAAATCAATAACTCAGTTTCAGAACCACTTTCCTGTATTTCTATGAGTTTCAAATAATCATTTATATGTAACATTTCTTTTCTAGGAAAGACAAGCTTATATATTGGATCATTTGGTACTTTTTGCCAATTGATTAATGTATCAATAACATAATTATTAATCTTGAAATGAAAAACTCGAGTTAATACATCAAATACTTTGCGTTCTTCCACAGGTAAATTTGAGTAATAAGTAGTTTTTTTAAAGGTTTTACTTGTATAGGATTTAAATTTCATTTTGACGTTGTTCCTTGATCTATTATATTTTAATAAGTGGGGTATGATTACACATATAACCCCATTTCATTTAATTCACATTCTTGTAACTTTTGTTTTGACCAACCAAGTTTTATAGGCAGATTGTAAAGCCTTTCATTTCCCAATTGAGGCCAAATAAAACATAATCCAGGAATAGTAACTTTGACTGTTTTGATAGGTAAATCAGGTCTGCTGTAGTTTGTGACTAGTAGTTCAAAACCAAGTGTTTTAGCCTTGTTTATTCCCCATATAATATCATTTTTGATATCTTTACTTTCATTATTTTGATAGCTAGAAAGTTTCTTTTTATTTCCATTTCCTTTAAGAAATTGTTCTTCTTCGATAGCATTAAAGTCAAAGGGTGCATTTTTCTGTTCTCGAACAGGTATTAATTGGCATAATTCTGTTAATGCTCGTGTACATGCTGTTTCTATATTTAAGTGGCACCCAAAGCCAAAACAAAATACTCCAGTTTTCTTGTGTTGAGCAATAGCTGCAATTGTAGGAATATCAAAATCATTTGTAATATCAAGTGCCCAGTAATCCCATTCATCTTTAAGTGTTTCATGAATTTTGAACACCTTACCTTCTTGTATAGTCGATAAATCAATTAGTGGTCGTTCTATTTTATTATACCACCATATAGCAGAAGCATCTCTTTCTATAAGTTCATAGAATCCTTGAATGATCGCTTCTTCTATTGAGTTTCCGGCAGCGCATCCATTGGAACTCCAATGTATATATTGTTTATCATGATCAAAAGGTGTATTTGAAAAGCAATGATTAAATGGTAGGTAGACAAACTCTTCTTTTGTCAAAGACCAAGTGAGGGTCCAATGCAAAGGAATGGTTGTATCATATATATTCACTAAATGATTAAGGATATTAGAAGGTAACTTGTTATCTATATAATCTTGATATTGGTTTTTACTGAATTTGGCTAATTGAGAAGGTAAGTAGTACCTTTTATTTAGGTTGTCAGGAGCTGATTTTATATAGAATTCATCACCTTGATAGAGTGCAGCATATCGCTCAATAGATTCACACAAAGCACTGACTTTTGATTGGTCATTAACAATTCCTTTACCTAATGAAATTTGTCTAAACGATGAATTATTAATTATTTCTTGAGGACTAGGGGTTTTAAAATACACACTTTTATAGATAGTAATTGTATTTTGTTTTTTCTCTGATATAAAACTTAAACCAGAAATAACACCGGTTATTGGACTTATGTATTTATCTAGTTTTTCTAAAGTTTCATCAGGACTCATTGAACGCGATCCTCCATCCATTTTTTCTTTCTTCAAACAACTATGCAGATTTACTGGGGATTGAAGTTGTTTTTTTAGAAGTAGTCTATCTCCGCAAATTGAGCATTGGGGTTTATTATGAACAATGTGTTTTTTTAGAATAATATTGTTTTGTAAGTTGATTTCAAAGCAGGTATTTTCATTTTTAATTGTATCATTTATTACTGTTGTAACCCATTTTAAATCTATTTCTACATTCTGAAGATATATTGGGTGAGAGATATAGTTTTCTACATTTTTTTTTAATAGAAAATTGAGGATCGGACGATTTTGAAGTAGTTGATTAGATAAACATTTCCAACATGGTTGTTTTTTTTTCATAGATAGAAATGGACCTATCATTGGTTTTGAACCTGTCAATTTAATAAGCACATATGGGCGTTGAGAGTGAACATGCTTTTTATTAATCAGATGTAATCTTGGGTCTAAATAATTATCAATAAATATAAGTGAGATATTTTTTTTTGATATTGAAATATTTTGAAGAAGTGTACTACTTATATGTGATAAGTTATAGATAGTTACATCATCATGTATTTCTATATCTTTTGTTTTTTTTGGAAGATGGTAGAGCGTTTCTTTTTCGCTTTGTAAAGGAGCTAAAATTTCTTTATCAATAAGGGTTTTAATAGAGTAGAGGAAGGAGGCTTTTTCTATAAAGCTTGGAATTTCATCAATAAATTGAGAAACTTTTTTACTTCCATTAGCAAGATTAATTATTCTTTTGTGTTTGTCATTTGTAAATAGGTGGTCATTATTTTCGCCAATCAAAATAATTTCATTCCTAGAAATAACTTTTTTGGTAAATTTTGGGTGCCAGCCAATTTTTTTATCAAAATCAATCATTTAGTGGGGTTTGTGTTCTGTCATATATTACTATAGGGGAGTTATTACTTTCTGAAATAGGCCATAATTTATTTGTTATAGATGTAAGTTTCTCTAATTGATTGTCTTCTTCTATAAAAAGAGCTATCGAAATACTCATTCTATCCTCGGAAGAAGTATTTTCTTGACTATAATGCCAGACATTGTTATGATGAAAACTCAATCCACCAGACTTAGAGATCATAGGAGTTTCTTCCCATTTATAATTAACAGGAGCTTCTTTTTGTATTATAGTAGCTTGCTTTTTAAGGTTTCTTTCCATTCCATCGTTAGCAGGAGATATATTATTCTGTTTCCAAAAGTGAGATTTTTTTAAAAAGGTTAGAGTCCCGGAGTCATCAGAGACATCACTTATAGGTATCCATGCGCCTAGTAATGTTCCATTTTCGAAATCAACATATTTAGAGTCAGTATGCCATCCTATATTACCTAACATACTTCCATTACAAGGCTTAAAAAAGAAATGGGTAGCACAGATTGATATTCGAGTTGCATTTGTAATCTCCGCAGCTTTTTTACCAAAAACATTACTTTTTAACAAGTTTAGTATTAATGGATCATAGAGATGAGATTGATCTATTTTTTGAATTAAATCGAGATTTCCAATATTCCAACAATTCTTTAAAGGAAAAGAATGATTTTCCTTTCCTTTAAAGATGTTTGTATACTTATGACGAATTAACTCCAAACTTTTTTTATCAAATAAAGGGTCAGAAAAAATAATAAACCCATCTTCATTGAATTGTTTTTTAAGAGTCATTTCGATAAAATTTAGGCAATTGTGAAAGGATATGCTTTTCCAGCAGCCATATAATCAGTTACAGCAGCAGCAAGGTCCTCATCGTTTTCAGGTTTGGGAGGTACCATCATTTGGACAGTTGAAAAATAAGCATTTTCTGAATTATTATCCTTCAATACTTCATACCATCCATTAACCTTCTTTTCTTCTAAATTTCTTTTATACGATTTTTGTCCTTTGTATTCTGTAAGTGTAATACGAAGATTAGATGGAGGAGTGTAGTTATATCGATTAATAAAAAGTTCCCGAATCTCTTTAAAATCCATTTCATAGACATCTTTTCCATTTATGTTTTTATTACTCCAAATATCACAGACTAAACGAAGAAATGCAGTTTTCCATTCATCATTGTCTTTGATTCCAATTAATATATTTTCATCACCTTCGTACTCATCTTTGCTATTGATCATAGTGTTTAATTTTTGTTGTTTATAATTAATTTTAATGAATGTTTATATAAAGGAGCTTCCGTTGTTTGGGGAAACTCATTGACTAAAGGGGTTAATAATTCTAAAGCTTCTTCTTTTTTATTTTCTTTAATTAAAAGATCACAATAAGAATAAGCTATATTTAATTCAATCCATTTAGCTCCTTGATTTTTAGCTTCTTGTATTCCAAGTAAGAAATGTTTTTTACATTCTTCAGAAATGTACCCCTTTTCTTTAAAAAAAGCTTGACTTAAAGATTTATGAACAAATGGAAGTCCCCATTTTTCATTTAATTCTTTTGCTCTGACTAATGTGCTTTTCATTCGTTTAATGGCATATTGATGCGCCCCAATATTTGAATGAATCTCTCCTAGTAAGGACTCCCATATAGATAATCCTCCAACTCTTTTTTGAAGTATAATATTATCTATAAATGATTCTGAATATTTATTAGAGTTTTTTGCCCATTCATATAGTAAAATTCCATAAGAACCAGCCCATTCTTTCTCACTCTTATTAGTCTTTATAAAATAAGAAGAGATAGTCTCATCAATTTTTTCTTTATCATTACATACATAAGCAATCCAACATGAGAATACTTTTCCAAAATCACTGAACATTGAGCATCCTATTTTTTCTGACCATTCATACCCTTCATTACATAATTTGTATGCATTATCAATTTCACCTAAACAACATTTTAAAAAACCTAAGATATATAAGCTATTAGCTTTAGCCTCTATACCAAAAGTTTTCCATAGTTCTTTATCTTCATTATCATTGTATAGTTTTAATCCTGTATTTAAAAGTTGTTCAGCCTTTGTTAAGTTTCCTTTAATGTGATATGTCTGAGCAAGACTAGGTAGGACTAATATTTTATAATGTCTATTTTTCAAAACTTCTGATTCAGCTAAAATTTCTTCTCCTATTTCTATAGCAGCGTCATAATTACCTGTATATAATTCATTTTGTAATAAAGTAAAAGAATTAAGAAATCTCGTATTAAATTGATCTTTCTTATGCTCAAAATAATTTTTCGAAGTTAGAAAATTATCAATTTCATTATTCCTAGTACTAAGATTGGTTAATTCTTCATGACCTATTCCATGTATTGCTGTGATCGATGGGTATCTTAAAAAATTGACTTTGAATTCAATAGCGTTTTTCACTATTTCGTCATTTATTTGTGGAACCCAATTAAGTAAAGAATTAGTTATTGATTTTATTTCTAAATTAGAAGAATGTTCTAGAGAATTTTTGGCTGCTTTAATCCCGTATTCACAAGCTTCTTCATATTTTTCGGCTTCAGCAAGGTGCGTCGCAATTAAGAAAGCATCTATAAACGTTTGTGTTTCGAATTCATTTTTTAAGGCATCGGCAATTCTCAGGTGTACTTCTTTTTTATAAGAAGAAACCATCCCGTCATAAGCGGCATCACGAATTAATGCGTGTCTGAAAATATAACTTTCTCCTTCTACTTTTCGTTGACGATAAATTAAATCGGCACTGACCAGAATATCCAGATCATTTTGTACCAGTCCTTCATCCCGTAAGGAAGATTTTATCAGAATGTCATAGGAGAATTCTCTTCCGATTGCAGCAGCTAATTGTGCAGTTTCTTTGGCAAACCCAAGAGTATCTAAGCGAGCATTTAATAAATCTTTTAAGGTTACCGGAATATTCTTGATTGCTTCTTTTTTGATTAGTTGGTATAAGTTATCTTCCTGAGTCAAATAACCTTGATCATGAAGCATTTTAGTAAGTTCTTCTATATAAAGAGGAATTCCATCTGTTCTTTGTGCGATATAGTTTAAAGTTTCCTGATCGAGTTCTCCTCCTTCTAATACACCAAGTATCAGATTACGGGTGTATGTTTTAGAGAGTGTTTTTAATGAAATATCTCGATGGTATGTTTGCTTCCATTCATGAGTAAATTCCAGCCTGGCTGTCATGATCATCAATAATGAATGATCGGAGAGATCACTTAGTAAGAATTCTATAAATTCCTTACTGGTGGGATCAGTCCAATGAAGGTCTTCTATAATAAGAAGAAAAGGAAGATCGTTTCCTAAAGAGAGGATATAATTTTTTAATATCGAAAACAGGATGTTTTTTTGTTGTTCAGGCGGACTGGGGGTAATCGTATAAGAGTCCGGTAATGGAATGGAAAGCCAGGAGCAGAGGATAGGCATACTCTCGGTTAATTCACAACCTATTTTTTCTAATTCCTTTTCGAGTATAGCAATGGTTTCTACCACTGTTTGTATGGTGTCAATTTCCCAATGATTACGAAGCATATAAAAGAAAGGATATAAGGCATTATTTTGGTGCTCCGGGAGACACCTGCACTCTTTTATAGCGTATTGTTGTTGATGGATTTCTTTTTTTATCTCATAAATCAACTTGGATTTTCCGATACCAGCTCTCCCTTTTATCAATATAGAGGAACCGTTTCCTGTGATTGTATCTTTCCATGCAGATAGAATTGTGTTTTTTTCTTTAATACGACCGATCATTGCTCTATTAGCACTCCATGGACGTAAGAATGAAGAAGCTTCCATTTGGTGTTCCCCAACCAGTTCATAAATAGGGATGGCTTCATGAGAAAAAGCTAATTGTATATGGGTAGGTTTTTTAAAAACAAGATACGGATCTAATAATTTTTTGGAAGTTTCAGTAACCTGAACGGAATTATCACGTGTTTGATATAAAAGATCAAATGCGGTTCCAGGGACTTTTCCGTCAGGGGTTGCATTGGGGTTGATCATTACATCTCCAGAGTGAATAGCGATTCTAATATGAAATTCCAGGCCTTGTTGCTGTAGCAAGGTTTCTCCTCTTCGCTTTATCTGAGATATGATTTCCAGAGCAGTTCTTCCTGCTCTTCGCGCATCATTATCACTTACTTGAGGATATCCGAAATAAATAAGCAGGTTATTCGTAATTTTTCCGGCAGTATATCCTCCATAGCGAATAGCAATATCTTCACAATTGCGAAGTTGATCTTGGTGAATTGTCTCTATAGTTTCTGTGTCAAGTGCACATTGTTTGGTTACTGTCATCCCGAGCTTAATCGCCAGAACGTTGATTTGTCGTTTTTCATTGGCAGTTGGGGTCCAAACCATTTCATTGACCTCGGTATCACTATCAATAGCGTGTGTTACTTTTTTCTCACTGAGGTTACCAACCAGTGATTGGAAATTTATTTTGATAAAATCATTGTACAATCGGGTTGCATCTCCAATTCGGGTACGGGATTTTTTGTCAAGTACTTTTCTTAATATATCAGCTATTTCATGACCTGCCAGCGATGCGGGCAATACAATATTACTGGGATGTAATTGTTGTTGGAAAATTTCTGCAACTGAGTTTCCGTGGATTACCGGCTGCCCGGTAAGGCACTCTATTAATACCAATCCCCAGGCATATAAATCGGATTTTACGGTAGGTGCTTCTCCCCGTAATTGCTCAGGAGCACTATAAGCAGGAGTCCCTACCATTTCTTTAGTTAGAGTAAGGCTCATATAATCTTTGGATCGAACCTCATGAGTAATCGCTCCAATACCAAAATCCAATACTTTTGCCACTGGGGCAGCTCCTGTATTGGTTACCATGATATTTTGAGGTTTTAGATCCCGGTGTACAATTCCTTTCTTATGAGCACTGACCAATGCATCCAGAACTTGCCCCATAAGAAGTGCTGCTTTTTGAGGAGCAAGACCATTGTTTTTTATAATTAAATCTTTTAGGGTAACTCCTGAAATATATTCAAATACGGCAAAAGGCTCTCCAGTAGTTGTATAGCCCTTATCTAACATTTTTACAATATTAGGATGGCTGATTTCAGCACAGAGTTTAGTTTCTCTTTCGAAACGATGTATCTGCTGTTTCTTTTTATTTTCGTCTAGTGTTAGACTAAACTTAAGTAGTTTGATAGCTACGGTCTGTTCTGTACTTTTCTGAAGTGCTTTATATACTTTTCCATAACCACCTTCCCCAATAAGTTCAATAATGGTATAGTTCTTTATTTCTAGGTCCGAATCAGCCTTTTGATTGTTAGATGTATTCATTGTGAAAAATTATTAGCAAGATTTTTTAGTATCGTTGTGAGAATTGCTCAAAAACAATTCGTTAGGATGCAGTAGTACTACCTTATAGCGACAATAGATTGTAACCAAAACCTTAAAAAAGAGATTCTTATAGAAAATAGAGGTATGAATATGCTTGAAAAATGCTCCCGAAGATTGAAGCCCTGCTTTCTGAAAATTCTTTTTTTTGCTAATACAATCACTGTTTTTTTACAGGGAATAGTATTGAGTAAAGATAAAAAGCAAGTACTTTTTCTTTTTTGATAATAAGTAACATTGTTTTTATAGTTCATCATTTCAAAAAAATGAAATGATATAATACCAGTTACTGAAAGTAAATTGTTGTGTAAAGTACTCATTTTTAGGGTAGGTTTATTAATAGGTTTTATATTACATTTTATTTTTAAAAAGGATAAAAATGGCTACAAAACCGCATACAATTTACTATTTTTTTAGATTATCAAAATTTTATTTTAAGATTTTTTATGTAATATAATTACTACATTTTTTATTTTTATGAAAGTTAATTCTTACTTTTTTATTATAAATTGTCAGATATACAGAAATATAGGGTGTGATAGTTCATTGTTATTTTTTTATAATATGAGTTTGTTGTTTTTTACTTGTTTAATCTATTTTTAATGATGTTGATGATTCTGTAATAGCAATGCGAGAATGATTAAAGCGAATTCGTGCATTTTTCTTTTCGATTAGACTACCTAATAGATGACCATAGTTCTCAATCTCGTATAATTCTTTTCTTACTTGATATAGCTGTTCATTGATGAAATGACTATCAATATGTCCAGAGATAGATTCATTGAGAACATCGATGAGCGTTTCGGTTTTTATCCATCCGATATGGGATGAAGGGATTTCCAGAGACATATCTTCCTGTACTTTTTTAGCTAATAAAAGTAAAATAAGGTGAGATGAAGATGCGCCTAATACGATTTTATAATCATTGATTAAAACCGTAATAATAACTTCATTATAAGAGGGGCATACTTCGAATAAGAATGTGATATTTTTTAGGATGTTTTTAGAGCGTACTGTATCTTCAAGGTCTTCATTTTTATGAAATATCCAATGTTGATTTTGAAAACGGATAAAATCCCCATCATTAATGATCATAGATCGTTCATCATTTTCTAAAATCCATTTTTTGTCCTCATTAATGTATAACATACAATCTTTTACATCATTATTAATTAATAATACTCCGAGATCTAATTCTATATAAGAAGCATCAAAAATATTTTGAATATAACTACAGGGTTTGTTGAGGTTTGTAATTTTCCAAAAAGAGTCATTTCGTTGGGTGAATTTTATTTTTTGACCAACTTTTAATTGAATAATATCATTGTGAATAAATTTGTTATCTACAAGTGTTCCATTTTTGCTTTGATCTTGTAAATACCAGGAATCCCCTTTCCAAAATATAATAGCATGACTTTTTGAAACATCATTTTCCGGTAAAAAAGTGTTTACTACGGCTTTATTTCTACCAAATAGATGCTGGGTGCTTAGCACAATAACTTTACCAAGTTGATTATCTTTTAGGGTTGCCATTTTTGGGGTTGTTAATAATAATTGAACCTATATAACTTGAGAATGGGAGTAGGTTTCTTATCAAGTTTATAAAATATTTTATGTTTTCAAACGCAGGTGTTTTTATAAAATGATTGATTAAAAATACGTACGAACAGGTATAGGTTTAAAAGTAAAACAAATCTAATTTGAAAAGTATCATGTTCCAATAGGTGAAAATACCTGTTGTATATCTAATAATGATGGTTTTTAGGAAAAGTAGTGTAGCGGTAGTATATAAAAGTCTCTGTCTTAATTTTATTAGTATACGGTTACTTCGTTCTAATTACAATAGTATATAATATTATACTATTGTGTGTAATATTGTGGTTGAATATTCTTTTTTTATGTAAATTTGTAAAAAATATAATGTAAGGAGTTTCACACTGTTTTTTTAAGGTAAAAGTATCCTTTATAAATATTAGTTATATAAATAAAGTATGCACATTGATTAATTTAAAAAAAGTAAAAAGCATAAAACAAGCAATAGATGTAGATTGTTTTGTATAGTAAATAACAACCATCTTAGAAAAAATAGAACACATGAGAGACAAAGAACTGATCATTGAGCTGATACGTCAGGATTTAAAACACAATCAATTGGTATACGGATTAGAGAGAATAGGATTGGAAGGAGCCAGGCTTCACCATCTGGAGATCTATGATATGATTCACCGTTTTATGGAAGTGCCAGAAGGCTTAGTCGGAAATCGATGGGGGATGACGTATGCTAATTTTATGAAGGATGCCGTAAATTACCCCATAACACCTAAGGGAGATTCACTTACACCTTTAGCGTATGCTTGTTATACACAGTTAAAAGAAGTGTTGGAGGAGTCGAAGTAGTGTGTGTGCTACCTCATGTAGAGAAAGCCTCTGTGATATATATCAGAGGCTTTGTTTTGAACAGGATTAATACCAGAAGCAGTAGCGACCGTTGATGCATCTTCCTGCATCACAAAATTCACCCCATTGTGTTTGAACGCAGCATCTGGATCCAGAACCGGTACATCCACCTCTTCCGAAACCACCACTGATTTTCTTTTGCTCATTTTTATTGATTTCTTGAGCTCCTGATAAATTTAAGATGTTTTTTAGCATGATAAAATGATTTATTGTTAAACACTAACTACTCAAATATAAGTAGATTGTTAATCAAATAGTTACGCTTTTTCATCAGTATTGTTATGGTAATTATTTTAATTATTTATGTTTATAACTCACTAAACTCTCTGGTTATTAGCTGTTTTTTTTAGTTTATGTGCTGATTATTAATGGTTTATTGGTTTTGGTGAGAAATGTAAATAATGCCCTTATTCAGTAATCAAATCTTACTTTTGTAGATTAACACCTTTGCTGTTTTTTTACTTAAAAAATGTTAAAATTTAGAATCATATAAAAACATCCGTGTGTTTAAATTGTTGTTAAACAGTTGTTTAAATATGTTTTTTTGTTAGGATTAAATGTTACCGTATTTTTTTTGTGTTTTTACCGTAAACTTAGTTTTTCCCAAAACATTACATTTGAAACGTATAATATAGAAAAAGTAATTTTTCATTTCTTTTATATCGAGCCCCTCAAGATTATGTAAAGAATTAATTGATTGACAAACATTCATTTCAATATTATGTAGAAATGATGGGACTCAAAGTAGCGGAGCTTTGCTTTTAAATAAAAGAATACTTCTCTTACTCATCTTTCCTTTTCATTTCTAAGAAAAAGAGAATACAATAAATATATGTTACATCCGTATTAAATAAGGTAATAACTTAATATTTATTTTACATTTTAGTTGTATACTAATTACTTTTTTTTCTGAAGTTTGCATTGAATGTTTGCTCATTCTGTCTTTTTTCAAAGATATTATGCAGTACGTATAGTGATTGGTAGTATGAATTAATTGTTTGTGCCCCTACACTATAAGAATTTAAATTTACTTTGATTAGTTGATGTTTTGAGAAATGACATTTTCTTAAAAGAGAAATATACCAACCCCACTTTCTATCAAAGCATCAGCGATATTTTATAAATGTATAACCTTTAATAGTAACTGTATAGCTGTATTAAGTGAATACCCCCCTACCGTCACAGAATATGGTTTTATGTAAAAACAAAAAAATTAAAAAACAATCATTTTATAACGTCAGTTTAATTACACACATTGATTATTACCCTTAAAACACAATGTCATTTATGAATAAACCTATAAAGAGCGGTTGGTATGTCCTCTATGTAAGATCAAGACATGAAAAAAAAGTAGAAAAACTCCTAAAAGAAAATCAAATAAAAGCGTATTTACCTCTGATTAAAACGGTTAGAAAATGGAGTGACCGGACGAAAACAGTAGAATTGCCATTATTCCCATCGTATGTATTTGTATATATTAATTCTTCGATGGATTTTTATAAAACACTGTCCATAGAAGGTACGGGGGCTTGTATTCGATTTGGATCAGATTATGCAATTGTAAAAGAAAATGAGATAAAAAAAATAAAACTATTAACCAGTACTGAAGAGATTACTAATATTGAAAAAAAACTGGATATGCCCAAAGTAGGGGAAATCAAAACAATAGAACAAGGACCTCTGTGTGGTTTGGAATGTGAAATAGTAAAAACAAATAATGAAAATAAAATTGTAGTAAGGATAGATTCTATTCAGCAAAATATCACTGCGACAATACCTTCATACTATTTGTCAAGTTCATTATGTGTTAATTAGTTTTTAGGTATCAAAATATACACAATCAATCAAAAATAAAACATATTTATACAAAAGGAGCAATAGCTCCTTTTTTGCTGCTTAGAAGTTCTGTCGAGTTATACAAAATGATTTTTATAACGCTTTTTTTAGGGAATATTAACTGCTTTTATAAAAATTAAAAATGATAAAAAAAACGTCTAAATTTAACGGATATACAATGAGGTTATTTAACAGAAAAGTTATAATATCACTGAATCATAATTGTAGCTGTTAAAGCAGTCATTCTAAACTTTAGATACGAATTCAATGGCTACATTTGAATAATAAGATAACTTTAATCAACCACCACTAATGAAATATTTTTATAAACTATTACTATGTATTGTGGTAACAATTAGCTGTAATCAAAAAAAAGAAGCTAAAAATCCCAGTATATATGATATAGAGATTCAATCTATTACAGGAGAAACAATGAAGCTTTCCGATTATAAAGGAAAAAAAATACTGATTGTCAATGTAGCATCAAAATGTGGTTTTACTAAACAGTACAAAGGATTACAGGCTCTATACGAAAAACACCAGGATTCTCTTGTTATTATAGGAGTACCCTGTAATCAATTTGGACAACAGGAACCAGGAACCAAAACTGAAATACAATCTTTTTGTAAGTTAAATTATGGTGTTACATTTCCATTAACAGAAAAAGTAAACGTACAAGGAGAGGAGCAACACCATTTGTATCAGTGGTTAACAGATAAAACCTATAATAAAAGTAAAAACTCTAAGGTAAAATGGAATTTTCAAAAATACCTGATAAGTGAACAAGGAACATTACTAGATGTTTTTTCCTCAGAAATTCCTCCACTAAGTGATCAAATAACAAAATACTTATAATGAAGTACCTTTTTTTTCTGATCATCTTTTTGATCATAAATTTTGCAGCGCTGGGAATAGGAGTCTATTTAATGAATAATGGACCAGTATCAGAATGGTACATATCACTAAATAAAGCACCTTGGTCTCCACCAAATTGGTTATTCGGAGTTGCCTGGTCTTTTATAATGGTATGTTTTTCTTTTTATATGGCAAATCTCGTTGTTGTTCGAATAAATAAACAAATAATAGTGCTGTTTTTTGCACAATTCTTTTTGAATTTTTTCTGGAATTTTGCCTTTTTTAATCAGCACTGGGTCATGGAAGCTTTTATTATATTACTAGTACTGACAGCTATCTTAGGATTTTTCCTAATCAGATATGCACGGGATGTAAAACAATTTTCTTTATTGGCATTACCCTATTTTGTATGGTTGTTATTGGCGTGTTCCCTAAATGGATATGTAGTGTTTAATAATTAATGAGCGCTTAACAAAGCTGTTATTAGAGTTATGTTATTTCGATAAAGGGAAGTAACTTTAGCTGGCACCCTAGACCTAGGTGTTTTGAGAATTGTCTCGAAATTGCAATGTATCCTCATTAGAATCCTTATGTATTCGTCTTTAGGACATATATCTATAGTTGTATTTCATTCGAGCCTTCGAAGATTTTATATATGTGAGGATAATTTGCTTTGAAATTTTCAAAAATGAATTCTGTTGGAATATCTTCAAAATGACCGTAATCATCTAAATATTCCATGAATAGATTCCCTGTATTATCATATTGTTGAAAGATCGCATCCTTTTTTCCATCAAAATCTAGTGGAGGGACATTGCATTTATAACAGAGTTCTTTATTAAATGCAGGGGATACTTTAACCCATGAACCCTCTAAAAAAAGATTCACCATTCCATGTGGTGTAATTTCATTGGTACCGAATTTCTCTGTAAGACGCTCCACTGCGATATGATTTTTTACTTTGGCAAGATGAATTCTGGCGGGAATGCCAACAGCCCGAAGACATGCAATAAGTAGTATAGATTTATCAACACAATGTCCTTCCTTTTTGACAGCTATTGTACTTGCTTTATATGCATTCTCAGTAAAACTGAGATGATAGGGATTGTACCTCCATTGATCTCTGACTGTTAGATATAACTGTATAGCTATTTCTTTTTGAGAATAGGATTGATTGAGAAATGCACCTACGATTTGTTGGATTTCATCAGTGCGATAATCAATATATCGGGTTGGCTGTAAGTAAACTTCTATATTATTCATAAGCAGCTTTCGTTTGTGGGCTTAATGCTTCCGTAAATTTAAAAATTGCAGGAAATCCTCCTGTATGCCAAAACAGTACCTTAGAATTTACTGGTATCTTTTTCTTTTCCAGGTGATCGATCATTCCATAAAATGCTCGTCCAGTATATACAGGATCCAAAAGAATCCCTTCTTTTTGTGCCAGGGTAGTGATGGCCTTATTTTCTTGGTGCGTAAATACACCATAACCAGCCTCATCATATTCTTTATTTAGTGGAATATCGTCAATAGTATAGCTGCGATTAATTGGCAATGTCTTGCTGCCTTCTCGAATAATGTCCAATACCACTTGCTCTAAAGCTGTTCCATGAGTTTCATCTTTATCGATATTAATAGGGATTAAGGTTGTATTTAGATCGTATATTTCACACCCCATTGTTACCCCGGCCTGCATTCCTCCAGAACTGGAGGCAAAAAAGATGTAATCTATTTGTACCTGTTGAGAGGAAAGCTGTGCTTTTAGTTCTTTTATAGCGTGGACAAATCCCATTGCCCCAATACTATTAGATCCTCCATATGGAATTATATAGGGTTTTTTCCCTTGTTGTTCTAATTGTTTTTTTAAGGAAATAATATCTTCTCCTTTTCTATTGTCTCCTGTAAAATGAATGGTAGCTCCAAGAATCGAGGATAGCAATAAATTCCCATCAAATTGATCCGGGCGTGTACCTCCGAGCATTAAATGACATTCTAGATTAGCTATAGCACAGGCAGCAGCCGTTTGACGACAGTGATTAGATTGTTGCGCTCCTGCAGTAATTATCGCATCACACCCTTGATGCAAAGCTTCTTGTAATAAGTATTCAAGTTTTCTGGTCTTATTTCCTCCAGTAGCCAAACCTGTTTGATCATCACGTTTTATATAGATAGTATAATTGTCGTATAACGTAGAAAGTGTTTTTAATTCATGAAGAGGTGTCGGAAAAAAACCGAGATTATATTTTGAAGCCATTTCAGTCATGTGTATCTATAATAATTGGTTTGCACCCTCTAAAATAATGTAATCTATAGCATAGAGATGTTAATTTTTCGTAAAAAACGATGATATGATCATGTGCATATCAATGATATGTCGAAAATTAGAATACGAAGAAAAGAAAAATAAAAAATGCTAGCACTCTGGTTTTTTGAATTGTGAGAAAAGAATATTCAAAGCATTGGGGAATATATTTTAAAAAAAGCATTAGGGATTGTTTAACATTTTTAACGTTAAAAGCACTTAATAACAGTAGGAGTTTGTAGTTCTTTTTTGATAATCGTATTAATACTTCTTAATGAAATAACAATTAATCGTTAATCTTATTTTTCACAGGACTAAAGAGTATCTGAGCGACTAATTTTGAGGTATTAACTAATTTAAATATAACGATGAAACAAACTCAAAAAAATCGCTTCTCTAGGTATAGAGAACTTTTTAGAAAAAGAAAAAACATCAACAAGTTAGCATGCTCATCCTTATTCATTTTTTCGATGGGAATGTATGCTCAGACACCTGCTCAGCGATCAGTCATTACACAAAAGAGTAATATGAGTGTATTGCATCAATTGCAAACGGGACTTGATAAGCAGGAATCTACAGAAAAAAAAGAAGCCTTACGTCTGGCCCGAAAAAATCATTGGGAAGTAGAAATGTATTTGGAAGATGGGAGTTACGCCGAGCTTCAAAAAATAGGAAAAAACGGTACTCCTTTGTACTATACAACCTATAACACGGATGCAGCAAAATCAACAAGAACGGATCACTTAAATACAGGAGGAACTTTAGGACTTCAATTAGATGGACAGGGCATGACCGCATATGTTTGGGATGGAGGACATGCGAGAATAACACACCAGGAATATGATGGAGCAGGAGGAAATGACAGAGTAAGTATAGAAGATGCAGCTTCAGAAGGAGGAGTAAAGTTAGACTATCATGCAGCACATGTGACAGGAACTATTATAGCTTCTGGAGTAGTTGCTAAAGCAAAAGGAATGGCTCCTATGGCAAAAGTAAAAGGCTACAAATGGAATAAGGATAAGTCAGAAGCAACAGCAGCAGCAGCTAATGGAATGTTAGTATCCAATCACTCTTATGGGTGGAAAGTGCGCGATCGAGACGGTACTCCATTATTACCTGATTTTTATTTTGGAGCATATGTAGATGAATCGAGAGCCTGGGACGAGATTATGTATAATGCCCCTTATTATTTGATGGTCTCAGCAGCTGGAAATAGTGGACGAGATAATACCGTAAACAGTAAGCCTTTAGGAAATAATACATTTTATGATAAACTTCATGGTCATGGAACTTCTAAAAATAATCTGGTGGTTGCTAATGCCCAAGATGCTGCAATTACTCCTGATGGAACATTAACAAATGTAGTTATAAACGAAGGGAGTAGTGAAGGTCCCACAGATGACCTGAGAATCAAGCCGGATATAGCTGGAAATGGTACAGGAGTGTATTCAACCTTTGAAAACAGTGATACTGCTTACAGAAGCATTGGAGGAACTTCTATGGCTTCGCCCAATGTAGCAGGGACATTATTGTTATTACAGCAACATCATAACAATGTGTATGGAAGTTTTATGAAAGCGGCTACGCTAAAAGGATTGGCACTACATACAGCCAGCGATGCGGGGGATAAAGGACCCGATGCTATTTTTGGCTGGGGGTTGTTAAATGCGAAACGAGCAGCTACAGTAGTATCAGAAAAGGGAAAAACGACCAAAATAGAAGAACATACCTTAACCAACAATCAGACTTATACGATTACTGTAGAATCTGATGGAGTATCCCCGTTGATGGCATCCATATCATGGACCGATCGACCAGGAACACCTACTACAGAATTAAATTCCCCAACAGCAAAATTGGTTCAGGATTTAGATATTCGGATAACACAAGGAACAACTACCTATAATCCGTATAAATTGATTAGTATAACAGCAAATGGGACAGGAGATAATACGGTAGATCCTTATGAAAGAATCGATGTAGCAAGCGCTTCGGGAGTATATACGATAACAGTAACTCATAAAGGAACTCTCGTAGGAGGAAGTCAGGATTATTCTCTTATTATTTCTGGTATTAAGGGAACGGCAGCTACTTGTACAGCAGGCACCCCAGAGAATATAAACTTTACGGATGTAACAGAAACTTCAGCAGTGGTTTCCTGGAATGAAGTCCCTAATGCCACATATGAGTTGCAATACAGAAAGAAAGGAGCTTCTCAGTGGACAGAAGTAACATCAGCCAAAACAACATATTCTTTGCAAAACTTAGCATCTTCTTCAGTATATGAGCTACGATTGAGAAGTCTTTGTACAGATGGAAGTATGTCTTCATATAGTGAAATGCGAACGTTTACCACCAATGGAGGACAAGTAGTTTATTGTGCGACCCAAGGTAATGATGCTAGTTATGAGTATATAGGAAATGTAATTATTGGGAAAATAGACAATACCTCACAGGGAAAAGGGTACAGTGATTTTACATCCATATCTACAGCGGTGACCAGAGGAAGTACTCAGGAAGTTCAGCTTACTCCTGTGTGGACATCGGGGAGGTATAACGAGGCATATAGTATCTGGATAGATTATAATCACGATGGAGATTTTGAAGATCCGGGAGAGCAGGTTTGGACTCAGGCAGCAACAAAAGTTACTCCTGTAAAAGGAAGTTTTACGATTCCTGAATCTGCCAGATTAGGAGCTACCAGAATGCGTGTAGCAATGGCTTTTAGAACCGTATCAAGTCCATGTGGAGTATTTGATTTTGGAGAAGTCGAAGATTATACAGTTACCATTGAAGCACCAGCGACAACTGATGAAGATGAAGAAGATAATGAAGAAGAAGCTTTTACGATATTTCCTAACCCTGTTATCAATAATAAGCTTCATGTTCAGCAATATGAGAAGAAGCATGATACCTTTGCTATTTATAATAGCCATGGGTATAAGGTGATATGGGGTAAATTTATAGACACAATAGATGTCAGTAAACTGGATCCAGGGATGTATCTTATTAACATAGATGGACACCTAAAGCGTTTTATAAAACAATAAAGAAGTTAGCGTAGTAAGAAAAATCCCTAAAACACTTGTTTTAGGGATTTTTTTGTGCGTCCTTTTTTATCCAAGGAAATAGATGAAAAAATCATCATCATTTCATTTTTTGTAAAAAGTAAATTGTTGAAGAGAAAATGAAAATCTTATCGTAAATTTATAATAAACAAAATGTTAGTTTTCTACCCGGAAAATTGAGAAACCCCATTTCAATGCATGAGCAATATTAACAAATTAAAAATAAGCCTATGGAATTAGAGTTAAGAAGGGAGTATGGGAATATTTTCGAAGAGGAACTGATACGTGAAATTATTCAGGTAAGTGTTTATAAAGAAGTCCCGGCAGGGGTTACTATGATGGAAATAGGACAGTATGTGAAGGCAATGCCTTTGATACTTCAGGGAGCGATTAAAATTTTGAGAAATGATAAAGAAGGAGATGAATTGCTTTTGTATTTTTTAGAAAAAGGAGATACCTGTGCAATGACATTGAATTGCTGTCTTGGAGAAACTAAAAGTGAAATAAGAGCCATCACAGAAAAAAAGACACAACTGCTGATGATTCCTATTGAAAAAATGGA
Organism: Aquimarina sp. TRL1; assembly: GCF_013365535.1. Lineage (NCBI taxonomy): Bacteria > Pseudomonadati > Bacteroidota > Flavobacteriia > Flavobacteriales > Flavobacteriaceae > Aquimarina > Aquimarina sp. TRL1. The sequence continues at coordinate 4,773,930 of NZ_CP053590.1, read as the reverse complement.
AGAATGGACATCTCGGTTTAAGAGCTGGCGTACTTTTGTTTTCCAAAGCTATCACAATAGATTAATGGAAATGCTAGAAGCAATAGACAATATTGCTTTTTATAAAATGGATGAACGTTTATTAAAATATTTAAAAGAAAGTTCTAAAGTACATGATAGTACTATAGTACATCATACACATCAAGAAATAGCATATGATCTTCATACATCCAGAGTGGTTGTTTCTAGAATTCTTAAAAAATTGGAAAATCAGGGAAAAATTTTTTTAAATAGAAATAGTATTCAACTCCTCTTTAATTAAAGTAGTATTAAAAACTCATTCATTAATGGATAAAAGTACATTTCAACTGAAAATATAAGAAGTGTAACTAATGTTACTGTATATTTCATCGATTGTATATATCTTTAGAATAAGTTAATGAAATATTGAGGGATTGATCATTTAACAAGGTCATTAAAAGCAGAACGAAGAAAAAAGCAATACAACCAGAAAATTTTATGAAAAACTAATGATTGCGGGAACATTCGTTTTTTTAAAGAATCAAAAATGGGGTAAGATTGACTTTTAGGATACATTTTTCGTTCTGCTTTTTTATTGTAGGCTATTTATGATCTACAAAAATCATAACAAAAAGTTAGAAGTTATCCTATAAACAAATGCAATACCTAAAAGAATAGTTAAAGAATACTAATGATCGTTAAACCCTTATTCTATAAGGATAAAACAATTTACTTTTGTCCCTGTTAAGGTAGACGATTTTATTTGATTGATTAGGTTTATTGCGAAATAGTAAAATTGTAAAAAAAACTACCAAAGACACTTACATAGGAGTTGTAAAGAGCTGTTTTATACAGCTCTTTATTTTTTTATACCTGTATATTTTTAATTGCTAAAAAATGACAGTTTTTTACACAATATACTATTTGGTAGACCGCATTCCATATCAAGAGGGCAAAGTTCCTCTTATTTTTTATCTACAGCTGTGGAGATAGTGAGGTGAACTATAAAAAAAACTGTAGTAGCTGAGTATAATAAATGAAGTAAGTATCTTATAGACAGTATGCTATATGATATATGTTAATTGCTGTTTCAAGAAGAGGATACATTTTTTGTACAAAATATTAACAAATTTTATCAAAATCAGATTAGGAAGACACTTTATTCTCAGATACTTTTACACCAGATAAACTAATACCTAATCCGTTAAAAATGAAACATATCTATTTTCTTATCTGTTTACTTTGTACCTCTGTTTTTTCTCAAACAGTCATACAGGAAGATATGCTACAACCCTATTTGCACATACCGATTCTGGATGAAGTGCATTCAGAGTCTTCTCTAAAATTAAAAAAGATAGGGTATGATGAAATCCCTTTGCATATTGAATTTAGAGGAACTTTGTTGGAAGCAGTAGCATGGGAAGATAAAGAAGGAGCGCATATTCTTCTTTTTTCAAAAACGGGAACGTTCGCTTACAAAGCTTATGAAGATATATCCAAAACCAGATATACTTTTCAGGATAAGGCAGCATTATATGTCTATATGTTTACGAAGACAAAAGGAGATGATACCTATAAAAGACAATGGAGAGTGTATGATTATGCCAAAAACTATGGAGTAGATATGTATGTAGGATTTATAAAAAAAGCAACAACGATTACAGATGTTGATCAAGATGGAACAGTAGAAGTAAGTATCCCATATCGATTAATTGTTCGAGGGGGGATTGATCCAGGAGTGATGAAAATTATTGTATATGAAGGGACGAATAAATATGCTCTCAGAGGAGAAACAGCTATTTGTTTGACGAAAAAGAAACAGGAAACACAAGAGTTTGGAGGAACGTTTAAAGCAGATAAAAAAATACAACAGCATAAGAAACTGTTTAAATTTTTGACAGAGCGGTGGGAACAACATAAATGTGAGGCATTTTGAATGTATTGTCAAAATAACCATAGATTGATAATGCATTATCGGTATAATCATAAACATTACAAAGATTGATAATTAAAAAGCCTCTAAACAAAAACGTTTAAAGGCTTACTAACTTATTAAAGAGAATGAGAGATGAGTTGGCTTTACTTAATTAAAATCAATTCCCTGTCCATAAAACAAGCACAAGATAGTTACGAATCTGTTTAACGATGTAAGATGTATATTAAGGAATTATCAAAAAATGATTGACAAAAATTAATATCTCCTTTTCCTGAATGTCTTTAGTAGCTATAACATCATATTTTGATTAAACGATTCGAAATGTAAGCAGTCTAATTAGGTAAAAACAGTATCATATGAGATATATCTTCCATATCATTTTCTACTTTTTTATCAGTTGCGATTCAGGAGAAAGTCAAAACGAATCCTTTATAGAAAACAAGGAAATAACCATTCAGTATAAGCAGCTCCCAGAGGAGGACCCTAATCTATTGAGTTTAGATATATATTATACCACAGCAGTATCAGAGAAGAAACCGGTAGTAATATATGTGCATGGTGGAGGATGGAGTTTAGGGGATAAAAGAAATCAATTAAAAAACAAAATAGCACTGTTTCGATCACTGGGGTATGTTTTTGTGAGTATTAACTATCGATTAAGTCCTTTTCCTTTTAATATTACTAACCCTGATCGAATTAAATACCCTACGCACAATAGAGACTTGGCAGATGCTATCGTATGGACATATCATAAAATTGGAGTTTATGGAGGAGATAAAAATAATATAGTGTTGATAGGACATAGCGCTGGGGCTCATCTCGTAGCACTAACGGCAATAAATCAACATTTTATTACAGAATCAGGAGGAAATCCAGCGATGATTAAAGGAGTCGCAGTTATTGATACAGAAGGGTATGATGTGGGAGAACAGGTAAAAAACGGTGTATTAAAGAAAATGTATCTAAATGCGTTTGGAGGGGATGAACAACTGTATAAAGAAGCTTCTCCATTGCATATGATAAAAAAAGAAAATAGACATCCCAGATTCTTTATCGCGAAAAGAGGAAATTCCAGCAGGTTAGAGATCGCGGATAAATTTATAAATAGATTGCAATCCAATGGAATAACAGTTGATCAGGTAGATGGAAGTATATATGATCATGAAAGAATTAATACAGCAATAGGAGCGGCTGGAGAGGAAGTCATTACAAAACCGCTAACATTGTTTTTGTCTTCTTGTTTTGAGTAGTGGGTGGTATTTTCTATTTAGGGGTTAGTTCAAAACAATGAATCATTTGTGTTATTTTAGGAGATAAGCCGTATGGCTCCCAGATAAGCTTATCATTTTTGAGTATGGAGGGATTCTGACCAGATGTGATATATTCTTTTACAGAGGTGATAATTGCATCATCATTCCTATTAATAGGTAATATAGACCCTGCACCGGGAATACAATAGGCATCCTCATAGGCATAACAAAAAACAAGCACGGCATCAGCTTCATTCAGATGACTGCCATAAAAGCAATCTGATACAAATACTTTTTCACCCTGGTACTTCTGTTTTGCTAATGTTGTACTGTAAAGAACCTCTTCTATTGAGATACTACCTTTCTGAGAGGTATATATATCAGTATGAATAGGAGTTTCTTTGATGCTTTTTATATGCCCTTTGAATACTAAAGCATAGGGCTCTCCACACAAACCAATAAAGGGACCTGATTCACTCCACCAATATGTATATCCAACTGTTAGTGTATCTGATTGCTGTCCATGAATCAATAGGAAAGTGAAGTAGCTGAGTATAAAAAAGAGAATACGTTTCATAAATGATAAGATGTTTTCTGTTTTTTTATAAGTGTTCTCGATACAGATCTCGGAGTATTCATATCTCAGTGATCGAATAAACGTTTGTTTAAATATATTGTTTTAATAAGAAAACGATCCAAAAGGGTGAACATTGTGCATAAGAAGTAATAATCATCTTATAAAGGGGATATTCCTTGTTTTAGTAAGGGGGATTTCCCTGGGGCTAAAAAAATAAGAGCGTTTTAATGTGTGTTTACTATTTGTGAAAAAATAATGAAATAAAGGGAAGAATCAGTGCTATGCCCATGTATGATGTAATCTATAAGAAAGGATATTGGATAAATATACTAGAACGATACATAGAGAAAAGAAATTTAGTAGATTAGAGTGTCAAATAGATCAAAAATGATTGAAAAATTTCTGTTGTGGATTCTTTTTTTGGGTATGCTGTGGAAAGCAAAAGCTCAGGAAATGCTTTTTTTTAATCAGATAGAAACATTATCTAATGAGTGGATTACGGATATCGCTCAGGATGAAAAAGGATTTATTTGGATTGGTACTGAAGATGGGATAAACCGGTATGATGGTTATAAATTGCAGTTGATTCGTCATGTAATAGAAGATAAGAATTCGATAGCAGCTAATGCGATTCATGAAATAGCCATGATTAAAGATACTGCATATTGGATAGGGACACAGGGAGGAGGGATTTCTGTTTTTTATCCAAAAGAAAGACGATTTGAAAACCATAGAAAACACCCGAAAGGAATATTTTCTTTTGTATATAAAATTATTCAGGTAGCTTCTGATACACTGGCAATGGTAACGGATGAAGGAGTATTTCTGTATACGATGAGTACAGGAGAGACCCATCAGATAGAAGAAGGAAGTACCACTAGCAAAATAGGAACAGGTAATGGAGTACTATGGATAAGTACCAATAATGTTTTATACGGCTATGACGTGCGTAAAAATACCATAGTAACAAAACAGGTTTTTGAGCAGAATATAAGAATGATTTCCGTACTCCAGAAAAAGGTACTTCTCTCTTTTACAGATCACATATTATTGCTGGATAAAACTAAAGAAGAGAAAAAAATACCGGTTACAGATGCGATACGGTACATGACCAAAAATGGAGATATCGTATTCCTGGCGTCTGAAAAAAAGATATATACTTTTGATCCTGATCAGGAAAATATTAGGATGATAAACACTGCTCTTCCACTGCATCAGGCAGATATAACCAGTCTTTTTTTAGATCAACAACAGTTGTTATGGGTCGGGACATCCAAAGGATTGTACAAAGAAAAAAATAAGGTTGCTATTTTTAAAAATCCCAGCATATCATTACATGCACGACGTATCATCAAGTATAAAGAAGCAATTTATATAGCAGGAGAAACAGGATTATACAAGATCGATAAAAATAAAGAGATGCAGAAATTGTTAGCTGGTGATATGCTGGCATTGCACGCATCAGAAGAACAGTTGTTCGTAACGAACCGAAAGGGAACACTTTTTACTATTAGGGATGACCAAATAGAAAAAGAACAACAAATACAGCGTAGTGATTTCAAAAGATTTAGTGCTTATGGAATCGCACAAGATGCACAACATAGAATTTGGGTAGGAAGCTGGGCTTCCGGAATTTTTGTGTTCGATGCGTCAGGTAATTTTTTGCAGGAAATCAAACTGGATACAAATTCGGATAAGGGAGAATCAAAAATATTGCAGATGTACCTGGATCATAAGGATCGCTTGTGGATAACAACTGCGGCTTATGGGCTTTATATGCTTGCCAATGCTTCTTCTGCAGACCTTACTACTCCTGTCCCTTTTCAGCAGTATACCAGTACCAGAAGTGATACGACTTCCTTGACATCTAATGTTTTGTTTTCCGTTGCAGAGGATCAGAAGGGAACGATTTGGATAGGATCTGATATGGGAGTAGTTGCCTATCAGGAAAAAAATAACGCTTTTTTGAGATTAAAAAAAGACGCAAAGCTGTTCGATAAAAAAATAATGGCTTTAGAAGCTGATACATTGAATAATTTATGGATTACGACAATTAATAGTGGTGTATATGTATACAACGTGATATCGAAGGAATGGATGCATTATACTACAAAAGATGGGTTGATTTCAGATGCGTTTTTATTTACATCAATGTATTATGACCAGAAAGAAGAACGATTGCTAGCAGGAACCAATAACGGGATACAAACAATAACAGTTGATACCGAAGTAAAAGTTCCTGACTTTCCTCCTGTAATAGTTACTGCTGTCAGGGTTCATGGAGAGCCTTCTGATTATTTGGCAGATTTTAAAACTCCTTTTGATCAAGATATTCAGTTATCGTACTTGCAAAATGATTTTTCAGTCCGCTTTTCTAACCTGGATTACAAACATATCCCTAACATACGATATGCATATTCCATGGATGGGGGAAAGTGGAAAGAAACTGATGTAGAAACGGCGTATTTTTCTAATATTGCTTATGGAGTACATGAACTTAAAGTAAAACCAGTGTACAATTCTTACCCAGCAGAGACGGTACCTGTAAGTATTCTAAGCATACGAATACATCCTCCCTGGTATCAGACTATAGTAGCTTATGTAGGGTATGGACTTTTGTTTATCCTCATCGGAACACTAATTATTTACTATTTTCTGAAAAGCAAATTAGCTACCCTTAGAGCAGAAAAAACAAAGGAGGTTAATGAATTGCAATCCAGGATGTTTGCTAATATATCTCATGAGTTCAGAACCCCTGTAACTATTATAAAAGGATTGGCTAATACAATATTGAAACAAGAAAAAAAAGAAGAGCTGGAAGAAAAAGTAATGGGGATTACAAAATCAAGTGATCAGATATTAAATTTAGTCAATCAGATGTTGGATTTGGCCGCATTAGATGAAAAGAAAGTAGCACTGAATTATATAAATACGAATATTATCGCATTTATAGAAAAATGTGTGAAACTATACACTCCCTTGGCAACTTCCAAAGGAATTGCAATGAATTTTCATGCAGAATTTCCAGAAGTATGTATGGATTTTGATGATGATAAAATTCAAAAAATTATCAATAATCTATTGTCTAATGCCATTAAATTCACTCCGGAAAAAGGAACTATTAAAATAGAGGTAAAAGTAAGAGAAAATCAATTAGTACTAATTGTATCAGACACAGGTATTGGTATTAAAAAAGGACAATTACCTTTTGTTTTTGATCGGTATTATCGGGCAAATCAATTTACAGAAACCATGGGAAGTGGAATCGGCATGGCATTGACCAAAGAATTGGTGGTTTTATTAGAAGGAATAATTGAGGTACAAAGTGAGCTGGGACAAGGAACTACTTTTGTGATTTATCTGCCGATACGAAATGCATACCCCTCAGCGAAGGAAGCAGTACATACAATGCCGTTTATCAGTCGGCAAATGAAAGCAAAGGAAGAAGAGCCTTCTAATACTATCCGGTCAGAAGTATGCATTCTGGTAGTAGAAGACAGTGATGAAATCAGGTCGTATATGAAAGAACTATTGGGAGCAAAGTATACCATATTAACAGCGAATAATGGAAAGGAAGGACTCATAATTGCTCAAAAAAGAGCAATAGATTTTATCATTAGTGATATTATGATGCCGGTTATGGATGGTTTTGAGTTCTGTAAGCAATTAAAAAGCGATGTAGGAACCTCTCATATTCCTTTTGTTATTCTCAGCGCCAGAACAGAAGCATCGGACAAAGTGAAGGCATATCAGTATGGTATTGATGCCTATTTGCCAAAGCCTTTTGACGAGGAGGAACTAATGGCGATTATTGCTAACCTGATCAAAAAGCAAGAAGAAAGGAATCGTTATTTTGGAAAATTATTACAACTGAAAGAAACTGCTATTGAAGAGAAAGACATAAAAAAACAAGAACTTGATTTTATTAAAAAGGTACAGGAATATGCCTTGCAAAAAGATCAAAAACTAAGTATTGACCAGTTGGCTAAAGAATTGTATACCAGCCGTACCCAATTGCATCGAAAAATTAAAGGGCTAACAGGAAAGTCAACCACACATTATATCAATCATATTCGCATAGAAAAAGCCAAAGAATTATTACTGACTACTTCTTTGCATATTGCGGAAATCTCATTTGAGGTGGGTTTTGATACCCCAGCGTATTTTTCGAAAATATTTAAGAAGATAGAAGGAAGGTCCCCATCGGAGTATAGAAAAACGAAAGAATAACCCATCAGAAACAATAGTACTACTCATTGGAACAATAGCTATAGTAAAAAAAAAGGCAGTAATATAGGTTTGTATGGTACAATCAAAACTATGCAAGCTATATGTATTTTGACACAGATAACAAGCAAGGATTACTTCAGTTTTTTGAGGAAGAAATAGTAAAGACAATAGGGAAGGAGCATATACAAGCATTATCCATACTTAATTATTTTGCCACTTCCTTATTTGATAAACATTCGGTACATGAGGTATTGTGGAGCATTACAGAAAACTGTATCTCCCAACTCAATCTGGAAGACTGTGTTATTTATATATTGGATCATAAGTCGAATACATTGGTACAGAAAGCAGCCTATGGCAAAAAAAACAAAAAGGAAAGAAAGGTAGTAAGCCCAATTGTAATCCCGTTACGTCAGGGAATTGTGGGACATGTTGCGACGAGTGGAGTTCCAGAGATTGTAGATGATACAGAAGATGATGAAAGATATATTATTGATGATAAGCCCCGAAGTTCAGAATTAACGGTTCCTATTTTTTGTAATAACCAAGTGATAGGAGTGATTGATTCAGAACATTCTGAAATAGGTTTTTTTACCAAACACCATCTACAGATGTTTCAACTGATAGCACAGTTATTAGAAAAAAAAATGACCCACCTATTCGCACGTAAAAAAAACGTTTATACAGATGATAATTCTTATTTCCAGGCTTTTTTAACGCTTGTGGAAACAAAAAAAATATATAAAAATCAAGATGTGAGTTTATCCATGGTAGCAAATATGCTGGGAATCAGTGCTAATTACTTATCTCAGCTGATTAATAAGCTTACTCATGAGAATTTTACCCGATGTATTAATACTTATAGAGTAGAAGAAACATGTAAAATGCTTAGAAGAAAGGAATATGCACATTATTCTATTACGGGGATTGGTTTGGAGTCCGGATTTAAATCCAAATCTACTTTTTATAAAGCATTTAAAAGAATTAAAGGAATCACCCCCCGGGATTATAAGAACAAAAGTGCCATACGATCCTCTCATTTTTTAGAAGTATAACTTCAGCATGCTTTTTTATATAAAGAATACCAGTAAATATTGAATCTGATATTTCTACATATATATTACAGGATAGGTTTCACAGGGAGGTGACACATTTATTTTTTTATGACGTCTTTGTAGTATTAGTTAAAGGGAAAATCTATATATGAAATAAGATGAAATATTTCTTTTAGACCACTTTCGTAGTTTTATTCCCGAATCACAAATCAATCAATGGCCGTATGAAGGTTTACACTACATTTTTTATAGGATTAATCTGGGTATTTTTTTTAGGTTGTGACCGAATACATACGACTATGTTATTAGACTATGCTGAATATGCTGAATATACAATGCCAATTGCACCACTAAAAGAAGGAAGACATACAAGAATACTCAATACTACGATAGAACAATATGGTGAATCCATTCGATTAGATAAGAAAACAGGCATTATATCGCTATCACCAGGATCCTATAATATTAGTGTTAGCTCAACACTTACAGATTCTTCAATGCCAGCCATAGTATTAAAGAAAGGAGGATATTGTTTATTGCGGTATGTAGGAGTAAGCGATGATGAGCCTATTGCAATTGGATCGATATCAAAAACCACTAAAGAAGCGAGTACGATTGATACCTATTTTAATACAGATGTACCGGTTCGAATCTTTTTGTCATATGAAGTAGAAGATTCATTAGAAAAAATAAAAGAACAAGTAAAAAGAGAAAAGGAGCAAAAGATGACATTTTCTCATATAAATATTCAGCAATTATAGTTCTTTATCATCAGTATGGCCTAGATACTTAACTTTTTCTTTCCTAATTTTTATGACATGTTATTTTTTCTAGTTTCCACATGATATTTATCATATCTGAAATGTAAGAGAGATATTACTTTTGTTTATATATAATGGCTAAATAACCCCACTCTTTTCCTGACATGATTTCTAAGTCAAAAATAGCTAAGTAAACAAATTGTAAATCTTAAAACTTATATTAAATGAAATTAACACTCGCCCCAAACAAAAAAATACAATATCTGCTGATCATTAGCTTGGTGTTTTTAGGAACCAGTATTTCAGCTCAATTAAACACCAAATATGGTTCTTTAACATATCATAATGCAGTAAATGTAGCAGGAAAACAACGGATGTTAAGTCAAAAAATGTCTAAAGCATATTTATTTTTATTAAGTAAGCCGAATGCGCAACAAGCAAAAAAGGATCTACTTTCTAGTCAGATCATATTTGAAGAGCAAAATCGTGTATTATTACAAAATGCAAGATCTAAAAGAACTAAAGATCGAATAGAAGTAGTTAATCAGATGTGGACAGATTTTAAGAAGTTAATAGAATCTACCCCTAATTATGAAAATGCAAAAAAGATAATAGATACAAATACAGACTTATTACAGGCATCTAATGCAGTAGTGTTATCAATTATATCAGACTCTAAAGAGTCTCATAAAAATATTTCTAATGAATTAGAAAAAACATATTCTGTAGAAGATGAATTGGAACTAAATATGACTATAGATATATCGGGAAGACAGCGAATGTTATCCCAGCGCTTAGCTTTTTATTATTATGCAAATCAAATAGCTCTGAAAGATAAAAACTCCGATCAAATGCTTACCAATGTTTTCCATGAATTAGATGGCTCAATTAATAAGTTATTAATTTCGAAATTTAATACTCCACAAATAGATGAAAAGATAGGTTTAGCTTTTTCTAAATGGAATTCAATAAAAAAGAATAGATTAAAATTGATGGATCATGGTTTTGATGTGAATGATATATATAAAATTAGTAATGAATTAACCAGTGTATTTAATGAAATCACAGTTTTGTATGAGAAAGTAAAACTGTAAACTTTTAAAAAAGGATACAGCTTTAAACAAACATTTTTTAAGCTTAACAAAAAGAGCGCATGTAATGCGCTCTTTTATTTCTATGTTTCTAATTGTTTATTACAGTAACCTTCTTTTTAAAAGAGTAGGTAAAGAATGAATTATTTTTGTGATACATCGAATAAATAATTCTCCATTTTGCTTTATTATTAGTTCCGAATTTTGGAAATTTTAAGGAGGTAATATTCGAATCGACTTCAAAAGAATCAACAGGATCCCATTCTACGTCCGGTTTTGCAGGGTTTTTTACCTGAAAATAAATCTTATACCGTCTTTTATTAGGAGGAATATTATTCAATGCTGTTGGATGTCCGTGATATGCATACGTCACGTTTTTCAATGCTTTAACCTTTTTGGGACCATATAAACCCGGGGCAATTCCAATCACCAGATTTTTATTTTCTTTGCTATCTATGATTTCTACCTGTCCGGTTTTTTCATCTTGTTGGAAATCCATAGACTCGTTTACTTCATCCTTATTACAGGCGGTTAATGCCATGATTACGGATACTACGGATAGATACATTAATTTTTTCATTTTAGTTCGTTTTTAAATAATGATTTGCCTCTGTGTGTTTTTATACAGATAACAGAAGATAATCTGTTTTTAGAACCACTGATTCTAAACAAGTGTTGAGACAAATGTATATATGCCGTATAGATTGAGATTCCAGCATTATTGAACTTCAATATAATGGGAATCGTTAGCGTCTTTTTCCTCTAAAATACAGGGGGAAATCCCCTATATACGATATAAAAAAAGAGCATGATACATGCTCTGATATAGGAAGGAGGGTAGTAAGATTTGTTTTTTATTAGATCGTATTCATTTTTGTTAATTCACGAACCCATTTTAATTTTCCTTTTTTCGAATAACTCTCTGTACGAATGATACCGATGCCTTCTACGTACCATTCTACACCAGATCCTCGAAACTTAATAAAGCCCATTTCGAACAGGTAATCAAATTTCATTTTATATCCTTTAAAAGTTCCTGCAGGAGTTGTAAGGTCACTTCGTTCTATTACTTTTCTGTTTAGGACCTTCATTTCGGAAATAGAGAGAGAAGCATCGCTATCTCCAATTTGTAAAGAAATAGTCCCGTCTTTTAGTACTGTTTCTGTAGTCATATTAGGAGGAAATTCTAAAAAATCTCCCTTAGCATTGATACTAAATGACCCCTTCTGTCCGTTTTGGTTATGAGAGATATAATTAGCCATATCGATAAAAAAATTTCCATCTTCACATCGCAGAATATAGGTATTATTCCCCGCTTTATTTTTTCCTTTAAGCATGGAAGTTTCTATATGAATAGCTAGATTTCCACTAGTATGATTGACTTCTTTTATAAAATGTTTTTCAACAGAGGTAACTTTACCTTTTTTATTGTAATTCGTGTACTCTAATGACATCCCCTTTTTATAAGGAGAAATGGCTTCGCAGTTTTGAGAAAAAGAAAATTGGATACAGAACAATAGTAATACTGCAAGAAGAGAAGCTCTCTTTTTTTTCATAAAAGTTCGTTTTGTGATGTTTTGTTTTCCTTTGAATTGATTAAAGATAAAGATACATTAAAAATGAGTATTCAAAACAACAGATGTGAATTCACTATTAGAAGGTTAGGAATTACATGAATTTATATGGAATTTCATTTTATGTTTAAACAAAAAAACACTTAAAATTATCTAAGGTATTGGAAATTAGTATTGTGCTGGTTTTGCGCTGATAAGAAACAAGTATTACACATAAAAATTGTATGGATAAACTATTTTTGAGTCAGGATGAATATTAATACCTTAGAAGTATCATAAATGAAATCCTTTAAATGATACGTTTTTTACTTCTTTTGTTAGTGTCATTTAACTAAAAGAACATCACCGTAAAAAGTGGTGTTTTTTTGCTTTATAGCATACTAGAACTGTCAGTACACAGGGGCAGTGTTTATCGATTGTATCACGCGTAATTATATAAGAACCTGGTAGGGCAATAAATATGTACATGATAAGGTGCTCATTCTTTGAATAATATATTTTGTTTAATGTTTTTTGAAAAAGATTAAACAATTTTTGTAACTTTGTAATGAACGATTTAAAATAAAAAATTATGAGTCAGCATGTTGAGGTGTCGGATAAAATGAAAATAATGGAGCATTATATGGAATATGTGCTTACAAATGGGAAAGCTCCTGATAATGTATTTGTATTTGCAGCTCATTGTGATATTTCAGAAGCCACATTCTATGCTTCATATACTTCTTTTGAATCGATTGAAAAAAGTGCATTTTCTGCATTTTTAGAACATACGTTACAATTATTATCAGAAAATGAAGCATATAGAGATTTTCAGCTAAAGGATAAGTTACTCAGTTTTTTCTATACTTTTTTTGAAATTTTGACGGCTAACAGAAGCTTTGTGCTTTTTGTTTTAGACAAGCAAAAGACCCCGTTAAAAAGCATTCATTTTTTCTCGCAATTAAAAGAAGAAGTGAAAGCATATTCAAGAGACTTAGCGTTTAGAAAAATAGATTTCAAGAATAACAGACTCAATACGTTTCAGGATAAAGGCTTTGATGAAATGGTGTGGGGGAAGCTGGTTATGTTTATCAATTTCTGGAAAAACGACACTTCTCCTGGTTTTGAGAAAACAGATCTTTTTATAGAAAAGTTGCTAGTTGCTTATTTTGATTTGGTTCGTATAGAACCTGTTAAAAGTGTTGTAGACTTAGGGAAGTTTTTATGGAAAGAAACATTAAAAAAGTATTAGATGAAGACAATTAATTCTATTCCGATAGGGAAAATACAACGAGCTTCAAAATTACTTCAAACAGGCGCAAAAGTTGGTGTTAATTACATTAAGTATTATGGAGATCGCCTTGCTGGTGATGAAGACAAGGCAAAACAAAAGTTGGATAATGCAAATGCAGAAGATATTTATGATAGTCTGAAAAACTTAAAAGGAAGTGCATTAAAGGTAGCTCAAATGCTAAGCATGGAAAAAAACTTACTACCAGGTGCTTATGTAGAGAAGTTTTCATTATCTCAATTTTCTGTTCCTCCGTTATCCCCTCCATTGGTTATAAAAACGTTTAAAAAATATTTTGGAAAATCCCCCCAAGAGCTGTTCGATAGGTTTGATACTAATGCTATTAATGCCGCAAGTATAGGCCAAGTCCACCTGGCAGAAAAAAATGGAAAAAAACTTGCTGTGAAAATTCAATATCCAGGTGTGGCACAAAGTATTGTATCTGATTTAGCATTAGTCAAACCTATTGCTATTAAAATGTTTAATATTCAGGGGAAGGGGTCTGATCAATATTTCAAAGAAGTTAGAGAAAAACTAGAAGAAGAAACGGATTATATTTTAGAGGTTTCCCAAAGTGAAGAACTAGCCAAAGCATGTGGCCACATTCCCAACATTTCTTTTCCTACATATTACCCTGAATTTTCCGGGAAGCAGATTATAACCATGGATTGGATGGAAGGAGTGCACCTGTCAGAGTATACTGCATCAAATGTGTCTAGAGAAAAAGCTAATATTATAGGACAGGCGTTGTGGGATTTTTATATGTTTCAAATTCATGAAGTCAAAAAAGTTCACGCAGATCCTCATCCCGGGAATTTTCTGGTGACAAAGAATACAGAACTGGTGGTATTGGATTTTGGATGTGTTAAGGTTATACCAGATACTTTTTATGTGCCTTATTTTGAGTTAGCTAAAAAAGAAAATCTCAATAATGCTGATTTTTTTAGAAAAAAACTATTCGAACTGGAAATTCTAAAAGAAGACGATAGCCAGGAAGAAGAACGATTTTTTATATCGATGTTTCATGATATGCTCAGCTTATTTACACAACCCTTTCATGTTTCGCATTTTGATTTTTCTGACCCTGTTTTTTTTGAAAAAATAGCTTCTCTGGGAGAACGTTTTTCAAAAGATACCACACTTCGTAAAATGAATGGAAATAGAGGATCAAGACATTTTATTTATATGAATAGAACCTTTTTTGGGTTGTATAACCTGATGCATGATCTGAAGGCAGACAACATAGAGATCAATCGTTTCTCACAATTATAAATTTACAGGATGAAAAAAAAGATATCAAGAGCGGAAATCGATGCAATGGAACATCTGTATAAGATTAATCTGATTAATAGTTGTTCAGGTTTTAAATCAGCAAACCTTATCGGATCTGTTGCAGCAAATGGAGATACGAATGTTGCTGTTTTTAGCTCTGTTGTCCATTTAGGATCTAATCCCCCTTTATTAGGAATGATATTTCGCCCCTTAACGGTTCCGAGAAATACCTATGACAATATAAAAGAAGGGAGCTACTATACGATAAACCATATACATAAACCGTTGATTGAAGCAGCGCATCATACATCTGCTAAATACCCAAAGGAGATTTCTGAATTCGACAAAACAAACTTAACTCCTGAATATAAAAGTGGATGTATGTTGCCTTTTGTAGCAGGAGCTCCAGTACAAATGTTGATGAAGTATGTCGAAGAGTATACGATAAAAAGTAATGATACAATTTTATTAGTAGGAGAAATAAAAGAATTATTTGTCAATGAAGAATTGCTTACCGATGAAGGGTTTATTGATTTGTCTAAAGCACAAGTAGCAACCATTAATGGACTGGATGGATATGCGATACCCGAAAAGAGCAAAAGATTACCGTATCAGCGTGTTAAGGTAAACTAGAGGGATTTATTTGCGAACCACCTTGCAATCAGTAAGGATGTAATTAAAATGTTCTATATCATCTGCATTTAATTTTAGTGTGCCAGATATGGATAGGATATCGTCTGTTTTGAAGGATTGCTTTTTTTTGAATTGTACTTCTATAGCAGTCTCAGGACCTGCCATTCCACAAAAAAAACAAGAGGCCATTGGTTTTTGCGATAATATATACAAGTTTTCTTCTGGTACTATATTGAGAAAATATCCTCTGATAACGACCTGTTTGTTTTCTAATTTCTTCACGCTTTCCCCATAGGAGGGGTATAAAAAATATTCTCCATAAGCTGGGAAAAATTTTTCGGTAAAAGTAACATCAGCAAGATCTTTCCAGGTAATTTTTTGTTGACCGAAAAGCGTTGTGTGGCATAGGAAGGCTCCTACAATAAATAAACTAATTCTCATTATTTAAAATTTTAGAGATGTTCATCTTGAAAATCGGAAGAATTGAAAACAAACATGCAATTAGGATGACCAAAAAAATCATTCCGGTTATTAAAGCAATTTCTGTAATAGGAAGTGAAAATTCAATATGTTGTTTGTATGCTTGTTCTATGCTGTTTTGCAGGTAATATATCCCAATTTGAGAAATAAGTACGCCTATCATAGTAGCTGCAAGTGCTAGTATGATTCCTTCTAATAAAATTAATTGGATTAACTGCCAATGACCAGCTCCATAGGTTCTAAAGAGGGCAAGCTCAAAAGAACGGTCTTTCACCATTCTATACAGGTTGACAAATATGATAAGACATGAAATACCTAAAATACCATAAGCAATAAGGGTAATTGTCTTAATTCCGGTGCCTGTGTACTGATAGAGTTTCTCTAATTCATATTTAGGAATAGCAGCTTGCATATTCGTTTTTTTATTGATGTTTCGCGGAAGTGTCAAAAAAGCTCTTGGGTTTCTGAAGGTGATAAGCAAAGAAGTAATTTCTTGAGGTTCCTCAGTTGTAATAGAATCGTTTTGATGAGAGGGAAGATGTGCCTCTTTCTTATGAGGAGTATGTGAGTGATGACCTTCATGATCATGAATATCCCAGATGGTTTCTAAATTAGTAAGAATAAGACGATCTATGACATTATTAGTAGGAGCATAAATGCCGGTAATCGTCAGTGGGGTAGCGTGTATGTCTATTGAATTTTCTAATAATCCATGACTGCTAAAAAAAGTATCTCCTACCTGAAGCTGTAGTTCTGTTGCTACAGTATGTCCGAGTATTACTTGCATAGGCTTTTCTATGCGATTTCCTTCCTGTAGATGCGCATTGAACAGTTTTGCATAGTCCTTCGTAGTTCCTAAAATTCGATACCCTTTATAGTTATCACCATAAGAGATAGGGATGGCAGTGGAAATCATAGGGTTTTTAGCAATTTTTTTAGCTTTGTTATAGGGGATATTCCCGGTAGGAGTATCTATATGCAAAACAGAGGATAAAACAAGCTGTAAAGGGCTCCCTTTAGCACCTACAACAAGATCAACCCCGTAAGAAGTATTGAGCAATTGATGCTGTAAAGAAACATGTATTTGCTGAATCCATATAATGAGTGCAATACTCATAGAAAAAACAAAAACACTTAAAAAACTATGTAATGGTTTATCCGTAATTGAAGCCCATACTATTCTTAATAGATTCATAGGGTAATTGATTTGGTAAATAAGGGCTTAATCCGATCATCATGCGTGATTACAATTAGATTGGCATTATGTTCTTTAGCTTCTTCCAGTAAAAGTTGCATCATATTATTGCAGTTTTCAGTATCCAGACTAGAGGTTGGTTCATCGGCTAAAATTAATGTTGGTTGATGTATGACAGCTAATGCAATACTCAGTCGCTGTAATTGCCCCTGACTAAGTTGTCTGATTTTTTTGTGTTTATAAGGATATAACTGCACGCGTTTTAATAAAGCATTAATACGTTTTGAATCTATGGGTTTTTTAGAAAAAAAGAGACGAGCTTTAAGACTATCTAATAGAGATAAAGAGGGAATCGCCAGATTTTTTTGAAAAACCAGCCCTATTGAACTGCCTCGAAAGGTATCCAAAGCACGATTGGATAATAAAGAGATGTCAATATTCCCGATTTTTACAGATCCCTTGTTAGGTTTTAAAATACCAGCAAGAATATGAAGAAAAGTTGTTTTTCCAATACCGGATACTCCTAAAATGAGTAGGTGTTCTTGCCTTTCTAAATGGATATCAGGGAATCGAAACATTTTTTTTTCCTTTTTATATTGGAAGTGTATGTTTTGTGTTTGAATCATAAATTCAGATGTCAAATTTTGTTTTTAGAAAAAGAAGTACACTATATATCAGGGCATTTTAGAATGGTAAAGAATTCATTTCTTTCGTTTTGATTTTGGAAGACGCCACCATATTCTATAGAAGTTGTAAAGCTTTCCTTGTCTTTAATTCCCCGGGAAGATACGCATAGGTGTTTCGCCGTGATTACTACAATGACATCTTGGGTGTTTAAAGTGTTTTGAAGATCCTCTAATATCTGAGTACATAAACGTTCCTGAACCTGAGGTCTGTGCGCATAATAGTCAACCAGCCGATTGATCTTGGATAATCCAATAACCCGTTCTTTGGGGATATACCCTATATGAGCCTTTCCTACTATAGGTAAGAAGTGATGTTCACATGAAGAGTTAATTTCAATATCTTGTTCTACGAGTATTTTTTTGTAATTATATTTATTAGAAAAAGTCGAGATAGTTGGTCTGGCAATAGGATTTAGCCCATAGAACAATTCCTTAACGTACATTTTGGCAACCCGGTAAGGAGTACCCGATAGGCTGTCATCAGTAATATCTAATCCAAGCTCTTCCATTATCTTAGCAAAATGCTGTTGAATATTTTTAATTTTTTCATCATCCGATTTATCAAAAGCATCTTTTCGAAGAGGAGTTTGCGAGTTACTTGATATATGGTGTTCCCCCATAAATTCTATAGCATTTTTATCCATTGGTATTCATCTAATTTATTAATGCGACCTTGTTGCAAATATAGATAATATTTTAATCCCATGGGTGTAGGGAAATCCTAAAATAATTGGAGAGTTGGGTGTATATGGATCAGGATAGGAAGTATATACCAGAAGAGGAAAGGGAATAAAAGAGGAGAAAATAACCTATAGTGTATTCTCATATTACTTAATTGAGAGAGGAGGAGATGAGATAGGGCATAAAGTGTTATGAAACATAGAAACTTCAATTATAGAATGAACTTACGTATAAGAATGACTGACAGCCGTATAAATAATTTTAAAAAAGCGACAGGCAGAAACCTATACTAAATTGGTATCCAAAAGATGATTACTTTCGACAAGGGATTACAATAAGATTTCTTGGACAAGTTACAGATCGTTTAAAACATCCTTCTTTTAGATAGTTTTATCGAAACTAAAATATTTTGTTAAATTCAATAGCATGGTGTTATATTGTTAGCGGTAAAGAAAACAAAAAAATCGATGAAATTAATTCGAAAAATAAGACAAGAAATAATCGAAAATGGAAGTTTAAAAAATTACATAGTTTTTGCAATTGGGGAAATTCCTCTCGTGATGTTAGGAATACTATTGGCTTTACAAGTAAACAATTGGAATCAACATCGAATTGAAAGTAAAAAAGAAGAGAAAATTTTAATAGATTTACAGAAAGAGTTTACATTAAATAAGGAACGAATAAGAGAAAAACAGTTATTAAGAACTTCAATAGCGCCGAAATTAAAAAAATATATCGAACAAATTATCACAGGAAAAGCAGGCTATAGCTCCTTTGAGGAATTTCATTCGAATCAATTTATGTTTGGAATGACCAATCCTTCCAAAGGAGTCATTAACACATTAATATCTTCTGGTGAAATCGCATTAATATCAAATGATTCATTAAAATATTTTATAGCAGATTGGAAAAATCAGACTGAAAACCTCTATGAAAATGAGCAAATACTTTGGAATTCTGGACTTGAATATATTCAATCTTATTCAAATAAGATACCTATCCCAACTCACCAATGGCATGACTGGAACGATAAGAAATTAGCAGTAGCTTTTGGTCACTTAATTTCAGATATAGCATACAAAAACCACTTAATTGGTTTTGAAGGAGTTAATACCATTGTTGTTGAGGAGTGTAATGCAGTGATAAAATTACTGGAAAGGATTTTATCGCTTTTAGAAAATGAAATAAAGAAAAACAGATAATTGCCATAAACAAAGTACTAAATATCTTATTTCTTGATGGAAAAAGTAGTCTTATTAGATAATAGAATTCGTGTGGTGGCTCTGATAGAATCAGAAGGGAAAAAAGGAATAGAAAAATATAGACAAGGTAATACCTATTGATTTTCAGTAGGTATTACCTTGTTTACTAATTTTAAGTGTTTTGCTTTCTCAGCTTTTATTCAAAGATAAAAATCAGCTTAGAAATTTATGTATTAGATGAATTACTAATATACTAAGAGCTAATATATTTAGGATTATTGATAACCCCATATAATACGTAGAATTCTGTTTAAACTTCTCTAAATAGGAAATACTAGCATAAGAAGTTCCTCCCCAATGTTGATTTTTATAAACAAATATGCAATTAAGAACAAACAGATGACTTGCTGTTAAAATCCTAGCGTGAAAGAACTCTTCAGAATTGTACGCGACTATAAAGGAAGCAATATGAGCTAGTACAACGGTTAATTTAGGAAGTAAAGCACGATACTCCACCAGTAAAATGTTTAGTAACCATAAGAAATAAATCAATTGTAAATGTTTAGGAGCATTTCCGCCCCAAAACTGGATTTCATTATTTGCAGTGATTAGCACCCCGCTTCCGCTTAAGTTCCATAAAATAATTGAAATAGCTAATGCTATAGAAGCAGGAATACTGGTCCAGGTCTTTTTCTTAATTTGAGAAACGATAAACCCCATTATTTGTAATAGGAAAAAAACAGAAAAAGCAATGTCAAGCGTTTTTGACCATATAGGGATATCAAGAGGTGAAAATTTAGTAATTAAGCATAAAACATTAAATGTGGTTTCTAAAATTAACAACCTCCTGATCTCCGCAAAATTATCTGTTTTTTGAAAGAAAGGAAGTCCAATTAGAAGTATGAGAATCGTTATCGATAATTCAAACCATACACTTGCTTTAGCTAGAGATACAATCCCATGGCAATAGATAAAAGCCATAGAAAAGAAAAGTAAAGATGTTATGAGTGGATAATAACTGTTTTTTTGAAGGGTTATTTTTGTAATCATATAAGGTACAAGAATTAATTTATACTAGTGTTGCTTCTTTCATGACATCATTTACACAAAGTTGTGCGTTTTCCATACTCCTTTCTATTGTAGAAGGGACAGTCCATTTTTGCTGAGGATGATTAAGCCATTCTCCAGCAATAAAAACATTGGAAGCTAAACAAGAGTCGGTAGATACACCATTGGAACAAGTTGGGTTTTCTAACTGGTTTTGCACTAACCAATGAGCAGCATTTCCATAAGGGTCTACAATTTCAGGTCCTTTAAACCAATTTTTATATTTTGGGTTATTGGCTTCTTGTTTTCTGACAATTAATGCTCCTGGTCCGGCTTGTATCGTATTAAAAAAACAATCGTTAAATTCAGGAGAGAATAATCCCAATTGGGCTAAGATTTCATCATGTATTTCCTGTTGGTTACACTCTAGAAGTGTTTTGTGATACAAAATCCCTTTTGCGTGTTCCATTCTGGTAGCAGTTATAGAAAGTGTTGCCTGTATGTTTTCTGCAAAGACAGTATTATTGTATTTTCCGCTATGATATAGCTTGTAACTAAGTCCCCACGCCGAATCAATTATGATCCCAATTGATTTATTTTTGAAGGTACTAGGAATTTTTTTTAGATGCAGTTGAAAACCGTGACTTTTTACACTTTCAACCTTTAAAAGAGGTTTTAATTCCGGAAGGATATTTAATGTTTGATATGGAGGGATAGCAATAATAAAAAAGTCAGCCTGTACTGTGACTCCATTGTCTAGAATAGCATACTGACATTTTGAATTTGACAATTTTATATCTTTTAATGCCGTATTAAAATGAAAGTTTACTCCTTGTTCTTTTAAATATTGATACCAGGGAATAATTAGTGTGTCATTGATAGGTCCGTTTAGGGTGACACTATATGTTGCAGGAGATAAGGAGGAGGGAGGTATTTTTTTGTTTAAAAGTAATTGTAGAATATCTCCTGTTCTTGTATTGTCCGTTGCTGCAATCCAGGAAGAAAGCACCTTCCGTAAGAAAGAAGCTAATAAAGGGCGCTTGTCATACTCTAAATAGCTGGAAACTGGAGAATTCATGTCAGATTTCTGGATGACTTTAGCTGATAATCGGGTACGAAACCAATAAACATCTTTTATAGGGACCCCATCAACAAGCATGGACCATGCAGATTTTAAATTATAAATAAGCTCTGTAAATACATTAAAATGTTTTTGAGAAAAATGAACAGTTTTGTTTTTTTGAGCCCATACAAATTGAGCCTTAGGAAGTGGCTCGATTTTAGTCATTAAGTTGTCTCCTTCTGAAGTCGATATTTCTTTTAATGTATTTAATAGAACCGGGTTTGACGAAAACATTTGACGATGTGTCAATTCGTATGGTAATCCCGAATTCATAAAACCGATACACTTTCCTCCGGGTTGTTCTCTGGCTTCATATATTGAAACACGAAAGCCTTTTTTTATACATTCATGAGCAGTTTTTAATCCAGAAATACCTGCTCCGAATATAGCGACATGAGGTATAGGGTTACTGTTTGAATCGGTGTTTGTTTTAGGTAATGGTGTTAACATTTTTTGGTTTTTTGAGTAGAAGTATTCCTTAAAGTGAGTTCAGGGAATACTTTTTAATTAGTCTTAAGATTGTAAATTATCTGATGATAAAACCTGTTAGATTTGATTTTGGGGATTGTATTAATAAGCCTGTTTGAGATTGAGTAACTCCGTAAAAAATAGCTTATAGATAATAAGTAGAAAAAAGATAGTAATTCATGGTTTTGTCAGGTTTTTTTAGAGTGAATAAGAAGGCTAATATAGAAGGCTTTTTTGTTTTGAAATACCTAATAAGAATAGTTAACAATTAATTATATTTTTTTGCTATCCTTTAAGATATATGCAAATTGAATACTTCTGTCTAAAACTAACTGTGATACTCCAGATCGGGAGAAGGTAATCCAGCCTGTTTCTGTTTAACTAAAAATTAACAATAAGTAACAGGAACTCCGGAACTCTCTGAATACTAATGACTGTAATTATGGTCAATTCCTAATAAAATACTAATTTTTTAGGATAGGTCTTTATTTGATTTGAAAAGCTTTATTTTGGCACTACTTCATTAAAAAGCAATGATAAACCTGATGCAAACAGTAGTTTATCAAGAACTAAAATTCACACATAACATAAATAATATAATGGGTATACTTAATGTCATTTTTAGATATAAAGAAATTACGTATGAAAAAAATGAAATTACTAAACAACAGTGGAAAACGTTAAAAAAGATATTGAACCTTTCCGATAAATCAGAATTTGGAAAGAGATATGATTTTGAATCAATTGATTCAATTGAAGAATATCAAAAACGGGTTCCTGTGATGCATTATGAAGATATTGCTCCCTATTGGGATCGGGAAGGAGCCGGAGAAAAAAAAGTGATATTTAATAAAAGACCAGCATATTTTGTCGAATCATCCGGTACTACAGGTGTTAAAAAATTAATTCCAATAACGAAACATCTGATAGGAGCTATCCAGAAGTGCAAAAAGACGATGATAAGTATTGCTATGCAAAAAAGACGGCAATACAATTTTATCGCCAAGAAACATTTAATTATATGTTCTCGTATAGAAACAGGAAAAACCTCAGGAGGTATTCCTATTGGAATGATATCAGGTCTTATCACTCATAAAAAGACTCCTAAACTTATCAAAAAATTATTGATCCCTTCAGAGGAAACGGTGAATTGTATCGATTTAAAAGAAAAGTTTTTTCGATATAAACAAGAGGTGATTGGTCATAAGTTTGGTACAGTTGCCGGGATACCTGCTTCTGTTGTTGAACTTTTTACCTATTTAAAAGAAAACCTCTCGAAAGAGGAATATGCATATTGTTTTGATGATGTTGACCTCTTAATGACTTCGGGAGTTAATTATCGACCCTATAAGAAAAAGCTTGAAGAGTTATTGGGTAAAAACTTTTCTTACCTGGACTCATATGTTAGTAGTGAAGGTTTTTATGGAGGAGAAGCTGTAGAGAATCCAGATGTTTTTCAGTTTTTTCCAACAGTAGTATTTTTTGAATTTATTCCGGTTAAAAACTATTGGAATAATGACTATTCAAAACGATTACTTATGCATGAGCTTGAAGTTGAAGAAAAATACGTTATAGCTGTGACCACAGGAAATGGAACTTTTAGTTACGTCTTAGGAGATGTTGTGCAATTGTATTCTAAAAAGCCACTTCGTTTTAAAATTGCCGGACGTACTTTATTAACACTAAACCTTGTTTCTGAAAAAACGTCAATTACACAGGTAGAAAACGCTATTGCACAGTTTACGGCTGTGCACGGGATAGTTTTTAAGGAGTTTTTCTTAGCAGAGAATTATGATAGTGATAAACCTTCATATTGCTGGTATTTCGAGGAAACAGACTTTTTATCTAAACTCGACAAGTCTTCTGAAAAAGAGTTATGCATGGCACTTGATAAGGCATTATGCGAAGCAAACCCTCTTTATGACTATTTTTTAAATGAAATTCAAACAATGAACTCAAGTAGCCTTCATGTTGTTCCTGGTGCCGATATAGATCAGTGGTTTAAAGAAAAAAACAGTGATCCAATCCATAAAAAACTACCGAGAATTATTTTAGATAAAGAAATTGTTTATGCAATTGTCAAAAACAAAAAAACTATAGTTTAGAAGGGATTAGAGTTTTGTTAGAGCACCGTATTAAAACCGTTTTAAACAGCTCTTTATTTTTTTAGATTCATACAGGTTTTTACCTGGATACAGCATTGATACATGATCCATTATAAACGATGCATAGGGCGTATAACCTATCAAAGGCTTACTTTTTGGGTAAGTCTTTGTGATGAAATAGACTATATTTTTATTCATTTCTAATGTAATCAAAGAAATAGTTATTTTTTAATTTGTAAATTCTCATAGATGGGAGATATATACTTTTTTTTGTTGTTAGAAGTAATTAAATTATAAAAGGAAGCTGTTACATTTTTTGGTATTAAACGTCTGATAGATATTAAGAATACAAAAACGATAAGAAAATGAATAAAAAAACAAGTTTCGTAGTTGGATTGTTAGTTGGTTTTATATGCCTTTTAGTAGTAACGGTTTTTGTGTTCCTAATTTTTGGTAATCTCTCAATAAAATAAATTATGAATAAAAAATCATTTTGGATAGGGTTTACAGTTGGAGGGTTTTTGTTTGTACTTACGGTCATAGTTCTTTATTTTAAATTCGTTATTCAACCCGATATTTCTTTAAACCAAGTTGAAGTCTCAAACTTAAACGGAACCAAAGTTGAATTAAATGAATATTTGGGAAAACCTTTAGTTGTAAATTATTGGGCGACTTGGTGTGTTCCTTGCATTAAAGAATTTCCATATTTTGAAGAGGTAAAAAAACAAGTAGGAGAAAATGTGAATTTCATAATGATTTCAGATGAGTCTC
The DNA here is from genome assembly GCF_013365535.1 of Aquimarina sp. TRL1. Taxonomy (NCBI): domain Bacteria; kingdom Pseudomonadati; phylum Bacteroidota; class Flavobacteriia; order Flavobacteriales; family Flavobacteriaceae; genus Aquimarina; species Aquimarina sp. TRL1. Next base: position 4,748,523 of record NZ_CP053590.1, on the reverse strand, counting down.
TTGCTAAAATTACTAAATTTTCTGAATCGAAACCTTATAACTTTAAGTACCTAAAAAGTGTTAAAAAATTGTCTGAATACGGTATAAATACAAGACCAACTACTTATTTTTATAACGCTCAAGGAAAACTAATTACTAAACACACGAGTAATTTGGATAGTGAATCTTTAAAAAAAATAATTGAAAAAATAGAATAACTACTGGCAACGCGGCGTATAAGTAATAGCGATTTAAGTGATAAAAACGTACTTATAAACTAAGACAAAAGCCATTGAAAAACAGAAAGGTTGGGGAGTGAAATTTCTCAACTACTGATAGCTGATATCGTTAGTAATAAGAAGAACCCATCTATAAAACAACTAAATAACCGCTTAGGCAACTCATTGTAAGTTAATTTTTTAATCGTATTCATTGCAATTCATTATCTTTAGATAACGGCAGAAAATCAGCTATGATTTTCCGAAACGAGTCATACACAAAATCGTTGTGCCCAATTTCAGATAAAGATTCAAGCAAAAGAATAAATACAATTGAATAATAAAGAAATAATAGGATTACGAAGAGAACTTCACTCAAAAGCAGAGTTGTCTAATGTAGAGTATACCACAGCATCGATAATTAAAAATTTTATAAAAGGGCATAATCCAACCAAAATAATAGAGGGTATTGGAGGAACTGGTTTAGCGGTGGTGTATGAATATCCTGAAAAAGGGAAAACGATAACGATTCGTTGCGAACTAGATGCGCTTCCAATCCAGGAAGATACCCCGATGGATTACAAATCAATCTACAAAGGAGTTTCTCATAAATGTGGACATGATGGTCATATGGCAATTGTGACTAGTTTGGTGTATTGGTTAAAGAATAGTGAATTGAATAGGGGAAAAGTAATCTTATTATTTCAGCCAGCAGAAGAAACAGGAGAAGGAGCAGCGAAAATAATGAGTGATGAAAATTATAAAAAGCTTAAAACAGATTATGTATTCGCTCTTCATAATATCCCTAAAGAACCACTTCATAGTATTATACTATTAGAAAGCGGTTTTTCTGCAGAAGTACAAAGTTTTATAGTAAAAGTAAAAGGAAAGGAATCACATGCATCGGAACCAGAAAATGGGATAAATCCAGCATTATGTATGTCGGAGATGGTGCGTTTAATTTCAAAACTCAATGTTACGAATCCGGAAGAAAGTTCTTTTGCCATATTGACACCTGTTCATATCATTATGGGGCAAGAGTCTTATGGGATATCACCAGGAAGAGGAGAATTGCATTATACAATACGTACTTGGAGTAGTGAAAAAATGGATAGCTTAAAATCAACAATTAAAAAGATATTAGATGAGACAAGTGAGGATCATGGGATAGAATATGAGTTAAAATGGTTAGAATATTTTCCAGCCAGTAAGAATGATCAGGAAAGTAACATCTACGTAAGAAGAGCAGCTATAGAAAATGAATATAAAATAACAGAGAGAAAATACCCTTTTAAATTTGGAGAAGATTTTGGCTGGTATTCACAGTCAACTAAAACAGCGATGTTTGGTTTGGGGGCAGGGATATCAACCCCGGCATTGCATAATGCGGACTATGATTTTCCTGATGAATTAATTCGTACAGGATATTCGATGTTTAAATCAATAATTCTAAATATTTTAGAGGAAAAATAAAAAACAAACATAGTAAAAATTAAGATGTCAATGCTGCTATAACAGTCATTGCGTTTAGCAAGTTCCTGATATAAATAGTCTAAAATCAAATTCTCTAAAACTAAATGACCGCATTAACCCCGAACAGAATAATATTTAATACGGCTAAAAAAGTTTATGAAGGAGAATTGTCTAAATCTGAAGGTATAAATACGCTTGTTGGAGAATTGAATATCAATAAAGGCTCTGCACAAATGATAATTGTACAGATTTTCCCAAAACTTCTAGACGGGGAGCAGTTTACAAGGACTTTAAGTGTCGATTTATTCAATAGTTTTTTAAAATTCATCCTTGAAGATTATGGAGAGGATAGATTGAGAAACTCACTATCCGCTCTGAAAATGCATATCGATTACATTAAAGAAAAAGGAGATGCTAAAATAACTTTGCGTAAAATTTATCAAGGATATTTAGATAATTTAAAGACCGGTGGTACTTCTTCATTACAGGATGAAATTGAACAATCGGAAATAGTAAATCAACTTAAAGACAAAACCAAAAATGAACTAGCAAGCGAATTGGAAAATTCAGAAAATGATACTTCAGAAAAAGTTACTATTAATCATAAAAGTTATAAGAGAAACAATAAAATAATTGCATTAATAAAAATACTTAGGAATTTCGAGTGTCAAATTTGCGGAAAATATATTTTGAAAAAAGATGGTTTAAAATACGTTGAGGCAGCTCATATTATTCCAAAACATAAACAAGGTAATGAACACCCTAAAAACATACTATTACTTTGTCCGAATCATCATAAGGAATTTGATCTCGGGAATCGTGAAGTAATAAATCATACAGAAAAAGAAATTGAGTTTAAGCTCAACGGAGTTAGATATTTAATATCCCTGGAAATTTAATAAAATAAAAAAGCAATTGTATTTAATACATAATTAGGTTGGATTCGATTACATTCGGATTCCCTCTGGAATTGCTAAAGTCAGTTCTAAACCAAAAATAATCGCTAATTTAACCTGTAACAGACCATTGTATCAGGTTGTTAGCGAACTATTAAAATGATCACCAAAATATATGAATAATATGAAGTTAATACTTCTGTCGATACTTATTAGTTTATCATCTTGTAAAAAGGACGATAACAGAACCGGACCGAATCAAAACAGCGAACAATTGTACACAAATGGGCAGATTTACACCGTAAACCCAAATCAAGAATGGGCAGATACGATGTTGGTTCGTGATGGAATAATTATCGCAATAGGAACAAATAAAGAAGTAGAAAATCAAGCCTCAGAAAATGCAGAAATCATAGACTTGGAAGGTTTAATGGTAATGCCAGGAATCCACGATGTACACTTGCATCCCTTGGAAGCAGCTTCAGATAATTTTCTATTTGTCTTAGATGCTCAAGAAACAGCCCCTGAAAACTATGCCACTGATATCATACAAGCAATAAACCAGAATCCTGACTCAGAATGGATTTTGGGATGGGGTTTTGACATTTATACACTTTTTGATGCAACCCGAGAACCGATTAAAATTTTGGATGATATATCAACTACCAAACCAATTGCGATAATGGAACAAACGTCGCATTCTGTTTGGGTAAATTCTAAAGCCTTAGAACTTGCTGGAATTAATAAAAACTCTGCTAATCCAGTTGGCGGAATCATTATGAAAGATGATAATGGAGTACCCAACGGATTGTTAATTGACAATGCAGGAAATTTAATTATCGATTTAGCGATAGCGTCCATTCCTAATAATGAACAAAACGATTATGATGGATTGGTAAATTATGCTTTACCTGAATTAGGAAAAAACGGAATTACTTCCGTTTGTGATGCAAGAACGTATTGGAAACGAAATCATCATAAAACTTGGCAACAGGCAGAAAGTGAAGGCAAGCTAACAGTAAGAGCAAATCTTGGGCTTTGGTTATATCCAACAGAGGATGATGCAGCACAAATTAGCAGGATTCGATCATTATATTCAAACGATCCAAACAGTTTCCTGAAAATCAATCAAATCAAACTGTATTCGGATGGAATAGTCATTAATACCACATCAGCAATGGAGGGTGATTATCTTATCGACTTGTTTAACTTACCTACGAACAATGGTTTAAATTATGTCTCCCAAAATAGAATTTCTAAATATATTGCTGCATTAGAGCCTATAGGTTTTGATTTTCATATTCATGCTATTGGTAATCGGGGTGTTAATGAAGCTCTTAATGCAATAGAGCAAAGTAGTAATGGAAATGGGAGGCATAGGTTGACACATGTAGAATATGTTTTGCCATCTGATTATTCAAGATTTAGTCAATTAAATGTAACAGCAGATGCGCAAGTTGCCGGTGATTTTACACATCCAGAAAATTGGCACGAAACCGATTCTCTAATTGACTCATCGCTGAACAATGCTAATATTCCGATTAAGAGTTTGGTAGCAGCTAATGCAAGATTAACATTAAGTAGTGATTGGGATGTAAGTAAATTAAATCCTTTTATCGGAATACAAAATGCAGTAACCCGCGCACCTCAAAATATATCGCTGAACGAAGCTATTAAGGCATATACCATAAATGCAGCTTACATAATGAGACAGGAGCATAAAGTTGGAACACTGGAAGTTGGTAAAGAAGCAGATTTTATAGTTTTAAGTCAGAATTTATTTGATATTCAGCCTAACCAGATTAAGCAAACTCAGGTATTAAAAACATATTTGAAAGGAGAGTTAGTGTATAAACGATAATATTAATAATGACTTCCTAACGATGTCTATAGATAATTAAAACTCAAAAAATGAAATATCTGCAATTACTGGTATTGTTTTTTCTATCGAATTTTTGTTTTTCTCAAAATTTGGAATGTGGAGATTTGCTGGAGCAATATGGAATAGAACTCAATAAAGTTGAGTTCACTGGATGTACGCCCGGAACTGGGCAAATTATTTTAGAAGCTGATTATAAAGTTCTAGGAAAAGATTCCGGAGAAATTGAAAGAATTCTAATTGAGAAATTTGGAATGGGCAAACTGAAATTTATTTGTTGTGGTTGGGAACCTGAAAACGGAAAAAGGGGGTATGTTGATAATAAACAATTAAAAGCAATAAATCAAGATTACTTTTTTGAGATTTCAATGTTTGCCAATACAGAAAAGAAAAGTAAAAAAGGTGGAATTGAAATAGAATTTGACAGAAGTAAAATTGATTTCAATTTAAAAGTTAGCATATTAGAAATATAAAACACCCCAAATATTCCAGGGAGTAAAATAGTTTGTCTTTTATGATCGCTTTGTAAAGGATCGTATCTAAACAAGACGTACGTATTGACATCGATGTGATTAAATCAAGCAAGGGTAAAAGGAATAAAAAAGCCTATAAACAAAGAAACCTACTGAAAAAATCAGTAGGTTTTGCCTTGTGATCGCGACAGGATTCGAACCTGTGACCGTCTGCTTAGAAGGCAGATGCTCTATCCAGCTGAGCTACGCGACCAGAATATATTTTTAATCTTATTGTCGGGGTGGCAGGATTCGAACCTGCGACCTCCGCGTCCCAAACGCGGCGCGATAACCGGGCTACGCTACACCCCGAATTTTAGATTAAATAAACACTGCGGAGAGACAGGGATTCGAACCCTGGCAACACTTACGCGTTGACAGATTAGCAATCTGCTCCATTACCACTCTGGCACCTCTCCAAACAATTATTTTCTTAAGAACGGCTGCATTACTGTTTCAAATGCGGATGCAAATGTATAGGATATTAGGGTATGAAACAACATTTTTTAGGAATTATTTTTAAAAAAATGTGATCTTTTTTTTAAAAGATTGAAAATCAGTTTTTTTTAATGCAAGCTTTTTATCCTTTTTTTTAATTGAAATTTCATTAGAACCTAAATACTCCCAGAAGTATTATATATTTGTGTAATCTTGACCTAATTATAATATTATGAATAGCCCTAATAAGCAGTTTAAATTTGTAAAAGTTCTGGTAGTTATCGGTACTACTTTATTTGGAGGAACTTTGTTTGCACAAAAACCGGTATTGTCAGAAGATTTTGATTTTTCTATTGGAGAAAAATACAAACACATAAAAAACTATACGACCTACTACGTAGGGAATGGAAGCCGGTTTATGTCAATTAAAAAAGGAAGAAAAGACATCACTATTCAGCGTTTTTCTTTAAAAGACATGAAAGAAGATGTAAAAAAACGGCAGGTAATAGAAGATAAAGGGGATTTTAATGGTGCGATGAATCTGGATGGAAAAGCGGTTGTTTTCTATAGTAAAAAAAATAAAGCCTTTGCACAGGTAATCTCCCTTACAGGAATTGTAGCAGGAAAACCAGTGCAATTAGTAAGCGAAAAAGAAAATATTAGCGACGATTTTGGTTTTAAAAGTACTTATGGTTTTGATGCAGGAGGACGTATCAATAAGTTTGTTTTTAAAAAATCTCCGAATGGAGAAAAGTTATTGGTGCTATTTAGAGTAAAAACCCCATCTGATGAAGGAGATAAAATAGGGATTAGTGTTTTTGATTCTGAGCTGACCCGACTCTGGACAAGAAAAGTGACATTGCCCTATCCAACAAAGAAGATCAGAGCAGAAGACTTTCTTATTAATAATGAAGGAACGTTTTTTATGACTGCTTCGATTTTTGCAGAAGAGTCATCTGATAAAGATAAGCTGAAAGAAACATATAGAACAGAGTTCTTTAAAATAACAGCAGATGATAAAGAAGTTGTAAAAGCATCAATAGGAGTTCCTAATAGAGCAATTGCCGATGCAGTATTAGGGATTGATGCAGCCGGATTAATACGAGTTACCGGTTTTTATACAACCAAAGATAATAAGGCAATAGCTACGGGACTTTTTTCTACAAAAATAGATAGCCTGGGGAAAGTGGTAGAAACTATTTCCAGTGATATTCCTGGAGAGTTGAAGGAGCAATTTGCAGCTGCCAGAGAAACAAGAATTAATGAAGGTACCCAAAAGAAAACAGATAAAGATGATTTTGAAGATCTACATGTCAATTCATTGTCCTTTAATGCCGATGGAAGTGTTGTTATTCTTGCAGAACAACGATATGTTACTTCACAGACGACATCGAGTTCTTCAGGATCAAGAACAATATATAAGTATTATTACAGGAATATAGTGGCTTCTAAATTGATGACTTCTGGTAAAATAGAATGGATGCATATTCTGCCTAAATATCAAATGGGAACAAGAGGAAAATCAAGTATGTCCTATTTTACATTCAAAGAGTACGGAAAACATTACCTGTTTTATATAGATGATTTTACAAATCTAAAAAGAGGGTTTGAAGAGTTTCCGGCAAAATATTACGATCGAAAAAAAGAGTTTTTATACCTGACAGCATTTGTGATTAATGATGGGACAGGAGAGGTTGTTAAAGAACCGATTCTTACCGGAAGCGATATTAGAAATTCACGCCTTGATTTCCTGAGAGTTAGTCAGGCGGTACGTTTAAGAAATCGAGATATCATTTTTGAAGCTTTTGATGGAAAAAAGAATAATTTATTATTAAAAATCTCTGATACAAAAGAATAATTTCGTTCTCCAGTCATCCGAGGTTTAAATACCTCGTGTATTTGTATCTGGGAGGTATACTTATACAAACATAAAAAAGCATTTTATAAGACCTTATAAAATGCTTTTTTATGTATTTCTCAAAAGTGTTAAATATAGCTAAATTTTAAAATCTTCTTGTTTTTTACGGAATAACAGTAATGTTTTGATGTTAAGTTATTTATTGTTTAAATTTTAATATTAAAGATGTGTTTTTATAGGTATAAAATGTTAAATTTATCAAGACTTTTATCTAACTGACATATCAATGAATATTAAAACTACACGATTAACAAGTGTACTATTATGTACCTATCTTTTTATTTCATGCAAACCAAGTAATTCCGTAGCTGTAGAATCTGAAATAGACAATATTTTTTCTAATAATTGGCAAAATGCCGATTTGACAAATTATTTTTTAGAGGAAGAAATAACATATCAACTAACACCAGAACAACTTTTGACACTGATTCACGCCAATGGGAAAAAAGAATTTAGAATTGTTCCGGGTATCCTGGATGAAGATATTTATCTAAAATTTCACGCAATTGATAAAAAAGGAGCTATTACAGAAGAAGAATGGGCTAAGAATACTATTGAGGTTTCTCCTATAGCATACCTGAATCTTTTACAACAAAAAGAAAGAGATACAATTGTAGAAAATATGACCGATACACCATATAGGATAACAATAGAAGAAGCCAGAAAGTACAAAGATGCCTGGTATAGAAAGAAGAAAGAAGAAATCAATGAAATAACAAAAGTAAATGGAGAAAGAGTAGCGTACTTTACCTTATCCGAAGAACTCGTTCTGCACCTTTCTAATTTAGAAATTGATCATATCAATATATCATGGGGAATAAATAATACTAATACATTAGTAGGGGTTCTTATTCCTATCGGAAAAGATAAAATAATGAATCGAGAAGATGTATACATCATCAATACCCCTACCTCCTCAAGATACGCAAGTAAAAAAATATAGAAAATAATAGTTTATCATACTCAATAGAGAGTAAGCTATTCATAAAATTTTAAAAAGATCACACTACTAGGTGTGATCTTTTTTAGTTTATACAAATCCCCTTTGACTCTAACAGGAAAGCTTTGTTATGAAATATAATGAAATATTTTTGTTGGTTTAGCTACTTACCTTTGTAATATCAAAATAGAATAGACAAACTGTAAAATTTCAAGACGTATAGATTTTTCATTTCTTTTTTGACTCGAAATCTTCGGCCGAAGATGAGATATCACGAATGCTTACTAAGCATTATTAGATCGCATTAAAAGAACATGGGGGGCATTTTCTTTTACTACGCTGTAATGTAAAAAAACATCCGGGATCTCTTTTTTTAAACATGTTTACATACCGATGTGGCCCATAAACATGGGTACATAGTTAGCTGCCTTTTTTAGTAAAAAAGGGAAAGGGGCTTCTTTCTAGTGCTAACATCTTAAGTAGTATTAACCAATTTGTTGTTAAAGGGCTTATTAATGCATCTAAGGTTGATTTAGGGTCCATAACATCAAATTAAAAATTAGCAGATTATGGATAAGGTTATAAAAACAATAATTATTTTATTCAGTACACTTTTTATTTCATGTAGTAATGATGAAACAGTAGTAATTGATTCAGAAAACAACAAAGAACAAACCACCGATTTTGGATGGAATTATAATGATATTTCAACAGTATTTGATCCGCAAAAAGGATACTATATACCTACTAAAAAACTACAAGAAATTGTAGCTTCAGACCAGGTAGTACAAGTTCGGTTTATTCCGGGAGTAATAGAAAATAAGTTGTGGGTCAAAATAGTTAGTTTAAACAGTAAAGAAGAAATTATAGGTCAGTTTTTGGTAGCTCCAAAAGGAACCGATGATATAAAATCAAAATTAGTAAGTATACAGTCCAAACGCTTTAATAAAAATAGTGAAGCAAATAAAATTGTAGCAAGTCATATCTTACAACCTAATGAAGCGATTGATTACCTGAATTCCTGGGGAAGAAAATCTACAACAGATATTGATGATGTAACCATATTAAATGGAGAAAGAATACGGCATTATAGTTTGTCTCCTGTAGTCGTACGACATATGGCAAATCAACCAGTATCCACAATTTATCTGTCGTGGGGAATTAACTACGAGAATAAATTAACTACTGTATTTACTCCCATTGAGAATCATAAAATAAATCTATTTTCAAAAGGGAGTAATGGAGAAAGAGAAAATGCATATATCTATGATTTTTCCCGTCCGTGTCCAACCATGTGTGACATCGGAGGAGATGATAGAATAGGAGGGTAGTGGGCTCCTTTGTATCAATAGATATTGTATTGTATTAAATTGATCAAAAAGGCTTTTATCTCTTGTTTGAATAGGAGCCTTTTTTTTATGTAATGAAGTACTTTTTTGTCAATACATAAATACAATCATAAATAATTATTATACATTAGTAGTAACATAACCCCTAAAAATTGCATATGTTTAAAAGATTGAGAAATTCTTTAGAATTCCCTTTAGAGATTGATAATGTATTAATACTTACTAGCAGTGATTCTCTAAAAATAGAAATTGATGTTTGAGAATTTAGTTGTCTATTTTGGGTATTTGTTATTGATTAGTAATATCTGCCTGTTTTCCTTAAAAATATCAAAGTTAAAAACGGTTTATAAAATTTTTTATGCGTACTTACTTCTCACATTTATAATTCAACTGAGTACCGAAATTTTATTTTTAAATGGAAAAAACAACCTGTTTTTATCACACTTTTATTTAGTAGGACAATTTGTATTACTGAGTTTATGTTATAAAATGCTATTTATACGAAAAAGATTAAAACAATGGGTTTTTTGGACCACACTACTTGTTTTGATAATATTATTTATACAATATATACTGAGTCCTGAACTATTTAAGGTTTTTAACCTTACTGAGGTTCTAATTACTGCGTTGGTATTGACTACCTATGCAATCTTATTTTTGTTTAGAAGCCTGGATAGTTCTACTGAATTTATTTATATTAATATAGGCACCCTGATATACATACTTTGTAGTGCCTTGATATTTGCTTCAGGAAATTTAATGACAGAATTAGACCCGATGGTCAATAAGGTAGTTTGGGTGGTTAATGGAGTCTTATATATCATATTTCAAATTTTTATTTTTATAGAATGGAGAAAAAACTGTTAGCAGAAGATTCACAGATTATTGTCATCATTTTGGTGGCTATTACAGTACTATTATTAATGGCTGTAGCATTGATTATTTTCTTTTTCTTTTCAAGAAAGAAAATTGTAGCTGTAGAATTGGATAAAGCTAATCTGCTAATATCCTATCAGAAAGATGTACTTCATGCTACCTTAGAAACCCAGGAAGAAGAACGAAAGCGAATTGCACAAGATTTGCATGATGCAATTAGTGCAAAACTCAATGTAGTTAGTCTAAGTACGAATATGTTAATTGATGGGAGCTTGAACGAACAAGAACAAAAAGATATGATGGAACATATTCTTACTGTGACGACCAATACCCTTGAGAGCTCCAGAAGACTAGCTCATAACTTATTACCTCCAATATTAGAGAACTTTGGATTACAAGCAGCTTTAGAAGAGTTATGTGATGAATTTATACAGAGTAAGCAACTAAAAGTAGATTATAAAATCACGTATAATAACTCGTTGGAAAAGAAGGAAGAACTCCATATATTTCGGATTGTTCAGGAGTTTTTGAATAATGCCGTTCGTCATGGAGAAGCTACAGAAGTCTCATTGATAATGGAAGATGGCAAAGAGGGAATCAAAATCAAGTTTACGGATAACGGAAAAGGTTTTGACCTAAAAGAAATAAAAAAGAGAAAAGGAATAGGGCTTAAAAATATAGAAAGCCGCATTGAAATATTAAAAGGCGCTATCGAATACTTTAGTGAAAAAGGAGAAGGAGTCACTTTTAATATTACAATCAAAAAAATATAGATCAGAATAACCAACTTATATTGATACACGATGAAAAAGGAAAATATACGATTAGCCATTGCAGATGATGAGACGTTGTTTAGACAAGGAATCGCTTTTATTTTAGATAAAGAAACCAATATAGATATTTGTTTACAGGCAGAAAATGGAAATGATCTTATCCAGCAACTTAATGATATGAGAGAATTGCCGGAAATAATCCTGATGGATTTAAAAATGCCTTATTTAAATGGGGTAGAAACGACTAAAGAAGTACGAAAAAAATTCCCGGATATTAAAATTATCGCCTTGACGAGTTACTATTCAAAACCATTTATCAGTAATATGATCCGTCAGGGAGCCGTTGCGTATTTAGCCAAAAATGCATCACCAACAAAAGTAATAGATACAATTAATCAGGTGGCTTTAAAAGGCTTTTATTACGATGATAATGTGATGAGCATTATACAGGAAGCATCGCTAAAAGCAGATAAAAGCAAAAAGTATGATGAAGAATTTCTGACCAAAAGGGAACGAGAGGTATTAAAACTAATTTGTGAGCAGAAAACAACCATAGAAATAGGAGAGCAGCTTTTTATTAGCCCGAGAACAGTAGATGGACATCGCAATAATCTTATGATAAAGACAGGATCTAAAAATATAGCAGGTTTGGTTATTCACGCAATAGAACATCAGATTTTTATGAGTAATCTGGAGTTGTAAACAGCTAGCTAATTACGCTTTTTTGCAATGAATACTAATTTTTGCTCCGGTAGCATCTGTGGTAAAAAATAAATAATCTGTTCCTCCGTCTTTTATTTTTAATTTTTTACGAAGGTTAGCGACTGTTTCATTAAAATTCCGCACAGTAATATTTGCTTTGGTAATGGCATTAGCTTTTAAATTTTTCTTATGATAGGGAGCATGTGATATAATTTCAAAACGCCTTCCTGGAAAATCAATGAGCATGTCAGATGTATACAAGTGAGAATGCGGATGAAGTTTATCCAGTCCATAACGAGTTGCAACACATTTAAATGCCCCGCTTTTTAGGATTGCAGCATTAGGCTCATATAAGTATTTTTTAGGAGAACTAAAGGAGCAAGAAGCAGTGACTTCTTCCTCTATGGAAAAAGAAAATAATTTCTGTTGGTCATTAGTAATATTGCAACTCGTAATGTGTACTTTTCCTATATAATCTTTGGACAATACCCATATTAACTCCTTGACTTCATTCTTAACAGCAACACAGTGAATTTCTTTTACGAATTGTAGTGACTTAATTCCGGTTTGAATATCCAGCAGAGGAGATGTTTTTATTAAAACGTTGGTACTTCGCGAAAATAACAAATCAATATGTTTAGGAACATCTGGTAAACAATCTTCCAGAAAAAAAACCTTTCCTTTGATATCATTTCTTCTCGAGGGATCAATATAAATCCAGTCATATTGATATTCCTGATTTTGCAAATAGGAAATAGCATCTCCTGTATGAGTAACAATATTTGAAGCACCTAAAGCACTAAAATTATGAGTAGCGATAACACTTAGTGATTCATTGAGTTCACAATGGGTTACTTTATTAATGACTTTAGAAAAATAATAATCATCAATACCCAACCCCCCTGTAAGATCAATTAATCGCTCCCCGGAAACTAATTTGCTCTTATACAGCCCTGTCAGTTCTGAAGAAGTTTGTTCCATATTAATGGAAGGGGGATAATAAATCCCCTTTGTATGATACCAAAGCGAAAGCTTATCCTTCGCCTTTAAACGCCCTTTTATCTGTTGTGCTAACTCTTGACTAGAAATGTCTGAGAAGGGACTACCGGAAAGAATAAGTTTACTAATATCAATCGGCTTAGAAGATTTTTCATGTATAAAATCTTGCACTTCTCGTTGTAGAATAGCAGCATTCACTGGCGTTTTATTTTTTGATTAGAGGAAATTACTGATTAGGATTATAGTCCTTTTGTTAGTTGCTTAACGATTTTGTATTCGGATAAGAATTCTTTAGAAATAACCTTAATAGCAGTATAAAAAGGAACAGCGACAATTAAACCGCTGATCCCGAATAAGGATCCGAATATGAGTATAGCAATAAAAATTTCCAAAGGATGTGATTTAACACTGTTTCCGAATATAAGAGGTTGATTGGCAAAATTATCGATCAGTTGAATGATAAGATACCCGATAAGAATGTATGTTAGTTTAGGAAGAATCACTGTAGAAAAATCCATACCCAGATTACTTGTTGTAGCAAGGATTAACACCAATATACCGCCAAATAAAGGACCTATATATGGTATTAAATTAAAAATGGCAGCTATAAGTGCTACAGCAATAGGATTGTGTACTCCAAATATCAAAAACAGAATTGTATATAGGGTGAATAATATCAATACTTGTAATAACAGTCCGACAAAATAACGAGATAATAAATCTTTAATCTTGGTAAAGGCTCGCATAAATTTTGTTTCGTCTTCTTTTTTAGCAAAAACCAATAAACTATTTTCTAGCAATTGGCTGTCTTTTAATAGAAAAAAAGAAATGAATAGTATGGAGAAAAGACCTATTAAAACAGCTCCAAACCCACTTAAGAAAGAATTGATAAGATTAGGGATGATTTTTAAATCCAAATATTTCATCAAATCAGTCTGCTTCAGTACTTCTAATAAATTAAGTTTATTTATGTTGAAATAATTACTCACTTCCTCATTTAGTCTGTCGAGATCATCTCCGATTTTATTAATATTTATTTCACCTATCAATTGTCCTTGTTCTGTAATGATAGGAACAAATAGTAAAAATATACTTAGAAACAGGGCAATAGTAATAAATAGGGTAAAAACTACAGCAAGTGTATTATTAAACTTTAATTTTCTTTTGAGAAATAATACCAAAGGTCGCCCCATTAGAGAAATTACAGCAGCAAAAGCGATATATACGAGTATGGATTGTATTTTATAAAGAAACCAGAGAAGCAATAGAATCCCTATAAGTATGCTTACTGCTCTAAGGATACCATACGCAATCGTTTTTGAATTCATAAGTAAGGAGTTATTTACTTTTTAATAGTATTAGTAAGGATAAAAATACAAAAATGTAGGAGATGTCGGTAAGAAAAAAGATTCCGAAATATCATGGTACTGTAGATTTGATATTTCGGAATCAGAACTCTAATAAACCGTTTTAGTGGTTTATTAGTCGTAAGTGTAAGTGAAAACTTTCTTTTTGTTTCATTTATATATAGATTTTTTTATAAAAAAATGAAGAAAACCCATTGTTTGCAGGGGATGGCAGCTTCATAATGAGCTGTTTTTTTCTGGGATTTTTTTGATATGTTCCAAAGAACCGACGCCAGAACCTTTTTTCTAACTTAGTATGCTGATCAAATTAGGAAAAGTTCTTACTAAATGCTCAATATAATAGTTTTAGCATGTGCAATGGATTGTTGTTCCTTCCTGTTTTCGGGTGCCTTCTGTAGCATATCCGTCAAATTTCCACCATTCTATACCTCCCAGAAGTTCTTTTACAGCAAAACCTAATTGTGCCATTTTTAAAGCCCCTTTTGTAGAGGCATTACACCCAATTCCATCACAATAGCAAATGTAAGTTGTTTTTTTATCCAGATGGCGCGTTGTTATTTCATTCATTTCTGCATGAGGAATATTAATAGAATTAGGGAGGTGTTCCTGAGTGTAACCAGAAGCCTTTCGAGTATCAATGATGATTATATTATCTTTATTCTCAATAGCGAGAAATAAATCAGCAGCATCTATTTCATATGCAAGTTTGTCCTGATAGTATTTAATTTGTTCTTTCATGATAATTATATATTGAATGTGTAGTAAAACTACAATCAGTAGATCGGTCTGTCTAGAAAGAACGATGAATTAAAATACACCTAAGCTGATTATTTTTCAGGCATCAGTTTTTTAGTAATTTCATGAAGGGCAATTGCTGTGGCAGTTGCTACATTCATACTACTGTTATTACCATACATGTTGATATGAATACTGCTATCAGAGATATTGAGTACGCTTGGAGATACTCCCATGTTTTCCTCTCCGATCACTAACGCAATTTTTTGATTTTTTTGGATAGAGCAGGTTTGAACAGGGATGCTGTTTTCTGTAATTTCTAAGGATAAAATCGTATATGCCTGTTCTAATAAGGTATCAATAACTTCTGTGATAGTATCTGCTTGTTCATATGCTATATATTCATGGGTGGATCTGGCTGTTCGTTGCATCCGTTTACTGATAATAGTAATATCTTCTCCACAGAAATATATTTTTTCGATACCAAAACTATCTGCAATTCTGAATAAACTTCCAATATTAGCTGGAGAATTTACGGCATCACAAACAAGAACAATTGGAAATCTTTTTTTGATGAAGGTAGTTTCTGCACGATGGTGTTGTAGCTGAGAATTCATAGGGAGGTACTTTTGTTTAAATAATAAAAAAAGAGGAATGCTTAGTTTTCAAAAGCATATTTAATGATATTAGCGCCCATTTGTAGGGCTTTTAACCGTACTTCCTCTGGGTCATTATGAATCTCCGGATTTTCCCAGCCATCTCCCAGATCACTCTCGTAAGTAAATAAGAGAATTAATCGATTTTCATGTATAATTCCGAATGCCTGCGGTCGTTTTCCATCGTGTTCATGAATTTTAGGGAGTCCTTTCGGGAAGGTATAAACGGTAGAGAATATAGGATGTGTATTAGGAATCTCTACCAATTCCTTATCTGGGAATACCTTGACTAATTCTTTTCGGATGTATGGATTCATCCCGTAGTTATCGTCAATATGTAAAAAACCACCACTGAGTAAATATTTTCTAAGGTTTTCAGCATCATTTTCTGAAAAGAAAACATTACCATGTCCTGTCATATGTAAATAGGGGTACTGAAAAATATCAACACTCTCCGGTTTTACAGTTTTAGGCTTAGAGGCAATGGTTGTTTGTATCTGTCTGTTACAAAAAGTAATTAGATTAGGTAAAGCAGTAGGATTGCTATACCAGTCTCCACCTCCTTTGTATTGTAATATGGCAATATCCTGACCAAAAGAAAGAAACGAACATAAAAAAACAATAAAAAGAGCTGTAAGTTTAGTCATTGTTGACGTCTAAATTTATAGAAATAAAAGTAGTAAAATTAAATAAATACTGCGAAAAAAACGGAATATGTATATAAAGAAGTTGTTGATTTGTATAGGAAGTATTGTTTTGATGGGTTATCAAAGTGTTGCACAGGAAGAAAAACCATTTGTTTTGTTAGAGTTATTCACTTCTCAGGGGTGTAGTAGCTGTCCCCCTGCAGATGACCTGCTTAAACAAATAACCAAAGTCTACAAAAATGAAAATGTATACGCATTATCATATCATGTAGATTATTGGAATCGATTGGGGTGGAAAGACCCTTTTAGTAAAGAAGTGTATACTGATTATCAACGGGAATATGCATATGAATGGAATAGTCGATCCGTGTATACTCCGCAATTGGTTGTCAATGGAACAATGCATTTTGTCGGGTCTGATAGTAAAAAGGCAGAACAGTCTATAGCACAATTTTTATCCAGAAAACCGGATACTGGGATAGACTTAAAAGTTACAAAGTTATCAGATGAGGAAATTAAAGTTACTTATTCTACAGTTAATACTACTGATAAAGATAAAATAGCTATCGTATTAGTGGTAGAAAATAGAACAACAACTGTAGTTCGCGGAGAAAACAGAAATAGAACATTGGAAAACAGCAATATTGTAGCTTATAAAAAAACAACTTCAGAGTTAGAAGGAGAATGTATAATAGTGATTCCAGATTGGGTGACAACAAAAGATAAACTGGCTATTGTCGGGTTTACTCAGAATCCGAAGCTGAAGATTACTGCTGCTACCAGAGAACAATTACAATAGGTTCAGGAATGAAACTGTATGAGTAGCCACAATGGCAGCAGTTTCAGTTCGCAATCGTGTTTCACCGAGTGTAATAGGAGTAAAGTTATTTGTAAGCGCAAGGTCAATCTCTCTGGGAGAGAAATCTCCTTCCGGACCAATAAGTATTAAAGTGTTTTTACCGGATTTTAAGGTATCTTTTAAAGATTGTTTATTCGTTTCCTCGCAATGAGCAATAAATAATTGATCTTCATCTTTAGAACGGGTTATAAAATCAGTAAGTGAAATTGCAGGATTTAATGTAGGAAGATGCATCTGTAGGGATTGTTTCATAGCACTCTGAATAATGCGTTCAAATCGTTCAGCCTTGATCACTTTTCTTTCACTGTGATCACAAATAATAGGGGTGATTTCATCAATACCAATTTCAGTAGCTTTTTCTAAAAACCATTCATAGCGATCGTTCATTTTTGTAGGGGCTACAGCCAGGTGTAATCGATAGGGTTTTGAAGGATATTTTGTTTCTTCAGAAATCTGAACAACACATTTATTGGGAGTACAGAAAGTGATTTCTCCGGTAAATAAAGATCCTTTTCCATTAGTGATTTGTAATATATCTCCTTCTTTTTTTCGCAAGACTTTGGTAATATGTTTGCTTTCTTCTCTAGAAAAAGTGTATGTCGAAGAAGCTAAAATATCTGCACTAAAAAATAATTGCATAAAATAATAATAAAAAAGTGTTACAGTTTGCTTTTGGCATGTTCTAATCCCAATTCAATCCATTCCTGAAGTTGCATTTCTGTAATGAACCCTTCTTTAGCGACATAAACAAATTCTTTCATAGGTCGTTTAGTAAAGTCCATTGGTCTTACGAATGGAAGAGATAGTTGTTTTTCCATTTTATCAGCTAAAACCCTCACAGCGAGCTCTTCTTTAATAATTCCCAGAGTCATTTTTCCTTTGTATAAAAAAGCGAGTCCTCCAAACATTTTCTTCTCACTGAATTCTTCAGGGAATATAGATAAGGCAGTTCGAATGCGAGTTGCTAAATGTTCGTTGTAGCTCATAGAGTTATATTTTTATACGGGCTTGTGCAATAGCACTCATATCAGTAAAATCCTTCTTCAGGTATTTCAGGTACCCCACAATTGCGATCATAGCCGCATTGTCTGTAGTGTATTCAAATTTAGGGATATATGTTTTCCACCCGAATTTATGTTCTCCGCTTTTTAGCGCAGCTCGTATTCCGGAGTTAGCAGAAACACCTCCACCAATTGCTATTCTTTTAATTCCAGTTTCTTTAGAAGCTTTTTTTAATTTATCAATTAGGATATTAATAATAGTATATTGGATAGAAGCACAAATGTCTTCCAGGTTTTTCTCAATAAAATCAGGGTCATTTTTTGTTTCCTTTTGAATGAAATAGAGGATGGCTGTTTTTAGCCCGCTAAAACTGAAGTTGAGACCATCTACTCTGGGTTTGGTAAAAGAAAATGCCTTAGGGTTTCCTTGCTGTGCGTGTTTATCAATCAAAGGTCCTCCCGGATAAGGAAGTCCGAGAATTTTAGCACTCTTGTCAAAAGCTTCTCCTACGGCATCGTCAATAGTTTCCCCGATAACCTCCATATCAAAATGGCTGTTCACTTGTACGATTTGTGTATGCCCTCCACTAATGGTCATGGCGATAAATGGGAATTCAGGAATGTCATATCCCTCTTCTTTTATGAAATGAGCTAAAATATGTGCCTGCATATGATTAACATCAATTAATGGGACATCTAAAGCTAATGCCAAAGATTTAGCAAAAGAAGTTCCGACAAGTAAAGACCCCATTAACCCGGGACCTCTGGTAAATGCAATTGCATCGATTTGCTCTTTGTTAATATTTGCTTGCTTGATCGCCTGATCAATTACGGGAACGATATTTTGCTGATGTGCTCTTGAGGCCAGTTCTGGAACAACCCCACCATATTGTTCGTGTATTTTTTGAGATGCAACAACATTAGATAATATCTCGTCATTATGAAGTACAGCAGCTGATGTATCATCACAAGAAGATTCTATTCCTAGAATGTAAATATTTTGTCTGTCCATTATGAGGAAAAGGGCATAGAAATTGTTAATATTGTCAGCAAAGTTAAAAAATAATACGGATCAGAAAATCAGGGAAAATATTGATCAGGGTCTTTTTAGGCCTATTACTGTTTTTTATAGCAATAATTATATTGTTTTCTATTCCCCGTGTCCAAACTTTTATAGCAAAAAAAGCGACAAATTACCTTAAGGATACTTATGATGTAGAGCTGGAAATTGGGCGAATCGGTATTGGGTATTTAGGGAGTGTTGATCTAAAGGAAGTTCTGGCATTGGATCATCATGGCGATACATTGCTTTATGCCGGAAGCATACAAACCTCTATTCTCAATCTAAGGGAGATCAGTAAAGGACAACCCGAATTAGGAGAAGTCGCTATAAAAGATTTATTTTTTAACATGAAAATTTACAAAGGGGAGGATAGCGATAATCTCATGACCTATATACGTAAATTTAATACCGGGAAAAAGAAAACATCCAATGCTAAATTTATATTGACCTCTGGTCGTGTCACTATCCAGAATGGACGATATTATTATACGGATGAAGATTTACGATCCCCAGAGGTAATACGATATGATGATATCATATTAGATTCGGAAGGGATTCGGATAGATGACGGAGATTTTTATATCACTACCAATGTATTGTCTTTTAAGGATAGGAGGGGGCTTGTTGTATCTAACTTGCAAACGTCATTTTCTATCAAACCAGATCAGATGCATTTTGAAAACCTGATACTGGAAACCCCTGACTCAAAAGTAAAAGCCGAAATTGATTTTTCTTACCAACCAGAAGACTTGATTGATTTCGAAAACAAGGTACAAATTAAGGCAGATTTTAAAGAAGGAACAGTGTCGACTAATGATTTGATTCCTTTTTATGGAGAGTTTGGCAAGAATCAGATGCTGAATATCAAAAAGACAAGATTAACAGGAACTCTAAATGATTTTAGATTACATAAGGCATTTATAAAAGGATTGGACCGATCAGTCATTAAAGGAGATATCCATATAGAAAATGCACTATCTGATGATGTTAGTAAATTTAAATTAGAAGGAGAATTTACAGAACTCGCCACGAATTATTATGATTTAATAAACCTATTGCCGGAACTACTGGGAACTTCACTTCCCAAAGAGCTATACAAGTTTGGGAATGTACGGGCAGAAGGGAATGCTATTGTTACCAGAAATGTAGTCGATGTAGATATGGATCTGTTTTCTCATTTGGGGAAAGTCAATGCTTTTGTATTATTAGGAAAACTAAATGATGTAAAGAATGCTACATATAATGGAAATATAATCTCTTCTAATTTTAATATAGGAAAACTAATCGGTAGAGAAACAGTAGGGAAAGCTGCTTTTAATATCCATGTCGATGGAAGTGGATTCGAAATGGCAACAGTAAATACCAAAGTAGAAGGAGATATAAATTCTTTAGTAATAAACGGATATGGATATTCCAATATCAAAATATTAGGAAGCCTGAGAGATCCGGTTTTTGATGGTAAATTAACGTCTAATGATCCGAATGCAAATTTTAGATTTAATGGGATTATAGATTTTTCTGAAACGATTAACACCTATGATTTTGTAGCCAATGTAGACCATCTTGATTTGCATAAACTCGGTTTTATCAAAAAAGATTCAACTTCTATTCTCAAAGGGGACGTGATCATGGATGTCAAAGGGACAGGGATTGATGATGCTTTTGGAACGATCTCCTTTGCACAGACCTCATATGAAAATAAAAATGGGGCGTATTATTTTGAAGATTTTGATATCACTTCTAAATTTAATGAAGAAGGAGTGAGAACAATTTCTATGAATAGTCCGGATATTATTGAAGGAAATGTAAAAGGCGTTTTTAGAATAGAAAATGTGTATGATTTATTCCGTAACTCTATCGGAAGTTTATATACGAATTTTGAAGCAAATGAGATAACAGACAATGAATTCATGGAATTCAATTTTAATATCTATAATAAAATCATAGATGTTTTTATTCCCGAAATAGAATTTGCTCCCAATACATTTATAAAAGGAAAAGTAGAAAGTGACGATGCCGAATTTAAACTCACTTTTAAGTCTCCCTCGATACAACTATATGATAATACGATGCATATGGTCGATATTCAGGTAGATAATAAAAACCCGATATTTAATACGTTTGTATCTATCGATAGTGTTGACTCAAAGCATTATAAAGCCTCTGAATTTAATTTGGTGAATGTAACTCTGAATGATACACTCTTTATTCGTTCTGAATTTAAAGGAGGAAAAGGAAATGAAGATAGCTTTAATCTCGAATTGTATCATACGATTAATGAAGATAATAAATCTGTTGTAGGATTTAGAAAATCAGATCTAACATTTAAAGGTTATACCTGGTATGTCAATGAGCGAAAAAGCAAGCGGGGTAATAATGTAATCTTTGATAATAAATTTACAAAGGTGGATATTAACTCTATTGTCTTAACTCATAAAGATGAGCAGATACGTGTCAATGGAGTTATTGATGGAAAAGACGATAAAAATGTAGAAGCGTCTTTTATCAAAGTTGATCTCAATAAAATTATACCTGATATAGAAAATCTATTACTTAATGGAGAAGTCAATGGGAATGTGACGATTTTTCAGGAAGGCGGAAAGTATTTTCCTTCTTCTACCATTAAGATTGATAGCCTGGAAGTAAATAAACATTCTCTAGGAGAGCTGAGAATGAATATTGCGGGAAATGAATCACTAACCCAGTATAGAATCAATAGTAGATTACTCGATAAAAGTCATAAAAAGACATTCTCAGCCTTAGGGATGGTAGATGTGCAGGAATCAGGTTCTGATATGAAGATAAATGTTGATCTTAATGAGTTTGATATCTCGTGTTTTAGCCAATTAGGGGGGATTGTTTTTGAAGATTTAAGAGGATTGGTTTCAGGAAAAGCAACCATTAATGGAAGTTATAAAGATCCTGCGATTGATGGCATGGTTACACTTAAAAAGGCAGGATTAAAAATTCCGTATCTCAATGTGGATTTTGATTTTGAAGAAAATGCAAGAATGCTCCTTCAAAAGCAACGTTTTGTTTTTGATGAGATTAATATCATGGATACCAAGTATAAAACCAGAGGTATTTTAGGAGGCTATATTGAACATAAACAATTTTCTGATTGGTATTTAGGGTTAAATATTTTAGCAGATAGGATGGTTGCGCTGGATACAGAAGAGGAAGAAGAATCCTTGTACTTTGGAACAGCTTTTATTAGTGGAGATGCTTCTATAAAAGGACCAATTAATGGATTAGTTATCGATGTTAATGCCCGGTCAGAAAAAGGAACTATCTTCAAAATTCCATTAAAAGACTCAGAGTCATTAGGAGATAACTCCTATATCCACTTTCTCAGTCACGAAGAGAAAAAAGCACGATTAGAAGGCAAAGATATCATTGTTGAAGACCTGAATGGATTAGCGATTAATTTTGATCTTGATGTAAATGATAACGCCGAGGTAGAAATCGTAATTGATAAAAAGAATGGAAGTTCTCTAAAGGGGAGAGGTGCAGGAAACTTATTGATTGAATTAAATACAAATGGGAAATTCAATATGTGGGGAGATTTCCACGTATATGAAGGAACTTATAACTTTAGATATGGCGCTTTAATAGAAAAAGTATTTACAGTTAGTAAAGAGAGTGATAATAACAGTATCAACTGGGATGGGAGTCCTACACGTGCGATTCTGGATCTGAATGCTATTTATAAAACAGAAGCCAATCCCGTAGCATTGCTGGAAAATTCAACGATTAACAGAAAAGTACCTGTTGAGGTAGTTGTTTATCTAAAAGGAGAATTGATACAACCAGAATTGAATTTTGATATCCGTTTTCCGAATTTGAGTTCTGTTATAAAAAGTGAATTGGAATATAAATTAGAAGATAAATCTACAAGAGATTTTCAGGCACTGTCACTTCTTACACAGGGGCAGTTTTATAACGAGTTAAACCTGGGACAAAACTTAATTACAGGAAACCTGGTAGAACGCGCATCCAGTTTAGTAAACGATATTTTTGCAGGCGAGGATGATAAGTTCAAAGTGGGACTAAATTATGTGCAGGGAAATAGGGGGATCGATAGTGAAACTTCTGATAAGTTTGGAGTTACCTTATCTACTAAAATAAGTGATCGAATCTTGATTAATGGTCGTGTTGGGGTTTTAGTAGGAGGAGTAGACGAATCTGTAGTGGTTGGTAATGTAGAAGCCGAGTATTTGTTTAATGAAGAAGGAACCCTGAGAGGAAAAATATTTAATCGGGAGAACGAAGTACAATATGTAGGAACTCCACAAGGGCATAAACAAGGGATAGGACTTTCTTATTCTGTAGACTTTGATAATTTCAATGAATTGTGGAGAAAAATTTTTAAAAATAAAAAACAACGGGATTCTATTCCTAAAATTAAAGACTCTACAAAGATAAAAGCCCCAGATTTTATTAATTTTACTAAAAAAGACGAAAAGTAGAACGAGATAGTAACTGTTTTTTTAGAAGACAGATGCATATTGACGAAATATAATATATGGCTAAAAGTATTAAGACAATTGGAGTAATGACATCGGGAGGAGATTCTCCCGGAATGAATGCGGCAATACGTGCAGTAGTGAGAGCATGTGCCTATTATGGGATTAGGTGTGTAGGGTTTTATAGAGGATATCAGGGAATGATCGAAGGAGACTACACAGAAATGACTGCCAGAAGTGTTCAGAATATTATTAGCAAAGGAGGAACCATATTAAAATCAGCACGTTCGGAAGAATTCAGAACCAAAAAAGGGAGAGAAAAAGCAGCAGCACAATTAAAAGAAATTGAAGTAGATGCAATGGTATTGATTGGAGGAGATGGGACCTTTACTGGAGGGCGAATTTTTAGTAAGGAATATGAAATACCTGTAATAGGTGTACCAGGTACAATTGATAATGATATTGCCGGAACCAATTTTACGATAGGATATGATACAGCCTTAAATACGGTGGTTGATGCAATTGATAAGATCCGAGATACTGCGAGCTCTCATAATCGATTATTTTTTGTAGAAGTAATGGGGAGAGATGCCGGCTTTATAGCATTAAATAGTGGAGTAGGAGCAGGAGCAGAAGAAATTTTGATACCAGAAGAAGACTTGGGACTCGAACGCTTGTTAGAATCTTTAAAAAGAAGTAAGCGTTCAGGGAAATCTTCAAGTATTGTAGTAGTAAGTGAAGGAGATAAAACCGGGAAAAATGTGTATGAACTGGCAGATTATGTGACAGAACATCTTCCAGATTACGATGTAAGGGTAACTGTATTAGGGCATATGCAGCGAGGAGGAAAACCATCTTGTTTTGACAGAACCTTAGCAAGTAGATTGTGTGTCAAAGCAGTAGAATTACTCTTGGATGGTAAAGAAAACCTGATGGTTGGGTTGGTCAATAATCAGGTAACTACAAGTGAATTTGATAAAGATTTCAAAGAAGGTCATGGGATTAATAAAGAATTATTGAGGATATCAGATATTCTATCCGTATAGGAACCCCTTCATAAGAATTTTTTTAAAAAAAGTGGTAAAGGAGCAATCTTTTATCACTTTTTTTGATTCCTGTAAGTGTCCGTACCTTCCATATGATTTAGATCATAAATACATGGTGTTTTCAGCATATAATTTTGTGATATAACATAAAAACAAAAATGATTATGAAGAAAATATGGATAGGATTTATAGCCGTTGTAGCACTATCTTTTATGATATTGATATGGGTGGGCGTTAAGATTTATCAGGAACAACCACCAATACCGGAACAAGTCATAGTAGAACAAACAGAAGAGGTGCTTTTTACGAAAGCACATATTATGAGAGGACAAAACGTATGGGAGTCCATTGGGGGAATGGAAGTAGGTTCCATATGGGGGCATGGGAGTTATGTAGCTCCGGATTGGAATGCAGATTGGATTCATAGAGAAGCTGAATTTTTATTAGAGCGATGGGCAAAACCGTTAGGAAAACCATATAAAGAATTATCTGAGGAAAAAAAAGGAATGCTCAAGGGGAGGTTAGTGTCTCAGATAAAAACCAATACCTATGATACCATAAGTAAGACGATCTCTATATCCCAGGATAGAAAAGAAGCTATTGTAGCTAATATGCAGCATTATTCGTCTATTTTTTCAAAAGGGCATGAGGAATATGCAATCCCCAAAGAAATGCTTACGGATGCCTCTAAATTACATGATTTGAACGCTTTCTTTTTCTGGACCTCTTGGGCGGCATCTACAAATCGAATGGAGGATGTTATCACGTATACTTCTAACTGGCCATATGAACCACTCATCAATAATACAGTATCCGATGATTCACTAATATGGTCCGGTTTTTCAGTTATATTACTCTTATTGTGTATTTCTCTTATGGTGTGGTATCATATAAAAAGTCAACATGCCAATGAAGAACAAGTAGAAGTTCCGTCAATTAATCCTTTAAGCTCCATTGTTTTAGTCAGGTCCCAAAAAGCAGTATTGAAATATTTCTTTATTGTTACACTTTTAATTGTTTTACAAGTAGTATTAGGAATCGTAACCGTGCATTATGCTGTAGAAGGACAAGCATTTTTTGGTTTCGAATTATCTAAATTTTTGCCCTATACAATCAGTAGAACCTGGCATACACAATTAGCTATTTTCTGGATTGCTACCGCCTGGTTAGCAACAGGGTTGTTTATCGCTCCTATTATAAGTGGAAAAGAGATGAAATTTCAGGTTTTTGGAATTAATTTTCTGTTTATAGCATTACTTATCATCGTAGTAGGATCCATGATAGGAGAGTGGCTTGGAGTAAAACAATATTTAGACTTGACACTTAATTTCTTCTTTGGTCATCAGGGATATGAGTACATGGATCTGGGACGATTTTGGCAAATATTTTTGGCAATAGGTTTGATCTTGTGGATGTTTTTAGTCGGGAGACATATTGTGGTTGGAATTAAACGTAGAGATGACTCCAGAAACTTATTGATTCTTTTTCTTATTTCAGTAATTGCGATTGGTTCCTTTTTCTTCTCAGGTTTGATGTATGGAGAAAACTCTTCTTTATCAGTGATTAATTATTGGAGATGGTGGTTAGTACATCTCTGGGTAGAAGGTTTTTTCGAAGTATTTGCCACAGCTGTGATTGCATTATTATTCACTAAAATGAAATTGTTACATGAAAAAACAGCGGGACGGGTAACAGTCTTATCAGCCATTATATTTTTGGCAGGAGGGATTATAGGAACCCTACATCACATTTATTTTTCAGGAACACCAGTACATGCAATCGCTTTTGGGGCAACTTTTAGTGCCTTAGAAGTAGTACCTCTGACACTTGTAGGGTATGAAATTTGGGAAAACTGGAGCTTGTTAAAATTAAAAGATTGGGTAAGACAGTATAAATGGCCTATTTATTTCTTTCTATCGGTATCATTCTGGAATATGCTGGGAGCGGGGATTTTCGGTTTCTTGATTAATCCCCCGGTAGCGTTATATTACATTCAGGGATTGAATACAACGGCAGTTCATGCACATACAGCTTTATTTGGGGTGTATGGAATGTTGGGAATGGGATTGGTCTTATTCTGTGTGCGAATCGTCTCAAAGACCGTATGGGATGATAGATTATTGAAAATAGGATTCTGGTCATTAAACATAGGATTATTGGCAATGATGGTTTTTAGTGTACTACCACAAGGGATTATACAAGCCATTGCTTCTATGAAACACGGATATTGGTATGCCAGAAGCTCAGAATTATTATACTCACCATCAGTTCAGATAATTAAATGGTTGCGAATGATAGGAGATATTATTTTCTCTGTCGGAATAGGGTGTTTTTGTTGGTTTGTAGCAAAAGAAACACTATTTAGTATGTTAGGAAGAAAATCATAAATATAATGAAAAGAGCATCGCTGTATTTTTAGACAGTGGTGCTCTCTAAATAAGTTAACAATGAAAAGAATTATTCCCTATTTAGTAATTATCACTTTTATTTGGTTAGGATTTGTACTGGCCATTAGTTTTATGGAAGCTCCACTGAAGTTTAAAGCTCCTTCTGTTACTATGGCAATAGGAGTAGATATTGGTCGCTTGGTATTCGGGGCATTAAATAAGGTAGAAATCGTATTTAGTTTGGCATACCTTTTTGGAATTAGGTACTATTATATCATAGAGAAAAGAATAGGATATATTATGCTTGTAATACTTGTAATTGTACTAATTCAAACAGTTTACTTACTCCCGGTTTTAGACAAGTATGCCTTGTTAGTTATATCAGGAAAAGAATCTCCTTCTTCAATACCTCATATTGTATATGTGGTTTTCGAAATAGGGAAGATAGTATTACTAGCACTGATAGGATATAAACAATTACTAGTATTTAGAAATGTTGGAAAGAAGAGGATCTATCAGCATTAAGATATAAAATAATATCTATATAAAAATGAAAAAGCAGTTATGATTTTACTGGCTAAATGAAAAGAAAAATCTGGAATATTAAGCTTGTATTAAGAACAGAAGTAGTCGTTTTTTAATTGATGAATTCCTATAGTTTCGCGGAATTATTAATTAAAAATTTAATAAAATGAAACAAAACTTCACACTAATTGTTTTTTTATTGTTAAATGTGTGTTTTGGGTATTCCCAGGATATGAACACATTTCTGACGAAAATCGAACGAGATAATTCAGACCAGTTAGAAACTTATTTTGATACTCGTTTAGCTCCTTTTTATCATGGGGTAGCTTCTGGAGACCCACTAGAAAATGCAGTAATAATTTGGACTAGAATTACTACGAATAAAGAAGCGGTTTCGGTAGGTTGGAAAGTAGCTACAGATCCTGAAATGAAACAAATCGTTAAGAAAGGAGAAATTGTCACAAATCAGGAAAAAGATTATACGGTTAAGATAGATGTAACAGGTTTATCTTCATATACAACTTATTATTATCAGTTCGAAGCGATGGGAGTGTCGTCAATTATAGGAAAAACAAGAACTACTCCAGCAGCAAATGAATTAGTCGATAACGTAAGATTTGCAGTGGTATCTTGTTCTAATTATCAGAATGGATACTTTAATGCATATGATAAGATTGCTGATAGAAGTGATATTGATGCAGTGATACATTTAGGTGACTATATTTATGAATATGAATCAGGAGGGTATGGATACAACAGCAATTTAGGTAGAGGACATCTGCCTAAACACGAAATTATAAGCTTGCAAGATTACAGAGTGAGATATTCGTATTACCGATTAGATCCAATGCTCAGAAATATTCATCAGCAACACCCATTTATCAATATTTGGGATGATCATGAGTTTGCCAACGATGCAAATAAATATGGAGCACAGAACCATAGCCCGCTGACAGAAGGAGACTGGGAAATAAGAAAAAATAATGCATATAAAGCATACTTTGAATGGATGCCAATACGTGCGAATTCAATAGATCAGTACAGATTATATAGAAAAATTTCATATGGTAAGTTGATGGATCTCATCATGCTGGATACAAGAATTGAAGGAAGAGATACACAGATTAGTAGTTCCAAAAATTTAATCAGTGCAGCAAGCTCAAATAAAGAGTTTAAATCATATGCCAAGAATGTCATAGCTGCCAAGGATATTACGAATGAATCAGATGTTAGAGAGATTTTGTCTAATGTACTTCCTTTACTATTAGAGATCTCAGATGCGCCATCTAAAAAAAACGGTCTGTCAGAAGAGGAATTCGAGAGAGTAGTAACACTGTTTACAAAAACAATTCTCCAGCGTAAAAAATTAGACAGATCCGATAGAGAAGTAATAGAATTAGATGGTTTGCTTAAAAAAGGTATTAAATATGATACATCATATAATACCGATAAAAACACTAGAAATTATAAGTCAATCTTAGGGAAAGAGCAATTTGATTGGTTAGTAGAAGAATTAACCGCATCTAAGGCAAAATGGAGAATAATAGGAAACCAAGTAATGGTGATGCCATGGAAAGGAGTTCCTTCTAATGATGCATGGGATGGCTATAAAGAAGAAAGGAACCGGTTGCTAAAAAAACTTAAGGAACATCAGGTGGATAATACAGTAGTCCTGACAGGTGATATTCACAGTACGTTTGTTGGAGAAATAGCTTATGAAGGAGAATGTCAACTGTGTGAATTTGTCGTTCCTAGTGTAACTTCTCAAAATCTGGATTTTCTGGGAAATATTATTAGTGCAGCTGCAGAATATTATACCAAATTAATAAACAAACATATCAAAGATGTAGATATGGACAATCATGGATATTTTATTTTGGACGTAAAGGAAGATAAGGTACAGGCAGATTGGTATGATATTGAGGAATTGAAAAAGCCGGTATCAAAAGAAAAAAGATCCAGAAGTTGGTATGTAATAGATGGAGTGTGCAAATTACAGGAAGCAAGGACTTCAGCAGTTGCTATAAATGGGGTAAAGAGGTATCCGGATATTTTGGAAAATAAAATAGAAAAAAATCATAAGCAAGAAGGAGATTTTACGGTCATTGGCGTATATCCTAACCCGATGTATCGCGAAGGAAATATCCATTATATCGTACATAAAGAAGGGCAGGTGAAAATTTCTTTGTATGACACTTCAGGAAGGTTACTGCAACTATTATCCGATAGAAGAACAGTGGCAGGAATTTATAATTTATCTGTTGATATCAATGCAATTCAATCAGGACAATATATTCTCAAATTCGAATCGGGAAAAAATATTGCTCAAAGAAAAATCATTATAAAATAAATTTGCAGTATATGAATTACTTCAGAAAAGGAGATTAAATATCATATATGGAAGAGAATTTTAATTTTGAGACTCATTCCGGTGTATGTAGCTCTCAATTATCTAAAAAAATATAATTAAAAAGGTTTTTTATTTATAAAGATAAAAAACCTTTTTAGCTCTGTTATGTAAGTTATTGATATGTAGTAATATAAAATACATATAAAAAGTATGTTAAAACCTCAATAATAGATTTTTCTTATCATGGTATTTGTAATTAATAGTATTAAGCAATTGTCGGGCGAAGTGATTATGTAATTTTGTAATGTAAAATGATCATTTACATTATTTATTAACCCTTATTAATAATATTACTTATGTTTTCACACTCTAAGATTTATGTACTAATATTTCTTGGTTATTTAGGATTTTTTCAGGGCGTTTCTCAAACAATGACAACAAATGGGGGAGTTCCGGTAGGAGATAATCAAAATTCACAGACTTTAGGACATAACGGTCCTGTATTACTTCAGGATATTCACCTGATAGAAAAATTAGCAGCTTTTGACAGGGAACGCATCCCGGAAAGAGTTGTACATGCAAGAGGAACCGGAGCTTTTGGGTATTTTGAAGCGACAGCTGATATGTCTGCATATACCAAGGCAGCTCCATTTCAAAAAGTAGGAAAAAAAACAGATTTGGCAGTTCGTTTCTCTACGGTAGCTCATGGAAAAGGATCTTCTGAGACAGCGAGAGACCCTAGAGGTTTTGCTGTGAAATTTTATACAGAAGAAGGGAACTATGATATTGTAGGAAATAATCTTCCGATCTTTTTTATCAGAGATGCAATTAAATTTCCAGATTTTATTCATACGGTAAAGCCTTCTCCGGTAACAAATAAACAAGATCCGAATCGCTTTTTTGATTTCTGGAGTTTATCTCCCGAGGCAACTCATATGGTAACTCGCCTATATACGGATTTAGGAATTCCTAAAGGCTATCAGTATATGGATGGAAGTAGTGTTCATGGATTTAAATGGGTAAATAAAAAAGGAGAAGTTGTTTATGTCAAATATACCTGGAAAACAAAACAAGGCATTAAAACAATGACTCCCGAAGAAGCTTCTATGGTACAAGCTAAAAATGTAGGACATGCTACAGAAGATCTTCGTAATGCTATAGAAAGTAAGAACTATCCGAAATGGGATTTATATGTACAATTTATAAAACCAGAAGATTTGGATAAGTATGATTTTTGGCCTTTGGATGCGACAAAACACTGGTTTGAAGATGAATTTCCTTTGGTAAAAATAGGAACGATGACACTCAACAGAAATCCGAGAAACTTTTTTGAAGAAGTGGAGTCAATAGCAATGGCGCCGGGTAACCTGATTCCAGGTGTAGAAGCTTCAGAAGATAAAATGTTACAAGGTAGATTATTCTCATATTTTGATACACAGCGACATAGACTGGGGGGGAATTTCCAGCAATTACCAGTGAATCAACCTAAAAACAAACCAGTAAACTACAATTCTGATAGTTGGGGAAGTCAGGGTAATGACAGGTACGCTAGTGCAGAAATTAATTATGAACCGAGTAATCACGTAGATGTAAAAGAAGATAATGAGTTTAGAATGGCTCCTTTTACAGCCTCTAAAGAAATGAAAATTGTACAGGCACCGATTAATAAAACGAATAATTATGGACAGGCAGGGCAATTTTATAATTCACTCACCGAAACAGAAAAAAAACATTTGATTGCTAACCTGGTAGGAGATCTTAGTCAGGTGAAAAATCAACGAATTCAAAAAAGAATGATTACACATTTTTATAGAGCAGACAGAGACTATGGAATGCGTGTAGCAAAAGCATTGGGTTATTCAGCAAAAGATTTTATGTGATAGTAAAATCTCTTCCCCCAATTTGAGTATTGTTTTAAATTGAAAATAGGAAATTATGAATTAAACATTCATAATTCCTATTTTCATATATGTGTAATCATCTTATAAATAAATCAGTATGAGATTATTTAGAGTAGCAATAATTGTATTGATCTGTGGTCTGGGATACGGGCAACAAAATTTTGAACTTTTAGAAAATGTTGTCAGAACAGGAAAACTAGAGGTTTTAAAACAGGCAATTGATAAAAATCCTGATTTATTGACCTACGAAAATCATCACGGATACACTTTATTGATTTTAGCAGCTTATAACGATCAACCGGAGATTGCCACCTATCTACTGAGCAAAGGAGTAAATGTAGATGAGGCAGATACATCTGGAAATACAGCATTAATGGGAGCCGCTTTTTTGGGAAATACAGCAATGGTTGCACTATTACTAAATGCAAAAGCGAATGTAAACTTGCAAAATTATAATGGAGCAACTGCTTTGCATTTTGCTTCTACTTTTGGGAAAGTAGATGTCGTCAATACATTGCTGGCAGTAAAAGCAAATCCGTTTTTAAAAAATAACCTGGGTGATACGCCTTCAATGTCTGCTATAAAACAAGGAAATAAAGAAATGGCGGATTATATAGAGAATTATAAAGTAGAGTAGTTTAGTTTGTGTAATTTTTTTTACATGGATTACTAAAAAAAGCCCTGAATTCTTAAATTCAGGGCTTTTACTATTTATTTTTATGACTCTTATTTAATGGCAATAGTCGATATTTCTACGTTTACTGATTTTGGTAATGTTTTTACGGCAACAGTTTCCCTGGCAGGTGCTGTATCCTCATTTAAATAACTGCCATACACTTCATTAACTTGTGCGAAATTATCCATGTCACTTAAAAATATAGTTGTTTTAACAACGTTTTCAAAAGTCATACCAGCAGCAGCCAATACTTCTTTTAGATTCTCCATAACTTGTTTCGTTTCCGTTTTAATATCATCTAAAACCAATTCACCAGTTTCAGGATGCAAAGCGATTTGCCCTGAAGTATATAAAGTATTACCATGCAAGATAGCCTGATTGTATGGTCCGATTGGAGCAGGAGCTTTTTTTGTCGTTATGATTTGTTTCATTTGAAGAAGTTTTTGTTTTTTCTAAAAAAAAATTTAGCGTAAAAATAGTGTAAATTAATGGAGAACTAAAAGGCACTATTTTATAAGTTCCTATCCGGTTGGCTTCGCTTATCATATTTAATGTCGCTAAGAACAGAAGATTTAATTCCAATAAAGAAGCTCCAGGAAGCTTGTTGGCTAAATGGAATCCAGTTAAAACTCATTCGCCAGCTTTCCAGATCTCGTTGAAACCTGAGATTGGTGTATGTAAATCCGGGATTTTTAAAATCATATCCAGAAGAAACACCGACAGACCATTTTGGAGAGAATTCCACATCTCCGGAAAACATAAGGGAGTGCGAAGATATCTCATTTTGCCTTCTGTTATTAGAATAGTTTACGGTATAAGATAAGCGCAAATTCCAGGGGATTTTATAATTGTAATTTTCAAAATCACTATTAGAAGAACTTTTCCGTTCCCGGTGAACATCCTCATCGTTGACAATGTCTAGCGTACTACCAAATAAATTATCAGAACGCCCTCCATTCCTCAGGGTTTCGTTTTGGAATGGGTCATCATTTTTCTTTGTTCGTTTAAAATCCTTACTGGAAAAAGAATATCCAAAGTTGGCACTGGCACGAGTTAAACGAAATAAACTTCCTCCGTTATCAATATTCCAGACATCAATTTTAGTGTTGTTATTATCCAGAGCGTAGGGATCTAGTTCCGCGTTAAAGTTAATATCTAACTTATTTTGAATAATAGGGATATTACCACTAACAGCTAATGGACTTAGCTTAAGAGAATCTCCCGCAAGATTATAAGCAGTTCTAAACGATAAGTTATTTAATATTTTAATTTTTTTGGCCTCTGTAGCAGTAGAGTCTTTACTTTTTACTTTGGCTTCCAGATTATTACTCAATGAAAAACCAATACTACTCGAAAAGGTGTTATTAGGAGCTCCAAAGTAGCCACCTGTAAATCTGGAGTACGAAACTTCTTTAGCTTCGTCTTCCGGAGTCTCTGGATTATCAGGGATTGTATAAGAATCGTAATATTGATCAAATGCAGGATTGATATTATAACTTATAGAAGGGCGCATGGTATGCCGTATCGCTTCAATTTTACTTCCTTTTTTGAACTTAAAAGTACCGTATATTGTCGTTCCTACACTTGATGAGAAATTGTAAGTTCTAAATGCATCAAAGCCTTTAATAGTATCATTCACAACATCTCCGGCTCCATTATTAGCATCCTGATCATAGCTTTGCCTAATCGTTTCAAAAACCCAGTTCTCCTGAAAGTTCGTTCCTGCTGTAACACTTAAATATTTAAGTATTTTGAAATTGGTTGTCAATGGAATGGTATGCTGCATTCCCATTTTACTGTTTTCAAACATTCTGGAAGTAAATAAATCATCATCAGTAGTTTCGATTTTATTTTCCCCTCTGAAAGTGTATTGCGTATTAATATTGTGAATAATTCCTTTTTTAACACCAACTTTTGGAGCAAAAGGAAAAATTCTTGCCACATTGATATTAGCGTTAGGAAGTGATAAATTAACCACCCCAGTATTGGTATTGGAGTTATGAGTAGCAGCTAAACTAATATTTACCTGTGGATCCCCTGGAATCGTTTTTGAATATGATACAGAAGAACTCAATTGGTTGTTCAGGAAATTTCCAGTATTGTTCTGGTTTGTAGATTCTTTGTAGTAATTACTACTACCAAAATTTACAGATGCAGAAAACCTGGAATTAGGATTAGCTTTTGCATCTTGGCTATGCGACCATTGTATATTATAGGTAGTAGAACGAGAGTAGTCAGGGAAACCTCGCTCACTCTGTAAGTTGTTCTGATACCTGAATCGCAAAGAACCTCTATAGCGATATCGAAGTGCATAAGCAGACTCCAAAGCAAGATTGTAACTACCATTGGTATAATAATCTCCCAGAACCGTTAAGTCGATATAATCACTGATGGCAAAATAATATCCTCCGTTTTGTAGAAAATATCCACGATTACTATCTTCTCCGGGATTAGGTATGATAAAACCAGAAGTTCTGTCTTCCGTTAATGGGAAATATCCAAAAGGAAGCCCTAGGGGAGTAGGAACATCCGCAATATACATATTTACCAATCCTGTAATGATCTTTTTTTCGGGAACAAGCTTAATTCTTCTGGCATAAAAATAATAGTCTGGATTATCAATATCTTCAGAAGTAGTGAACTTTACATTACGCATGTAGATTACCGAGTCGTTTACCCGTTTAGAAACCTCATTCTTAATTTTGATTTCTCCCTGTTCTGTTCGGGAATTATAAATTAAAGCTTTTTCTGTATCGAAATTAAAACGTATGGAGTCCGGCTCAACAACATTTTGTCCTTGTTTAAAAATAGGAGTCTGCACATATTCTCCGAGAGAATCCTTAATACCGTAAGCATATACTTCACTTTTATTATTATCCAGAATAATAAGACCGGCATTAATTGTCATATCTCCATAAATAACTTCTGCTTCATCGTGCAGATACATCTTGTTTTCCTTTCTGCTAAGGCGCATATAGTCCGTAGCCTTATAGGTCACTTTATCTGTCAGGAAAGAAGATTCGGCAACAACGGAATCCTTTTTAGTGGTGTCTTGTGCTTTTTCAGATAAGAGCTCTTCGGGAGAGATTGTAATCTGATCCTTATTTTGTTTTTGAGAAATAGAAGTGGAGTCCTTTTCTGCAGGAATTGGAATACCTGAAGTTTTGATCGTTTCTTGTGCTGTCGTAAAACAAATACAAAAAAGTGAAAAACTTAGCGAATAAAGTATGTTTCGTACCGTTGTTTGCAATGGTTTATATCCTATTTTTGTGTAACTATGGCTTAGTTTTTGAAGTGCCAAAATTACATATATTTTTTATCTAGAGATTAGTATTATCAAAAAAATAAAAAATTATAATACATACTGCTCTCTTTTTAATTAGTATTGCACTAAGAATTAGTGTTATTTTTACAGTTATCAAAAACTATACTAAATACGGTGGTGAAGGGACAATGTTTCAAATTATAGAAATTTTATTAGTGTTAATGAAAAGAATAAATAGGTATATTGTTGTTTTGGGAGTGATACTTTCTTTCATTTTATGCTCACAAACAACCGCTCAGGAGAGCAAGAAAAAATTTGTAGTAGTTTTAGACGCAGGGCATGGGGGACATGACTCTGGGAATAGGGGAAATGGCTACATAGAAAAAAATATTGCTTTGAAAGTTGTATTGGGAATCGGAAAAGAATTAGAAAAAGATCCTCATTTTAAAGTAGTGTATACCCGAAAGACAGATAAATTTATAGAACTTCACGAAAGAGGGAAGATAGCGAATAAGGCAAAAGCAGATCTGTTTGTATCCATTCACTGTAATGCACACCACTCTCAGGCATCAGGTACAGAAACCTTTGTATTAGGACTTCATGCGAATGATGAAAACTTTAATGTGGCAAAAAATGAAAACTCTGTAATTTTATTAGAAGATAATTACGAAGCAAATTATGACGGTTTCGACCCTAATTCCCCCGAGTCGATTATCGGATTAACCTTGATGCAGGAAGAATACCTCGATCAAAGTCTCACATTAGCGAGTTATGTACAAAGCAGATTTAAGAAATCATTAAAAAAGAAAAGCAGAGGAGTAAAACAGGCAGGTTTTGTCGTACTTCATCAAACATATATGCCCAGTGTATTAATAGAATTAGGTTTTCTTACTAACATAAAAGAGGGAAAATACCTGAATTCCAAAATCGGGCAAAAAGAAATGTCAGCTTCTATTATTAAATCGATAAAAGATTATAAGAAAAGCCTGGATGCGGTTTATTTTGTAGAAGACCCCGTTAGTGATACACCGGAAACAACTACAGCAAGTTCTGCAAACGGGATTGCCTTCAAAGTTCAGATTGCAGCAGGTACAACAGCCATTGCATTACAGCCGCAAAATTTTAAAGGATTAAAAGAAATATCCAAAATTAAAAATGATCGACTGTATAAATATTACTATGGAAATACGCCCGATTATAATGAGGCTCAGGAACTTCGTAAAAAAGCAGTAGAAAAAGGGTATGACTCTAGTTTTATTGTCGCTTTTAAAGGAGAACAAATAATTTCCATTAAAGAAGCTTTAAAAGCTAATTCTTCTTCGAATTAGTCTAAATAAAATCTGATAGTTCATTGAATAATTATCAGTAAAAATGTATTTTTTATCATAAATTTGTCATTAAAACCTCAATATTTTGAAATTTACTCGAGAAGTCAAGACAGGAATCTTAGCAGTTTGCGCGATTGCTCTTCTTATTTTTGGATATAGTTTTTTAAAAGGAAAGAATCTTTTTGAAAATAATAGAACTTTATACGCTATCTACGATAATGTAGAAGGATTGATACCTTCCTCACCAGTAACAATTAATGGATTGGTAGTAGGAAAAGTGGTAGCCATCGATTTTTTTGATGCTTCGGGAAAACTAATTGTTAAGTTTAGTGTAAACAACGATTTTAAATTTTCTAAAAACAGTTTGGCTAAAATATCAGGGAGTGGACTTATTGGGGGAAAATCATTAGCAATTATCCCCACCTATCAACAGGGACTGGAAGCAAAAAATAAGGATACGCTAAACGGAAAAGTAGAAGGAGGGATTATAGATCTAATGACTTCTAAGTTAACGCCTCTTCAGCAAAAAATAGAATTAGCAGTAATGAATGCGGATTCATTGTTAGTATCAATTAATAAAGTACTATCAGAAGACACGCAAAATAACATTAATACTATTTTTAGTGATTTAAGTACTACTGTACGAAATTTTAAACAAGCCTCAGGTTCTTTGAATGCTATGTTAAGTGGTAATGAACAGAAATTGAATAATACATTTACCAATTTAGATCAGATGTCTACTAACCTAAATAAGTTTTCGGGTTCATTATCGCAGGTAGATGCGGCTAAATTGAGTAGAGAATTAGAAGCGGTGCTAGCGAATTTTAATAAAATTTCCAGTGATATCAATGCAGGGAAAGGAACCGTAGGAAAACTGCTGAAAGACAAGAAATTGTATACGAATTTAGAACAGGCCAGTAAGCAACTGGAGACATTGTTAGAAGACCTGAGACTAAATCCAAAAAGATATGTTCATATTTCCGTATTTGGAAAAAAGAACACTCCTTATGTAAAACCAACAGATTCAATACAGTAAACTAAATAACACATGCAATATATACCGAACATACTTTTTGTACTTGTTTTAGTAGCAGGGATAGGATATTTTACTTTGAATATCCGAAAAGTTATTAGAAATGTACGATTAGGAAGAAGTGTAGATCGATCTGACAATAAAAAGGAACGATTTAAACAAATGGCGATGGTGGCGATGGGGCAGACCAAAATGGTAAGACGCCCGGTAGCCGGAATATTGCATTTGGTGGTATATATCGGATTTATCATTATTAATATAGAAGTACTGGAAATTATTATAGATGGTATTTTCGGGACTCATCGTATTTTTAGCTTTTTAGGAGGATTGTACGATTTTCTGATTGGGTCTTTTGAAATTCTTGCATTTCTGGTCTTGGTAGGAGTTATCGTTTTTTGGATTCGAAGAAATGTGATCAAACTAAAACGTTTTTGGAATCCGGAAATGAAAGGATGGCCCAAAAACGATGGGAACCTTATTTTGTATTTCGAAATGGTTCTTATGACATTGTTTTTAGTAATGAATGCAGCGGATTTACAATTGCAAGCACTAGATGCAGCGCATTACGTAAAAGCCGGAGCATATCCAATAAGTCAGTTTATCAGCCCGTTATTTAGTGGGATGTCAGAAACAG
The DNA here is from genome assembly GCF_013365535.1 of Aquimarina sp. TRL1. Classification (NCBI taxonomy): domain Bacteria; kingdom Pseudomonadati; phylum Bacteroidota; class Flavobacteriia; order Flavobacteriales; family Flavobacteriaceae; genus Aquimarina; species Aquimarina sp. TRL1. The sequence goes on along the minus strand of NZ_CP053590.1, from coordinate 4,709,632 downwards.
CATTAATTGTTTTGGAAAGAGGAGCCTGGTGGTTGCATATTGTAGGGATACTAATCTTTCTGAATTATTTGTACTACTCAAAACACCTGCATATAATGTTGGCATTTCCTAATACCTACTATGCCGACCTAAATCCCAAGGGACAATTAGATAATTTAAAAGCGGTAACAGATGAAGTAATGCTGATGATGGACCCTAATGCAGATCCGTTTGCAGCACCGGCAGAAAATGAGGGAGAAGAAGGAGAAGAGGCTGTTCCCGAAAAATTTGGAGCCTCTGATGTTGCAGATTTAAACTGGGTACAATTATTAAACTCGTATACATGTACGGAATGTGGACGTTGTACAAGTGAATGCCCTGCCAATCAAACAGGAAAAAAATTATCTCCTCGTAAGATTATGATGGATACCAGAGATCGATTAAAAGAAGTAGGAGATAATATTGATAAAAATGGAGGAACTTTTGTAGATGATGGAAAGCAGTTGTTAAATGATTATATCTCTACAGAAGAATTATGGGCATGTACAAGTTGTAATGCCTGTGTAGAAGCTTGCCCAATAGGAATAAGTCCCTTGTCAATTATTATCGATATGAGACGATATCTGGTGATGGAACAGAGTGCAGCACCTTCAGATCTTAATAATATGATGTCTAATATAGAGAATAACGGAGCTCCATGGCCATTTAACCAGATGGATAGATTAAATTGGAGTGAGGAATCTTAAAAAATAACCAGTAACTTGCTAACCATAAGTTATAAATATAGTTAACCGACAATTTTTAAAAAAAGAAAACTAAAAGTTATGAAAAAAGAAGAAGTAGAGAAGCTCTTACACGATAAGATAGAAGAAGGACAGCATATCAGTCCTGTATTGCCGGAAGGTATTAAAAACTATTTAATCGATATCGATGGAACTATTACAGAAGATGTTCCTAATGAAGAGCCAGAACGAATGGGAACTTGTAAACCCTTTCCGGATGCCCTGGCGACTTTAAACAAATGGTATGATGAAGGTCATATAATTTGCTTTTTTACTTCCAGAACAGAAGAACATAGAGAAGTGACCGAAAACTGGCTGAAAGAGCATGGATTTAAATATCACAGTATGTTAATGGGGAAGCCAAGAGGAGGAAACTATCATTGGATAGATAATCATTTAGTCAAAGCGACGCGATATACCGGTAAATTTACAGAACTGGTAGAAAGAGTGGTGACGATAGAGGTATTCGATGACGGAAAACACGATTAATAAAATGATGTACTCATCCTAATCTTTCTCCAGGATGAGTACTTCTTTAAGAAATAAAATAAAAGTATGAGTGAAGCAGTAAAAGTGTCAACAATGGCAGAGTATATGGCAGCAGGAAAAATGCCAGAGGTATTGTTTTGGGTTGGATGTGCTGGAAGTTTTGATGATCGAGCCAAAAAAATAACAAAAGCCTTTGTCAAACTCCTACATAATGCTCAGGTTGATTATGCTGTTTTAGGAACAGAAGAAAGTTGCACCGGAGATCCTGCCAAAAGAGCAGGGAATGAATTTTTGTTTCAGATGCAGGCAGTTACGAATATAGAAGTAATGAATGCATATGAGATAAAGAAAGTGGTAACAACCTGTCCTCATTGCTTTAATACATTAAAAAATGAATATCCGGCATTGGGAGGAAACTATGAAGTAATGCATCATACGGAATTCTTAAAGTCACTTTTGGAAGAAGGTAGATTAAAAGTAGAAGGAGGAAAGTTTAAAGGAAAGAGAATTACATTTCACGATCCTTGCTACTTAGGAAGAGCTAATAACGTCTATGAAGCGCCAAGAGATTTACTTCGTAAGTTAGAGGTGGAATTGATAGAAATGAAACGATGTAAACGAAATGGTTTATGCTGTGGAGCTGGAGGTGCACAAATGTTTAAAGAACCCGAACCAGGAAATAAAGATGTTAATGTAGAGCGAACAGAAGATGCTTTGCAGACTAAACCTGATATTATCGCAGCAGGCTGTCCGTTTTGTAATACCATGATGACAGACGGAGTAAAAAGTAAAGAGAAAGAAGATAGCATTGATGTATTAGATATAGCAGAACTAATAGCTTCTGCACAGGATTTATAGTAGGTGATTCCTGCATTAGAGCTGTTAAAAAGATATATTATATTAACATTTTATTATGATATATATTAGGAATAGTTTTTGTTACTTTCCATTATAAAAAGTTAGCTGATGATAGTAGATTTTAAAGAACTACCTGATGAGTCCAGAATATGGATATATCAGGCTAATAGATCATTTTCCGCAGAAGAATTAGAAGAAATAAATAAAAAAGCAAACTCTTTCCTGGAACAATGGACTGCTCATGGTGCAGACCTAAAAGCTGGATTCGAAATAAAATACAAACGATTTATCGTAATAGGGCTGGATCAAAAAGTAAATCAAGCTACAGGGTGTTCTATTGATGCTTCCGTACGTTTTATTCAAGATTTAGAAGCAGATTATAATGTGGATCTTATGGATAAGATGAATGTTTCCTTTAAACAAGGGGAGTTCGTAGCGTATAAGCCATTAGTAGATTTTAAGAAAATGGCTAAAAACAAATCTGTTTCACCTAATACGATTGTTTTTAATAACCTGGTAACGAATATAGCAGAGTATAAAACTAGTTGGGAAGTTCCGGCAAAAGACAGCTGGCACAATCGATTCATTAAATAAAGTCCTGTGAAAAATATAATTGTCCCTACTCTATATTGCATAGCTTTTCTGCTACCATATGCTATTTTTTCTCAGGAAGTAAACCCTTTATATACTGCAGATAGAGAAGCTCAGGAAAATTGGGTGAATACGATCTATAACACCATGACCCTACAAGAGAAAGTTGGGCAGTTGTTTATGGTGGATGTATTTTCTTCCAAATCCAAAAAAGAAACTGATAAAATCAAAACTCTTATAAAAGAATATCACATAGGTGGTATTATTTTCTCTAAGGGAGGACCACAAAGACAAGCCAAGTTGAGTAATGAGTATCAGGAAATTTCCAAAATTCCGCTCATGATGGCTATGGATGCAGAATGGGGATTATCAATGCGTTTGGATTCAACACATGCATTTCCCTGGAATATGACCTTGGGAGCAATAAAAGACACTTTGCTGATAGAGGAAACAGGAAAGGCAATAGGGAGGCATTGTAAGCGCCTAGGGGTGCATATGAATTTTGCACCAGTGGTCGATATTAATACCAATCCTAAAAATCCTATTATAGGGAATCGATCCTTCGGGGAAGAAAAAGAAAATGTAACTCAAAAGGCAGCAGCTTTTATGAGGGGAATGCAGCAGGCAGGAGTTTTGGCCAGTGCGAAACACTTTCCTGGGCATGGTGATACAGATCAGGATTCTCATAAAACATTGCCGACTGTAGAGTTTGATGCAAAACGGATTGATAGCATAGAATTATATCCGTATAGAAAGCTAATAAAAGAAGGAGTAGCAAGTGTTATGGTAGCACACCTTAATATTCCTAGTCTGGAAACACGATCTAATTACCCTTCTTCTATTTCAGAAAAAATAGTGACAGGGTTGCTTAAGGATAGTTTAGGGTATAAAGGACTTATTTTTACCGATGCGCTGAATATGAAAGGAGCTTCTAATTTTAGTGAACCAGGCGATATTGATTTAGCAGCTTTTAAAGCAGGAAATGATATACTACTTATTTCTGAAGATGTGCCAAAGGCGACTCAGAAAATTATAGCCTCATATTATGCAGGAGAGATAACAGAAGAACGTTTGTCTCATTCTGTAAAAAAGATTTTACTGGCTAAATATAAGGCAGGATTACATCAGTATAAACCAATTGATACAACAAATTTATACGAGGATCTCAATGACTTAAAGACACAATTATTGCAGCATAAACTGGTAGAGAATTCCCTGACGGTTGTAAAAAATGACAGAGCTGTTCTGCCGGTAAAGAATCTGGATATCAAAAATGTAGCCTATGTGTCATTAGGAGATGATGACGGAACTCCATTTTATCAAACATTACAAAAATATACCAAAGTAGACTGGGTAAAAGCTGATAATCTGGCGGATATGATAGAAAAGCTAAAACAATATAATTATGTGATTGTAGGTTTTCATAAATCAAATGCGCATCCGTGGAAAGGCTATAAATTCAAAGATAAAGAATTGGTTTGGTTGTATGAGATTGCTCGTTTGAATACTACAATTTTAAATGTTTTTGCCAGACCTTATGCGATGCTAGATCTCAAAACAACAACCAATTTGGATGGGATTATTATGGCGTACCAGAATAGTGAGGTAGCTCAGGAGAAAACTGCTCAATTATTATTCGGAGCAATAGAAGCAAAAGGAACATTACCGGTGAGTATTGGAGAGGAATTTCCAGTTAATACGGGGATTAAAATGCGATCATTACACAGGTTGTCATATGGTATTCCAGAGAGTGTAGGAGTGAATTCAGAAAAACTGAAGAAAATTGATTCAGTAGTAGCTGTTACATTACGAGAAAAAATGGCACCAGGTTTACAGTTGATTGTAGCCAGAAAAGGAAAGGTCATTTTTGATAAAAACTACGGATACCATACTTATGCTAAAAAACAAGAAGTAAAAGGGACTGATATCTATGATTTGGCATCATTGACTAAAATTTTGTCAACACTGCCTTTGACAATGGAACTTAAAGATAAAGGATTGGTTTCTTTGCAAACAACTGTTGGAGAGATGCTTCCGGATTTTAAAGGTTCAAATAAAGAAAACACTTCTATAAAATCAATGCTTTCTCATTATGCGAGGTTTAGATCGTGGATTCCATTTTACCTAAAAACATTGGATACAGTAACAGGTAAACCTGATACAAAGTATTATAGAAAAAAGAAATCAGATGAATTTTCGATTCAGGTAGCTAATAATTTATATCTGAGAAGTGATATGAAAGATTCATTATTGCTGAGAATCAAAGAAAGTCCTTTGAGAAATCGCTTGCGATATAAGTATAGTGATCTGCCTTATTATTTATTGAAAACCTATTTAGAGAATCATTATGGGAGTTCGTTGGATGAGCTGACACAACAACATTTTTATAAATCATTGGGAGCGAATAATACCGGCTATCTTCCGATACATAAGTTTGGTAAAAAGAGAATTATACCAACAGAAAATGACCAGGCATTTCGGGGACAGGTGATTCATGGATATGTACATGATCAGGGAGCTGCAATGTTTGGAGGTATAGGTGGTCATGCGGGGTTGTTTTCCAATGCCAATGATGTAGCCAAAATAATGCAAATGTATCTCAACGGGGGAACGTACGGAGGAAAGAAATATATTACTTCAGAAACCTTGGCGGAATTTAATAAATGTCATTTTTGTCATAAAGACGTACGTAGAGGTGTAGGATTTGATAAACCACAATTAGGAGAAGTGGGACCTACCTGCGGGTGTATTTCTATGACTAGTTTTGGACATAGTGGTTTTACCGGGACATTCACCTGGGCAGACCCTAAAGAGGAAATTGTATATGTATTCCTTAGTAACAGAACATTTCCGGATGCTGCTAATAGAAAATTAATTTCTAATGATATTCGATCTGAGATTCAACGAATTATTTATGAGGCAATTAAAAAATAAATTTTTATAAAAAATCAAAGAAGCGTCATCAAATTTTTGGTGACGCTTTTTATTTGCAATTATAGTTTTAATTCTAATCCCAGATGAATTCCTGGCATATTATGAGAACCAATTTCATAATAGTTAAAACCGGTACTGATGGCAGTGTTTTTTAAGTAATATTTTAGGTGGAGTTTATATTCGTCAATACTACTGTGATTAATAAAGCTTTGTTTCCAGGATGTAAATAAACTAATTGGTTTTATGGGGAAAATTTCTACCCCCAGTTGATAGGCAAAACCAAAATGATGTACTTCATTAGCTACATAACTAGCACCAACTCCCCACCAGGCAGATATATGTTTTTCTCGTACTCTGTGATAGTTGATAAGCAAGCTGGAAATATCCAGGTTTTCATTGGCAATAACATCTCGTTCAAAAAAGTGAAGATGACTTCCTTCAACACTAATTAACGGATGGAATTTATACTGAAGTTGAAGAGCAGTAGCACTGGTAGACTGGTCATTAGCAAAAAAAGAACCCTTTATATGAAGGTTGTACGAAGCACCAGTTGCTGTGCTATCGAACAGATAATGACCATAGCTGTGTTCTCTGTATGGGTAGTGATTCATAGTTCTGGGAGCCCCTTCACCGATTAAAGTTCCATATGTAACCATACCCGCTACATAAGCAATGCCTAAAAAAATACCTTCTGCAATAGAATTAGCTATATAGCTATCAAAACTATCATCATAGGAAGTGTAGGTTTCATAAGCTTGGTCTGTGTTGCCAGATCGGCTACCGGACTGCTTTTCTTTTCTTAATTCATTTTTTGCTTTAGAAAGTTTTCCTTGAGCCAATCCATTTGAATATCCCAATAATAGGGATATAAAGATTAGAAATACTTTTTTCATTCGTTAGGTTTATTGTATTATATGAATATGTCGAATAAAAAGTACACTTCCCCTATATAGAGAAGCTATTTTTGTTTTTTTAAAAACAAGAGTTAATGGTGTTTAAGAAATAAGATAATGCCTTAATAGTTCGGATTGTGTTAGCTGTTTTTCTTTCTTCTGTATATATATAGACCTGCTAGTCCTAGTAATAGAACTGTTGCCAATAAATACCAGGTGTTAATAGGATGGTCAAAAGGGATGGGGGTACTATCACCTACCAGATAAAAACCTCCCCAGTAAAAAGGATGAATACTGTGAATATCTGAGGTTTTTAGATAAGCTAATTTGGCTTTTTGGAGTGCTTTAGCTTTGTTCATACCAGAAGATAGGTTTTTGTAAAATTGCTGCATGATAAAAGGAGAAGCCTTATCAGAAACCTCCCAGTAACTTAGCAATAAACTTTTAGTTCCTGCATATTGAAAAGCATTTCCAAGACTCATGACTCCTTCTCCTTTAGCTATTTTTCCGGTTCCGGTATTACATGCGCTTAGAACTGTTAGTTTTGATGGAATGTTCATGGCGAACAGTTCATGACTGTATAAGATATTGTCTTCTATAGAGTCTTTGTTTTTTGTAAATAATAATCTGGAGTTTTCTGGATTGTTGTTGTCGACTTCTCCGTGTAATGCGAGATGCAAAATAGCATAGGTATTTGCATTTTTTTTGAAGTTTTTTTCATTGGCATCTTTCCCATAAAAATAATTTCCTCCAATAATATTAGAAATGGCTTTAATTTCTTTTCTCGTACCAGGTAAATCATCTCCTGAATCTCTTAAAGTAGCCAGTTTTATAGTAGTAGGATTCTCCGAGATACTAGTCGTGTCAGAAAAAGAAAAAGCAAGGCATTCTTGTTTTATATCAGGAGTTGTTTTTTTTGTAGAATTAGTAAATAACATACTTGCAGCATTTGCATAAGAAATGGCATACTCCTCCAGAAGATAAGGGAAATCCTTTTGGTTATTTGATTCGGGAACCATTGTTAATAACAGCTCGAAAGGAACATGCCACAAATATTCATCAGGGATAATAATTAATTGGTCTCCGGTTAGTTGGTTTTTTATAGGAGCAATTAGCTGTGTATACAATGAATGTGCTAGTGATATGTAGGTAGTGTGTTCTTTATTTGATATCGCATGTTGTAATTGTGCAATTTGTTCTTTAAGAGAGGATATGTTTAACTGTTGTGCATAAACCTGTTTTTTATTGATTGTAAATGCATATAAAATACTATCGTTGGTAAAATATTCCAATAAAGTGGTTCGAGAATCTAATCGTTGTTGAATTTCTTCAATACTACTAGTGGTTGTATTGTATTTTAACTGATGGTATTGAGGATATTTTTTCTCAATGACAGTAGTTAAAGAGTCCTGTATTTTTGTAATATCAAGTAAAGAACTTTCCAATGACATGATTTGTAGAGAATCCTCCTTTTTTTTGCTGTCAAGTTTTTCAATTTTAGAAGTGTATTCGGCATATTTCTTCTTGTAATGCTCCTCAGCAGAAGTGATTGTTTCCGGTAACTCTAAAAATTGCTTGGCATTACTGATACTTAGTAGTTCCCTGAGTGTGTTGTATTTGGATTTTTCAGAAATGTAAAAAGCATTATGTATAGCACTATTGTCATGAGGGTTCTGAAGAGAACTAAGAATTGATTTGGTATAGATACTTTTTACTCTTTTAGAAAAAACTATCTTATCTTTATAAGAAGTCAGTAATTGCCTGCAATCTGTAATCAGGTCACCTACTTGTTGATGATAGAGGTTACTTTCTTCTAATAATGATGCATTTTTAGTAGTGATATATTGTTGGTATTTTATATCTGCCATCCCTTCTAAAGAGATAAGTAGTTGGTTGGGATTAAAATAGAGCGTAGGAGAGAAGCTGGTTGTTTGAACCGCTTTATTGTGTTCTAATGCAATATGAAAATGTTTCGAAGCTGTTTTGAAATCCTTCATTTTCAGATAGATCAATGCCAGGTCATTATGAGCTTCTATAAAATCAATCAGACGTTCATTCATATGGGAAGTAAAAATCTCCCGTACCTTATGTTGATATTCCAGAGCTAGGGTATAATTTTGTTGTTGTAATGCTATTTTTGATAGATTTTTATAGGTATATGCATAACTGGGATGGGATGTATCTGTAAATATTTTATGTAATATATCTAAAGATTTAGTACAGTTTTTTATAGCATTATCTATTTGTTTTTTTTTGAAATATGCATATCCGATATTGTTATAAAAAGTGGCGTAATCAGGCTTATCTTTCATACCTCCATCTTTTTTAATCATATAATGAATAGCTTTGTTATAATAAGATATCGCTTTATCATATTCACCCATTTCCTTATAAAGTGTTCCAATGGAATTACTAATAACAGGGACATATTGTTCTGATTTTTCACTTAAGATATCCAGTGTTTTATTGAAGGAGAGTAAGGCCTTATCATATTGCCCCATTCTTTTTAGAAGAATTCCTATATCGTGATATTGATAAGCAACTTGATGATGATCTTTACCCAGCACCTTTTTTTTAATTTCTAAAGATTTTTCCTGTAAGTCAAGAGCCTTACTATATTCTCCCTGAAGCTGGTATGTAAGCCCTATGTTAGCATATACATATGCGATACTGATGGGTTCAGTGTCTTTATGGGATAAATACATTTTAAGCGAAGATCTGAAATAGTTACTGGATTTCTCATAAGAAGCCATATTTCGGCATGTAATTCCCATATTATTATATAAACTTGCTATTTTTAAAGCGTTTTTCTCAGGATCATTCTTTACTACTTCTAATGCTTTGTCAAAGTAATCAAGCGCTGTAGGATAATCGTATAATACTTCATCATAATAAAAAGCGAGATTGAGGTATGTAGAATATCGTTCAATATGATTAGGTAAATACGTTTGTAATATAGCCAGTGCTTTGTTTGCATGCAGTAATGAAAGATCCCCCTTTTCTAAATAGGAATAGTTTTCGGATAAAAGATTATGGCATTTGGCAATTTTTTCCCAGTGGTTGATTTTTTGATAGATAGCTAAAGCCTTTTGAGTATAGTCAACTGAGGGAGCGCATTGATATTTATTAATTAGTGAATCTGCTTTTTTGAGATATATGTTAGCACTAATAGTGTCTTGCTGGGCATAAGTAAAAGTTGTAAAACAAATAAAAATTAAAAAAGTATTTATAATTTTTAAAAAATAGTTCATTTATACTGTCAATTTGATATTAGTAGTTAGAGAAGGTTTCCTTTTTTTTAATAGAAGAAAAGAATACCTGAGTGTTTAAAAATACTATTTTTGTAAATATTGACATATACTCCCTATATTAAAAAGTAACATTTGGCTTAGTTGTAACATTAATCTATGATAGAAACCGAAGATAAGAAGATTTTGACAGGTATTATTGCGGGAGATGAAACCGTTATTAAATCCTTCTACAAGAATAATATCCCGTACATTAAGGGGTATGTGCTAAAAAATTCTGGGAATGAACAGGATGTAGAAGATGTTTTTCAAGATGCAATTGTATTTGTCTATCAAAAATTTAAAACGGACCCCTTAGATATTCGATATTCTTTGAAAACTTATTTTTATGCAGTTTGCAAGAATATATGGAGAAATCGATTGAGAAAAAATAAGCGGTTACAATTTAAAGAAGAACCATTGATGATATCTGAAATAACTGAGCAATCAATTCAAGAAGAATTAGAAAAGAAGGAGCAGGAAAGTCTATATAGAAAGTACTTTTTGCAATTAGGGGATCGTTGCCTTGAAGTTTTAAATCTCGTTTTTGAAGGAAAAAGTATGCGAGAAATTTCAACGATTACAGGATATTCAGAAGGGTATGCCAGAAAAAAGAAATTCGAATGTAAAAAACGATTATTGGAGATGATAGAAAATGACCCAATGTATGATGAATTAAGATATAGTAATACGGAAAGGAGTTAGAAGATAATGGAAAGGACACAAGAACTTTTTGAAAGAATTGAAGCATATCTGGAGCATGATATGTCAGATCAGGAAAAAATACAGTTTGAACATGAGATGACGAATGATCAGGCATTGCAAATTGAAGTAGAGAAACATCGTTATTTACATACAGTATTAAAAGACAGGGATACAATAGATTATACGAGAAAAATAAAAAAAATAATTTCTGAGTCAGAAGAAAGTCATGCGGATACAAATAAGAAGACACTCTTTTCGGAAAAGAAATGGTTTTTCTTGAAGATAGCTGCTTCTGTTCTTTTGGTTATCGGATTAGGAGTTGCTAGTTGGAATATCTTTGGAAAACAAGAGACGCCGGAGGAAATATTTGCTTCTGTATATGTACCCTATCCGGTAGAAAGTGTAACAAGAGGAGAGGAGCACGATAAAGAATTACATCGACTATATCAGTATTATGCTCACGAGAATTATGGTCAGGTAGTTTCATCTGTTACAGATAGAATTCCCCGTACAGCTTTATTGTATATGTATATGGGAAATAGTTATTTGAATACCGGAGAGATACAAAAAGCAATAGAGCAGTTTTCTGCTATAAAAAAGAAAGACTCTTTATACGAAGCAGCTTTATGGTATCTGTCATTAAGCTATATAAAAGATCGTAAGCTTTCGTTGTCTAAAGAAACGTTGGAGAAACTAATCAAATATGACGGAGTTTATAAAGAAAAAGCAAAATATTTACTAAGAAGATTATAGAAAGAAGGCTTCTTTTTCTTAATCTAAAAACGAATAAAAATGCAGGAAATAAAATTTTCTGCATTTTTTATTGAAAATTAGGGTAACAAATCGGTGATTAATGTCATTAATAGATATAAGGGTATCCAATGTGTAATGCTATATTACATAATTGATACGATACGTAAACCTAAGCTACAGTGCGCGTGGGGTACGCTGTGGCTGGGTTTATTTATAATAATAAAAAACCTCAGGCGGTAATAACTACGCTGAAGTAAGTACGAAACATATGATAAAAGGGGACCTGAAATGAGTACTTCTTTTCTAAAAGTGACACAGGAATTCTATTTAACTTGTTTTTTCGAAGAAACTAAATACAGAACCTCCATATCCTCTGGCATAAGAAAAGTGAGGAGTAGTTTCTAATGATGTATGTTTGGAGTGCTCTATAATTAAAACACCATCATCCTCTAGTAATTCATGTGTAAATACTAATGAAGCAATCGTTTCAAATTGTTCTTGCGTAAAATCATATGGAGGATCAGCAAAAATAATATCAGCCGTTTTTTTAACTTTCTCTAGATAGGAGTATACATCACTTTTGATGGTATCAATAGAAAAATCCAGCGATTGAGCAGTGTTTTTTATAAATCCTACACATCCGTAATGAGCGTCAACAGCTGTAATATGCTCAGTTCCTCGAGATGCAAACTCAAAACTGATATTACCTGTACCAGCAAATAAATCAATAACGTTGATTTCTGTAAAAGAATACTGGTTATTCAATATATTGAATAAGGATTCTTTTGCCATATCAGTTGTTGGACGAACGGGGAGCTTTTTTGGAGCTTGTAATCGTTTTCCTTTATGAGATCCCGAAATAATACGCATATCTAGAAATGATTTAGTAAAGTATAATGTTGATGTGGTTCAAATGTAGGGAACATTCCAGGGTTCTTTAAGCGAATGTTACTTTCTCCAAAGCGAATATTCCGAATGTAAGTATAGGCAATGTTGTATAGTTCACTGTCTTTAGTAATGGCTCCTAGAAACACCAGTTCAAATTCTTCAGGGTTTAACTGTAGTTGTTCTGCCGTAAAAAGAAGGTAATACAAAAAATCTTCTTTAGTTTGATATACATATGTATTTCCTAAAACAAACTTCCCTTTGTTGATAACGATGATTTCAAATGTTTTTTTCGAAACATGTACAAACATTTTTACGGTTTCACTATGTTTTTCCTGTGTGAGTAACCGGTCAGCTAATACAGTGCTTATATGTTTGTAAGTAAAAGATCCATAGGTGTCAAAAAAGAAATTATTGATATTGGCATATGGTACATATACAGTGATGAGCTCGTGTTGTTCTAAAGCATCATATGTAATAAAATCCGTAGCCAGTATTTTTACGTTATAACGCAGGTATTCTTTTAATAAAACTTCTGAAAATAAGGCTTTAGGAACAAAAGTATATAAGTCATTAGCATAGAGAACTTCTACGGTAGAACACGCCTTATGTAATACCGTTTGTGTGTTAAAAGTATCTTTTATGACTTTTAAGGTTTGTTCGGGCGATAAGTATGTCCCAAAATCTTTTTCGTATAAATACAAGATTTCATTATCCTCATTTGCCGTACAAAAAGAAAGTCCATTCAAGCTTACTTGAATGGACAGTCGATGTATTGTATTATCTGTAGTATTACTGATCGTTTGATCCATAAGATTTTGGCCAGTTACCAGAAGTGTTTACTTCAGTCATTGATCCTACGGAAAGGTGAGTACCATTAACACCATCTACAGAACGTACTTCTTTTTCCTGTGCTAATAAATCAGAATCTTGATCATGTAATAAGATGTCTTTAGCAACTTTTGCTTCAAAAACAGCAATCTTAAGATCGTTTTTCTCTATGAAACCAGAATTCAGTTCAAAATTAGCATCTTTTCCTTCCACAGGAACTTTAAACATATTTTTATAATTATCATTTTTGAATAAAGAATCTTTTACAGATGCATATCCAAGAGTATCTATAACAACTGTATCTCTTGGCTCATCAATTTTAAGAATTTTATTAAAACGAATAAAACTAGAATCTCTTCTCTGTGTAAGTGTAAACTTAGCAGTGTCTATAAACGCAATTAATTTCGCCGGATCTTTTTCGAATTTCCCTGTCACTGTTTTATAAGCTAATTCAGCCTTTCTGATATCCTTTAAGTTTTCAATAGCTTTAGCATAACGTACTTTCTTAACCTGATTGAATTTAACGGGACCGTTGATAGAATTGAATACTAGGTAACCTAGAAAAGCGATAACTACCCACAGAACTAATTGAAGAACAATTTTCATTTTATAATTTAGCTTTTAAACATTAGTGTATACGCAAATCTACAATTTTTTTTTAATCGTAAAAGTTTATTCACAAAAAATCATTATTATCTTTGATTTATTAACAACATATATGTACAAAAAGATTAATATTTTTTTATGAGGGAAACAGAATTTTACACACTATTAAAAAATGATTTTCCCTTCCAACCTACTATAAAACAGGATGTCGTTCTGCAAAAAATAGCACAATTTGTGTTGTCAGATGATAAAGATGGTCTTTTTTTGCTAAAAGGATATGCAGGAACAGGAAAAACGACATTGATAGGAACCTTGGTCAAGAATTTGTGGAAAGCAAAATTAAGTCCGGTATTATTAGCACCTACAGGTAGAGCTGCTAAGGTGATCAGTAATTACTCGGGAAAACAAGCACAAACAATTCACAGAAATATCTATTACCCCAAAAAAAACGGATCAGGAGGCATGGCTTTTCAGCTAAAACAAAATAAAAAAAGAAATGCCATTTTTATTGTGGATGAAGCCTCCATGATATCTGACGCGCCAAGTGAAAGTAAATTATTTGAGAATGGATCCTTATTGGATGACCTGATGATGCACGTGTATTCTGGTCATAGATGTAAGATTCTTTTTATAGGGGATACTGCTCAGTTGCCACCAGTAAAATTAGAAGTAAGCCCTGCATTAGAAGTAGATACTTTATCATTAGGCTTTAATAAAGAAGTGACAGCAATAGAACTAGATGAAGTAGTACGACAAGCAGAAGATAGTGGGATTCTAATGAATGCTACCCGACTAAGAGAATTGCTTAATGAAGGGTTTTATGATCATTTTCAGTTTGACATACAAGGATATCCGGATGTGATTCGACTTATAGATGGACATGAGATTATGGATGCTTTAAATGATTCATATGCCAATGCCGGACATGAAGAATCCGTAATTGTAGTTCGCTCCAATAAAAGAGCTAATATTTATAATAAACAGATTAGATCCAGAATTTTATTTCAGGAAGAAGAGTTATCCGCAGGAGATTACTTAATGGTCGTAAAAAATAACTATTATTGGTTGGATACCAAGAGTGAAGCAGGTTTTATAGCTAATGGAGATACGATTAAAGTATTAGAAATTTATGGAATAAAAGAGTTGTATGGTTTTCGTTTTGCAGAAGTGAAGATCAGTATGGTTGATTACCCGAATCAAAAACCATTTGACACAGTATTGGTATTAGATACTTTAGAAGCAGAAACTCCCTCATTGACATATGAAGACTCCAATCGGTTATATCAGGAAGTGATGAAGGATTATGAAAATGAAACTTCTAAATATAAAAAGTTTATGAAGGTTAAAAACAATAAGTATTTCAATGCACTACAGGTCAAGTTTTCTTATGCGATTACATGTCATAAATCTCAGGGAGGACAATGGGATACGATCTTTATAGAGCAACCCTATCTGCCAGATGGAATATCAAAAGATTACCTAAGATGGTTGTATACAGCTGTAACAAGAGCGAAAGAGAAGTTATACCTCATAGGGTTTAAAGATGATTTTTTTATAGAGAATTAGTATTTTTAGAAAATGCAAGAAACAATTATAAGTATCTGTCTGGGAATAGGATTGGCAGTTTCTGTTGGGTTCAGGGTGTTTTTACCCTTATTAGCAGTAAGTTTAGCTGGTTATTTTCAGATTATACCATTAAACGAAGAATGGCAGTGGGTAGGGAGTAATGCTGCTATTATTACATTATCAGTAGCTACTGTCGTAGAGATCTTCGCCTATTACATTCCCTGGTTTGATAATTTATTAGATTCCATTGCGATCCCATTAGCAGCAATTGCAGGAACCGCTGTAATGGTATCTACAGTAGCAAATTTGGATCCCTTTCTTACATGGTCGCTTGCTATTATCGCAGGAGGGGGGACTGCAGCTTCTGTGAAGAGTACGATGGGAGCCTCCCGCTTAACATCGACGGCAACCACAGGAGGATTGGCAAACCCTGTAGTTGCGACCGTAGAAACAGGAACTGCGACTGTTATGTCAGTAGCTTCTGTATTTGCACCTCTTATTGCTATCGTATTGGTTATCGGATTATTTTTTCTCTTTAGAAAGATGTACAAAAAACTATTTAAAGGTTCAAAAGAAAAATAATGATAAAAAAAAGTATTTTTGACGCTGAGAAAAAGCAAACCATTTTGAATAAAGTTAAGTTGAGGACCATTGCTATGATTCCGGCGCGCTACGCTGCATCCCGTTTTCCTGGAAAGTTAATGCAAGATCTGGAAGGAAAAACAGTGATTAGAAGAACCTATGAAGCAGCCGTAGAAACAAAGTTGTTTGATGATGTATTTGTAGTGACTGATAGTGATATTATTTATACAGAAATTACATCGCATGGAGGAAAAGCAATCATGAGTAAAGAAGAACATGATTGTGGAAGTGATCGGATTGCAGAAGCCGTAAAAGATATGGACATCGATATTGTAGTGAATGTCCAGGGAGATGAGCCCTTTACAGAACGAGAAAGTTTAGAGAAAGTACTGGATGTTTTTTACGGAGAAGATGCAGCACGTATTGACTTGGCTAGTCTGATGATCCCAATGAATGATTGGGATGAGATCGTAAATCCGAATAGCGTCAAAGTAATAGTTGATAAAAATGACTATGCATTATACTTCTCCAGAGCACCTATTCCATATCCAAGAGACAAAGAAATAAACCACACCTATTATAAGCATAAAGGAATTTATGCCTTTCGAAAAGAAGCTATTTTAAATTTTTATCAGTTGCCTATGAGGACACTAGAGGCATCAGAAAAGATAGAGTGTATTCGCTATCTGGAATACGGTAAGAATATAAAAATGGTAGTGACGCACCAAGAAGGTGTAGAAATTGATACCCCTGAAGATTTAGAAAAAGCAAAAAAACTACTTAACAAAAAGAATCTTTTGAGTACTGAAGCTAACACTATTGAAAAAAAAGAAGTATCGAATACTTCCGGGTATAAAAATTTTCCGATGGTCCCCAGAGTGATATTTGGGGCAGGATCTTTTAATCAGTTACATGAGATTATAAGACCGGAAAGAAAAGAAGGAGCACCATTTATTTATTTAATAGATGATGTTTTCGAAAATAAACCATCCGTTATAGCAGAACGATTGCCTATAGAAGGTCAGGATACAATTATTTATATATCCACTAAAGAAGAACCAAAAACAAGTCAGGTAGATGCTTTAGTAGAAAAATTAAAAGTCGACTACCCATATATTCCCAGCGGTATTATTGGAATAGGAGGTGGATCTGTATTGGATTTAGCCAAAGCTGTATCAATTATGTTGACGAATCATGGGAAAGCTTCTGATTATCAAGGCTGGGACCTGGTTACAAATAAAGCGGTGTACCATATGGGAATCCCGACTATTTCAGGAACAGGAGCAGAGGTGTCCAGAACGACTGTGCTTACAGGACCGGAAAGAAAATTGGGAATAAATTCTGATTATACTCCTTTTGATCAGGTCGTATTAGATCCGGAATTATTATCAGGAGTTCCGGCAGATCAATGGTTTTATACCGGAATGGATTGTTATATCCATTGTGTAGAATCATTAAATGGAACCTATTTAAACGCTTTTAGTCAAAGTTATGGAGAAAAAGCATTGGATTTGTGTAAGGAAGTTTTTCTGAAAAATGAGCTGACTACAGAAGAAATGAACGCCAAATTGATGATGGCATCTTGGCACGGAGGAATGAGTATTGCGTATTCTCAGGTAGGAGTTGCACATGCTATGAGTTATGGATTGGCGTATGTACTGGGTACAAAACATGGATTAGGTAATTGTCTGGTTTTTGATAAACTAGAAGCCTATTACCCGGAAGGAGTCGCTTTGTTTAAAAAAATGAAAGAAGCACACCGTATTACATTGCCAACAGGGATCTGCAAAGATGTTACAGAAGCACAATTGGATACAATGGCCTCTATTGCATTGGGATTAGTACCTTTATGGGAAAATGCTTTGGGAAAAGATTGGAAAGAAAAGATTAATGCGGATAAGCTCAAAGAGATCTACAGAAGCTTATAAAGCACAACTACGTACTTATTGAAAAAAATATGAAAACCCTATCATCTTTTATTTACTATCGTTTGATGAAATGGAAAATGATAGGTTCTTTTAAGGAAGATACGATCAAAAAATGTATAATAATTGTTGTGCCACATACTAGTTGGCATGACTTTTATATCGGTTTGTTAGTTCGAAAAATAGCAGGAATCAAAATTAGTTTTATAGGAAAAAAAGAACTATTTAGATGGCCTTTTGGATGGTATTTTAAGAAAGTAGGAGGGATTCCTATTGATCGAACCCGTGGACAGAATAAGGTAGAACTCATTGCAGAGGAGTTTGCAAAGAGAAAAGAACTTAGAATCGCATTAGCCCCAGAAGGAACCAGAAAAAAAGTGTCTTCATGGAAAACGGGTTTCTATTACATCGCTCAGAAGGCTCAGATACCGATTATCATGGTTACTTTTGATTTTGGAAAAAAACAAAATGTAATATCAGCACCTTTTTATCCAACTGATGATATAGAAAGTGATTTAGCGTATATGTATCAATTTTTTGATGGTGTCAAGGGGAAAGTTCCTGAATATAGTTTTACAATCGATTGATGTGTGGCTGCTTTTGAGATGGAGCATTTTTTTTAAGAATACTTTTTCCTCCGAATAAAAAGCGAGTGCTGGAAAATGTAGTCCCAAAAGTCACAGCTGCCTGATAGACCTGATCTATAGCACTTACTAAAAGTTGTGTATTGGTTTCTCTTAATGGATGAATGTATATAGACCATACAATTCCATTCGAAATAGCATATCTGACATCCAGCGCAGAATGAAAATTTGCAGTCATGGCATCTAATAATAACTCTTTATTTAGTTGAGATGACTCAGTAATAGGACTCATAAAACGCAAACGATTGCTATTAATATCCGTAATACATATCATCATTACATTCTGATATTTGAATTGCCAATTTCCCGTAGATCCATGAACCGTATCCGTATGTGCTTTTATAATTTCCAGTAATTTTTCATTGGTCATGTCTTGCGAATGAACAGTAAGTAACATAAGAGAAAGAAATAAAAACAACAGATTTTTCATAAGCACTTTGGTTTTATCCATTAGTCGCTATATAGAAACAAACATAACAACTGTAGCTTAGGTAAATTATCTATGTTTAAGAGTAGAAGATAATTCTACAGAAAATAAAGGCTATTTCCTATTGGTATATAGTGTAGATGCCAAAAAGAAGTTTTATGAAAACATTATAAAAAAAGCAATTAATAGTTAAAATATAGATAAATTTTATTCTATTAGATTATAAAACAAATAAAATATGGAATAACCACACTATTAAATATAGTTATTAAGTAATTTTTTTGCGGAGTAAATATCAAAACCTCTTATTTATACAAAAAAATAACAATATAATCTGTTAGATCCCTTAAAGTGAAGCTGATGATAGTGAATTAATATTGTACCAACCATATCACACAAATTTATTAATTAAAAAACTCAGCAAATATGAAATTTACTCATTTAACCTATTTCTTACTGTGATTTCGATCAGAAATTAAAAAACCACCAATTTTTTATCAATAATAACCACAGGAGAAACTTCAAATGAAGTATTCTTTCTGGATCAACTATACAATACTGTTCTCATTGCACCTTCAATTAAGAACAGGAGCATTAGTAGAGTATCTATATAATCTAGTAGCATATTATATAAGGTAGCCATACATCTATTAATGACACTCAGCATTGTTGAGATCCATCATCTAAAATGTTTAACTAAAATTATAATCAAGTTATGAAAACAGTAAATTTTAAACTTGTAATGGCAGTAGCGATCGTTCTGATAGCCGTTACAACTGTAGTTTCTTTTACTACATATGAAAAATCAAAAACAATAAAGATAGAGTATAAGAGCTCTGTAGTCAGCTATTTTGGAACAAAAACAGTCAGTAAAGCAGATCTATTAAAAAATGCAAAGCTTATTGATATAGCAGATCGTCGTTTCGAAACGAAATGGAAAAATAAAGATCCAAAAGGAATTTCTGAAGAATATACCGTAGAAGGATCTGTTTTTATGAAACCAGGAGTGAAGCCTAGACTGGGAAGAGCTGAAATAGAAAGAGAATTTACAGAAAGTGTAAAGGGAGTTGATAGAGTAGAATTTTTTCAGGATGAGTTAGAATTTTATGGAGAAATGGATGTAGCATTTCAGCGCTGCCATATGCTTGGATATGTAAATAGTAAAAAAGAGCACATTTTTGAAGGTTCTTACATTATTTTATGGAAAAAAGTAAATGGAAACTGGCTTATTCAATACGATATGTTTAATGCCGATAAATAAGATCAAAACACTCACTCAAATAAATAATCATAATTGAAAGTTCATAAAGTATTGTTAATGAATAGGTTTTTAACTAAAAACTAACGTTTTCGAATATAATAGTTGTCCATGTATGTTTTACCTTTGAATAACTTCTTATAAAATTCCTTCGAAGTGAAAACCATCATCTATTAAGAAGAATACCCCATATACATAATTAACATGAAGTGTTTTATTTATCCGGTTTTAAATAACTAGGATAGGGTATACTATGGAGTATTCACAGAAAACAATTCAATAAATACCATCATTAAAATAATAACATTTATGAACCTGCTTCTTTATGAAAAGACAGCTGATATACTCTGTATGGCGAGTATTCATCTGGTCATAAAGAAATGAAAAAGAAAAATTAAAAAACAAAATCATGCAAACACACAAATCAAAAATTTTAAAAGCTGTAGAAGCTCATGGAACCCCTTCTTATGTATATGATGGAGAGCAGCTAGTACATAACTATCATAATTTAGTCAATGCACTTCCAGACTGCGTCGATGTTTTTTATGCGCTAAAAGTAAACCCAAATGTGTCTTTAGTCAAGTTGTTGAGATCAGAAGGAGCCTGTACAGAAGTATGCTCGGTAACTGAGATGGAAATAGCATTAAAAGCAGGATCAACTCCTCAGGATATTGTATATCTGGGACCTTGTAAAAAGGATTATGAGTTGAAACGAGCAATTGAACTAGGAGTTTTTGCGATCGTTATAGAATCGGAAACTGAATTATATAGAGTTTCTAAGTTTGCAGAAGCAGCAGGGAAAGTGGTAGAGGTAGCAATTCGAATAAACCCTGATTTTTCAGCAAAAGGTTCTCCGTGGAAAATGGGAGGAAGACCTACTCAATTTGGGATAGACGAAAAACATGCAGTAAAAAATTTCGGATCGTATCTAAAAGTTCCTCATGTTCATATAAAAGGAATCCATGTTTACAACGGTACTAATATCCTGGATGCCCAGTCAGTATATGAAAATTCAAAATACATTTTAGGATTATACGAACAAATAAGTGAAAAATACCAGGTAACGTTTTCTATGGTAGATGTTGGAGGAGGAATGGGAATCCCTTATTTCCCGAATCAGGTAGCATTAGATATAGATGAATTCAGAAGTTTGATGGTTCCTTTATTTAGTGATTTTCATAAAAAATATCCAAATACCAGAATCATTATGGAGTCTGGGAGATTTATCATAGGTACTGCAGGCTATTTTGGAGTTACAGTGAACAATATTAAAGTAAATCACGGAAAAACATTTGTAGTAACAGATGGAGGGACGAATTGTCATTCTGCCTCTGCAGGAGCAGGAAGAGTGGTGAAAAGAAATTTCCCAATGGAAAATATTAGTTCAGACAGCGAAAAAACAAAGGAATATCAAGTAGCGGGACCACTTTGTAGCCCTGATGATATTATCGGTAGAAATATGATGCTAAAAGAAACCAGAGAAGGAGATGTATTGGTCATATCAGGTTCTGGAGCATATGGACCAAGTTCTTCCCCAGGGCTTTTCCATAGCCACGGATTTCCGGCAGAAGTATTAGTGTATCAGGATAAGGTACACCTGATAAGAAAAAGAGATACTTCTGCAAGTATTATAAGTCAACAAGTGGAAGTAGATTTTTCAAAAGAAGTAGTATTACAGTAAACTACCTCGGGGTAACCCCATGAGGCATTAGCCGGGAAAAAATAAATTTCAAGGCAAGCCTCAGGGTATTACGTCCTTTAGAGGTGCCAAAACATAAAAAATAAAAAAGAAAAAGACATGAAAACAGCAATTTTAGAAACGATAAAAGACGGATTAGTAGATAGTATTGCGAATCTTACAAAAGAACAAATCCAATTAGAATCTCATTTAAAAAATGATTTAGGGATAGATTCCCTTTCTTCTATGTTTTTTCTAACCTATTTAGAAGATAATATAGAAGGTTTTGAAGTCAATGCAGATACAATAGAAGCCAGACATTTTAATACATTACAGAGTATATATGACTATGTACAGTCTGAGTTAGGTGTATTAGCTTCATAAAAAATCTAAACATAGCAAATTTTACGAATTTTATGTTTTCTGTTCATAAAAGATATTGATCAATAGAAATTTGCTGAGAGTTTGAGAAGGCGTCAATAGCTACGTTGATGCCTCTCAAATAATCAATTGACCGGGAAGCTTTCTTTCGGTCTCTATTCCCTAAAAAAAACAGAGCTCTTCATTTACTTTTTTAGACGATAACAGGCAATTATCCAGATAAACTGCCCAGCGTACCTATGCATAAAAAATCGTAAAAAAAGAAGAGGAAAATCATTTAATAATTACATAAAAAATAAAAAAATGAGACCATTACTTCATAATTTTCTAAAAGAAAACGCGCAGAGTCATCCGGCTAAAGTAGCTGTGACAATGGCAAAAAAAGAATATACATTTAACGATATTAATACACAGTCTGATCAGATAGCAGCTTACCTGCAGAAAGCAGGTGTTAAAAGAGGAGATAGAGTCGTGATTTTATTAGGAAATACAGTGTATACTGTAACCTCTTTCTGGGCAATACTAAAAGCAGGAGCTGTGGTTATTCCGGTAGGAATGGAGTTAAAGCCCGAGAAAATAGAATACATTTTACAAGATTCGGGGGCTACAGTTTTAATAACCAATAAAGAAGTGGTAGCTCAAAACAAAGAGATGTTAGAAAGCACTCCATTATTTAAGGTGATTATGGTAGATGAGACAAAAACTTATAAAGAAAATCTCTATGCTAATATGGAGACTGTTCTGGCAGATAAAGAATATGAGCTTTCTCCTGTAGATACGATAAGTATTGACCTGTCTGCAATCATTTATACATCAGGATCAACAGGAGAACCCAAAGGAGTAATGCTTACCCATGAAAATATGGTAACAGCAACAAATTCTCTCAATGCATATTTGGGATACACGGTAGAAGATAAAGTGCTATGTGCGTTGCCTTTATCATTTGATTACGGACTGTATCAGATGATTATGTGTATTTCTACAGGAGCGACATTAGTGTTAGAAAAAGAATTCACTTGGCCTATTTTCTTATTGAAGAGTATAATAGCACATCAGGTAACAATTTTACCCGCAGTACCAACGATGGTTATGTTATTACATGAACAAAACAAAAAGTCAAAATTAGATCTGTCCAGTGTCAGAGCCGTAACCAATACAGGAGCAGCATTAACAGAGACGAATATCGGAATGGTTAAAAACTTATTTTCCCAAGCAAAAATATTCTCAATGTATGGACTTACAGAATGTAAACGATGCACCTATCTCCCACCTGAGGATATCGATAAAAAACCAAATAGTGTAGGAATTGCAATCCCTAATACAGAGTTATGGTTAGTCGATGACGATGGGTTCGTTATTAAAGAACCAAACCAAATAGGTCAGTTGGTTATCCGTGGAGCTACAGTCATGAGAGGATATTGGAATAAACCTGAAAAAACAGCAGAAAAACTGAAAGAAGGGCTTTTCCCAGGAGAAAAGGTGTTGTATACAGGTGACTATTGTTCATTAGATGAAGACGGATATCTTTATTTCAAGGGGAGAATGGATCATATGATTAAATCCAGAGGAATAAAAGTAAGTCCAAAAGAAGTAGAAGACTACATAAGTAATATTCCTGAAATAAATTCGGTATTAGTTACAGGAGTACCTGATGAAGATTATGGAGAAGTATTGTTTGCTTTTGTTGTATTAGAAGAAGGAAAACAACTTTCTAAGGAAACCATTATAGCATTGTGCAAACAAGATCTGGAAGCTTATAAAGTCCCTGAGTATGTCAGCATTATCACTTCGATGCCTAAGACTCCAAATGGAAAATTTGATGTTATAAAATTAAAAAATCAAGCATTAGAAGACGTGAAAAATAATGTAAAAGCTTGATTATGGAAGTAGCAGATTGTATCGAAAAAAAGATCCGGATAGGAACATTTTCAATAGCTGCCAAAATCTGGGGAAATGAAAACGGAATCCCCGTATTAGCACTGCATGGGTGGTTAGACAATGCGAATACTTTTGATAAGATAGCCCCAGAATTAGCTTCGGATTTGTATATCGTAGCCATTGATTTGGCAGGTCACGGTTTATCTGATCACAGAAGTGATGATAGCGCCTATTATCTGTGGGATTATGCTATGGATGTATTAAAGGTAGTAGATCAGCTAGGCTGGAAAAAATATAACATTATTGCACATTCAATGGGAACAGGAGTTGCCTCAATTATTGCAGGAGCTATGCCTAAAACGATTGATAAATTAGTGTTTATAGATGGGCTTGGAGCTCCTTTTGTAATCAAAGAAGAAGATATTGTTTCAGGATTTCGGAAATCAGTTCAGCAATTAAAAATGGCTAAAAAAACCAAATTGTTTGGTTTTTCTGAAGAAACAGTGCCTTATTTCAAAACTAAAGAAGCAGCTGTAAAGGATAGAGTAGATAATGTTATAGGTCCTATTTCTGAAGCTGCAGCATCTATATTAGTAGAAAGATCTCTAAAAACAATACCAGGAGGTTTTCGTTGGATGTATGATCCTAGAATTGTCCTTCCCGAAGGCTATAGAATGACAGAGTCACAAGCACAGTTGTTTATAAAAAAAATAAGTAGTAAGACTCTGATATTATTAGGAAAACAAGGGTTGTTTGGTACAGGAATGTACGAAGGACGATTGGCGTCATTTCATTCGGCAGATATACACTGGCTCCCGGGAGGGCATCACTTACATCTGGAAACGGCAAGTGAAAAAATAACAAAACTTATACATCAATTTTTTAAGAATTCACATTAAATCATGAAAAAAATCATTCTAACGATAGGGGTTGTATTGCTCGCTTTTGGCAGTGTACAATCACAAGAAAAAAAGGAAAAGAAAGCAACTTTTGCAACACAAATATTGCATAACAGTGTAGCCGGATTTTATCCTATATTTTTCGGAAACTTTGAAACAAATAAAAACTATGATATTACCATCTATAGTATTTTTTGGACAAATCCGTCTTTTGGGAATTTAGCATCAGGAAGTGATTTGTTATTAGAAACCGGAGTTGGTTTGGGGTTTAAGTTATTAGATAAAAGCCTGTATGTAAATCCTTCATTAGGAATTTCTCATGGAAAGTTTTCTTCCGATAGTAAAGGAACGAAAATAGGAGAAGGATTAGTCCCTAATCTATTTGTAGCCTATAATAAAGGATTGTTTGATTTTGAAGGATATATAGCGTATTACAAGTCGCTAAGAGAAGATGATGATATCAAAACAAAAGACTTTTTGCTCAACTGGGCAGCACCTGGGATTAATGTAAGCAAACGAGTAGTGTTAGGAGCATATTATGAGTCTTTTGGTATCACCAGACAAGAATCAGGAGACCCGCTACTTATTTATAGATGGTTGGGAGGCTCGCTAAAATTACGCTTTGATAAAGGAATTTCTTTTAGGGTATCAGCAGGAGCAACCTTAAAAACAGAAGCAGGAACTGCAGATGACTTCTATAAAGTAGCTGCATTTATCCCTTTGTAATATGAATTACCTAGTAAAATATGCCTCTACAAGGTATTTGTATTTTGAAACTACCTGCCCATTGTAATTTGTAAAAGGAGTTTCAGAATAAAAAGTAACCAGAAGAATTCCCGGAGAATGAATTACCATGATAACCTATTTTGTTAAATTCATGCTGGGGTAGGGATTTCATTATAAATGAAATCCCTTATTTCTTTTATATACTAGAATTGAATAAATAGTGTTATCAAAAAAAGCGGAAGGGAAAAAAATTGTAATGGACACTAAACGAATAGCGAAAAAAAATATAAATGATGAATGTATTACAAGAACAACTGGAAGTTAAAAACTTTATAGGCGGAGTATTTCATAATGAATCTTCCGAATTTTTAAGTGTTATTAGTCCGTTGGATGGAAAAGAAATAGGAAAAGTTCCTATGTCTGATGGCAAGATATTGGATAAAGCTGTGAATGCAGCAAAAAAAGCCTTTGTTTCCTGGTCAGCAAAAACAATAAAAGAACGAGTACAGGTTTTTTTTAGATATAGAAGTCTACTAGAAGCCCATATAGAAGAATTATCAGATCTGGTACGATTAGAAGGAGGTAAAACCTATCAAGAAGCAAAAGCAGAAGTAGAAAAAGCTATTGAACTGTGTGAATTTGCGGTTTCATTGCCACAGATTGTACAACATGAAATTCAGGAAGTAAGTAGGGGAGTAGAGTGTAGGGTAGAAAAGAAACCTCTCGGAGTGGTGGCTTCAATTTCTCCTTTCAATTTTCCGAGTATGGTACCCCATTGGACGATTCCTAACGCAATCGTTTTGGGAAATACAATGATTATGAAACCCTCAGAAAAAGTTCCTCTGAGTTTAATGAGAGTGGCTGAATTATTAAAGGAAGCAGGATTGCCAGATGGGGTCTTTAATGTTGTTAATGGAGGAAAAGAAATCGTAGAGGAAATTTGCGATCATCCAGCTATAGAAGCAGTTTCTTTTGTAGGGTCTACTACTGTGGCAAAAATAGTCTATCAAAGAGCCACAAATTCACTAAAGCGCTGTTTGGCATTAGGAGGGGCTAAAAACCACCTTATAGTACTTCCAGACGCAGATGTAGAAATGACAGCTTCCAATGTAGTGGCGTCAATGTCAGGATGTGCCGGGCAAAGATGTATGGCAGCATCAGTTATGGTAGGAGTAGATCAGGTAGATCATATTATAAATAAAATGGTAGCAGTAGCCCGTGATATCATTCCGGGAGATGGAGTAGGAGCAGTTATAAGTGAAGAGGCAAAGAAAAGAATTGAAACATATATAACAAATGCAGAAAAAAATGGAGCGAAAATTTTACTAGATGGGAGGAATACAATTGTAAAAGGAAAAGAAAAAGGGTTTTATGTAGGTCCCACTATTATTGATTATGTGACTCCTGATATGGAAATTGCTAAGGAAGAAATCTTTGGTCCGGTAATTAGTATTATAAGAACTAATGATCTGCAAGAAGCAATTAAAGTAGAGAATACATCTAATTATGGGAATGCAGCAGCAGTTTTTACACAGAGTGGCGCTTTGGCAAAGGAGGTAATGGAACAAGCGAGTGCCGGGATGATCGGAGTCAATATTGGAGTGCCTGTACCGAGAGAGCCTTTTCCCTTTGGAGGATGGAATGAATCCAAATTCGGAGTAGGTGATATAACAGGAAGAAGTTCAATTGAGTTCTGGACAAAAAATAAAAAGACAACCACGAAGTGGCACAAACAAGCACAGGTAAATTGGATGAGCTAATGTTTATTAACAGTTATACCTTTTGATACCCAAATCAAAAAAACAAATGCGGATATAATTTATAGAAATAATAAAACCAATAATAGACGTAAAAAATACGCGGTTATTCCACTAATGTATTTTAAAACAATGTATTAACTTAGTATTGGATGATTTTGAACAATATCCGTTTTTCTTTAAATGATTTATTTATTAACCACAGAAAAAGACAATCGTACTGATTGTCTTTTTTTATATAAAATTAGGGAGGTGAAATTTATAAAGTAATTTATATTAATAAAGTGTTTAGATTATTGCGCAGAAGTACTTTGCTATACGTAAGAAATTTTGCTACGATGCACGTTCAATCCATCTGGAACCTTCCCGGACGAATCTTTTGTTATCTAGATGTAATACTCTGGTAAGTTTAAACGCTTCCAGAAAAATAGTCTCGATACTATCGATAGTTTTAGGTTGTTTACAACCATTAAAGGTAAAAATTCCGTTGTCTAAAACGATATTATTACCCCTGTGGTCTTTAATCTTTAGAAAGCCATTTTGAGCCGCTTTCTTTATAAATTCTTTTATTAGACATTTATCAATCTTCATACGGCTAAGTTAAAAAATGTTGTAAAAAATAAAAAAGTGTTTCTACGCTAAGTTTTTATGCTAAAACCTTTAATAATACTAGGAAAAACCAAAAAGGATCTCATTTTACACGATGAGATCCTTTTTACACACACAAACAAAAAATTCAATGAATATATTTACTACTAATTTTTAAAACTTTTCCTTAATTCTTATACTCAAAGGTACTATTATTACCTCCTGATTATAGGGTTTTTAGATAAGTAAAAGGATTGTATAGGTGAATAGCAGTATTCATACGTTGAGCAGTATTTTTTGTGTTGTGTCGTATTTTATAATGCAAACATTAGTCCTCCACTAATAAAAAAATCGTTGACACCTCCATTAGGATACTTTAATCCGGCATTACTGATATGCCTAAATCCAGGACGGATATCAATGTATGCATCTTTAAGAATTTTGATAGTAAGCCCAGCTACAAAATTATCAGAAAATATAAACCCATCAGATTGTCTGGCAGGAGTTCCCTTTACATAATGAGGACCAGAGCTAATAAGCGCATAGAAACTCAGCAGATCATTTATAAAGTTTTTTCGAATTAAAATTCCGACGTTTAATCCTACTTCGTATCCATCAATTGTTGCTACCGCTTTATCCAGATGCTTGTACTTTGTCAAGTTGTATTGTGGTTGTGAAAGTAAATCTATCCCCCAGGAACTTTTACGTAGTAATGAATAATAGTATTGTGCCTGAAAATAAGTAACTTCATAACTATACGTTACATCTAAACCAGCTTCGTCTGGCTTGATTTTATTTTTAATCAGGAACTCCTTAATAGAATTCGCATCTTTTTCGTTGATGTTGGATAATAACTGATTGAGATGTTGTGCCCCGTACCCAACAATAAAACCTAGTTTATGTTTTTTTCCTTTGAAAATTAAATCTTCTTGCGAAAAAGAAAATTGTACCACAATAAACAGGGTAATAATACTTAATTTTTTCATAGCTTTTTTTGTTTAAGGGCGGCAAAATTAGCAGATGAAATAAAGGAGATGTGACTAAAAAATGGTAAAATAAAACTATTGTTTTGTTAAAGTAACTCCCAACTCGAATGATAAGATGGAAAAAGCTTATTAAAGAGGACCTATTTATATCATAAGCAGGAAATAGAAGAAGGGGACAATGATTTTTCGGAGCAAACCAAAGAGCATTTACATCTTATTTATTGGACAAAAAAAGAAAGGAGAAATAAGTTTTTGAATCAAATTTTCTGATTATACAAATATGATTAATAAAAAGTTATCATTAATTTTATCCCGAAAAATAGTTTCCAACACTATTAGCAACTCTTAAGTAGCCTAAAAAACCTTTGTAACTCAATTACTGTTTAATTTTTACAAATAAGAAGACTGCATAAGAAGCTTATCTGCCCAAAAGGTAGCAGGCATAAAAAAAGCTGATAGTTGGCGCTATCAGCTTGATAAGTTTCTATGTTCAACAAGAATGTGCTACCGCCAAGATGAAATGAGCCTGGAAAACTTAATTTCATTAGCTAGTCTTGTACTAGCAGCTGTAGGAGTAGTCATAAAATGGCTGAACTACAGAAAAAAATAATATGTTATTTTCCACCTCTTTATAGGGGTGGTTTTTTTATTATCTTATAATTCTTATACAAAGATAATTAGATTTATCTGTATTACGGTCGAATTTACTTAAAATATTTATTTCCAGTATGGGAATATGTTTCATTTATGCCCAAAAAAAAGTAAAAGCTACTAAATATATAGCAGCTTTTTATTTAAAAAAAAGGGATTTCTAATTTATTCGGCGTTCGATTCTTCCATGGTATGGTATACATTTTGAACATCATCATCTTCCTCTATTTTTTCTAATAACTTCTCTACATCAGCAGCTTGTTCAGGAGTTAGTTTTTTGGTTACCTGAGGAATACGCTCAAAACCGGAGGATAAAATTTCGATATTTCTGTTTTCCAATTCTTTTTGGATTGTACCAAAGCTACCAAAAGGAGCATAGATTAAGATACCATCCTCATCAAGGAAAACTTCTTCTGCACCAAAATCAATAAATTCCAGTTCTAGTTCTTCATGATCAATACCTTCAGAATTAATTCTGAAATTACAAGTGTGATCAAACATAAATTCTACAGAACCCGAAGTTCCTAAGTTCCCATCACATTTATTAAAATAAGAACGAATATTCGCTACGGTACGATTGTTATTATCAGTAGCAGTCTCTACCAGGATAGCAATACCATGAGGAGCATACCCTTCAAACAAAACTTCTTTATAGTCCCCAAGATTTTTGTCGCTGGCCCTTTTAATGGCTCTTTCGATATTGTCTTTAGGCATATTTGCAGATTTCGCATTTTGGATAACAGCACGTAATCTGGAGTTAGAGTCAGGATCCGGTCCTCCTTCTTTTACAGCCATTACAATATCTTTACCAATACGAGTAAATGCTTTAGCCATTGCTGACCAACGTTTCATTTTTCGTGCTTTTCTAAATTCAAAAGCTCTTCCCATGTTCTAGTTTTAAAAAATCGTTATACAAACATAAGTAGAATGCAAATTTTTCGCAAACTCTCTTTGTGGAATTTATTCATCTCCTTGTATGATAGATTCTATTGTAGTTGCAAGTAAAAAATCTTTATCAGTTACTCCTCCTGCATCATGAGTAGATAAAGAGATATTCAGTGTATTATAAATATTAGTCCAATCAGGGTGATGATTCTGGATTTCTGCTTCAAAAGCAATGCGCGTCATGACAGAAAAAGCGTCTTTAAAATCTTTGAATTCAAAAGAAGTGTGAATTGCATTGTCGTTATATTCCCATCCATCTAGCTTATGGAGACGTGTTGTAATTTCGTTTTCAGTAAGTTTTGTCATATTGTTGTTCGTAATAGAAATAATTTTATTCATTCGGGTTATTTAATTATAGTTATAAGAACGTAACCTCAAACTATCTCTTAGAAACACGTCTTTGTTTGTGTTTTTTGACCAATAGTCAGAAGTAATTGTCTTTATTTTCTTTGCGGTAGTGGTTAGTGGTGTCGCATTGCTGCCAAATCCACTTAAGGTTGTTTCTGACCACTGCTCAATTGTATGTGGAAAAGAAGTAGTAAACGTAATATTTACTTCCCTTCGTAAATCAGGATACGATAATGTATAGGTAGTAGTAGTAGCATTTTTTTGCAATGATGCAGTAACGGGATATGCTTTTATTTCTTTGTGTCTAAGTCTGCAAAATTCTAATGAAGGGATCATAGTAAGGTTCCCGGTTGGCAATTCGGTAGGACGAATTCTGATTTTTGTCCAGATTTCATTTTCCAAAATATCTTTATCCAGAGAGAACTGTTGATCCGCTTCTCCCTGGAAATAAGAGTGAGAAGTAATGTCGAATTGCTTTCTGTTATTGATTTGTGCATATACATGACCACACCATTCCTGCATAGAACTGGAAATCTTCAGAGCGTGCTGGTGGTCTCCAACAGGGTAAAAAACACTTTGCATAATGGAGTACGGGTAAATCCCTGTGACAAACTTTTTTGTACTGTTTAGTTTAAGCACGGGAATATTATCTGGATGCTGTTGGTCTGCTTTGACCTGTTCTCTGGGTAAAAAATCTTCCGTTACATAAATTAATGCGGCGGTTCCTTTTCTGAGTTCTCCGTATCGTGCTTGTGCTAACTCATAAGAAGATATCTCTGCTTTCCCGGCATACCAGTAATTTTTAAAATCTTTAGTAAGTTCCTTGGGAGGTTCACTCTTGGGCTGTAGTTGGGCAATAGTGTCCGCTGAAATATCAGCGGTGTTTTTCACTTGCGTATTGCAGGCTATAATAATTGCAATAAGCAGAATAGGAAAGGAATACCATATTTTTTTCATGAGAATATTTTTTTACTCCTATCACAAAGTACAATAAAGCTATGAATTAACCATACTCATTAACGTTTCATAAACAAGATGAGTAGGTAGTCCCATCACTGTAAAAAAACTTCCTTCAATATGAGTGATTCCAATAAAACCAATCCATTCCTGTATCCCATATGCTCCAGCTTTATCCATTGGCTGATACGTTTTTACATAATGTGTAATTTCTGCTATGGATAAATCTTTAAATGTTACTCGTGTTGTGTGATTAATAGTTGTAGAAGCCGTTGTTGTTTTGAAGCAAACAGAAGTGATTACTTCATGTTGCTTTCCAGAAAGAGATTGAATCATTTTTATTGCTTCCTCTTCGTTTTTGGGCTTTCCTAATGCTTTGTGATTATGCCACACAATAGTGTCACTGGTAATTAATATGTCATTAGGTTCAAGCTGCTCAAAAGCAGCAGATTTTAATTCACATAAAAAATCAGAAATGGCAGCTCCCTGTAAGTGGTCAGGATAAACTTCATCCACTTCTTTGACATCGATGTGAACATCAATACCCATATCCTTGAAAAACTGTTGCCTTCTGGGAGAACCCGATGCGAGAACAATACGGTGGTTTTTTAAGAGTTCATTTATCATAATCGATTATTGAAAAATAAGTGTTTTATATAAGGCAAATGAAATAGCGGCTATTACCATTACAATTTTGATCAAGATACTTAATAATTTAAAGTCCTTTATTGTTTCTGCGGTCCAGCTCTTAAAAGAAATAATTAGCAGGGGAGCGATTAACCCTAGGAGTACAAAAAGAGTAGCCTTTGTATTTGCAAAAAGATAGGTATAAGTATAGTAAAATAATAATGCACTAATCAGAAGTGATAAAGCCATTATGAGTTTAGCTGTTCTCGATTTTCCCAGTGCTATAGGAATTGTTTTTATTCCGTGATTATAGTCGGTGTCTAAGGAGTAACAATCCTTTGCAATTTCCCGTACAAAAGTTAATAAAAAAGCGAGGATAGCATAATCTTTTACGATAGAAAATATAAAAGAAACAGCTTCTCTGTTTAGAGGAGTAATTGTAGGAACCAGATCAAAAATAGCAATAGCCAAAATACTTACCGAAACCAAAATAGCCATGGTTATATTTTTGACAACCAATATTTCCTTAAGATATGTGGCGTATATATAATATATAGCAGAAGTAAGGATGAAAATAGTGACAAAACCGGGTTTTCCAATAATATTAGACAAGTAAAAACCAATAAGTACCCCAATTGTACTAAGAATAATAAAAAGTGTATTAGCTGTTTTTTCTCTAATTTTTGAAGGAATTATAGCAGAAGCAGCAGCATGTGTTTCCAAAATAATGTTTCCTGCAGCACCAATACAAAAGGTAGCAATAATAAGTAATAAAATCCCCAGATCACTAAGAAGGAGATCTATATCTAATGAGTTGAGAAGACCGTATCTAAGACATAATTGAGCCAGGATAATAAAGAGTAGATTTTCGATTTTTATAAGTTTAAAAAAAGAAAGCATAGGGTATTTTTAGTTAGAGATAATAATTGGTGGTAAATGTACTAATTAAGGATTGAACTCATCTTGACTTTTTCTATTTCCTAAAAAATGACCGAAAAGAGATGATATGCTGTTCTGTTCTGTTCTGTGGTTTATCTATGGTGATAAGGTTCGTTTTTTAAAATTGTAAATCCTCTATACAATTGTTCGACAAAAAACAGACGTATCATTTGATGTGAAAAAGTCATTTTGGACAAGGACAATTTGCCATTACTACGTTGGTAAACTTCCTCAGAAAACCCATAGGGACCCCCAATAACAAAAATCAGTTGTTTGATACCGCTATTCATGTGTTTTTGGAGGAGTTCTGAAAAGGAGACAGAATCGTACTGTTTTCCGTTTTCATCTAATAAGATCAATGTGTCAGAAGTAGCAACTTTGGAAAGAATTAGTTGTCCTTCCCGCTCTTTTTGTTGAGAAGTTCGTAAGTTTTTGGCATTCTTAATATCAGGGATGATTTCTATAGAGAATTTGATATAATGCCCCAATCTTTTAATGTATTGCTCGATAAGATGTGCTAATTGCTTGTCATCTGTTTTTCCTATTGCCAGTAATTTTATTGTCATTTTTTACAATTCGCATTTACTTTGCTACATTAGCAAAAATAACGATTCAATATGATTAGTGAAGCGCAATTTAATAAAGAAATTGATTTAATTATAGCCAATGCAATTCGGGAAGATGTGGGAGATGGAGACCATAGTTCATTGGCCTGTATTCCTGCAGAAGTAACCGGAAAAGCAAAACTGTTGGTAAAAGACGAAGGAGTTTTGGCAGGAGTAGAGTTCGCCAAAAAAGTTTTTGCTTATGTAGACCCAGAAATGAAAGTAGAAACTCTGTTAGAAGATGGGGCTAGTGTAAAATATGGAGATATTGCTTTTTATGTAGAGGGCGCATCTCAATCAATCCTAAAAGCAGAACGCCTGGTATTAAATGCAATGCAGCGAATGAGTGCGATTGCAACAAAGACTAAGAAGTTTGTTTCTTTATTAGAAGGTACAGGGACAAAGATATTAGATACCAGAAAAACGACTCCTGGGATTAGAGCTTTAGAGAAATGGGCAGTAAAGATCGGAGGAGGAGAGAACCACCGTTTTGCACTATACGATATGGTCATGCTAAAAGACAATCATATTGATTTTGCAGGAGGGATTACTAAAGCAATCGAAAAGACAAAAAAATATTTAGATACCAATAATTTGGATCTGAAAATTATTGTTGAAGCCAGAAATCTACAGGAAATCGAAGAAATTTTAAAAACCCCGGGAGTTTATAGGATATTAATTGATAACTTTAATTATGAAGATACAAAAAAGGCAGTAACCTTAATCGGAGATACATGTCTTACAGAATCTAGTGGGGGAATTAATGAAAAAACCGTACGAAAATATGCAGAATGTGGGGTTGATTATATTAGTAGCGGAGCATTAACACATTCGGTTTATAACTTGGATTTAAGTTTGAAAGCAGTGTAGATATATGTCAAAGGCAATAGAAGATAAACTGGATAAAATTCCTGTCATTAACATATTAGTTCGTGTAGGGAAAAAAATCATTTTACCAGGGTTTGAAGGTTTATCACTCTATGATCTCATAGAAATCTATACAATTGGGATTATTAAAGGAACTTTTTCGGCAAGAGCCAGCGCCATTTCTTGGAGTTTTTTTCTATCGTTATTTCCATTTTTATTATTTCTGTTGAATCTGATTCCTTATGTGCCAATAGAGAATTTTCAAGTCAATTTTTTTGAATTTATCAGTGAATTATTACCCAAACAATCCTCTGGTTTTTTTAAAGAGATTTTTGATGATATTGCATCTAATCCCAGAGGAGGATTATTGTCTACAGTATTTGTGCTTTCCATTGTTTTAATGACCAATGGAGTAAATGCGGTTTTTTCCGGATTTGAATATTCGTATCATGTGACTCTAAATAGAAACTTTATAAAACAATATATTGTAGCATTAGGAGTGTCTATTATTGTGGCATCTTTATTGTTATTAACCGTAATAGTAACTCTGTATTTTAATTACCTTGTATCAGAATTAAATACAATAGGAGTAGTAGACGATACTGTTTTTTGGTTAACTGTTGGAAAATATGGGATTTTTGTTTTAATGAT
Organism: Aquimarina sp. TRL1; assembly: GCF_013365535.1. Lineage (NCBI taxonomy): Bacteria > Pseudomonadati > Bacteroidota > Flavobacteriia > Flavobacteriales > Flavobacteriaceae > Aquimarina > Aquimarina sp. TRL1. Next base: position 4,674,154 of record NZ_CP053590.1, on the reverse strand, counting down.
TTTTTTGATAATTGCCATTCTTTTCTATTTTGGGACTACAGAAGGAAAAATGAATCGTTTTTTCTCTCCTGGAGCAGTTATGACAACCTTGTTGTTTATCGTAACCACATATTTATTTGGAATTTATATTGATAATTTTTCAAATTATAATAAATTGTATGGGTCGATTGGAGCAATGCTTATTTTAATGTTGTACATATGGCTTAATGCAAACCTATTACTATTAGGATTTGAGCTGAATGCTTCATTAAATCAATTGAGAAGAAAAAGTAATAATTAAAAAGAGTAAATCAAATTAATTAAGGGTATGAAAAAAATGTTTTTTTTATTTGTGGTAGTAAGTGTAATGACCTCAGGAATTGCACAAACAAAAGTTGGAGATGCAGTATTGCCTAATGAAGTAACTTTTAATAGTGAAAGTCTGGAATTAAATGGAGCTGGAATTCGAGAAAAGTTCTTTTTTGATATATATGCCGGAGGATTGTATTTAAAAAGTAAAAGTACTAATGCAGCTCAAATAGCAGCAGCAAATGAAACGATGGCAATTAAGCTACATATATTATCAGGAATGATGTCCAGAAATAAAATGGCGAATGCATTAAGGGATGGATTTAAAAAAGCAACCAATGGTAATATAAAACCGCTACAGGATCGTATTGAAAAGTTTATCGGATTTATCAATAACGAAATTGAAGTAGGGCAAGTTTATGACATTGTATACGAAAAAGGAAAAGGGAGTGTAATTTATAAAGACGGAAAAGAAAAAGGGTTTGTAACTGGAATGGATTTTAAAAAAGCACTATTTAATATATGGCTGGGAAAACAACCAGCTGATAAAGGATTAAAGTCCGAATTATTAGGAAAATAACGTTCACACAATTTATCGGTCTTTTCTAAAATTAAATAGTTGTTTGTTAAAAAAATTAACAAAAAAACTGTGCGTGCATAATATTTTTATATTTTTGCGCGGATGATCAAAGTTAGAGTATAAACCTATTTAATTACAAAATGAATAAATTATTGCTAATAATTGCTTTCTTATCTTTTGCAACCTCTACCGCTCAGATAAGGATTGGTAAAGCTATATTACCCTATGAAGAGACAATAGATGGGATCGATTTAACGATGAATGGAGCTGGAATGCGATCTGTATTGTGGATTGATATGTATGCAGGAGCTTTGTATCTGCAGAAAAAAAGTAAAGATCCGAAAGAAATATTAGATTCTAATCAGTCGATGTCAATCAAGTTGGATATTGTATCCGGATTTGTAACCCAGCAGAAAATGATAAAAGCCGTTAAAGAAGGTTTTGAGAAAGCCACTTTCGGAAACACTAAAATGTTAGACGAACGAATTAATAAGTTTATAGGATTCTTTTCAGAGCCTATTGTCAAAAATGATGTATATGATCTGGTGTATGTAAAGGATGTAGGAGTAAAGGCTTTTAAAAACGGGAAAGAACTAGGAATGATCAAAGGATTGGATTTTAAATACGCTCTTTTCAAGATATGGTTAGGAGAAGAACCCGCTAGTGAGAGTGTTAAAAAAGGTATGTTAGGCTTGCAGTAACATTCACATTCATATAACAAACAACAAGTGTATAAGGTCTGGAAACATTGTGTTTCCAGACTTTTTTTGTTTTCAAAAAAAACAATAAATATATAAGTGTCTGATTGTCTATTATTCCCATGCCTTTTTATTCAAAAATAAATTTTTAACAAAATTTAACGATAGGTTTTAGATGTATTACTGACTAACCCTCAGAAAGCATTATAAAGAACAATAAACTATTATAACATATGAATAAGATAATTACACTAGTATTTACGGCAGTTTTGATAAGTACGGCAGCAATCGCCCAAGTTCGGGTTGGTGATATAGTACTACCTTATAAGGTGAATTTTGACGGAGAAGATTTGACATTAAATGGAGCAGGGATTAGAAGTGTTTTAGGGTTCAAAACCTATTCGGGAGGTTTGTATACCAAACAAAAGTACAGTGATCCTAAAATAGTTCTGGAATCAGATGAAAGCATGTCGATTCGACTTAATATCATATCAAAAAAAGTTACCAATACGCGAATGATCAAAGTATTCAGAAAAGGTTTTGACGATGCAATGTTTGGGAATACCGAAAGTATTCAGGATAGAATTGAAGACTTTCTAAAATTATTCGCTTCTCCTACACAAATCAATGACTTTTATGAAATGGTGTATATTAAAGGAAAAGGTGTAAAAACCTATAAAAACGGAGAAGAAATCGGTTTTATCAAAGGAAGAGATTTTAAATATGCATTGTTTAAGATCTGGTTAGGAAATGAGCCGGCCTGTGAATTAATCAAAGGAGGGATGCTGGGACTAAGTAAATAAAAGTAATAATTACCCTAGGAAAAGAAGCTGAACTCTGGATTAACCTCAGTAGAATTCAGCTTCTTTATTTTTTAAAATTTGGATATTAAAAACAGGATTATTCTAGTGTAGAAAAATCAATTTTTGGAATATTATTACCTGTACTGTTTCGCTCTAGCGTTGTGTTTTTTGAGATGTTACCATTAAAAAAACCACAGTTTTTTAAGAAAAACCCTGAGCCATGTACTCCACCAGAGTAGTCAAAACGAAATTCATTTTCTGCTGTTGCATCATATGTAAATTTAGCTTGTGTAATTTCATGCCAGGTATTGTTGGTATCATATACCCACTGGTTATAAAAAGCACCACTTCTTTCAATAGCTCCGGTGCTAGTATTAAAGTTCTCCAGAAAAGAATACTGATTAGTAATATATGAATTTGTTTTAGGTCTTCTAAAACTAGCAATCAAATCCCATGTTCCTATAGTAGGATCCATAAAGTAAGCTGTAAAATCCGTGTGATTATTTCCTGCTGGTTTTCCTACTAATAAAAACTTATATCGCACACCAGCGTTCCAGTTATATACCTTATAACTTTGACCTCCGGATCCTTCACCTCCAAACTGCTGAGTGATAACATTTGCACCTTTTTTTAGTAATTTTATTCTGTATTCTTCAGGAATACTTCCGGGATTATCCGTGGAATATGGACTCCACACAGAAAATAGGATTCTTCTTTCGGTATTTGAGTTGACCTGAATACCAAAATAACCATGCTGAAAGCCATTAACCATATAAAAAGAACCAACGGCATCCTGACCTGGTTGTACTTCAACTTCGTTATAAAATGCTTGTGTAGCACCAGAAGTAGGAATAACATATCCTAAATGTACCGACGGACCTCTTCTTCCAAAATGAATGTCATTTTTTACAAACTTAATATTTCGATCGGTAGCATTCCCACCCAACATTACAGCTTTAACATCAGCATAACTGTAAGATGTTTTTGTAATTCCTTTTAGGTCGAGATAATAATATCCTTTTGTGAGTACTTCAAGTTCTCCGATATATATGTCTTTAAAAGTTGTATTGTTAAGTGTTATTGTTTTTGATTGATTACCAAAAGAAGCTTCTATTTGAGAAGTGCCAGATTGTACTCTCGCGTTAATTCCTATTGCATAAGTACCTGGTTCTTTAATATAGAAATATGTTCTTGCTGTAGTATTTTTATTATTCCAGTTTGTAATTCCATTAGAACCTACAATTCTAAGTGTTTCAGTTGGATTATTAACTACCCATGTATTTCCTTGAGTTGCTACAGAAATAGTAAAATTTATATCCGGGTTTACTGGATTTTCAGAACACTTTCCGAGATTAGTCCAGCTTAATGTTGTCTTTTGATATACGTTATATGGTATGGAACTGTTTTGGCGATATTTTACTATATCACCAACTACATAATGATTAAATCTGTCATATATATCGATCAGGTTGCAATCACCTGTGTACTCTTTGGGGTTTTTGCTAAGAGATGAATTAGGAGCTGTTTGCTCTTCATTGTTAATAGGATCATTATCATTTGAACATGATACGGCAAGCATATAGCAGGTAAGTGCTATAATAGCAAAGTTGAGTTTTAAGAATTTCATTTGTTTATATTTTAATTTGAGAGCAGAACTTCTTTTTTGATCAAAAATTATGGGTGCAATGTTAATTTTTTGATAATAAAAAATAGGGTTCATGATATGATCGCACAGCCTTTTTTAATTGAAAAAACAAGAGTTTTTGATTCTTTGTATATTACACTTTTTACTGTAAGATATTCTTGTATTTTTGTTTACTTGTTTATATTGCATAATGATATAGCCATATTTAACTAACTTATAGATCACTAGATACCTGCTGTTAATGTCGTATTTTATAGATGTAATTCTTCCAATTCCTCTTCAAAAATCGTTTACGTATCAAATTAATAAAGAAGAAGCAGTTTTTTTGCAACCAGGAATGCGTGTTGCTGTGCAGTTTGGAAAAACAAAAGTGTATGCAGCCTTGGTGGAAAGGGTTCATAGAGAAGCACCAGTGGTATATGAAGCAAAAGATATCGAACATATCCTGGATGAAGAACCGATTGTTACAACTGAGCAATTAGCATTATGGGATTGGATTGCTGCGTATTATATGTGTGCTAAGGGAGAAGTAATGAGAGCTGCATTGCCAAGCGCCTTTTTGTTGGAAAGTGAAACAATAGTTCATAAAAAAGAAAATTCTGAAATCATAGAAACTACACTAAAGGATGATGAGTTTTTAGTATTTGAAGCCCTGCAATACCAAAGTGTTTTAAGAATTCATGAAATAGCTAAGATCGTAGGAAAGAAAACAGTTTTGCCACTTATAAAGCGACTGCTAGAGAAAGAGGTTATAACTGTAGAAGAAGAAATTTACGAACAATACAAACCAAAAATAGTACGTTGTGTTTCGATTCATGAGCAGTATCAAGAAGAAACTGCATTACAAGAATTATTAACCTCACTCACCAGAGCTCCCAAGCAAAAGGAGGTATTAATGCATGTTTTCATGCTACAGTCAAAATCCCAAAAAGAAATTAGAGTTTCTGATTTGATCAAAATTTCAGGAACCAGTACTGCAGTTGTAAACTCTTTAATAGCTAAAGAGATCTTAGTAGTATATGAGTTGCAATCCGATCGGATACAGTATAATGGAGGAGAGGCAGCAACAAGTAAAAAACTAAATGAATTTCAAGAAAAAGCGTTGGCAGAAATAAAATATGTTTTTGAAGAAAAAGATGTTTGTCTGCTTCATGGGGTAACATCTTCAGGAAAAACAGAGATTTATGTAAAATTAATAGAAGCAACGCTTGCACAAAACAAACAAGTGCTGTACTTGCTACCGGAGATTGCACTGACGACACAGTTGATTGTCAGATTGCAAGCCTATTTTGGGGAGCGGTTAACAGTCTATCATTCTAAGTATTCTGTTAATGAACGGGTGGAAGCCTGGAATAATGTAAAAGCAAATAAGGAGAAAGCTCAAATCGTTATAGGAGCACGGTCCTCAATTTTTCTTCCGTTTACAGATTTAGGGTTGGTCATTGTAGATGAAGAACACGAAGGAAGTTTTAAGCAGTATGACCCTGCACCCAGATATCATGCTAGAGATACTGCTATTGTATTGTCTAAATTGTTCAGAGGGAAAGTCTTGTTAGGATCTGCGACCCCTGCAATAGAAAGCTATTTCAATGCCCGTAATGGGAAATATGGTTTGGTAGAGCTAATGAGAAGACATGGGAATGTATTGATGCCGGAAATTAATTTGGTGGATTTAAAAACAAAATACAAAAGAAAAGAAGTAACAGGTCATTTTAGTGATACCTTATTGCAAAGCATACGCGAAGCTTTGAAGGAAGAAGAACAGGTAATTTTATTTCAGAACAGAAGAGGGTACTCTCCTGTGGTAGAATGTAATACATGTGGGCATGCTCCTCAGTGTACAAACTGCGATGTGAGTTTGACATATCACGAAAGAAAAAACCAATTGAGATGCCATTATTGTGGATATGCTATAGCTATGTTGCATAAGTGTATGGCATGCGGAAGTACAGAATTGTCAACCAAGGGGTTTGGAACTGAGCAAATAGAAAAGGAATTAAAAGAACTCTTTCCGGATAAAAATATCGGACGGATGGATCAGGATACAACCCGGGGTAAACACGGGTATGAAAAAATTATTACCAAGTTCGAGAATGGTGATATTGATATTCTGGTAGGAACCCAAATGTTATCCAAGGGATTAGACTTTAGAAATGTTACACTGGTAGGTGTGATGAATGCAGATAATCTGTTGAATTTTCCAGACTTTAGAGCGCATGAACGCAGTTATCAATTAATTCAGCAAGTTGCTGGGAGGGCTGGTAGAACGCAGAAACGAGGAAAAGTACTGATACAAACGTATAATCCATATCATCAGATATTGCAACAAGTTACTGTAAATGATTATTTAGCAATGTTTAAAGATCAGATAGAAGAAAGAAAACAGTATAAATACCCTCCTTTCTATAGATTGATTAAATTTACAGGAAAGCACAAGGATTATAATAGAGTTGATGAGGCTGTAAACTGGCTGGCTACATCATTTCGCAATGTTTTTAAGCAGCATGTGTTGGGACCAGAATTCCCTCCGGTATCAAGAATAAGAAACCAATATCATAAAAACATATTGATTAAAATACCTCAGGGACAATCGCTTGATAAAACTAAAGAAGTATTAGGTAAAATATTGACCTCTTTTAGTAGTATAAAAGAATTCTCAGGGGTTAGAATTCTCATTAATGTAGATAATTATTAAAATTATCGTTTCCGTTAATTAGTTGCTGCTATTGTTGTTGTCCAGCGCTTCGATAAGCGAATGTTTTTTATGTCTGCTCAATGGTATTTTCTCATCCTCTATCTCAATATTTCTACTGTTATATCGGTCTACCTTATCTAGATTGACAATATAAGACTTATGAATTCTCAGAAAACGATCACTAGGTAATTCAGCCTCAAAAGATTTCATAGTTGCTAATACAACAATCGGATCTCCTTCCGCCATAATTAACTTTACATAATCTCCTAAAGCCTCCACGTATTTTAAGTTGCTTAGATAGATTTTTCGCTTTTTAAGATTACTTTTCACAAAAATATAATCATCGTCTTCTACGCCATGCTCAGAGGTTAATCTAGACATGCTTAGCGCTTTGTCTACTGCAGCATTAAAACGTTCTCTTTTCAATGGTTTTCTTAAGTAATCTATAGCGTCATAATCGAATGCCTTAAAAGCATATTTCGTTTTTCCGGTAACGAAAATAATATGCGGCTTGTTTTCCAGATCATCCAGTAGGTCAAATCCAGTGAGTATCGGCATTTCTATATCTAAGAACAAAAGATCAACAGGAGTATCCAGTAAACCATTTTTAGTCTCAATAGCATTATTCCACTCCGCCACTAGCTCCAATGACGGGTGTTCATCTATCAATTTTACAATTGCTAGTCTCTGAAGGCGGGAGTCATCTACTACCGCACATTTTAATTGAAATTGTTCCACTATAGAATATTAATATATAAAGTACAATATTAAGGAATATATCTTTCTTTAACAAATGAAATGGTTCTTGATCGATAAAAAAAGGTGTTTCATCGAGGTATTCAAAAGAGGTTGTGAAATTGAAAAAAAAGAACTAATTTTGCAGCCAATTTTAAATTAAAAATAGATTTTATGAATCATTATGAAACTGTTTTCATCTTGAATCCCGTTTTATCTGAAGATCAGATAAAGGAAACAGTTAAGAAATACGAAGACATTCTTGTTTCTAACGGTGCCAAGATGATTGCTAAAGAAGACTGGGGTCTTAAGAAGTTAGCGTACGAAATCCAACACAAGAAAAGCGGATTTTATCATTTATTCGAATACACAGTGCCAGGAGAGGCTATCAACGCTTTAGAGTTGGAATTCAGAAGAGATGAGCGCGTGATGAGATATCTTACCGTTCGTTTAGATAAGCATGCAATTGCTTGGGCTGAAAAAAGAAGAAATAGAAACAAACAAAAAGCTTAATTATGTCATCGATAGAACAACAAGCTAAAGGAAAAAAAGACGGAGAGATCAGATATCTTACTCCGCTTAATATAGATACTACTAAGAATAAAAAGTATTGTCGTTTCAAAAAATCTGGTATCAAGTATATCGATTATAAAGATCCTGACTTTTTATTGTCTTTTGTAAACGAGCAAGGAAAATTATTACCACGTCGTCTTACAGGAACATCATTAAAATACCAAAGAAAAGTAAGTGTAGCTGTAAAAAGAGCACGTCACCTGGCACTAATGCCATATGTAGGTGATTTATTAAAATAAAATTCGTCATAACATTATGGAACTTATATTAAAGAAAGACGTTGAGAATCTAGGATTCGCAGACGATATAGTGGAAGTGAAAAATGGGTATGGACGTAACTATTTAATTCCTCAGGGATATGCAGTATTGGCAACACCTTCTGCAAAGAAAGTATTATCTGTAACTTTAGAGCAGCGTGCTTTTAAAGAAAAGAAAATAGTTGAGGAAGCACAAAAACTATCTACTAAAGTTACCGCTTTAGAAATCAAAATACCAGCAAAAGCTGGGGTAGCTGATAAGTTATTCGGTTCTGTATCTAATGCAGATTTAGCTGAAGCAATTAGCAAAGAAGGTATCGAAATGGACAAAAAGTTTATTACAATACCAGGAGGAACAATCAAGCGTCTTGGACAGTACGAAGCAAAAGTACGTTTCCATAGAGAAGTGATAACTCCAGTTTCTTTTGAAGTAATCGCTCAGGCGTAGCTAAAAGATATCAGTTAGTTAATAACTGACATATAAAAATGTAAAAAACCGCTCATTTGAGCGGTTTTTTTTGTGTACCTTAATAATAAGTAATTAACACAAAGCATTTTATATGAGAAAAACTATCTTACTGATAATGTTACTGGGAGTGTTTAGTATAACCAAAGCTCAGGTAACCACCTCTAATATATCAGGAATTGTATATGATGGAGCAAATGTGCCTCTTATGGGGGCAAATATTAAAGCAGTTCATGGACCTACTGGTACTACTTATGGAGGAGTCACTAATTTTGATGGACGTTTTAATTTGATAAACCTGAGAATTGGAGGTCCCTATAGAGTGATGATAAGCTATGTAGGATTTAAGAAAAAAATATTTGATAATGTCTATCTGCAATTAGGACAAACCCACAATATCAGTGCTGTTCTAGTAGAAGATAGTAGTGAATTAGAAGAAGTAATTATTACTACTTCTAACAGTGCTACATTTAGCAGGGAGCGAACAGGCGCAGAAACCAGTATTGGGAATAGAGAGTTAAAAACTTTACCGACGATTACAAGATCAGCGGCAGATTTTTATCGCTTAGAACCTACTGCTTCTAGTAATGGTTCTTTTGGTGGGCGAAATGATCAATTTAATAATTTTAGCCTGGATGGCTCTATATTTAATAACCCATTTGGACTGGATGCAGCCACACCAGGAGGACAAACAAATGCGCAACCTATTTCATTAGATGCTATTGAGCAAATTCAGGTATCCACAGCTCCTTATGATGTAACACAAGCTGGTTTTACCGGGGCTTCTGTCAATGCTGTTACCAAAAGTGGAACCAATAACTGGAAAGGAACTGTATATGGTTTTTATAGGAATCAGGATATGACGGGAGATAAGGTAGGAGGAGATGATATTATTGTCCCAGATTTATCACAGGCGCAATATGGAGTTAGTATCGGAGGACCAATTATAAAGAATACGCTTTTTATTTTTGGAAATTTTGAAAAAGATGATAGGGAAGACCTGGGGTCTAATTTTTTAGCCTCCAGAGCAGGTCTTACAGGTGCTAATGTGTCGAGAGTCACCGCAGAAGATTTGGATTTTGTGTCAGAACAATTGGCACAATTAGGCTATGATACAGGAGGATATGAAGGATATACGCATGATACAGAATCAGTAAAAGGGATTCTAAAACTAGATTGGAATATCAATGATAATCACAGGCTTGCTTTTATTTATAATTTCCTGGATGCTTCCAGAGATTTACCAGCACATCCAGAAGCAGGAGGAAGAAGAGGACCGGATTTGACAACCCTACAATTTAGAAATTCTGGATATAGAATTAATAACAAAATAAGCTCTGCCTTATTAGAACTTAACTCTGATTTTTCGCAAAAAGTGTCTAATAAGTTTCAAGTTGGGTATACATTTTTTGACGATTCAAGAGATCCGTTTTCAGTACCCGCACCTCCTATAAATATATTAAAAGATGGAGTTCGTTATATTGTGGCAGGTCATGAGCCTTTTTCTATTCACAATCGCCTGGAGCAAAAGGTAATTCAGTTAACGAATAATTTGAATTTGGTAGCAGGAGATCACACGCTGACTTTTGGAGGAAGTCTGGAGAAATTCGAATTTGATAACTCATTTAATTTGGGGTTGTATTCTTATTTTGGAGCCAATGGAGGTGTTGGTTTTTTTGCTCCGGACTTTAACAGAGTACGAATTGATCCAACTGACCCGAATGACAATAGTTTCGAACGAGCAATTACCAATGGAACAATAGCGGCTGCCCTGGCAAGTGCCCGTACTGTTTTTGATACCAATAATAATGCCGGTAGTTGGGCTTTGGCAGAAACCAATGTCGGACAATTAGCTTTTTATGCTCAGGATAAATGGAAAGTTGATGATCAATTGACACTGACTTATGGAATCAGGATTGATAAACCATTATTTTTTGATACCAAAGAAAAAATAGAAGAAAATATAGAAAGAGCAGCAGGAGGAACCTTTCCTGATGGAAATTATCAACCCAATATTACTTATTTTGATGAAAATGGAGATCCTGTAAAATTAAACAGTTTAGACTTACCGTCAGAAGATATTTTGTTTTCCCCACGTTTTGGGTTTAATTACGATGTTAGAAGTGATAAAACTATTCAATTACGAGGAGGAACAGGAATTTTTACAGGAAGATTGCCTTTTGTATGGATAGGAAATCAGGTGGCTAACCCGAATTTTTTCTTTTATACTACCTCTCATCCGGATTTTAAATTTCCTCAGGTATGGAGAAGTAATTTTGGAGTGGATTATAAAATGGAGAATGGAATTGTCGCTTCAACTGATTTTATTTACACCAAAGACATTAATGCACAAATGGTTCGTAATTATGGATTGTCAACACCCAAAGGAACCTTGAGTGGAGCAGATAACAGACCGATCTATCTGAATTCGGATCGCGCCGTTAATGAATTTGGAGATGAGACAAATGCGTATGTTTTTACGAATACAGATGTAGGATATTCATTTAATTGGTCGCTAAAGTTACAGAAGCGTTTTGAGAATGGGATTTTTGCCAGTATCGCCTACAATTTTTTAGAAGCGGAAGATGCCAGTTCGTTAGAAGCAGAGATATCCAGTGATGCATATAATAGAAATCCTGCTTTAGGGCATGTTAATGAAGCAATCAGTTCAGCTTCGAGATACGGAGATAAACACCGGATCGTGGGGCAGATAAATAAAGTTTTTCATTATGGAGGGAAAAAACAATGGAGAACTTCTATTGGAGCCTTTTATGAATACGCAAAAGGTGGGCGGTATTCATACACGTATTCCGGAGATATAAATAACGATGGATCTGATTTGAATGATTTGTTGTATATCCCTACAGCAAATGAGTTAACATCGTATCGTTTTAGCGGAGCAACCACAGCAGAACAAGAAGCACAGCGACAAGCTTTAGAACTATTTATTCAACAAGATGAATACCTGAGAGATAGGAGAGGGCGATACGCAGGGAAATATGCGATAGTAAGCCCCTGGAGAAGCAGATGGGATGTGAAATTTTTACAAGATTATGACCTTACTGTAGGAAAGAATCAAACAAATACAATTCAGTTAAGTCTTGATATTTTGAATTTTGGAAACTTGATTAGCTCCGATTGGGGTGTTATTGAATTACCGGTTAACCAACAACCTGTAGGGGTAGTTGTAGACGAGGCAACTCGTATTCCTACATATACTTTTGATACTACGCAAACTAAAACATATGGAAATGATTTTAGTTTGAATTCTAGATGGCAAGCTCAAATCGGTCTCAGGTACATATTTTAATATTTTATATATAAATAATAGAAAACTGTTCTCATCATGAGAACAGTTTTTTATTTATTACTATTTTTGCCACCAATTTTACAGAAAATGAAATATATCAGGCTTACGAAAGAGCAATTGGAAGAAATGCATCAGGAGTTTATTAACTTTTTGGCAACTCAGTCTATTACAGCAGAAGAGTGGGAAAAAATCAAAAAGGAAACCCCCGAAGTAGCAGAAGAAGAGATTGATATTTTTAGTGATATGATCTGGGAGGGTGTGTTGAATAATGTTCAGTATTTAGAGCACTTTTCTAAAGATCAGATTCATTTATTTCACACGGCAGAGGATCAGATGTATTTAATCGCCATAAAAGTAGATATTCCTATTGTTGATTTAACTACACGAGAAGGGTATGATTGGTTGCGGGAGAACTTGTTAAATGATAAGGTAACATTCTACGACGCATCTAAACCATACAGTGCAGATCAGAATCTGGATAAGTTCAAGTTGATTTCCGAAGGAGCTCAGATAACCAAGGGAGCGCTTTTCAGGTATTTTGATAAATTAATTCATTCCAGAGCGTAAGATCATTCTCCTATTCGTACCTCAAAGATTCGATAGGATCTTGCTTTGCTGCCTTTATTGCTGGATATAGACCGGATATTACTGCAATAATAAACGATATGGTTGCAGCAGATATAATAGCGATCCAGGGAGTAGAGAAGGTAAAACTGGCAAGCATGGCAATCCCTCCGCCAATAGCAATACCCAGAATAATACCAATTACTCCTCCAAGCTGACCGATAATAATAGTTTCCATAAAAAATTGCTCAGCGATAGTGCTTTTCTTGGCGCCTAATGCTTTTCTAACCCCAATTTCGCGAGTTCGTTCTGTTACAGAAACCAACATAATATTCATCAGTGCTATCGAAGACCCAAAAATGGTAATAATACTAATAATCCAGGCAGCGTAATACAGATAAGACGTGATACTTGCAATTCTATTGATAAGATCATCACTTCTTTCGAGACCAAAATTATTTTCTTCTACAGGACTTAACCCTCTGATATTTCTAAAAGTAAGAATAGCATGGTCTTGAGCTCCTTCCATAAATTGTTTATCATCAACTTTGATATTGAGGTTGTAGTTGATATTGGGAAGTGTAAAAATAGAACGTCCTACTTGTAGCGGAATCAATACTCGCAGATCCTGATTATTTCGAAAGGTAGCTCCTTTGCTTTCCAGAATACCAATAACTTTAAACTTCACTCCCCGGATACTAATAGTTTTTCCGATAGGACTTACATTTTTAAAGAGCTCTTTCTTAAAATCAGAACCAATGATACAAACATGATTATTGTTGTTGATATCAAAAATGGTAAAATTCCTTCCTTTGTCTATTTTGGTTCCGGTATTTTCTAAATAATTCTCATTAACTCCGAGTACAGCAACTTCCGGATCTGTTTTTTTACTTTCATATTTTACTTCAGCTTTTCGGGTTCCTGTAAAAGCGATCGATGTTTTGGAAAAAGGAAAACTAAATGTCTCATTAAATTCCTTTACATTTCTGTAGCTGATAATTGGATTTATTTTTTCCCTTTGACCATTATTAACTGTAGAAAATTCATACTGCCTGATACTAAAAGTGTTGGATCCCATAGAAGCAAAATCTCCAGAAATTGTATTTTCCAAAGCACCAACCAGGGTCAAAATACCTACCAGGGCAGTAATTCCTATCGCTATGATTAATATGGTAAGAATGGTACGTAATAATTGACCTTTTATAGAATCTAAAGCAATACGGATATTCTCTCTGAATAATGTAAACATATACCTGGTAAATTAACTTCTGTATGATAAGACTACAAAATGACTATAAAGTTACTTAAATGTGTAAAAAATATTTAATTCTCTTAGAATCTCTTTTATATTTTATTCGGTATGATCCTCTATTTTTTTCATATTTGCAGTATTAATTTAGATTATGGCACAAAAACCAACAATACCAAAAGGAACCAGAGATTTTACTCCTATAGAAGTTGCAAAAAGAGAGTATGTTATAGAAACGATCCGGCAACAGTTTAAACGTTATGGTTTTAATCCTATTCAGACACCTAGTTTTGAGAATAGTGAGACCTTGATGGGTAAGTATGGAGAAGAAGGAGATCGCCTTATTTTCAAAATCCTCAATAGTGGAGATTATCTAAATCCTAAAAAAGGTGCGGTTAGCGAAGAAGATTATACTAAAAGAGATAGTACTGTATTGACTAAGTACATTTCAGAAAAAGCATTGCGCTATGATCTGACAGTACCTTTTGCACGGTATGTGGTGCAACATAGAAATGAGATAGAATTCCCTTTCAAAAGATATCAGATACAACCTGTATGGAGAGCTGATAGACCACAAAAAGGTCGTTTCAGAGAGTTTTATCAATGTGATGCAGATGTTGTGGGAAGTGATTCGTTATGGCAGGAAGTAAATTTTATTAAGCTTTATGATGCGGCTTTTACAGCTTTGAATTTACAGGGAGTCACTATAAAAATAAACAACCGTAAGATATTATCAGGTATTGCAGAAGTTATAGGAGCCAGTGATAAGTTAATCGATTTTACGGTAGCATTGGATAAGTTGGATAAAATAGGAGAAGATGGAGTAAAAGAAGAAATGCTGAGCAAAGGAATAACTCCAGAAGCCATTGAGAAAATCACACCATTGTTTAGCTTACAAGGAGATGCTTCTGATAAAATAACAAAACTAAGAGAATTACTAGCTACCTCCGAAGAAGGAATTAAGGGAGTAGAAGAATTAGAGTTTATGCTGGAGGCAATCAAAGAACTGCCATTAGAAACAAGCTTGTTAGATCTGGATGTGACATTAGCAAGAGGACTTAATTATTATACAGGAGCTATTTTCGAAGTGGCAGCACCGGATACCGTAAAGATGGGATCTATTGGAGGAGGAGGTAGATATGATGATCTGACAGGAATTTTTGGATTAAAAGGTGTTAGTGGAGTAGGAATCTCTTTTGGTCTTGATAGGATTTATTTGGTATTAGAAGAATTAGGGTTGTTTCCTGATACAGTAGTATCTACTTCTACTGTATTGTTTATTAATTTTGGAGATAAAGAAGCTTTGTATTGTTTAAAAGCAGTTACCGCATTAAGAAAAAAAGGAGTAATCGCAGAACTATATCCGGATAATGCCAAGATGAAAAAGCAAATGACCTATGCTAATCGACGAGAAATCCCTTATGTAGTATTAGCAGGAACAGCGGAAATGGAAAGCAATACTTTTAAAATTAAAAATATGGAGGAAGGTACTCAAAATGAGATCAGTTTTGATGAATTAACAGAATTTTTCTAGAAAAGTTTTTAGCAAATACAACAATTTCTATTTAAAAATGTTAATTTGGTACTTTATTGAGTAATTAAAACCGTATAACTACCCTAAATTTATTTATATGAAAACTAGTATTTCAAGTATTGCTTTATGTTTAATCTTATTAGTAGCTTTTTCTTGTAAAAAAGACCCTAAAACAGATAAGGTAGAGCAAATAGAAACTACTCAAGACACTACAGCGGTTGCGGAGGAAGAAGTTGTTGAAAAAAAGAAAACCCCAAAACCTAGAAAGGTCACAAAAAAGAAAAAGGCAGTTAAAAAAGAAGAAAAAGAAGAAGTAAAAATAGCAGGAGTTCCTACATTTACGGATAGTCAGGCAAAAAAATATGTACGAGATTATGAAGCGTATATTGCCAATTACAAAAAAGCAGTAGAAGCACACGATATGGACTCCTTTCTAAAGCTAAATGAAGCAAGTAGCAATCTTTCAAGACAGTATAGTCAGTTAATAACAAAACTTTCCGGAGAGGATATAGAAAAACTAAGCAGATATGTTCAGGCAAAATCTGCTCAGGTAGCAAAACTGGCAGAAAAAATGAACTAAAATTTCATTAAAATATTCGTACAAACCACCTTACTAGTTTTAGTAAGGTGGTTTTTTATTGGAATAAATTATCCCGGGGCTAGTCCACGAGGCATTTAAAGAGAACCCTCGAGATAGTATATCCTTTAGTGATGTCATAATAAAATAAGAAAAATATTGGGCTTTGTTTAACATTATAAAGCCTTGGATTTCTTGTGATTGTTTAAAATTAAAGTATTTTTACACCCCTCTTTTGATGAATCCAATTACAGTTTTGTTTATAGATGAGAATTGCATTGTCTTTTAGAATTTTACTAGTCTCCATATACGTATTGTCTTTTATGCAATTAAGAGGGCAGACAATAGGGTTTAAAGCTTTCGGAAAACTTCCTAACCAAATAGATGCTAAGCTGTATAAGAAGTTGAAAAAGAGCAATAATAAAGAAGAAACCTTAGAAGTATTGTTTCAAATTGCCGAGGGACATATTCGATTTGGACAACCTGATTCTACTGTTTATTATGGCAATCTGGCAAAACAGGAAATCAAAGAATGGGAGATAGATACAGTAAAGCGTAATGTATTTTTAGCAAAAGCATATAATTTTATAGGAATAGGGAATTTAGAAAAAGGAATGCATGAAGAGGGGATGAAATTTCATTTAGAAGGAATCAGCCTGTCTCCGGTCGCTACCATGAATACAATGCACTATACTCATAAAATGGGATTAGGACGTATTTATATGCATAAGGAACAATATGAAAAAGCCCTGTTTCTGTTTGAAGAATGCCTGAAAAATGCAAAAGATAAAAAAGTAAAAATCCATTCAGAAAAATACAAAGCAGATGTAGCCTTTCTTACCAATAAGTTTGATGAAGCCAAATTTCTGTACTACAGTGTTTTGGACAAAATAGAAAATAATCCATCATTTGATAAATTAGAGCTCGAATTAAAATTTAACCTGGCTAAAATAGATGTACTAAACGGTCACCTGGAAAAACTGTTGTTGTATCTGAATGAAATAAAAGAGGTTTCTCATCAAAAAGGTTTTTTTGATATCTATATAGAAGCTGTTTTAGAGATTGGGAATTATTATTATTATCACAAAGAATACGAAGCAGCAGCTTTGATTTTGAACACAGCATATGTTAATGCAGTCCAATGGAATCGTCTGGAGTTACAGCAAAAACTAATAAATAGATTGCGGTCGATATATGTGTTGCAGGGAGATTTTAAGAATGCACACAATTTAATGACGCAGTATGTCAAAAACTCAAAAATAATCTTAAAGAAGCAGAATAAAGAGCTTATTAAGGAATTAGAAGTTAAGTACGAAACCCTTCAAAAAGAAAAGGAAATTTTCGAGTTAAAAGAAGAGCAGCTACTAAAAGAAACAGAAATTCAACGACAGCGAACCATTAAAAATGCATTTCTCATCGGTTTCTTTATCATTCTGATTCCAATTATTATATCATTGATAGCATATTATCAAAAATTACAAACGCAAATTGAACTCAATAAATCACAGGAAGAGGTCAGCAAACAGAAACTAAATGGATTGATCAAAGATCAGGAACTAAAATTAATCAAAGCATCCATAGAAGGTCAGGATAAAGAAAGACAACGATTAGCCAGAGAACTTCATGATGGCATTGGAGGAAATTTAGCAAGTATAAAACTGCAATTGTCCAATGTCACAGAAAAAGGAAGTCGTTATGAGGGAATTGTCAAGCAAATAGACGAAACATATCATCAGGTACGGGATTTTTCGCATAATTTAATCCCTAAAAAATTCTTGCGTAACTCATTAATCGTTTTAATAGAAGAATACATAAAGAATGTAACCGCAGGAGTGGCTATAAATATAGAGTTTAATCCGTATCCCGAAGAATTGATTAATAAGATAGACGGAACGTTAAAAGAGGAATTGTTCAAGATTATTCAGGAGCTTTTGACCAATTGTCTAAAACACGCCAAGGCATCCAATATTTATATCTATCTTAATCAATACGAAGATTCAGTAAAATTGCTTTTTGAAGATGATGGGGTTGGTTTTGATACAGAAGGCATGAAAAAAGGAATTGGGTTTAAAAATATACAAAACCGTCTGTCTGATTTATCCGGTACCATTTTTATTGATTCTACGCCGGGCAGAGGTACCGTGATCGATATAGAACTTCCGGTAAAATAGACTTAGATAAACAACTGATAATCAGCGAATAATCCGTTCGTAGCTTATTTTTTTGGATAGGGGTGTAATGTTATGCAACATCGACCTACTAAGATATTAATGGAAATTGTAATTTATTTGGGAATAGGAATAGTAGTCACAATCCTTGGTGCTATCCCATTGGGAACTGTAAACCTGTCAGTTATACATACAACTATTGAAAAAGGAAAAAAAGAAGCGTTCAAAATTATTATAGCAGCAGGTGTTGCCGAACTATTATTAGCCTTCTATGCCATTTATTGTAATATAACGATTGATCGGTTTATTCATCAGAATAGATGGATACATTACCTGTTGGTATTTGTTTTCTTAGTTGTAGGTCTTTTGTTTATGACAAAAAAAACGAAACAGCATACCAAAAGAAGGAATCTCTCTTTTACTAAAAACAAGTATTTAATAGGTTTTCTTTTAGGGGTATTTAACCCTCCCGTTTTATTTTTCTGGATACTTACTATTAGCTCTATGAAGACATTTTCTATCGAATTGAATAAGATGACTGCAAGTTTACTGTTGTTATTTTTTGGTCTTGGAGTATATATAGGAAAAACAGGAACACTTTATATGTATAGTAAAATGGCCTTGTACTTTGGAGAAAGAATTTCTTTCTCCCAACACTTGAATAAAGTAATAGGAATTCTGTTGTTATTTATAGCATTTTTTCAGGGAAGTAAGATTTTTTTGTTTGATTAAAAGATAAATAGCTTTTTTTTTCTTAAAAAATTGATGTTTTTTTAATCCTTAAAAACAAGCATTTGGAATACTTATGTTATAGATTTTTAGTTTGTTATAAAAAAAACAAGCCTTTTTATTGAACGTAACAGTAAAAGAATCAAGGTTTAACCGCATCCGAGTTAGGTAAAGAAAGAGCTATCTTAGCCCATGGATAGAGGGGTTTATCCATTTTTCATAAAATAACTTAATGTTTGAACTAGTAGAAGTTCAAAAGAAGGCTGCAACTTAGCAGCCTTTTTTTATGAGTTGTTTTTTATAAAAGAGAGTTGTAAAAAAAGAACTATTTTTAGAAAGCTATTGCGGAAGCCCCCCGATGCCTTTAGCGACTCCAAACCAACAGGGAAAGACGTATAAAAATGAATTATACATACACAAATTTTTTTGATAAAGGAAGATTCACAATCACTGATTTTAATTGCGGAACCTTAGAAGAGCGTCTGGATAAAGAAGCTTATTATAAAATCATATGGGCTAGAGAAGGAGAAGTAAATATGATGATTGATGGTTATATGATGACCATTAAAAAAAATCAAATCATGTTTTGTACGCCTCTTAATAAGATTACAATAGAACCATATACCAAAGGCGTTATTGTTTATGTATTTAACAGAGAGTTTTATTGTATTCGTGATCATGATCAGGAAGTCTCATGTAATGGTTTTTTATTTTTTGGTTCTTCTTTGCCCTTGATCGTATCACTGGATAAAAAAGAAGAAAAAAGCTTTCAGGCATTGCAGGTAATTCTGGAAGAAGAATTCGAGACAAAAGATCATATTCAGGGAGAAATGCTTTTGGTATTATTAAAACGATTGCTAATTAAGGCGACCAGGTTAGCTCGAAAAACAATGATGGCTCCGGCATTAAAACAAGAAAAACTGGATACTATTCGAGCTTTTAATATCTTGGTAGAAAAGCACTTTAGAGAAAAACATAAAGTATCGGAATATGCTTCTTTAATGAATAAATCTCCCAAATCACTCTCTAATTTGTTTCTCAAGTATAATGATAAGTCTCCTCTAAAAGTGATTAGTGAGCGAATCTGCCTCGAAGCACAGCGATTACTTATGTATTCAGACAAAACACTTTCTGTTATTGCAGAAGAACTGGGATTTATAGATGTATCCCATTTTTCTAAGTTCTTTAAAAAACATACAGGAGTCTCTCCTTTAAAATATAAGAAAGAATACAAGAAGTTTATCACTGCGCAAAGAACTTGATGTTTTATCGCATAAGCGAACGGTGGATGGAAAAATATACCATAAGTAGTGAAATATGTCCATTGTATTAAGAGAGCTAAGTAGGTATTTTTGTGTAGTAACTATCTCGATCTAAAACTACCAGAGATATTAAGTAGAAAATGAATTTGTAATATCCAGGGGTCCCTCGAAGTATTTATACTCGTTTATCGAAGATGATAATGAGTGTTAATAAACCTTCATCTTCCCCTAATAAAAAATAGATGTGTACTATGAATAATACATATGGTATTGCAGGAAAGACAGCACCGGGATTACATGCTACCCGCTGGGTTGATGCCAATGGAAAACCTATAGATAAACTGGATGCCAATGCATTTAAAAACCGGTTTATAGTCCTGTATTGTTTCCAAAGCTGGTGTCCGGGGTGTCATAGTAGTGGATTGCCAGCATTACAGAAAATGACAAATGCTTTAAAAGAGAATGATAACATAGCTTTTATTGCCATTCAAACTGTTTTTGAAGGGTTTGAAGAGAATACTTATGAAAAAATGCTGGAGGTAAAAGAGCAGTATAAATTATCCATCCCATTTGGGCATGATGCAGGGGCAGATGGGCATTCCACGTCTGATATGATGCGGGCATATAAGATAGGAGGAACTCCCTGGTTTATTTTTATAGATCAACAAAACAAAGTAGTGTTTAATGACTTTCATTTAAATGTAGATGCAGCCATTAGTTTTCTAAAAACCATACAATGAAAGCCATACCTCTAATAAAATTATTTGGGGCGGCTCACTGCCATAAAACACATTATTATAAATTAATATTAGAAGAATTAAAACTACCTTATCTGTTCCTGGATGTAGAGGAAGATGAACATGCCGCTAAGGAACTCAGGCTACTATATGAAAATAAAAAACTTAATTATCCGACAATTACAATTGGAAGTAAAAAATTACGAAACCCATATAAAGACGAATTAATTAAATGGATTTATAAATTAATACCACAGTTGATTCCGATACAGCACGATCAGGAAAATGAGGAGTTTTTATTGCCTATTAATGAAGAAATAGCCAGGATAACGTATTACACTAAAGAGAATAAGCTGTATTTAACACATTCAGAAGTTCCGTATAACCTTAGAGGTCGTGGTATAGGTAGTGTTTTAGTAGAAAAAACACTTAAGAAAATAGAAGAGGAAGGTCTCTGTGCCATAGCAGTATGTCCTTTTATAAAAAAGATACAACGAGTTGTGATGAATAAGTAATTCCTGAGAATAGTAAAGTTTTAATAATGCGAATCCCTATGAATAATAGTATATTAGATAAAATTCAAGACATCCCGATAGGATACTCTGTCGGGATATATAAGAATCGTAAATACAGTATTATTCGTACAGATTTTAACGATGGAAGAAGTAGTAAAATATATGCGAGAGAATTAAAGGGGAATGATTTTATAAGTCTTAATTATTATCAAACAACGAAAAGAGACCTGATAAAACCCTGCGAAATGCCTTTGGAAAAAGTCCTTTTATTTCTAAAAAATATACAAATAGTATGAGTGAAATTTCATTTAAGAATATTCGTTTTGATCCGGATATCACTCCATTTCATGCATTAGCAAAAGAAATGGCAAAAGCAGTGGGATATACCGCTAACATAACCGTAGAAAAAAAACTGGCACAATTGCTTAGACTACGGGTAGCACAAAAAAATGAATGTGCATATTGTAGTATTTTACACGCCAAAACAGCCCGGTCTATTGGTATTTCAGAAGAGAAAACAGACCAAATCTCATCCTGGTGGAATAGTGAGTTATTTACAGAAAAAGAAAAAACAGCACTAAGGTATTGTGATGTATTAACTAAAGGAACAGCCGTTGACTTTCAAAAATATCACGATGCATTAACAGGGTATTTTAGTGAAGTAGAAATAGCAGAGATTGCTGCAATTGTGATTAATATGAATCTGTGGACACGACTAAAATTAGCGCAAGGAGCTGTCCCATATAGAAAAGCACAGTAGTATGGAAATCGGACTAGGTACAGCAGCGTTAGGAAGACCAGAGTACATAAATATACGACAAGAAGAAAAAGAGCACCTTACGCTTGGTCATTTAAAAAAAAACGCCTTTTCTGTTTTAGATGCTGCTTATAAAGAAGGCATACGTTATTTTGATACGGCTCCAGGATACGGTATGGCAGAACAATTATTAATCGATTGGTTGCAAGAGAAGAATGATCCAGGGATTGAGGTAGCGACCAAATGGGGATATACTTATACCGCGAATTTTGATCCTAATGCTTTAATTCATGAAGTAAAAGAGCATAGCCTCAATAAATTAAATGAGCAGTGGAATAAATCAAAAGAATTGTTCCCTTTTTTATCGGTGTATCAGATTCATTCGGCAACTTTTGAATCACAGGTATTAGAAAATAAGGAGATATTAAATCGCCTGGCTATGCTGAAAAAAGAACACGATATTCGAATTGGATTGACGACTACTGGAGAAAATCAGGTAGCTGTTATTACACAAGCACTAGCGATAGAAGTAAACGGAATTCCTTTATTTGATGTTTTTCAATCCACATATAACATTTTAGATCAAAGCATTGGTACAATTGCAAAAACACTGGAAAGAGAAAATAAACAATTAGTAATCAAAGAAGCACTGGCAAATGGGCGCTTGTTTCCTAATAATAAATATACTGCGTATCAAGATTTATATAAAAAATTAGAAAGCATCGCATTAAACTATAAAGTAGGGATTGATGCCGTAGCGATTCAGTTTTGTATGCAAATGCTCACTCCATATAAAGTATTAAGTGGCGCAAGTATGAAAAAACATGTATCTCAAAACTTAATGGCAGAGACATTTAATCTGACCGATGAAGAAATTCACACCCTATTAGAAGCTAAAGTTTCTCCTCAATTTTATTGGAAGGAACGAAAAAATATGAAATGGAATTAAAAAGAATAGTATGAAAGCAATTTGGAATAATCAAGTAATAGCAGAAAGCGATACAACCATCGTTATAGAAGGAAATCATTACTTCCCTGAAGAAAGTATAAAAAAAGAATTTTTTAAAGAAAGTACTTTACATACAGTTTGTCCCTGGAAGGGGCAAGCATCGTATTATACCATAGAAGTAGATGGTAAGATTAATAAAGATGCAGCCTGGTATTATCGCGAACCATCAGAACTAGCCAGAACCATAAAAAATCACATTGCCTTTTGGCGGGGAGTAGCAGTTGTGGAAAGTTAAAAAAATAAACAGTTATAGGTAAAAATACAGAACAAACCTCAGCGTATTTAAAGCTCGATGATCGAGTAATCACACAATGTAAAAAAACAAGTTCATTACTATGAAAAACACCAAATTAAAAATATCCAATGCCCAGGGGTATGAGTTACATGCTTATTTAGAACTGCCGGCAAATCAAAAACCGAATCAGTATGCCATTTTTGCACATTGTTTTACCTGTAGTAGCAATTTAAGCGCGGTAAAACATATAAGCAGAGCCTTAACCACGCATGGATTTGGAGTAGTGCGCTTTGATTTTACAGGATTAGGAAGAAGTGAAGGAACCTTTTCCGAAAGTCATTTTTCAGCTAATGTTAGTGACCTTATTGCTGTTCATCAATATATGAGTATGCAGTATGAAGCCCCTTCTTTATTAATTGGGCATTCACTGGGAGGAGCAGCAGTAATAGAAGCTGCTTCCCGATTAGATGCTGTAAAAGCAGTTGCGACTATCGGAGCTCCGGCTTCTGTAGCACATACTAAAAAGCATTTTTCGCATCAATTAGAGGATATCAAAGAAAAAGGAGCGATAGAAGTCAATATTGGAGGAAGACCATTTGTGATTAATGAGGAATTTGTAACAAATTTTGAAAATACAGATTTGCTAAACACAGTCAGTACTTTACGAAAACCACTGTTGATTTTGCATTCTCCAAATGATCTGATCGTTAGTGCAGAAAATGCACATGAATTGTTCGTTAATGCCTTTCACCCTAAAAGTTTTGTCTCTTTGGATAAAGCCGACCACTTACTAACTAATCAGGAAGATAGTATATATGTAGGAGATGTAATAGGAGCGTGGGTACAACGATATTTTCCTAAGCAGGATAATACAATCTTAGACGCCAAAGGAGAGCAATTAGTTGGGTACTTGAATCTCAAAGAAAATAATTTTACCACTCAGATCCAGACTAAAAATCATAGCTTTATCGCGGATGAACCCGCCACTGTAGGAGGAGATGATTTTGGAGCCTCTCCTTATGAATATCTCGCTGCCGGACTTGCCGCCTGTACTGTTATGACGTTAAAATTATATGCAGAGCGAAAGAAATGGGATCTACAGGAAGTATTTGTATATATAACGCATTCCAAAAAGCATAGTGATGAATTAGGGATCGATGTAGACCAGGCAGGATATCTTGATCATATAGCTAAAAAATTAAAATTTATTGGTAACTTAGATGAGCAACAGCAGCAAAAATTGAAAGAAATTGCTTCTAAATGCCCGGTACATAAAACCCTGCAAAAAGAGGTAATTATAGAAACTGATATTCAGAAATAAATAGTGAGATCAAAAGAAATAAAACGTTTTTTTTCTGAAGTAAGAAAAAAAACAGAAGCAATATGCCGTCCATTAGCTATCGAAGACTATTCTGTACAACCTGTTGTAGATGTTTCACCTCCGAAATGGCATTTGGCACATACTACCTGGTTTTTTGAACAATTTATATTGGTACCCTATAAAAAGGAATATTCATTGTATAACGAAGACTATTCGTATCTGTTTAACAGTTACTACAATAATGCAGGAGAGCGGGTGTTGCGCCCAAATAGGGGATTGATGACCCGACCCACTGTCGAAGAGGTGTATTCATACAGAAGATATGTTACGACAGCAGTAGAAATGTTATTAGAGGAAGCACCCGATGATACAATAATCAACCTTGTAGAAATAGGGATTCATCATGAGCAACAACATCAGGAATTACTACATTATGATATAAAGTATATATTGGGAAATCAGCCAACTTTCCCTTCATATGAGACAGCTGAAATATTAACAGAGGTAGAGAGACAAAAAAAACTAATTGCTATAGAAGAAGGAGTCTATACGATTGGGCATCGAGAATCCACATTTTGTTTTGACAATGAATTAGGAGTTCATAAAACCTACATACAACCTTTTTTAATTTCGGAAACAGTAGTGACGAATGGAGAGTATTTGGAGTTTATAGAAGATGGGGGATATGAGGATTTTAATCTATGGCATGCCGATGGCTGGGACTTTATCAGAAAAAATAAAATTACAGCACCCCTGTATTGGTATAAAACCAAAGGAACATGGCATTATTATAATGGAAAGGGATTAGAAAAAATTAATAAGAACCTTCCGGTAATGCATGTGAGTTATTACGAAGCATTTGCTTTTGCAGAATGGAAGCAAATGCGATTACCTACCGAGTTTGAATGGGAGGTCGCTGCATCAAAATTGCAATATGGTCAAGTATGGGAGTGGACAGCGAGTGCTTATTTACCCTATCCAAATTTCAAAAAAGCAGCTGGTGCATTAGGCGAATATAATGGTAAATTCATGGTGAACCAACATGTACTTAGAGGAGCCTCTGTAGCCACCTCCGATAATCACAGCAGAATAACATATAGAAACTTTTTCAACCCCCAATTACGATGGATGTTTTCCGGAATAAGGTTAGCAAAATAGAGATGGATAATACGTTTGCAAAAGAAGTCATAGAAGGGCTTTCAGCTAGGAAGAAATACCTTTCCTCCAAATATTTTTACGACGATCAGGGAAGCCGCATTTTTCAGGAAATAATGAAGATGCCCGAATACTACCTTACTGATAGTGAATTCGAGATACTATCATTACAAGCGGCAAAAATAATGGAAGCAGTGAATTTTAAAGAACCTTTTAATATCGTAGAGCTGGGAGCAGGAGATGGTTTTAAAACGTTTAAACTGTTGGAATATCTGATGGCTAATAAAATAGACTTTTATTACGTGCCTATTGATATTTCAGAAGAAGCAATTCATTTGCTTACAGATAAATTGACCAAGAAATTACCCGGACTGTCAATTCACCCCAGAGTAGGAGATTATTTTGATATCTTACGACGAGAAAATGTACAAACTTCCATCCCCAGTTTGTTATTGTTTTTAGGGAGTAATATCGGAAACTACTCACGAGAAGGCGCTGTGGATTTACTACAGTTGTTTCACGAAAACATGAAAGCGCAGGACGCATTGCTACTCGGAGTAGATATAAAGAAGAATCCAGTTACAATCCATAAGGCTTATTATGATTCCTACGGAATCACCAGACGTTTTAATATTAATTTATTACTCAGAATTAATAGAGAATTCGATGGCGATTTTAAGGTAGATGATTTTGATTTTTATTGTCATTATAATCCGGTAACAGGAGAAGTTAGAAGCTATTTAGTCAGCTTGAGAAAGCAACTCATATACCTCAGAAAACTAGATAGAACGTTTGAGTTTGATTATAATGAGTTGATTTACACAGAACTATCCAAGAAATATGATCTTCAGGAAATTGAAGCCCTGGCATCAGATGGAGGGTTTAAGGTAGGAACCCATTTTTTGGATTGTAAACATTATTTTTCAGATTCGCTACTGATTAAATGATAAATGGTATCTCGAGCTTAGTATAGGAGGTATTGTACAAGAAATGAAACGTAGTTGGAAATCTATTTTTATGTGTTTTTCTAAAAAATAGGATTAAACGGAAGAATGACTTCCACCTTCGTTCCGATAGCCTGTTGCTTATCATCATACAGGTCAATAATCGTATAGCCTATAGTATCTCCATATTGATCTTGTAGTAAGTGTAATCGCTTTTTGATAGCTTCCAACGCAAAAGAAGTGTATGTTTTAGCTCCTTGTCTTTTCTGAATTTTTTTTGCTTTTGTTCTGCCGACACCATTGTCCGTAATAAAACACTTTAGTTGTGTGGTCAGTTCAAAATGGACATGCAACTTTTTATTCCCTTTTTTATGAAACAATCCATGTATTAATGCATTTTCTACAAAGGGTTGTATGAGTAATGAGGGAATTTCCACTTCCTGACTTTCTTGGGTGAATGTAATATCATAAGATAAGAGCTCCCCAAAACGAAGTTTTTCCAATTCTAGATATACTTCCAGAAATTCAATCTCCTTTTCTATAGAAATAAAACTTTCATTCGAATAATGTAATGTATTTCTCACTAATTGAGCAAATAATACAATGTAATCATAAGAAGCTTCGGTATCTTGTTGTAATACCAAATCTTGAATCGAATTAAGTGAATTAAATATGAAATGAGGATTCATTTGGGATCGAAGGGATTTCAATTGCAGGAAAGCCAACTCATTTTTTTTGCTTATTTCCAGATCATTATATGCTTTTTCTAAAAGTAATTTTTGAGAAGCAATTGTTTTGTTTTGTATGACCAACGATTGATTACTTCGAAATAATGAGGCTTCATTTTTTTGATTTAGCCGTTTGAAAAAGTCGACAATAAGGAAGACTCCTATAAATATAAAAGCAACATTCAAATAACCAAAATACGGATCAGGGTAATTCTGATACCAGGTATTAGGGAAGTAATAAAGCACAATAGATAGTGCTAAAATAAGGTAATGAATATACTTTTTATCAAAAAAGAAAAGTGATAGTAATGGGATGATTATATATTGATACTCTGCATAAAACCCTCTAAAACTATAATTGGCATGAATAAAAATAATGATTGTTACCATAAGTAAGAACAGCAGCCTGGAAAGAAAAAAGAACTTTTTTTTGTGTAGGTATAGTATGCTGGAAAAAACAATAAATTCGGTAATAAGCAGGTATGTTCTAAAAGAACTGAGGTTTTGAGTAAAGTAATCAAAACAGAAAAAAAACAGTACAGTAAATAAAGAAATGAATGTGCATAGATTGAGAACTTTGGAACGTTTTTTCTCCAGGGCAGAAGAAGTACTACTGATTCCTATATTCAGCAATGTGGAGTATTTCTCTGATATGAATTTAATTATCATAGGTATTGATCAGTAGTTTTATAGACACCACCAAAAGGCACAATAGCTCGATGCTTATCTTGAAATTGAAAATTTGTTTCTAATAAAACCCTCGTAGCTTCCCCCGAGGTAATTTACTGCTAATATCTTTTTTTATAAGGCATTCTAATAATTATTTGCGTTCCGGTAGGCAATTCGCCTTTATAGAGATCAGTAATTGTATATCCGACTCCCATATCGTGTTGTTTATTAAGAATCTGAAGTCGTTTTTTTATAGCATTCAATGCAAAAGACTCATGATGATTCCCCCGGCGATCTAAAATCTCTTTTGCCTTTTTTCTTCCGATCCCATTATCTGTAATGGTACATAGCAATTGATCAGAAAAAGAAAAGATTATGGATAACTTCTTTAATCCGTTTTTATGTAATAATCCATGTAATAAGGCATTTTCTATAAAAGGCTGAATAAGTAAAGAAGGAATACTGAATGCATTTTCTCCTATATCAGCTTTTATTTGATACGCAAAGGTTTCACCAAACCGTAATTTCTCCAGTTTTAAATAGATTTCCAAAAACTCCAGTTCTTTGTCTAGCTCGATAAAATCCTGATTCGAATAATTCAGAGTTCTACGGACTAATTCAGAGAATAACACAATGTAATCATAAGAGTTTTCCGTATCCTCATTGAGAATAAGGTCTTGAATCGAATTCAGCGCATTAAAGATAAAATGAGGATTCATCTGAGATCGTAAGGCGATTAATTGTGTGTCTAATAAGTCTGTTTGCAGAATTTGTTTTTCTAATTTCTCCTGATTTTTTTTCTTCAATAATGAGATGCGATACTTAAAAAAAAGAAAAAATACCAGGCAAAAAAGAAGACTCATACCAGTATAGAACCACCAGGTATTCCAATACGGAGGAGCAATACGAAAAGAGTAGGTAAGTGGGGTACCTGCTGTAATCCCATATTGTGGCTTTATTTCGAAACGATACTTTCCGGGAGGAAGTGATTTATAAGTGATTTTTTTAGAAAGGGCAGCTGTTGTACTCCACTTTTGTTCGAAACCCTCCAGTCTATAAGTAAATGTTCCTTCAGAATGATATGAAACCCCCTTATATGAAGGATAAAACGACAGGTGATTCTTATCATAGCTAAATGTTTCAGAAAGTGTATTGGAGATTTTCTTTCCTGATACAATAATAGAATCTAAGGAAACGGCTATATTGGGCGGTGCTACAGGAAGTTTTTTCAATTCGATAGAGGAAATACTCGAATTGTTACTTAATACCCACAATCGGTCATCACTGAAGTTAATATCATTAATATGACCCGTAAGACCTTCTCCTATCCCTATATACGAAAATGTGTGATCAGATAGCGAAATGCGCAGGAGTCCCTCTTCTGTCAGGGCATAGAGTACGTTGTTTTTTATTTTTAGCGTAGATACAGTATTACTGATGAATCCATTTGCTGTTGAATAGGAGTGGATTAGTTTGTTATGCTCAAAAACTAATATCCCATGATCCTGAGTTGCTACCCAGATTTTCCCATCATAAAAAGCAAGTTTATTCGCATTGATACTTTTGTTTTTGTATAGTAATTCTTTGATTTGATGGTGGTCTTCAATGGTAAAGAGTTGAGAAACCGTAGCCAACGCAATCTGTTTGTGGATAGTGTCGTATACCACAGATTTGCATCGGGTGGAAATGGGCATGTATCTGGAAAATATGCGATCAGTCTCTTGCCAATCGATATTGTTAAACATCTTTTTTTTACCAAAGATAAGCAAGCCGGAGGAGGATACTACAAGAGCAGTTTGTGGATCGACCCGAAACATATCTTTAATATTGAAGGCACCTAATTTTTTATTTTTGGTAAAAGGAGCATCATAGAGGAGACCCGGATGTTGTTTGTTAATCGAAAAATCAATTACAGGATCGTAGAATATACGATGATAATTTCTTTGGGTACTGGTATCAAGTACAGTAGTTTTATCGTGATGATACAAAACAATTCCCCGATCTCTTTCTGTAGTATAAATGGCATTTTGGGGACTAACAGCGAATCCTCGTATACTGTTATAACGAGCAGTAATAGGGGATGTAATAAAATGTTGGTTTGGAATAACAATAAGCCCTTCTCTGAAGGTTCCTAAGAAAAGCGTTTGGTTTGTCCCTTTGGCCATCGTAGAAATAAAGGTTTTTTTAAAAAAGTGATTCGCAACTACCAGACTGTCATTTCTGAGAAGGATTCTTTGTATACCACTGGTCGCACCTAATGACCAAACGTCTTTGTCATGATATTGAAAACAGAGCTTGGTCGTTTTTTTAGGCAGTATATTGTGTATCGAAGTATCGGATAAGGAAATAATTCCTTTATCCATTGTTTGATTAAACAAACGCCCATTGAGCATAAAAAAATTCCGAAAGTGATTGTTTTTTATTTGGGAATATAGATGAGAGAAATCCCTATAGTGAATTGTACCATCTTTAATGATGAGTGCTTTCTTTTTTGTACTGAGAATATACAAGTCTCCATTGGGAAGCGAATTCATAAGCACCGTATCGTCATTTGATATGTTGAGCACCTCTTTCTTTTCAGAAAGTATAAGCGCTTTTTTAGATACAATCACCAGATTGTTTTGGGAATCAAAAGCGATATGAACCCCATAGGGACCTACATATTCTTTGGGGAGCGAATAATATAGTTCGAGAGAATCATTAACAATCTTAAAAACCTGCCCGCTTAGGTTATTACAAAATACTGCCCCCTGTTTATCTTCAAGCAAATTAAAAAAGGAATTCCCATTTTGATGCATGGCTCTTTTTAATATGTCGAACTGACCATTCGTATACCTGTAAATCCCCTGGTTCGTAGCGACGTATAATTGTTGGTTACGCGTGTGCAATACAGAATATATATCTGCATTACCGAGTTCTTTTTTTCCAATAATAAAATGATAAGGGTCCTGTCCGAAAATAGTACTGCTTATCAATAAACAGTATATCAGCATACAATAAAAAGAGGGAGTAACTTGTGTTGATGTCATTGTATAACCTCTTGGAATTCAGTAAGCTTAGCTCTTGATACTTTAACCTGTAAATCACTGTTTAGTAATGAAATAATAAGTTTACTTTTATGTAAGGATACTACATGCTTTAAGTGCACAATCCAGGTTCGGTGAGATCGAAAAAAACAATGATCATCAGGGAATAGAGAATCGAAATACTTTAGGTTTTTACTGGTAGTGATTACCTTATCCTGCACCAAATGAATTTTGCTATAAGCTCCATCTGCTTCTATTGCCAGAATATCTTCAATAGGAATGACACGTCTGTTTCCTAATTCGGGAATAATAATTTGTTTAAATTCTTTTTTCTTAATGGTGCTTAATAATAATTGATAATCAGCCAGTTTTTTTCGAATACTAATTTTAGCTTCTAATTTTTGTACAGCCGTTATTAATCGGTTTCTGTCAATTGGTTTTACCAGATAGTCTATCGCATTTAGTTCGAATGCTTTGATCGCGTATTGATCATAAGCGGTTACAAAAATAATTTCAAAATCAATGGTATCAAAAAAGGAAGCGATCTCATACCCGGCATAATTAGGCATTTGTACATCTAGGAATACAACATCAGGTGACTTATCATTGATTTCCTGTATCGCCTCTGTAAGCGAAGCACATTGGGCGACTATTTTAATAGTCGTTGTATATCGTTTTAGTAGCTGTGTCAGCACATTGCGTGCTCTTTCTTCATCATCTACAACAATTGCATTAAAAGATCCCATAAAAGTAAATATACGGAGATCCTTTCGGATGCAAAAAAAGAGTTTGTGAATACGAAAAAGAGCTCGTGAACAGCAAGTACTTAGGTCGATTTTTATGGGGACTGTTAATAAGGAGGGTACCCGAAACTTGCCTTGAAATTGAAAATTTGCTTCCGGAGAATACCTCGGGGTAGTTTCTTTATAGCAGCAAATAGGTTGTTTATATCCATCGCTATTCGGTTCATACCATTTCAGCCATAATCCGCCTGGGCTTGCCACTACATTCGTAAGTGTAAAACCATAAAACGATATAGAAATGCAATTTGCCTTAGAACGAATACAAGAAGTACTGGATATCAAAGGATATCAGTTTTTTGACGACGGGAAACCATTCACAGTAAACATCATCGGCGTGCGTAGCGAGCAGTTAATCGCTAATTCATTTGATGACTGGTTATATCTGATTTACAAAGACGAAAATGGAGCAGCACAAATACATGAATTTCCAATCACTACAGATCCGGGAACTTATTGGTTACAACACCCTATGAATGTAAATGGAACCGCTATCGTTGTTCCGGGGCAATATATCAATATCTATGAGGTAGGGTTGCATCAGGGAAAATACGAAGCCCTGAAACAAAAACGACCTATAAAGATTTGGAGAGATAATACCAAAGACAATAAGATAGATCAAGGCGGAACGATTTATGAAGGAGTTTTTGGGATTAATATTCACCGTAGTAATGCTAAAACAGCCTCTACAGTCGTAGAAAAATGGTCTGCTGGTTGTCAGGTATTTAAAAAGGCATCAGATTTTAATTTCTTCATGGAAATTTGCAAAAAATCGGCTCATAAGCAATACTCATACACTCTGTTAGAAGAAAGTGATTTTTCACATTAAGATAAAGGGGGATTTTTGCAACTATCATTTGTTTTCTGAAATATGCTGGAAATTGTTAAGAAGCTATTAGTCTAACTTGGCAGAAGTTTTCTGGATATTATTTATAGAGATTAATAGCGTAGTAACAATATAGCTAACAGTTACGAATATAGTAAAGCAACAGTCTATCCCCCCTTTTTTCTATAGCGATACGCTCAGACTTTTCGATGTTGTACCATTCTGTAGATGGAATCGTACCGGTCTGTACTTTTTAATCCAGCATCGAATGTAGAGAATATAGCTATCAGAAAGGATTCAATTATTTCACAAATTAATTAAAACAAAAAATTATGTCGAAGAACTTAGTCTCTATGGCGCAGCAATTTTCCGGGTTACCTATGGATTCCTTAATAGGAGGACCGTTGAATGCAGCTGCAAAAGCAAATGCGAACATGGCATTAACACAAACCAAATTTTTATTGGATACGTGTTTCTCAAAAGAAAAAGATGGGGATAATTACAAGCCCATTATGATCAGTATGGAATTGGAACGAGGGGTATTAACTCCTGCTGTATTAAAGGAAGATGGTACAGTAGATACGCCGGCACAAGTTGATACTGTGGTAACCAAGTTCAATTTGCCAATACTAACGATTATTCCATTAAACTCATTAGCAGTGGAAACGGTAGATATAGGGTTCGAAATGGAAGTGAAATCTAGTTATGGAGAAGAAGAGTCAGAGTCTTCTACTCAGAAAAAATCAGGAGAAGTAAGTTTCGAAGCTAAAGTAGGATATGGATGTTTCTCTGCTACAATTCAGGGATCTGCCAGTTACTCTAGTGAAGATACCAAATCCAGAAACTCTCACTACGAGAAGAGCAACTCTGCCAAGTATACAGTAGGTGTACATGCAGGTCAGTTGCCATTACCTAAAGGGGTTACGACCATCATTCAGGCGTTTTCTAATGCTATTGAACCGATTGAATTACCTGCTACTAAAGCATAATCATAGCTGTGTAAAAGAGGTTCGGTGGGAACCGTGCCTCTTTTCTCAACATATTAACACATAAATCATATGGCAAAGAAAACACCAAATAATAGTCAGGGGATTGCAATAGAGCAATTATTAGCGGCTCCATTTGTAGCTGCAGCCAGTGCTAATGCTGCTATGGCTAAAAAACAAACTGCTTTTTTGATGGATACTTGTTTTGATGTGGAGAATGATGATGGGTTTGGAGAAGATGTATATCATCCCAAAATGATTAGCATGACCATCACTAAGAATACACTTTTGTCAGATAAGGAAGAGAAAGGAACGCCCAAAATGGAACAAGTTACCTCTACATTTCAGGTTCCATTACTGACATTGATTCCGTTTAATTCATTGTCGGTAAAAGAAGTCAATGTAAAATTTGATTT
Source organism: Aquimarina sp. TRL1 (assembly GCF_013365535.1). NCBI lineage: Bacteria > Pseudomonadati > Bacteroidota > Flavobacteriia > Flavobacteriales > Flavobacteriaceae > Aquimarina > Aquimarina sp. TRL1. The sequence continues at coordinate 4,639,897 of NZ_CP053590.1, read as the reverse complement.
GGAAATCATATCCCAAAATGATGAATCTGTTACAACTACTAAAAAAGGGGAAAAGGGGAAAGATGAAGCACAGCTAAAAGGTGCTGTGAGCTATGACTCGAGTACTAAAGAACAAAATCAATATCAAAGGCGCAATGCATCAAAGTTGTCTGTAGAGATGAATGCAGGAACCTTACCCTTACCAGTAGGATTTACAGCATTATTAGACTTATATACCAAGAATATCAGCTCGAGTTCATTGGAGCGAAAAGCAATAACAGCCAATAAATAAAACCAAGAAATATCATGTTTGAACAACGTATCAATTGTCCGAATTGCGGAACCCCTATACCCTTTGATGTACACATCCTGTTGCAGGGGAAAGGATTTACCTGTAGTGGGTGTAATGCAAGTATAAAGTTATCCCGGGAGAGTAAGGATACTGTAGCCTCCTCCATGGAAGAATTCGATAAAATAAAGAAAAACTCATTTAAAACTGCACCATGATTAAATTAAAGAAACTAGTAGAAGCTATCAATGATGCAGCTGAGATCGCCAATGCGACCTTAGCAAACTCTCAAGATCAGGTCATCAATGATTTTTTTGATCAGGATGAAGAAACAGAACGATATACCGCCAAAACAGTAAGTATTAATTACCCCAGGACAACCACAGACGGTACCGTATCCGAGCATATTGTAGAAGTTCCTTTGCTGACAGTGGTGCCTATTTCATCTGCCAGAATTGAAGAATTAAGATTCACGACCAACTTAGATATTGCTATTGAGAATGATGAGCTCCTGGTAAGCTTTAGTAATAAATCAGCAGAAAATTCAGAGTGGAATACCAGTACCAAACAACCTTCAGCAAAGTTAGATTTAGTCATCAAACCTCAGGAAAATACAGAAGGGTTGAATAAGTTGATCGAGGGGTATGAGAAAGCCCTGCGAGCTCAGATACCTGGTTAGGAAGGAGATTGTATATCTTTTGAAAATCAATAAAATATCCTTTGTTTCTTACAGTATCACTTCATTGTTGTCTATCCGTAACAGTATGTATACACACCATGTATTTCGCTGAGTAGTGTACCTGTGTATGATATGAAACTGCTACAGTAAAAGAAGCATGTTCCCAACTCCACAACCGCAAAAAAACAACGAAATAAACGATTAAAACCATGGTCATGAATAAACCAACCTACCTAAGTTATTTTCTTTTGTGGGTAGCTTGTCCTTCCGTATTGATGGGGCAGGACACTATCCCTATTGAAATCCCAAAAGAAACCCCCATGATATCAAAAATATCAGATACCCCGACAAAAGAACCCCCCAGTGTATTGGATTTTCAGCTATATGTAACGTCTAATTATATATGGAGGGATATTGTAACAGATTATGAAGCCATACAGCCCAGTACTACCTATACATTATATGATACCGGATTATCACTTAATATCTGGACGAGTTTTGGAGTAAAGTCTACTACCCATAATCTGGAAACCTCAGTTACGATGAGTTATCAAAATGAAATCGCCAGAAACATTTCTTTTTCCATCGGTGGGGTGTATTATTATGCGCCTGCTGATAGTGCTTTGGGAGTGGAGTACAATACCAATTTTTATGAAGTTACAGCAGGGATCGGTTATACGAAATACCTCAATCCATACCTACAGATTTATGTTAATAATAAAGAAGAGATCTATACCATTCTTACGGTAAACGAAACACTCTTCAAAAAGAAAGGGAAATATATAGATTTGAGTGGAAGTGTAGCCTATCGCAGTAATACTGTATCTATTGAGGGGATACCAGCTACTGATGGGTTTAGAGATGCTACGCTGAGATTAGCAGCACATACAACATTGCATAAAAAGGCAGTTGTTTCTTTTTCTTTAGGAACCACCTATATCATTGCAGAAAAGACCACTCATTATCAGGCAGGATGCAACCTGAGTTTACAGTAATTAACATCATAACCTAACTTAACCTTGTTTGATCTATGCAAAATAATAACACGCCTTATGAAAAAATACATGTGCTTCAGGAAGGAATCCCTGCCTATGAAGCACTGGAACGAATATCAAAAGAATTAGAAAAAGATGGATTGCCTAATTATGATCTGGGAAGTTATACAGCTATAGAAATGCCTGCTGAGGCAAAGTTACTTATACAACTCACTCTGGGAAAGAATATGATTAATAAAAATGAGTATTCACAAACGACCATTATTCATGAACGTCTGGTTAAAATTATAGGGAATTTATTACATGTACCCGATGAGAATGATATTTGCGGAAGTTCTACCACAGGCTCTTCTGAAGCGATTTTTATGGCGTTACTGGCTGCTAAATGGAGATGGAAACAAAATGGAAATCAAGGAGATCCTAATTTGGTGCTCTGTAGCAATGCACATATATCTTGGCATAAATCTGCCCGGTTTTTAGATATCCAGGTTAGGGAAGTCCCCCTTCATATTGTTAATGAATACCCGATAGAAGCCGTGAGAGCCTCTATTGATGAAAATACCATAGGAGTAGTGGCAGTTCTGGGATGCACCTATGTAGGATTTTGTGACCCGATTGTACAAATCAATGAGATGCTGGAAGCAGTTAATACGCAATACGGATGGGATGTAGGAATTCATGTAGATGCAGCCATCGGAGGGTTTGTATATCCATTTGTAGCACATTTGCAAAAAGTACGATGGGACTTCAGGTTACCCCTTGTAAAGTCGATAAACCTTTCCGGACATAAGTACGGTTTGGTATATCCCGGCTTGGGATGGCTTTTGTTTAGAGACCAAAACTGTTTCCCCGAAGAATTAAAAACTACTGCAGAATACCTCTATGGGGTATCAAAATCTTTTACGGTAAGCTTTTCCCGTTCATCTTCCCTGATTATAGCCCAGCAATTCTGCTTTTTGCATTATGGAATGAATGGGTATAAGAATATTATAGAAAACTGTTTGTGGAATGCCGAGATTCTGACAGAAGCCATTCAAAAATGCAATTTCCTGCAACTGGTGTCAGAAAGTACCTTACCCATAGTAGCATTTAAGTTTACAGAAGAACCCTCTTTCCCTTTAGTGATCTATACTGAGTTATTAAGAAAGCGAAAGTGGATGTTACCCTATTATAAACTCTCTGGGGAATTAGAAGATACGGTGATGCGAATTGTCATCAGAAAAGATATGACACTGGAGATGATTTTTCGATTAGTAGAAGATCTGGAAGAATGTTATAAAATCGTAAAAAATGAATACACTACTTGATCATATAGTACGGAGCTGTTTCGTGTGGTTTTCGGTTTTATTGTTTGGTATATTGACTGTTTATGGAAATGATAAGCCGGATGATGCAGACGGATTAATAACGCATCCTGAGTTAGCGGGTATTCCAAAAACGCCGGTAGCGATGGATGTCAAGATACAGGTGAATAAGATTTATGGGATTAATACCGTAGACGAAACCTATAGTGTTGATGGATATTTTGTAGCAAGCTGGTATAATGATGCTTTTGATAAAGCTGCTCAGGATATACGAATTTATGAAAATAACAATGCTGATGAGATTATTGGAAAGTTGATATGGATCCCTGCATTTGAGTTTATTAATGTAATCGGAAACCGCAATGTATCCAATAAACAGATTATCATTCATCCCAATGGGAAAATCACATATAATGAACGGTTTAATGCGGTTTTTACGACAGAGATGAACTTTAGGAAATTTCCTTTTGACAGCCAGAAATTTGTCGTACAGTTAGAGGGCTTCTCCTATGATACTAATACTCTTTTCTTTTCAGAAGTAACCCCGGAGCTGTATTATACGCAAGGTGAGATCACCGAAGAATGGAAGATCACAGATAAAAAAGCATTTATCAGTGCCCATAAATATTCTCATTTAAATGAAAAAGATCCTATTAGTTTTTCCAGATATAATATAGAAATTACAGCTACGCGCTCGGTAGTCTATTATTTTTGGCAGTTCATTTTTCCATTATTTCTTATTATCAGTATATCGTGGTCTGTTTTCTGGATTAAAAGTATGTCTGATCAACTAGCGACCAGTTTTACCCTGATGTTAACTCTGGTAGCTTTTAACTTCAATGCCTCGAGTATACTGCCTAATTTGCCGTATAGAACCTTTATAGAATCACTGATTACTCTGGGGTATCTGAGCATATTCATCAATCTGGTAATGATTGTCATAGGGAACTCTATCCTGAAGAAAAAATCCAAGGCATCGTATAAAAATCTGATGCGCTACTGTCGCTATATATTCCCCATTGCATTTTTTGTGCTTACGATACTACAAGCTATTGCATTTTTATATTAAAAAACGAATCCTATGAATACGCATAAAATAATGGCCCATATCAGACCCAAAACAGAAGCAATTACAACTGCTTTTATCGTAGTAGTACTCATCTTTTTCTCTACTTACCTTACCTACCTGAAATCTATTGAAGCTTTAGAAGCAGAGATCAAAATCGGACTAAAATCAAATGTAGAAGCAGCAGCTACTACCATTGACGGAGATAAACACCAATTATTTAATAAACACACTGACAGAAGCGATAGTCTGTTTATAGCACATAATGATCCGCTGGAAAAGATTCGAGCAGCGTCTAAAGACATCCGCTATATATATACCACGGTACTTAGGGATGATGAGGTGTATTTTGTACTGAACCCCAGTCCGCAGGATGATAATGATAATGATGGGGTACCGGATCAGGCACCAGCTCTAATGGACCCGTATACAGATCCTGCTCCGGAGTTATTGACAGCCCTAAAAGAACAAACCACAACTGTTTCGAATGCCTATCAGGATGAATGGGGGATTTTTATCAGTGGATACGCGCCATTTTATGATTCTAAAGGCACTTTTGTAGGTGTATTGGGAATGGATCTGGAATTAAATAACTTTTACAAGCGTTTGGAACCTATTAATATTGCATTCGAAAAGTCTGCAGTCATTATTCTTTTTATAGGATTAATCATAGGGTTGTTAATCTTGTATATTCGTAAGCATACACAGAAAACTCTTGATAATAGTCAACTGTATATTCAGACAGTGGACCAGTTACATCATACGATACGAGAAGCGAATTCAGAAAGTATAGCAGTACTAAAGAAAATCAATAATAGGTTGTTGTATAGAGGAGTCCAAAAGGAGAAGTATCAAAAACAATTGTACAACTGGATTACCCATGTAATAGCCTATAAAGAGAGTAAGCAGGAGCAAGCCGCTGTATTAATCGGGTATGAGAATTTTGATCTCGATGACTTGTTTTCAGGTCTTGTATTAGAAATGAGTACACGACAGATAGTATTAGAGATCAGTCAGGAAACAAAAATGCCGAGTAGGGTATACGGTCCTTCCGTTATCTATTGTCAGGAATTAGTAGCGAAGCTCATTGCCTTTGTAGCCGATAATGGCTGTTCTAATACGATACGGATGAAAATAGGTATGATAGAAGAAGATATTACCCATATCAAGCTAAACTGTCGTATTGAAGGAAGGTATACAGAAAACTTTGCGGCATATTTTAGAAATTACCATCACCCCGCTATTGATAGCAACAGTCATAGCAATGCCCGGGAGTTTGATCTAGCCACCCTAATAAATCAACTAGGACGATATCATATGGTCGTCATTCCATTAACAGCATCTGATGTTTCGGGAATCGTACTGCAAATGCATTTGGAAAAACACAAAGAATAACCCTTTTTTTAAAAATAATCTTATGTCTGGTAGAATTATTCCTGTAATTATTATCATATCCACCTTCTGTGTTCAGGTAAGCTCGGGTATAAACTATATTATTTTTCCTTTGACCATGCAGGCACAAAACTATACGACCACATGGATAGGAATTGTGATGTCTTTTGAGATTTTAGCCACCATCCTTTTGTTTAAGCATGTGTCTCTGGCTGTACGAAAATTAGGGATTACTCAAACAATTGTTGGCGCCTCTATGATTCGGATGTTTTGTATCTATTTTCTGGGAATGAATGAAAGCTTTATAGGATGGTTGTTAGGGGTTTTTATGTATGGATTGACAACTAGTATGTTGTTAGTTGTAATACAGACCTGGTTAAACCTGATGGCAAAAGGAAAGTTAAAAGGACTTTTTCTGGGACTTTATTCAGCATCCTTATCATTAGGGATAGCCTCTGGTCCGGTAGTATTACAATTTATAGATGATATGAATGTACGTTTCCTTCTCAATAGCATGCTTCCGGTTATTCCGATTTTTTTGCTGATTGGGATTCGGCAAAAACCAAGCATTCATACGGATACCACCATCCGTCTCGGATTTATTTTTAAATATGCCAAAATCGTAATGCTGTCAGCACTTTTGGGGGGCGTTTGCTTTTTTGGATTGCCTTCTTTTTTAACCATCTATGGTGTAGCGAATGGTTTATCTTACAGCGAGTCCTCCTTATTAGTGACCATGTTTATGATTGGGAGTGTCAGTATTGGAACTTTAGTCAGTTCCTTATCTGTATTTATCGATCGTATTCGCATTATATATGCTTGTGTATTTATCTCCGTAATCTGTGCGGTGTTTCTGGCTCTGGCTGTATATGCCAGTTTGGGAGTGGCACTGATTATGCTGATTATCTGGGGAGGATGTATGGGAGGAATTTACGCCACCGGTTTAGGTTATATCGGTAAGGTCTTTAGGAAAGAAGATCAGATATCAGCCAATGCTTCCTTTGTTTTTATGGATGCACTGGGAGGATTTTTAGGGGTTTGTATTATAGGAAGCAGTATGGATCTTATAGGAAAAGAAGGATTGACATATACAATTGTCATTGCAGCTACTCTGTATTTGATCTTTATCACCAAGCGCTCAATTAGTAATTTATAGATGGAATCAATACGATGACACATAACATATAAAAACGGGAAGAAAACCTTCCCGTTTCTTATGTAATATCCTAGCTTCATATAGCTCAGAACCTATTCTGATTGAACCTTTAGAGGGCTGCCAGAAGGAATAAATAACCAGATACGTATAGAAATACCTCGTAACCTTTTTCTGAGAGAGGATACTTCTTAGTATAAGAACTCATATCCTTAAACCGAGGGGGTTCCCTCAATAATGGTAACCCGGATTCTGTATTAGAAAATATAGTACGGACCTAAACTATTTCAAAATAGATGACTGTATAATGTATCATATGATCGAACTTCATAACGAAGTGCTAATGCATAATCCGGGTTTACAATGCGGAGCACTGCGGAGGTTGTGTTACAGATAAAAGGGATAAGAATGAGAAAAAGTAATTTATACAGTCAGTTTACTAAAACAGAAAAATTAGTTTTCTTAGCCAGGACATTCAAAATACAAATGATATTGTCATTATGTTAGGATTTCATAATGCCGAACAAACTCCTGCCGATATTGCCTGCCCAGGGTAATATTTGCTTTGTTTTGCAATACGATGAGGTTGTCCGATAAAAATACCCGCTCGATTTTATCCATATTAATTACGTAATTGCGATGTACCCTGATAAAATTAGGGGTGTTTATTTTGGCAAGAAATTGTTTTAATGACAGTTGAATAATAAATCGTTCCTGGGCGGTTTTAATACTGCTATATCGATCTTCTACTTCGATACAGTAAATATCAGATAATTTTACTTTGATCAGAATGTTGTTTTTTTTGATAAAAAAAGTTTTATCAATTAATAAAGAAGCATACGGTGCTGTTATAAATGTATTAGGAGTGTTGGCGAATTTTTCCAGTGCTAACTCCAATGCGTATTGTAACTGTAGTTCATTGAATGGTTTTAGAAGGTAGCCATATGGGTGGGTTAGTTTGGCAGTATCAAATACCAGCTTAGAAGTAGAACTGGTCAAAAAGACAAAAGGTTTAATGGCTTCCGGGTGCTTGGAAATGATTTCAGCAAATTTGATGCCTTTAGGCTTTCCTCCCAGAAAAATATCAATAATAACCAGATCGATTTCTGAAGAAAAATACAAATGAGTAGCTTCTTGTAATGAAGAGGTAATGGCTACCACATTGTATTGTAGTTGTACTAAGCATGTTTCCAGAATTTCTGCCTCAAAAGGGTCGTCTTCAATGATGAGAATATTAATTTTTGACATGATTGTGTGATTTTAATGTTGGTATCGTTAGTATGATGGTGGTTCCGATATGTTTCTTGCTTTCTATTGTAATAGAAGCTCCGTTTTTGTGTAATAACTGTTTGCATAACTGAAACCCGATCCCCATACTATTTTTCTTTTCAGGATGTTCTTGTACGCGTTCCTGAGTATGTAATAGTTTGTGTACGGTATCTGATTCCATGCCTTCTCCGTAGTCTCGGATCGTGAACTTGCAATACTCCATAGTACTGATATAGGAAGCTACAATCCGGATGGTTCCTTTCTGAAAAGAATACTTGAGGGCATTGTCTATAAAGTTTTGAAAAATAACTTTATAAGAATGCAGATCTCCATGGATATAGATGTCTTTAGGGATATTTTTATGAATGCGAATCTCTTTGTTTGTGATTTTCATGCGGAAATCATGAAGTACCTGATCAATAAGGGCATTGCCATGAATATGTTCTTTTTGAAACAGTAGCTGATTACTTTGCAGCATTGTCCAGTTGAGCATATTATCCATAAACTGATAGGTGTGCTGATTCATAGTGATTCCCTGGTGTAGGGTATCAGTAAGTTTGTTGTATTCTTTGTGATCTGCCAGTTGTATGGCACGCCTCCAGAGATGGGTTAACTGGTATAGAGGGGATCTCAGGTCATGAGCCACCATCATCAGCATCATATCTTTTTGTTGATTCGCTTCTGCCAGGGCTTTATTCTTTTTATATAAAGCTCTTCTTTGCTGTAGCAGTTTATAGCAATAACAAAAATTGATAAGACTAAGAAAGGAGAGTATTATAAAACCGATAAGAATATAAATTAGAATTAATCAACTACATCTTTTATATATCCCTTATACAATTTTCCCAGTTGTATGTTTTCAGAAGGGTATTGATTACTAAAAAGTACCGTGACCCGTTTGCAGATCTCGATATTCGTTGTATCCTTTATCCCCTGGCTATTGTTTGTACATTACTTAGGAATATCTTTTGGGGAGTATTCCCTCAGACAGGGGCTAAAACTTAGCACCCTTCTGTTTCATTGTAGGCAAACATTAAAAAGTCAGGGGTCTCGGGCTAAGCACTCAAGGTGTCCCAAGAAAACCACTATAGAATATTTCAATACCAGTGTCGGAGCATTTACATCTTACTTAGTGAGTAAAAATATGGATAAAACGTAGAGTGTATATGGGTGAAAATACCTAAAAGAGCATTTTTGTAAAACCGCAACATAGTGGTTATCTGTTCAGTAATAAGAAGTAACACCATTATCATTTCTACAGACAGAGATTTAGTATGAATAGGATAGTTTTCTCATATTCTCAGTACTAATGTCCAGTTCTTTACTTGTTCCTTTTGGTTTTCGATAATCACTTCTTTGCCAAACTACATAGCCTTTTTTCTTCCATGCCTCAGGGAGTTGAGGAGTCGTTGTTTGGGTCGTGTCAATAAGCCATAAGGGATAATTGCCAAAAGGAGCATTCGCATCCGATAGGTAGGTGTTGGCAGTACCTGTATCTGTATAAACGATAGGGGTTTTCTTTGTTTTTTGCTTAAGTTGTTTCAGAAAATGGATAAATTCTTTTTGGAATTCCGGTACTGTTTTTTTCAATTTTTTAGAAAAACTCTTTTGAGAAAGATATACGATAGGAGGTAATTCCAGAGAATCAATCCTTTGCAAAGCCTTATAATAATTAGTTGCTTGTCTTGCCGGGGTTTTGTTAGCAAGATACATATGGTAGGCACCTTTTAACCAGTTATGCTCCGCCGCAAAAGCGTACTGTTTTTTTAAGCGGGCATTTTTATACCAGGTACCTCTCGAAGCCTGAAAAATAGCAAAAGACATCGCCTCGTTTTTAGCCAGTTGCTTTAAGGATTTAGACGGGTATAAAGAGAGGTTTGCTCCGTAATACTTGTCAGAAGCAGGGGAGGTAGGTTGTTTATCTGTTACCAGGCGTTTTTTTCTTCCGGATTGTTGCTGCACGTTTAGTTCTGTTGTCATTACTTCTTTTTCTACAGTATCAGATGTTTTTGGTGTAGTGGATTCGTGTGATGTAGGGCGGTAATAGGTGTATCCCAGAAATACGACAGTACCTATGAGGAGGAGCATCATTATATGGATGATGAGGTTTAGTTTGCTAAAAAATGAAAGAGATGCAAGGGAAGGAGTATGGTTGGGTATGGGGGGAGCTTCTTTTGTATCAGCAGAAGGGGGAATCAACTGTTTGATCGCTGGGGATATGCATAAGGTTCCGGTGAACAATTGACTCATCCGGTAAAAAGCATTTGTAGTAAAAATAACCCCTTTGTAGATCACTTTGCCATCCTTATCCCGGATGATTTCTGATTGAGAGGTGTTGTCTCCCCGGGCGTTGAGAATTATTTTCCCATCTACTGTTTTAGGGGCGATAAACTGATCATTGAGGAATATCATCGTTCGTTCCTTCAAGATATTTTTGCTGTGTAAGGTGATATAAGATGCTGTTTCCAGGAATTGCAATAATTCGATAAGGGCTACTAATTGTTGAATCTCCTGATGTTTTTTGAGAGGATTCGAAAATGTCAATACAGGCATGTAATAAATGGCTTGTTTTGCCTGTAGTTGTAAGATCATGGAGCGCCCAGCTGCTGCTTTAAAAAAGACCTCTTCCAGAAAGTCAATCATCTGGATTTCTGTATCCTCACTACGCTGTGCCAGACGTTCCAGTAGTTGCTTTTGTACTTCATTAAATTGTTTCATGATGTGTGTTATTATATAACCGAAAGCTATCAGAAAATGGGTAGCTTATAAGGAAGAGATGGTATAAAGTGTTGATTTTTGGTTGTAAACTGCACATGGGGTGATATAGAAACCGGAACCGTGGATAAGCAAACTTCCTTAGGTAAGGGAATCATATTATTAAGCAGCTAAATTCCTGTTTCTACAGTTGTAGATACCAAACAAGGGGGAGTCTCCCTTTGAGGATGGGGACAAGCCCATCAGGAAGTATTTCGAAGCGTTAATTTACTATTTCGAAGGCTTCCGAAACGGGTTCTGAGCCTTTCTATTAATAGCTGTTTGCCCAAAATAATAGAAAAAGGGCTTGGCTTATGGGGAGGTTGCCCAAAAAATAGGATAGATGAGTGCTACAGTAATGTCTCGATTGATTAAAAGCATTCTTCGAAGTAGTTTGAGAATACCTGGAACGCGTCTTATAGGGGATATCAGTAAGTGTATGTATCCATAGTGTACTTATAAGATACGCTAAGGGGATATTCTACGGGGGAATCCTTATAAGAGGATGCTACTGCTAGGCGTGCCTTGAAATTAAAATTTGTTTCTAACGAATAGCTCGTGGAATTGTCTCGAGGTAGTTTACCCGAGCAATTTCAAAGCAAAATAATATAAGACAAAAAAAGCGATATCCTTTGGATATCGCTTTTTGCCCATTACCCGGTAATCGAGATATAACTGCTAGAAGGTACCCCCTACGAATAAAGAGGTACTTCTGATACAGTTTTATCTGTTTACACCGAGTTTATTTAACGAATACCATTTATACTTTAAAGCTACTGGAATAAAATGTTCTTTTTTCATCTTAGTTTCAGAATAGAAATAAACCGTAACGCTCTATGCTTGATTTTTTTCTTTACTGAAACAAAAAAATAATAATTTTCTTTGTCAGTACTTTCAAAATACAAATGGTACAACTAAAATTAGTATATCACGATGTATCTTACGGAACTTGTTTCAACAAATTCATTATACATATTGATATGAACCCGCTACAGTGCGTGGATGTTCTCCTCGCCTGTCTGACGAGGAGACTCATACGATTCGTACCTTACATTTACCGGAATGAAATGTTCTTTTTCATTTCAGTGTTATAAAAACAGTGTAGCGCTGCTATGCTTGATATATTGGCATCGCCAAAAGATATATTACCACAAGGTTTGTCCCGGGGTAGTATACTGAAAAAAACATATTTTTTTTGCCGGTATATGTAAAATACAAATGGTACAAGAGTTCTCTACTTGTTATAGGTTGCCAGTCCTTTCCAGCGGTCACTATAACACCAGGCGAGAATTACAATCGCCTTAGAGGCACCGAAATACTTTTTCCAGGTATTTGGAGGGGTATCCTGATTGACATTGACCGCTTTTACGGTTTGTAGTTCAAGGGTTTTATCCTCTGCAAAAAACACTTTTTCTCCTACAAGGTCTCCCTGGGTATTCCCGTGTGTCCCGGAAAGGATGTAGATGATTACTTTATTCATTTCTGCAGTACCCAGATCTTTTCTGATCTTGGTAACCAGCGCGCTAACTTCAGATGCATTAGTTACCTTGTCAGAAGCATAAACAGGTCGTTCGCGACCTGATGCTGCGATATTTCTATATCCCATGTTTATAAAGATTATGATTCTTACTCTATTTAATAAAGGCTTTTCAGATTCCGCCCGGGGAATCAATACGAGAAGGAGGTAGCTACTTTTTCGAATCTCCTGCTCTTTGATTCGTAGGTATGAAATCACAGGAAATAGTAGCTTCCTGATATTCATATTGAGGGTTCAAAAATGCCTGATTAGAAAGAGAAAAATCGAGAGGAATGGTATAGAACCACAGTTTTTGGCTATAAACTTCGTGTTTTTAGGGATGGAAATTAGAAAATATTTAAAATTTAGAAAGAAGATAAAAATGATGTAAAGTACAGAAAAAGACTTTTCAGTATGATATTTTTTTGGTTTTGACAAGGGTGTTAATAAACAAAATATTAACGAATTTAATGCGGTAGCCTATGGAAATAAACCTACTTTAGGAGAGCGTGTTCATTTAGCTATTGACGACATTGTCTCAGGGCAATATAGGGAAAGTGAAGCGTATTTTAGGGAGGATTCCCTGTGTATGATATTTTTTTATTATTGAATTTTATGGCTGTTGTAACACCGACCCATTCATCAGAGCGATTACAGCTTCTGGACGCATTAAGAGGATTTGCTCTTTTTGGAATATTATTAGCCAATCTGTGTAGTTTTATGGGGCTTTATACTTATACCCCCGAAGAGGTAGTGGAATTACCGGTACCCGACAGAATTGTTTTGTTTTTTATCGATTGGTTTGTGGAGGGGAAGTTCTATGGGATATTTTCTATACTTTTTGGCGTAGGTTTTGCCCTTCAGGCAGCGCGTTTTCATAGTGCTTCCGGGAATTTTAAGGCATTCTGGTGGAGACGTATGGGGATTCTTTTTGGAATTGGACTGTTGCATATGTATCTGGTATGGCACGGAGATATTCTGATGCTCTACAGTATACTGGGGGCCTTCTTACCGTTATTTATGAAATGTTCCCGAGCTACTTTGCTGCGATGGATTGTAGTTTTATTAGTCCTTCCGTTACTGATTCACGGTCTTTTGTATATGACACAGGAAGCAACTTTTTGGGGAGTACTGCGGCAGTTTTCGGGAGTGCTGAAAACCCGGTGGGGGTTCGGGGAATATTCGGTATTAGAGATGCGTACAGCGGATAACGCACGAACAGTGTTTTCTGTCAATGTTCTAAAAGCCATTCCAAGACCGATGAGTTACTTAATGTCCGGGCGGTATTTTCAGGTTTTAGGCTTATTCTTGATCGGGATCGTACTCGCACGAGATTGGTTACCAAAAATACAAAATAATGAACGATCAGTACCCACTACAGCCATTTGGATTGGAGGAATTGGACTGTTGCTGTCTTTGGTATATGCTATTATCAAAGCCGTTATAGGAACGCCTTTTGACTTGAGCATTACAGGGCTCATTCAGGGAGTTATTTATCACAGTGGTTCTACTGCATTGGCACTTGGAATTTCCACATTTTTTATGGTCATATGGAACAGAGGTAGGCTAAGGAGTATTTTTCGTAACCTGGCAATATTGGGGCGCATGGCTCTGACTAATTATATCGTACAGAATGTAACTGCCGTGCTCTTATTTTTTGGGTATGGAGCGGCATTAATGCGAAAAATTCCCTTTGTATATATTCCTTTACTGGCTATTGGAATTGTGTGTATACAATGGGGAATTAGCCGGTACTGGCTTAGCAAATTCAAACAAGGACCACTGGAATATATATGGCGCACATTAACATATCGCGCTAAAACATCTTCATGAGCAGATACGTTTTTTGGATTGTATTTAATTGATTTATTAGAGAATACCTTGAGTAATTTTTTCCCAATTTAAAATGCGTTTCTATCGGAGGTGTTTATTGCGTATATATTGTAACAAATCGTATGAGGTTCTGTCTGTAAGGTAGTGAACTGTTCAGGAAATTTCTTAAAGGATTTTTACTCGATAACCGAGATTGATATGTTCTTTGAGGTGGTGTACTGATAAATTATGCGATATATTATATGATTGAAAAAAAGTTAAAAGAAGCATTTGATCCCTATTATAATGCTCCGCTAGAGGTATGGAGTCACTTTTATACCTTATGTGAAGAGGTGAGCTATACAAAGAATGAAAAAATTAAAGAGAGCGGTTTTAGAGCTAAGTATGGATATTTTTTACTGGAAGGAGTGGTGGGGTCTTTTGTCTGGAAGAAAAATAACTATGCGTGTCTGGACTTTTTCTTTGAGGGAGATTTCTTTGCAGATGATTACTCATTAACGACAGGACTCCCTTCTGACCTGGAACTAATCGCTTTGGAAAATGTAGTAGCTTTGCAAATTTCAAAAAAGAACATCAATATACTCAAAGAAACTCCTATTGGCAAAACATTGTTTTTAGTTGGGGAAGAACAAGACAATGCAAAAAGAGAAAAACAACGGATGGATCTAATGACACAAACAGCAGAAGAGCGCTATCTGCATGTATTGCATACCAGAAAAGATATTCTAAAACGAATTCCTCAAAAGCATATCGCCTCATATTTAGGAATTACTAAACAAAGTTTAAGCCGGATTCGACGAAAAATCAGTTGCCCGGATTAGTTACCATAGGATAACTCCCTACGGAAAAAGAAGCCATAATTTGCGCTCATTATTGTTTAAAATCAATTCGTAATTACCATGAGAGTTATTCTATTTATAATTATTATTTTCACATCTATTGGAGTTAATCGCTGTTGGACTCAACAGAATACATCAGTAAAAAAAACTAAAATCAAACCTTTTGCAGCCTTGGAATTAGGACAGGCAGTGTTCAATGACTTTAAGTCTTATTCCGGGGAGATAGGAGTGAAGTTCCCTAACAGTCATATGATGCGGGTATTATACATGAATACAACTATGTCTGAGGCTCATTTATCTTCGGATTTTGTGATTGTGGTAGACGGGGATCACGTCCAGGGAAAACAAGTTGGTTTTGAGACTTTTTATGACATTCCTGTTTATAAAAAAATGCTGTATGTAAGTCCTTCTTTTGGATGGTATACTAATGAATATGAACATACCATCCTGGCAGAACGCTTTCAAAAAAAATCAGCGACCGTAGGAGTTGCAATTAGTTATAGAGAGGAGGATGTTTTTGGTCTCAAAGGACTTTATTATACAGTATCATTTCCGATGCGAACCCCATTTGAACCTATCAAAAAAACAACATTAGGTGACACGGTTATTAAAAATAATACGTTTGATAATAACCTTTTCTTTTTTGTAGGATTTCAATTTTGAAAGGTTCAGGTCGTATCGTATATAGTTTACTTAACAAAGCTGCTATATGTATATAGCAGCTTCTTTACTAACTGATTGATGCATATTTCTTAGGAGACAAAAAAAGGAATGCAATAGTAACATTTTATCTTGTATGAGAGTTTCTATCTCATTAGTTTACAGGTTGCTTTTATGATCTGTGATACCGTAATTCCATAAAATTATAATAGAGTACACCAAACCTGTCATACCAATCTTCTAATCCGTATTGTCGCTCACAGACATCTAATTCTAACAACGTATTATTAAGCTTGTTTAGCAATTCTATTCGTTTTTTATCATACGATGTATCTAAGGACGCGATACTTTTCATGATTTTTCTTCTTTCTGATTGCCATACAATGCCTACAACTCCATGATAACCGGATGCGTTATCACCAAAAGCAATGGCTGATTTAGTATAGGTGGTAGTACAGTTATAGATAGCTTGTAACTTTTCTAATTTGTACCTGATCTGATTAAATTTTTCGCGCGCATTTCTGAAACAAGGGGCACAACCTTCTTTATCGGCGCAGAAAGAAGGAATTTTAGGGGAGTTCGCTGGAGGAACCGTACTGATACAACTATCTAAGTTTTGATAAGCACCGATAAGGCTTTCCAGGGCAGAAGCCGTTTTGAAAGCCTTATTTATAGAACCTATACGATCTTTTATATATTGATTTCTTTTTTTATTTAATTCGGTTCTTTGTCGCTCTCTTTCTAATTGCTCTTCGGTACGCTGCTGTATTTCTTCACCAATCGTTGTTTGACTGGATAGGGAAGGATGAAAACTTACTATCGTGATTAACAGAAGTATTGTTTTATTTTTTTTAGACAACCTTCCGGCTAATAACCCAACTAGTAACACCAGAATTCCTATGATACTATACAACCAGGGAATACCAGATGAAGTACTATCATGCTCTTTTGCCTGGGAAGGGTTCGGGGCTGTATTTTCTTTTATAGCCTTTACAAAGGGGGATGTTAGATGGTTCTGAACAGGAGTGCTTGCATTGATAATAATGCCAAATGGAACAGGATGCTTATCTGTTGTTGTAATTTTTATGCCAATATCGTTAAAACTTCTCACCTTAAAATTAATAACTCCTTCTTCAGAAGATGAAGTGTTTTTTGTAATTATAGCGTCTCGCCAGTTCTCAATAGCTAATGCTGCTTTTAGGTTGGGGTGCCCTTCTTGAGCGTAAATAAAAATATCGACATATTGATACATATCGTGTCCTTTGACATAGTAATACTGTACAGTATCTGTCGGAATAGTGTTGTAATATTCTAAATAACCGGCACCTGGATGTTTAGGGTTCCCCTGTAAGGTTAGCTGTTTAGCTTTGATATCTTTATTTAGGGTGTAAGGTTGTGCGTACAGCGTTGTTTTTACACAAAAAAACATGATAATAACGATTGAGTACTTCATAAACGATTACTTTATTGGCACCGTCAAAGGAGGGATCTCTCCAAAACGAGCCTTGAAATTGAAAATTTGTTTCTAACGAATGTTTCGGACGTGTCCGAGGTAGTTTACTGATTAAACGAGTTCTATTCCTACAGCGTTAATGATTAAAAATAAATTAGGATCGACACGTTCTCCTTTTATCTTTATGGATATGTTTAAGGGACCGTCCAGTGGAATAGGGGATACCTCAAATACATGATGATTTGTCGGTCCCCATAGTTTTAGGTTATCTTTATTGAAAATTCGTTTTTCGGCATCGTGTACCCATATAGAAGAGATGTAAAATAACGCTTCACTAGAACTACTTTTAATACGTACCTTTTTAAACCTCTGGCGTTTATTATTGAGAATAACCGGAGTTGTAATGGCGTAATGCACCCAAAATTCGCCACTTTTATTTTTATTTTCTGTTCCTCTGTCCCAAATAAAAAAAGCCATTCCTTTTTCTGTTGATAGTGCTGTAGCAGCAGCTTTCCCTTTTAGCGCTATGGAGTTTCCAGGCATAGTACTGCCACTGCCAAACGTATGGAACCCTGCTGTGCCAATTTCATGTGCTATATCAAATACTTTGTCAAAAAAGCGTTTTTCACTTTTTCCGTTATGAGGGATTCCTTCTATGCGCCCCTGACTACCATGTATGTGGAGTACCTGGACGATATTAGGTGCGGTCTCTTCTTCTTTTTTATAAGCGAAACTTACACTGGGAAGTAGTGTAAGCCCTGTTATTGCTACTGTCTTGTTACTTAGTTTTTTTAAAAAATTTCGTCTTGTATTTTTCATCATTTTCTAAAATTTTAACCCATTAGACAGATCACTATACCCTACATTAGAAAATTGTAAATCAGTGATATGAAGTATTTCATCATGTTTGTTTTTAATGAGGTGTTTCTGATTGTAATTAATTATAGCATTAGCATTTCCTGATAAGGTATTAGCTCCCGAAGTATCTATAGTTCCTGCCATGCTTTCGTTTGAATCTTTTTTATCAGTACTAAATAATTCATAGGTAGTTCTTTGCATGCCGCCAGCAAGTCCTGTATGTTTATTTTGTTCTACATAAATACTTACACTTATATTTTTTAATTTTTTAGTGATAACATCGTAATAGAGTTGTACGCTTTCTGTTTTTTTATTGATTTTTTGTTTAAAAGTAACAGTAGCTAATGTCTCATTCGTTCTTTTGTTTTTGGTAATAATCCCGGATGCTTCGGTATAGGACCAGTTTTTTCCATTTATTAGACATAAAAGCATGCCTTGAGAAGTTGTTTTATCCGTGTTTTTGGCAAGACTTTTTTTATTGTTTTTGACTGTTGTTTCCAGTGTGCCCGGAGTTTCTTTTTCATTTTTGCAGGCTATAAAAAAGAATACGAGGATGATATAGATGGATAGTTTCATAATGCTTACTTATTTGTTAAAAAGTGATATCGGTTTTTATAAGTTTGTCATCTTTTCCGGAATGTTGTGTATTTATCCAGAGATTGTTTCCATCAGAAGTCAATCCGTAGACACCTCCTGAGTCAGATATCTCATAGGTTTCTATAGCTTGTAATTGATTTTCGATGCGTTGACATTTATGGATGTAATCCAGTGTACTTATATATAGATGACCGTTGGTGTACTCGATTCCATAGGGACGTTTGTTCAGAACATATTGTTCTTGTCCCAAATCGTTGTGAAAAATTATAGTGTTTGCGGCGGTGCTTGCTATCCAGATGTTATCATTATGATAGGATAGGTAGTTGATGGGCATATCGAGAAGTAAGTCTGCAAAGTTTATTTCGGTACCGTCCGTTTCTGTGGCATATAACAATTGATCATTGGCATTTGAGTGTAGAAATAAATCTCCTCCTAAGTCATATGTTACTGCGCGTGCCTCCCTGTTTATCCGAACTCCTCCATCAGTGCTAAGAGTGACTGTATTAAGAGAGGATAAAAAACCGGAGGAATCATCATAGCCTATTATTAGCCTATTACTATCAAAATTTATAAACTCTATATCTGTAGCATGTGCCCACGGGGTTACTGTTTCTACTTCTCTGTTTATTGTTTGTATCCAATTGTCATAAATAGAAGCATCGTCATTTCTTGTAAAAGTAGCGGTGGTATTGAGTGTGCTTTCTGAGACAGTTAACGTATTTCCACTAATTGTGTATGTATAGACAGTAGGTCCCTGGGCATTATAGGTAAATGTTGTTTCGGTTATGTTTTCTATTACATTGTGATCAAAACGACTTTTAAACCCTAATTCGTCTTGAAAAAGAAGCTTGATGTTGTTACCATTAAAGATGGCATATTTGGTTTGGTTCCCATTAAAATTACCACTGGTAAGTTTCCAGCTTCCCTTTAATTGTTCTGCATTGGTCGGTTGTACTGTAGTATCGTCATTACTACAGTTAAGCAGCAGTGCTGTAAGTAGTACAAAAGAGATGGCTTTTATTGTATTCATTTCGAGTTATATGTTTTTAATAGTTATTGAATTTTTTGTGAAGCAGGATTATAGGCAACTGGTTTTAAAACTTACTGTAGTATCATATACCCAACCATCTGTGTTAGAAGGAGGGACTTCGAATTCAGCATCGATTTGAATGCAGCTTAAATTGGGATTTCCATTAAAAAAGGCATTTGAGAAATTGTGATTATTCCCATTGGCAATATTTAAGTTGCTTAGGCTGTTATTATATGAACAAGTAATTTTTTTTAATAATTTATTGGAACTTACATCTAGTTTCTCCAGTTGATTAGAAGAACAGGCCAGGACAATCAATTCTGTATTGAATTGTAGATCGAGCTCCTTGAGATTATTTGTAAAACAAGAAAGAAGTGTTAATGCATTATTGTTACTGATATCTATATTGCTAATATTATTTTTAGCACAGTACAGTTTTTCCAAAGAAGAAAATGCTTCAATGCCAGTAAGGTCAGCAATTGATTTATTCTCAGCATCTAATACTTTGATGTCTTTTACTCTGAAGTAAGAAATTTTTTGATCCAAATCTCCATTATCAATTCCATTATCTATAAGCGATTGTTCAAAATTAGAATCCGGAATGTAAACCATATCAGAAGATGTGATGGAAAAATCGGATGTTGTTTTGTTTCCACTTTCATCTTTTGCTACAATTTTTCCGGTAAGGATAATGCCATATGAGCCGGCATCGAAAGAATACGTTAAACTTGTAGTGTTTTCTTCTACGGTTTCGTCATTAACGATAATATCGTATATCACTTTTTCATTTTCAGGGTCAATAGAAGCTTCCCAGCTAAGGGTGATTCCTAATCCTATATCGGCAGCTTTAGGTGTAACATTAAAGTCTTTTGGAGCTAAATTTAATGCTACTGTTGCGTCATCATTTCTACTACAGCTATATATAAATAATACTGTTATTAATGGAATGTATTTTAGTGTTTTCACGATTGATATTTTTTGTTAGATTGTGTATAGTAAACTACTTACTTAATAAGATGTTAATATTCCGGCACTGGTGTCTAAATAGTGTCTCGTAGTTTCCCGGCAATGCTTTGTGGCTGATCCTGAAGAAACCCTGATTATGCTAATCTTCTTTAATACGAATTATTTGCCCTGTTACTGCAGTAGTGCCTCCGGGTTCTGTCTCCAGGTATCCCCCAAATAACCATATGGCATCTTTGTAATTTAGTGCAGCATGATGTGATAATCCTAGCGCATCTGCTGTGAATCCGTCATATAAGTTCCAGTTGATCATATCATTACTATACCATATGTCTGTAAGTGCTATAGAGGTGGTGTTTTGCCCTCCGATAAGCCAGACTTTATTATTGTATACGGTTGCTGTATGGTTCCACCTTCCTGAAAAGACAGAGGAGCTTGTATTGACCTCACTCCAGGAGATTCCATCAGTACTTTCATAGATACTATTATAGAAGGTAGGTCCTGTAGTAACACCTCCAATAGCATATAATTTGTTATGGAATAATACGATATCACAATCCTCTCTATAGGGAAATGCGTTAAGGGTAACAGTACTCCAATTAGCACCATTTGGGGAATTAAAAACAGCTACGACATCAGTACCGTCATGATGTAAGGTGGTTACTATGTATAACATATCGTTAAAGACAAATGATCGATGCTTATATCCTATCGTAAACTCTGTACTGGAATCTGCCGTATCTACTTCACTCCAGGTAATCCCGTCAGAAGTTTTTAAAATTGTATTATATAGCGCTCCACTTTCATTCGATCCTCCTATTAAAAACAGCTCATTATTAAAAACAGTAAGGGTTGATTTTCTACGTTTAAAAGCATCATTACTAATGACAGAAGACCAGGTTACTCCGTCGTTACTGTTCCAGATCATTGGTGTCAAATGACCAGCCGCATAGGAGGATACTCCGCCAACAGACCATACTTTATCGTCGAATATTACCATCGTGTTTTCGGCAAAATCTCCTATCTGATCTTGCTGCGTTTCTTTTGTGATTGTCAATGAAATATCGACTGTCTTATTAGTTTTATCACGGTCGTCATCATTCGTACACGCAATAAAAAAATGAATTGTCAGTGCCAGTATGAATAGTGGTTTGATTGTGTGCATCTCCTTAAAATTTAATTATTCCCCTTATGTTTTATGAACACTCTTAGAATTACTTCTTAATGAATGTCGTTTTTTTTATCACTTTGTTTTTATGGACGATTTTTAGAACGTATTTACCAGCCTTCAAATAGTTTATATTGAGATAAATTTTTGTCGAGGGGATTCTATCTAATTTTCCTTCATATGTATCTATACTCATTTGTTGATTTTAAGTGTAAATGATTTTTGAACTAAAAAATCTAGGGTAAAAGTAAATTGCAGGAAATGAAATACTTATGATCAATGTAACATTGATTATAAAAATTGTAACATACATATAGAAAGGCGGTAACAGGAGACAGCTACAAGAAAAATTGAATATAAAAGATCAACCAGTGCGGTGTTTTTTCTGGTATTCAGAAGGGGTACAATGGTACATTTTTTTAAAGCATTTACTAAAATATGCATGATCATTAAAACCGACACTATATCCAACTTGCGAAATGTTAATATCGGATTTTTTGAGTAATTCTGATGCCAATTTTAAGCGTTGTGAACGAATGAACTCTGAAGCAGATAATCCTGTCAAAGCTTTTAGCTTTCTGTGTAATTGCATTCTGCTCATTCCTAATAATTGGCAAAGGTCTTCTATAGTGAAAGAAGATTTTTCTAGCTGATCGTCTAAAATACGTTGAAGGTTATCTAAAAATTGTTCATCTACAGAGGTTATAGCAATGCCTTTGGGCTGTAAAACTACTTCTTGACGATAACGGACTTGAAGTTTTCTTCGAATTTCTATCAGTTTTTCGACTTTTACGATCAAAAGTTCTTTGCTAAAAGGTTTATTGATATAATCGTCTGCTCCTGTTTTTACCCCTTCTAGTTTATTTTTTTCGCCGACTTTGGCAGTAAGTAAAATAATAGGGATATGGCTGGTGCGTTCATCATTTTTTAACGCATTACATAATGCAATTCCATCTTTTACAGGCATCATTACATCACTAATAATAATATCGGGAATATGTTCAATCGCAAAATCAATTCCTTCTTGACCATTTTTGGCTTTTAATACATGATAGTGTTCTGTAAAGAAAGTACTTATGTAACTTCGTATGTCTTTATTGTCATCAACAATCAAAAGGATAGGTTTGTTATAGGTCATGATTGGGGTTTCCTCTTCATCTTCTACATAAACAGAGGAAGAAAGTGGTGGAGCTTTTGAGATGCTGGGCAGGGAAGGATGTATTTCTTCTCTGGAAAAACTATGTTTAGAAATAGGTATGATTACTAAAAATCTGGTCCATGCATTTGGGATGCTTTCTAAGGTAATTGTACCATTATGAAGCGTTATAAGCTCTTTAATTAATGCTAAACCAATACCAATACCTTCTTTATGTGGGTTGGTTTGATAAAAACGGTCAAATATTTTTGATTGTTCTTTTTTTGAAATACCCTTCCCTGTATTTTTTACTGAAAAATACAATTCTCCTGATTTTATATGTACATTACAAATGACAGAACCGCTTTCGGGAGTATATTTTATAGCATTAGAGAGCAAATTAGCAACCACCTTCTCGATAATATCAGCATCAAACCAGGTTTCTTGATCTGTTGGGTGTATGTATATCAGGTAATTAAGATCCTTCTGTTGTGCTAAATAGTGAAAACTATCTGCAATACTACCAATAAATGGAATAATATTTTGCTGTGTTACTGAGAGTTGAGTTGCTCCTGTTTCTGCTTTGGAAATGGTCAATAGCTGGTCGACCAGAGATAATAACCGATTCGTATTCCTTTGGATCATTTCAAAATTTCTTCGCGCATCATCAGTCAGATCTTCACGTTGTATTTCATTCTCGATTGGTCCGGAAATAAGTGTAAGGGGTGTTCTGAATTCATGAGAAATATTAGTGATTAAATCTGTTTTTATACGATCAATTTCCCGAAGTTTTTTGGTGGTTTTTCTCAATACGCTATACCTTCCCAGCAAGTAAATGATGGAAAATATAAACAATACACAGACTGTGATAAATACGGATGTTTTATAGAATGGCTGGTGTATTGTAAAAGAGAGTTTTCTATTCGCTAAAACGTTTCCTTTTTTATCAGTTGCCCGGATCAATACTTCATTCTTTCCTGTGCTTAGGTCGTTTAATAGCAATGTGTTGTTAGTGTTTATCTCTTCCCATTTTTTTGAATTTAATTGGTATTGATAAACAATAGAGTCTATAGCGCTGCTTTTAGATAATGAAAATTTGAGTAACACATTTCGTTCATTCTCGCTAAGTTTTATGTGGGGATAATTATCAATGGATGGACGACTTTTTAATTCATTATTGGCGATGAAATCGGTAACATCAATAATCTGTTTATGTGATTGTTTTCTCTTGGTAATCGGTTTTATTGATTTAAAGATTCTACCTCGTTTTGAAGCCCAGACATACCCACTTCTGTCCGGATCTAAAAAAACGCCATCTTTCATAGGTTGTGGTGTTTTTAACCACTGATACTGATGAGTGTATTTATTATATAAACCATTACCTAATTCAACTGCATTAATAAGAAAAATGCTATCAGTAATTGATACCATGGATCGAATGACATTAGGAGCTCTTCGGTATGCCTTATTTTTTTGTGTTAGGTGAGTGGAGAATTGTTTGGCAATGGTATCAAATCTGACAACACCTAACCCATGAGTGGGAAATATAAAACCGTTATCATCTGGAATAATTCGATGAAAATTATGAGGATAACGATATGGAGCATCTTTTATCTCGAAGTGAGTAATTGCATCCGTTTTGGTATTAATTTTATAAAACCCATCCGGCATTGCTGTCCAAATAGTATTTTTTTCTTTTTCGATATAAAAAGATTCTACAGCATGGGCACTATTCCGGTGTCTAATATCTGCTCCATTGGTGAGATACTTTTTTATGATTTGATTATTGTGTTTATTAACGAGGTATAATCCGTTAGAAGTACCTACATATAAAATAGTATCGATGAGCTGTAATTTTAAAATATAATTTCTCCAATTGGGAGGGTGAAGCGGGGTGTCTAAAACTATTTTATGTGCTGTTTTTTTTTGCAGGTTTATCTTGTACAGACCTTTGCGTTCTCCATACCAAATTATTCCATTTTGTTCAATAAAAAAAGTAACCCCTGCCTGTTCTCCAACATCCAGATTGTAAAATGTCGATAAATAATTATTGATATTTATAGCAGAAAATCCATTGAATCGATATAGTCCGTCATCAATGATACACCATAGAATACCGTTTTTATCTTCATAAAACTGTTCAATGTTTTCCCAGGCTTGTAGTCCGTTATCTTCAGCAATTATGACTTCTTCAAATAAAAAAGTATCTGATTGTTGAGAAAAGTTTTCCAAAGAGAAAGTAAGAAAAATCAACAATAGGAACCCACTGTTTTTCATTTAGTATAGAATTTGAGTACAATTATATACGCTCACGGACATAATAGCTATAACCATTGTAACAAAGGTTCGTACAATACTTATAATTGTTATAAAGATACTAAAATATAAGAGTTTTTTTATCTACACGCACGCTGAGTAATGTAAACTCAGAAAGCTTATTAGGTAATTGTAACTTTAATACGACCGTTGATAAAACTTCTTTGTTAATTGGTTGATTAATGTATCTTTAGCTCGTCAAAAAAGGAATGCTATAGTAACATTTTGTTTTGTTGTGACAATTATACTATAGATTGTAATTAAAAAAATATGTTGGAAAAAAAAATACATTTGTGGGGGCTGTTGATAGGGTTGCTGGTAGTGGTTTCGTGTAGTGATGATAATTCAGTAGAAGATCAGGAGGTTTCGATTACAGTAACGACAGAGGATATGTCTTTTTCGATTAAAGAGAATCCGGAGGAAGGAGCATTGATCGGAATGGTTACAGGAAGTACAAATCAGGGAAAAGTGAAATTCTCGATCATTTCTCAAAGCATAACAGATGCTTTTACAATTGAAGAAAGTACCGGAAAGATATATGTAAAAAACAAAACCATATATGATTATGAGGTGACTACTACGATTACAGGAGTTGTAAAAGTAGCTAACGGAACAGCACAAAAGGAAAGTAAGATCAATATACAGATCAAGGATGAAGAAGAGGTGTTCTCAGGAGAAGTAAATCTGAAGACTCAGGAAGAAGTAGATGCATTTGCAGCGAATAAATACAATACGATTGCCGGAAATTTACATATCGGATATACAGAGGAAGGGGATAAGATTACGGATATAGCTGCTTTATCAAGTTTGAAAACAATCACCGGGAATTTGCAGGTAGTAAAAAATGATGCCTTAAAGACGCTGGAAGGGCTACAGAATGTCACTACAGTAAAGGTTTGTGTAGTATATGATAATGCGATGCTGGAAGATATTTCTGCCCTGGCGAATCTCAACTCAATAGAATCGATACGAGTGTCTTCCAATCCGCTGCTTACCAATGTTAATTGTTTCTCCAAGATTACTTCTTTGCGAGGGTTTATAGAAATAGGTAGTAATAGCGCATTGATAGATCTGCAGGGATTGCATAATATTACCACAACAGGGCGCAGTGTTCAGGTTTTTGGGAACCCCCAGTTAAAAAACTTAAAAGGGTTAGAAGGCTTAAAAGAAATTGATCGCCTTCTGGTTAATAGTAACCAATCAATGATGAGCTTAGAAGGGATTGAGAATTTAGAAACCATAGAAGAGGGAATACAGATATGGAGTAACGAAAACCTTCTAGAAATAGATGCATTAAATAAAATTACTTCCCTGACGTATGTTGATATTAATGAGAATCCCGCGTTGAACTCCCTGAATGGATTGCGCAATGTAACTACTTTATCAGCTTTCTCGAAAGAGTCAACTGTGGTCAATATTCGTAAGAACCCGTCATTACCTAATTTAGAAGGCTTACATAATGTTACACAAATTAATGGGAAAGTAGTTATAGAACAGAATGAAAAATTAGAAAAGATAGATGGGTTTGGGAAGGTTATCTCTGTATCAGGACTGGAAATAGGAGAGAATCCAGCACTATACTCTTTATCAGGTTTATCAAAGCTGGAAGAAGTAACGGAAACACTGATTATCGATAGAAATACTTCCTTACAATCATTAGATGGGCTCAATCGGTTAACCACTGTAGGGAAGGCTGTATATATACAATATAATGATCAATTGAGTGATTTTTGTGGTGTAACGACCTTAGCAGCAAATAACTTCCCTTCGGATCATATTATAACTGCGAATCAGTTTGATCCGTCTTTAGATGATTTAAAGAATGGAAATTGTAGTATGTAATCGGCTACTAATAAAATACGCCCCTATATTTCATAGGGATTATAAACTATGAAATATAGGTGTGTTAGTACCGCGATTATTGCTTTTTCTTTTGAAAAGCTTTATACTCCTGTATAAGTGCTTTTAGTTTTATTCTGGCAATAAAACGAGTAGGAATACCCAGATTTTTGACAATGTGAAATGGGTTTTGTCTACGAACATAAGCTACTTGTATAATCGCTTCTAGTAAGACCTTAGCATCTACATAGCCAACCTTATTATATTGATCTGCGGTCTTTACATAATCATACCCATCCAACATGATAAAACCGAATCCTACATAAACAGCACAGATTTCTGTAAGAAATTCATTTTCGTTGGTATTTGCCATTCTGATATTGTGATGTTCTAAGTAGTAATGAGTAATTTCATGCGCCAGGATGGCGTATTTTTGGTGGATATTATGCTTTGATTGGTCTCCATTGATAAAAATACAATTCATCCCATTGATATGCTCAAATTTTCCGGCATCAACAGTATTAATTGTCATTACCTTGATGGGTTTATCTAGTAATAAATGTACACACATCTTATCTGCGATAAGCTGTAACTGCTGATTTAATGTAGTGTTAGGTGGTATTCCTTCTAATAGTTTATCAAGGGGAATCTGATAATTGTATTGTGTAGCCTTGGGAAGACTTTCTTTGAGATGCTGTACAAAAAGAAGAATCTTATCTTTTTGAACATTACTAAAATAATCGGTGCCTGATTTAGTGCTAAACAGGTATTTTCTAAAAAAAATGACAGGACTGATAATGAGATAAGCGATTAATGCGATGACGAGCCCTATAATGGTACTGTAGATAGACCTGGCATGTACATTGGCTTTTTTGACATCACTCCAGTAATGTGCTACCGAATTAATTTTAAAACAAAAAGAAATAATAGAGAAAAGATTCGCACTGGTCACAAATAAATTATAAAGAATGATGATTACAAATGCGACAATAGAGATGATGTAGATTACTTCCATATAGTATTAAAGTTAGTGAAATAGTACAGTATACAATGTATCAAAAGGTACAAATGTTACTATATCCGAATACTTGACATGATCTAAACCTACATAAAATAGATGACAAAAGGATGTAAAAAGTAATTATTGATAATGATTTAGTAAGGTGGAATATTGTTTAAATACTTGTTGTGTAGGATGTTATCAGAGGAGGAGGAAGGTTGTGTATAGATATAAAAAAACCTCTTGATTTCAAGAGGTTTTTAGTAGCGAGAACGGGAGTTGAACCCGTGACCTCCGGGTTATGAATCCGACGCTCTAACCAACTGAGCTATCTCGCCATTTCCGTTTGTTTGCCGTTGTTTCGGTAACGCGGGTGCAAATATAAAAACAAAAAACAATCGTGCAAATAATAATTGAAAAATTATTTTGTTTTAAATACTTTTAAAGTCGGTAATTAATGTATATATTGGCATTCTAACAAATTATAATATGGCTGAAAAGATTAAATATGAGCTTGAATTTGTGGTGCATTCTTCGCCGCAATTATTATTTCAATATATTTCTACACCATCCGGGCTTTCGGAATGGTTTGCAGATAATGTAAATTCTCGTGGAGAGCTATTTACTTTTATATGGGATGATTCTGAAGAAGCAGCTAAATTATTGAGTAAGAAAGCAGGAGAGAAGGTGAAATTTAAGTGGGTTGAGGATGAAGAAGAAGGAAATGATTATTTTTTCGAAATGAGGATTCAGGTTGATGAAATTACAAAAGATGTTTCTCTGATGATTACTGATCATACCGAAGAGGATGAAATGGAAGAAAATAAAATGCTATGGGAAAACATGATTAGTAACTTAAAACATGTTTTAGGTTCAGCCTAATTTCTATGCTATAAAAAAATGTATATTTGCCCCCGATAATTATTAAACTAATTAAGGGGTTTTTTTATGATCAATATTAACGGAACATTATGGAATGATCATGAGGCATCATTAACGGTAGATAATCGCGGATATGCCTATGGAGATGCTGTTTTTGAAACCATACGTGTAAATGCAGGAAAAATTCTTTTTTGGGAGGATCATTACTTTAGACTAATGGCTTCTATGAGAATTATGAGAATGCAAATCCCTATGAGTTTTACTCCTGAGTTTCTACAGGAAGAAATTACCAAGCTTATCACTGAGAATGAACACCATACGGCTGCTGCCCGCGTGAAGATTATTGTAAGCAGAAAAGCCGGAGGTTTATATACGCCCACTTCTAATGAAATCGAATATGTGATGACGAGTGCTGCAGTGACCACTCCTTTTTATACAATTACCAATGAAGCATATGAGGTAGCTTTATTTAAAGATCATTATGTCATTGCAGATATCTTATCAACCCTGAAATCAAATAATAAAATTGTCAATGTATTAGGAGGAGTTTTTGCCCAGGAAAATGGTTTTGGTAATTGTTTGTTACTGAATCATCATAAAATGGTGATCGAAGCTCTGAATGGGAATTTATTTGTAGTAAAAGGCAATGTTATCAAAACACCTCCGATTGCAGATGGTTGTTTGAAAGGAATACTGAGAACACAGTTGTTACGCATTCTGGAAAAATTACCGGAATATCAGCTGGAAGAAGCTTCTGTTTCTCCTTTTGAGTTACAGAAAGCAGATGAGTTGTTTATTACCAATGTGATTCAGGGAATCAGACCAATTACCAAGTTCAGGAAGAAAGAATTCGAAGTAAAGGTAAGTAAACGCTTGTTAGGAATTCTGAATACGAAAATACGATTGGGGAATTAATTAAAACTGGGATCTTCGGGAGAATTGGACCAAATAAGATATTCTCCGCCAAGTTCTACCATTTTTTCTTTCCAGAAGGTTTCATAGGATTTTCCTATAATATTCATTTTATAGTTGTTTTCTACAATAACCCAGGAATTTGCCTCTAATTCTTCACTTAACTGATGCGCATCCCATCCGGAATATCCCAGAAAAAACTGAATTTCATTAGGGGTTATTTTACCTTCAATAATAAGCTTAGAAACAATAGTAAAGTCTCCACCCCAGTAGATACCACAGGAAATCTCGACACTATTGGGAATCAAGTCAGGAATTTTATGTATAAAGTATAGGTTGTCCTGCTCTACAGGACCACCTTTGTATACAGTAAATTCTTTTTCTATTTCAGGAATCAGGTCTGATAAGAAATATCCCATGGGTTTATTCATAATAAAACCAATAGATCCCTGATTCCCATGATCCGCTAATAGCACCACAGACCTGTTAAAGGAAGCGTCTCCTAAAATGGAAGGTTCTGCGATTAATAAATGGCCTTTTTCTGGTTGGAGGGATATCATATGAGGTCAATGTTTATTCTAAACTAGTTAATTATTTCTAAAAATCAAAGAAGTTGTTATATTTTTTTGTATAGTTTTGAATAAAAAAAAGCCCCTTTGGAGGGGCTTTTTCTATAATATCATAAATTAACTGACTAGTTTACTGAATTTTGTAAATCTGCACCAGCTTTGAACTTCACAACGTTTTTAGCAGCTATCTTGATAGTTTTCCCAGTCTGAGGGTTTCTTCCTTCTCTTGCAGCTCTTTTAGAAACTGACCAAGATCCGAATCCAACTAAAGAAACACGATCACCTTTTTTTAGAGATCCTTCTACATTACCTAAGAAAGATTCTAAAGCTTTTTTAGCTGCTGCTTTAGTAATTCCAGCGTCAGCTGCCATTGCATCGATTAATTCTGTTTTGTTCATAATTCTATTTTTAAATTAATTGTTGGTTAAACCAATTTTTATTAAATGCTCTACAAATTTATACGGAATTCTCATTTGTGCAAGGATTACCCCAGTAAATACAAGGTTTTGTTGATAACTAGGATAGATTGTTAATAAACAATTAAGGTTTTTAGTAATTTCCTAATAAACTTGTAATATAGGCTTTATATCATTTTGGCATTTTCATCAAAATGATATCCATTTAATAATGCTTTTGATTCCATGGCTTTTTTTCCAGGAAGTTGTAAGATGTTGATAATTATATACCCTCCTGTGACGGCAACCTTGATTTTGTTATTGGCTACAATAATGATTCCATTGGTGTGTGTATGGTCTGCATATTCTTTGGTTACCTGACGTATCTTAACAGCTACTTCTGTTTCTTTATTAGATAATAAAGTCCAGGCAGAAGGGTAAGGACTGAGTCCTCTGATTAGATTGTAGATGATGTCTATTGGTTGCTCCCAGTTTATTCGGGTATTATCCCGATGTAGTTTATACGCTGTTTTTGGGTTTTCATTCATGGGTTGTGGGGTGGTAGTTACTGTACCTCTTTCTATAGCCTGAAGAGTTTTGATAACCAGTCCTGCTCCCTGTACCATTAATGTATCGTGTAAATCCCCTGCGGTATCAGTTTCCTGAATAGAGACTGCTTCCTGAAGGATAATATGACCAGTATCGATTTTCTCGTCTATAAAAAAGGTCGTATTTCCTGTGGTTGTTTCTCCATTGATGATCGCCCAGTTGATAGGAGCGGCACCTCTGTAATCGGGAAGCAAAGAAGCATGGAGATTAAAGGTTCCGTATGCCGGCATATCCCAAACTACTTTGGGGAGCATTCTGAAAGCGACAACGACAGCAAGGTTGGCATCTAGCTCACGAAGCTCCTGAATAAAGTGCTCGTCTTTTAGATTGGTAGGTTGTAATACCTTAAGCGATTGTGACTGGGCGTATTTCTTAACAGCAGATGCGTTGAGTTTTCTTCCTCTTCCTGCAGGTTTGTCAGGTGCGGTGATAACTCCCACAACCTCATACTGGTGAGCGATAATCGTTTTGAGTGTTTCCACTGCAAAATCAGGAGTTCCCATGAATAAAATACGTAATGTGTTCATAGATGCTTTATGCTAATTGATATTTGTTGTTAGAATTGATAATAAGTACCCCTTCTGAAACCAGTTCCTGAATACAATTCAGGATTTCCGAAGTTTCGATTCCTAATTGATCGGTCAGTTCCCGGGAAGAGCGTTCTTTTTCCTGAAGTAAAAATAGGATTTGTTCCTTAATTTCTTTCGTGTTTTTGGAAATTGTGTGTTTGGCTAGACAGTTGCTACATATACCACAGTGTTGGGAGTCGTCTTCTCCAAAGTAAGCTAATAGTTGCTGACTTCTGCAAATAGAATCATTCTGAATATATTGAATGATGGATTGTACTTTTTTAATTTTGGCAGCTGTTTGTTCGGAGATGTAGGAGCTGACTCTGTTGATGGTACGGTCATCTTCTCTGGGAACTAAAAAAATGATTTCGGCATCGGTCTCATTATAGCTAAAATGAATAAGCGCTGCTTTTTCCAAATGTTGTAAAGTGTGTACTACCTCTTGTTCTGTTTTATGGGTACGAGATGCAATATGCGAAATATTGATGGGTACTTCTCCTTCAAAAACACCGGTATAGGTTCTTAGAATTGCCTTGGTGATAAGTGCATGTTCAGCATTTGTGTGTAGGTAACTTAATAACTGATTCCCGGTAACAGTAATGTGGATTGCTGTTTTCTTGGAGTAGTGCTGCGTAAACCGAAGAATTCCACATCGATCGAGTGATTGCAGGGTATTAAAGACTAGTAGCGGGTTTAATTGATAGGTTTTGCAAAAGTTAGTATAATAGAAATTATGTTTTGTCTGTTCTCCTTCTCCATAGGAAACCTGAAAATAATTACAGAGTTTTCTGTATACATGTTTTACAAAGCTGATATCAGGCAATACATTGATAAATTGATCTTTGACCCGTGCGATGTCATGGTCACTTTTTAGCAAATATGCATATGCTTTTTTTTGATCTCTTCCAGCTCTTCCGGCTTCCTGAAAATAACTTTCGATACTTTCCGGAAGATGACAGTGAATAACGGTTCGGACATTGGCTTTGTCAATTCCCATTCCAAATGCATTGGTGGCAACCATTATCGGGATTTCTTCCTGCATCCATTGGGCAAAGCGTTTGTTTTTTTCGGCAGTTTCAATCCCTCCGTGATAATATGTACTTAGAAGCCCTGCCTGATTGAGGTGATCAGAAAATTCTTTTACAGCTTTTCTGTTTCTCAAATAAATAATAGAAGGACCTGGATGTTTCCGTAATATTTTTTCTACAGAATATTTCTTATCCAGTGAATTGTATACTAAATAGGACAGGTTTTCTCTAAAAAAGGATTTTTTAAAAACTTTGGGATCGAACAAATCCAGTTCTTTAATAATATCAGTACGTACAGAAGGAGTTGCGGATGCAGTCAGTGCTATAATTGGAGTGGTAGGGTGTAATATTCTGAGAAGCTTAATTTTTAAGTAAGCAGGTCTGAAATCATGTCCCCATTGAGAGATACAATGTGCCTCGTCAATCGCAATCAGGTTGACATTCATGAGTTTGATACGTTCCTGGACAATATCTTGCTGTAATCTCTCCGGAGAAAGGTATAGGAATTTATAATTCCCATAGATGCAATTGTCCAGTGCGGTGTCCAGTTCCTCGTATTTTATCCCACTGGGAAGTGCCAGGGCTTTAATGCCTTTTTTACGCAACTGAGCTACCTGATCCTGCATTAAAGCAATCAGTGGTGAAATGACAATACAGATTCCCTCTTTTTGCATAGCAGGTACCTGAAAGCAAATAGATTTTCCTCCCCCTGTAGGCATGAGCGCAAATGTGTCATTCCCTTCTAAAACAGCTGTAATAATAGCTTCTTGTAACGGTCTGAAGCGGTCGTATTCCCAAAACTCTTGCAATATTTTTAAGGAAGTACTCATCGTTTTCAGGAATTACATAGACTTGTTTAAAATAAAATCACATCGTTCTTCGACAGTCCCTGTAGGAACTTCTATACAATCGTAGGATAAAGAATTGTAGGTTTCTAATAAGTGTTCGTGAATTTCGATTGCCTGATCAAAATTTTCATATCGCTCATTATCTGTGATGTGAATTTCTTTCCATGGAGGTAATAGAAAAATCATATCGTATTTATATAAGTCGCAAGCTTCTATAAACTTTTTAGGGTTTGACTGGTTGATATAATTCATGTAGGCGATGACATCCGGAATTCCCCGATCCATAAAAATGCAGGAAGTTTCTTTTTGTGCTGCGTCCAGGAATTGATCAATTCTGCCTTCGAGTAGTTTTTGACTAAAAAGCGTAGGATCCTCCAGGAATAATTGCTCAATATTTTGCTTTTGAGCTTCCAGGGTAATAGCTCTGGAGATCTCGTGATAGCAGGTCTTACCTTTGGTTTCCAGATGATTAATAATAGTAGTCTTACCGGTAGATGGACCTCCGGTTATTACAATTTTCTTCGTAATCAAGGGTTTCAATTTGTGCAAATTTCGCAATTTAAAAGTGATTTTAAAAATATTCCCTTATTCATTATACCAATTAGTATATTTTGTATTCTGTAAATACGTTAAGAACACGTATATTTGACAAAAAAAAGAGTGCATGAGCAATACCCCGAACAGCGAGGAGTTTTACAAAAAATTAAAGGCACAGCTAGAAGATACTTCTGAGTGGCCCAGTGTATATCTATATAAGTTTATCGTTCCTACTACAACTGATAAGATCAAGCAAGTAGAGCATATTTTTGATAATATGGGGGCTATTATCTCTACTAAAAAGTCAAAGAACGGAAAGTATACAAGTGTATCAATCCAGGTAAAGCTGAAAGATGCAGATCACGTTATATCAAAATACAAAGAAGTGACCTCAAAAGTAGAGGGCGTTATTTCACTTTAATCTGCTAAGTGACATTAACTTCAGAAATCTTAATCAATACTTGTTTTATTTTAGTATTTTGCAATTCGAATAGAAATTATTCCTGTACACCTCTTAGGCAGGAATGTCTCACATATAAATAATTAAATGATTAACAGTAATTTAGAGTATAATACTCAAAGAGAAAAACTGATCATACCGGAATATGGGCGTCATTTGCAGAAAATGGTAAATCATGCCCTGTCTATTAAGGATAGAGAAGAGAGAAATAAAGTAGCGAAGTCTATTATTGATGTGATGGGAAATTTGCAACCTCATTTAAGAGATGTTCCTGATTTTCAGCACAAATTATGGGATCAGTTATTTATTATGAGTAATTTCCAGTTGGATGTGGATACACCATTTCCTGTACTGACGAAAGAAAAATTAGAAGAACGTCCGGAACCTTTGGAGTATCCTCAGAATTTCCCGAAATATAGATTCTATGGTAATAATATCAAGAGAATGATTGATGTTGCCTGTAGTTGGGAAGAAGGAAAGCTAAAAGAATCGTTGGTGTATACGATTGCCAATCATATGAAAAAGTGCTATTTGAGCTGGAATAAAGATGTAGTGGATGATGAAACTATTTTTTCTCACTTATTCGAACTTAGTGATGCAAAACTGAACCTGATGGGTAAAAATGAGGTATTGAGTGATGCAAATGATCTGCTAAAAGGGAAAAAGAAATTTAATAACAACAAGAAGAACTACAAGAATAACAATAATCGTAAAAAGCGTTATTAACCTAACCAAGTCTAACCAAATTTATGAGTACTTTTCAGATAGAAGGAGGGTATCAGCTCAAAGGAGATATTACTCCTCAAGGAGCTAAAAATGAAGCCCTACAAATACTTTGTGCCGTTTTACTAACCCCCGAAAAAGTTACGATATCTAATATCCCCGACATTCGTGATGTCAATAAACTGATAGAGATATTGCGTAATCTCGGAGTGAAAATTCAAAAACTGGGAAAAGGATCGTATTCTTTTAAAAGTGATGATCTGAACCTTTCTTATTTGGAGAGTGAACAGTTTAAGAAAGAGGGAAGCGGTTTGAGAGGTTCTATTATGATTGTAGGACCACTGTTAGGTAGATTTGGAAAAGGATATATTCCTCGACCGGGAGGAGATAAGATTGGAAGACGAAGGTTGGATACCCATTTTGAAGGGTTTATAAAACTGGGAGCTACTTTTCGATATAATAAAGAAGAACGCTTCTATGGAGTAGAAGCACCTGATGGTTTAACAGGGACATACATGTTACTGGATGAAGCTTCTGTAACAGGAACAGCAAATATTGTGATGGCCGCAGCATTGGCCAAAGGAACAACTACGATCTATAATGCTGCCTGTGAACCTTATCTACAGCAGTTGTGCAAAATGCTCAATGCTATGGGGGCTAATATTAAAGGTATCGGGTCTAATTTACTTACTATTGAAGGAGTAACTTCACTTAATGGATGCGAACATAGGGTGTTGCCAGATATGATCGAAATTGGATCGTGGATTGGGTTGGCAGCGATGACAAAAAGTGAAATTACAATTAAAAATGTAAGTTGGAAAGATTTGGGGATTATCCCTAATACATTTAGAAAGTTAGGGATTACCCTGGAGAAGAAAGGAGATGATATTTATATTCCCTCTCATAAAGATGGGTATGAAATAGAGAGTTTTATCGATGGTTCATTTATGACGATTTCGGATGCTCCTTGGCCGGGATTCACTCCAGATTTGTTAAGTATTATTTTAGTGGTGGCTACACAGGCTAGAGGAGAGGTGATGGTACATCAAAAGATGTTTGAAAGCCGACTTTTCTTCGTAGATAAATTAATTGACATGGGCGCAAAAATTATTTTATGCGATCCACATAGAGCGACAATTATAGGACATGACTTTAAATCTCAGTTAAAAGCAACTACCATGGTTTCTCCTGATATCAGAGCAGGAATCTCACTTTTGATTGCAGCATTAAGTGCCAAAGGAACTTCTACTATTCATAACATAGAACAAATAGATAGGGGGTATGAGAATATAGATGAACGTCTGCGGGCTATTGGAGCTAAGATAATCAGAGTAGATTGATTATTTTTCTATAATATTTAAAAAAAGACTGCCTGAAAAATGATTTTAGGCAGTCTTTTTTTGTTATAATTTTCTTCGTTTATAATTTTTAATTTTAGAAAACTTATTTTGATTGTTAAATGATAGATATTCCATCCTGATTTACTACACTCATCTTTTTTTTTAATTATGTGTCATAGCAATAAGTGCTATTTCGGTTTCTGCTTTCTGGAAGTAGTGTCTGCTGTAGTGGTATAATTGATAATAAACAGGTTTGTAGGTTATAGTTTGGTTTGAGTTGCTCATTATGCGTGTAATCATCTTTCATGCGTATAAAAGTGACGTCTGGAGCAGTTTTATTCATACTACCGCGATCCTTGTCTCAATAAATTTTTATAGAGTTTTTTATAAAACGAATGCTGTTTTATATTCTAATAATTGCTGTTGTGTAGAGATTATAAAGCTTTATACAAACAGAAAACTTCTTCATACAAATAAGAGAAATAGTATAAGTGTTTAATAATAATTTTGATTCGAATATTAATATTAAAACAATTTAAATTAATGAAAACACAAAAATTTATTTATGCAATTATGGCTGTTACTCTTTTCTTTGTAACCTCATGTTCTAAAGATTCAATAGTTGATCACAATTCAGAGGTAAATGAGGCTAACTCAGAAACTGCGTTTTTGGAAAACCTAGACTCAGAATCGTCTTCCAAAAGCGGTATTGTTTTTCCAGATTCACATCAAGATTCTCTAGATTCAAACCAAGAATTTATTGATTTTCTGGAAGGGGATTGGAAGGTTATACGAACTACAGATGAAGATTCACAGAAACGAATCAATGCTATTTTACATTTAAGAAATCAGAGTGGTGATAACATTATAAATGGGGAATTAGAAGAATGTAATGGTAATGAAGGTAATCCAATGTTTTTTGCTTTTAAAACACGTAGTTTAAAAAAAATAGCTTCTGGAGTTAGAGGAGTGTTTGATGGTGTAGAAAATAGTTTTATTGAAAATGGTAACTTTCTCGGCTGTGGACTTCGCTCATCACCTATAGGTAAAGTATTAGGGTATTCTCATGATCGATTTGGTGTTTATACAAAAGAGAAAAACAAAGAGGTTGCTATAAGTATAAAAAACAGTTTATTGGTAATAGGTGATTTTTCAAAAAACGAAGTTATTGTATTTAAAAAAATGTAGTTATATGATGAACACATTTTTTTAGAATTACAATCAAGAAAAAAAAGACTGCCTGAAAAATGATTTTAGGCAGTCTTTTTTTGTTATAATTTTCTTCGTTTATAATTTTTAATTTTAGAAAACTTATTTTGATTGTTAAATGATAGATATTCCATCCTGATTTACTACACTCATCTTTTTTTTTTAATTATGTGTCATAGCAATAAGTGCTATTTCGGTTTCTGCTTTCTGGAAGTAGTGTCTGCTGTAGTGGTATAATTGATAATAAACAGGTTTGTAGGTTATAGTTTGGTTTGAGTTGCTCATTATGCGTGTAATCATCTTCCATGCGTATAAAAGTGACGTCTGAAGCAGTTTTATTCATACTACCGCGATCTTTGTCTCAATAAATTTTTATAGAGTTATTTATAAAACGAATGCTGTTTTATATTCTAATAATTGCTGTTGTGTAGAGATTATAAAGCTTTATACAAACAGAAAACTTCTTCATACAAATAAGAGAAATAGAATAAGTGTTTAATAATAATTTTGATTCGAATATTAATATTAAAACCATTTAAATTAATGAAAACACAAAAATTTATTTATGCAATTATGGCTGTTACTCTTTTCTTTGTAACCTCATGTTCTAAAGATTCAATAGTTGATCACAATTCAGAGGTAAATGAGGCTAACTCAGAAACTGCGTTTTTGGAAAACCTAGACTCAGAATCGTCTTCCAAAAGCGGTATTGTTTTTCCAGATTCACATCAAGCTTCTCTAGATTCAAACCAAGAATTTATTGATTTTCTGGAAGGGGATTGGAAGATTACACAATTTACTATTGACGAAAGAGAAGGGAGAAAAAGTTTAGTCAATTCTATAGCACATTTACAGTTAGATAACGATGGGATTTTGGCAGCTATAGATGAATGCCCTGGTGGTCGTAATGGATATTTTGTTTTTTTTAAAGTTCATAGCCTTGAGAAAATAAATTCAGGTGTTAAAGGAATTTTAAGGGGAGAAGAAAATCCTAGAAGAGGAGGTTTTAGCACGTATAACAGATCTCTTGGTTGTGGTACAGATCCACTTGCTCTGGCTGAAGGATTTGGGTACTCTTTAGATAGGTTTGGTACTTCAGCAGGAACTGAAAACAAAGAGGTTGCTATAAGTATAAAAAACAGTTTATTGGTAATAGGTGATTTTTCAAAAAACAAAGTTATTGTATTTAAAAAAATGTAGTTATATGATAAACACATTTTTTTAGAATTACAATCAAGAAAAAAGAGGCTGTCTGAAATCACTTTTCAGATAGCCTCTTTTATGGTGTTAAGGTTTTTGTTACAGTGTTTCTATAATGTTATATATCAGTCGGGCAGCCAGACGTGCTGTACTGTTATCAATGTCATAGGTAGGGTTTAATTCTACCAGGTCCACACTGATTAGTTTTTTTGAATCACATATGCACTTAATGGTTTCTGAAGCTATAGCAACTCCAAACCCAAAAGGAGAAGGGGCGCTTACTCCGGGTGCAATGGCAGAAGAAAAACCATCCAAGTCAATGGTTAGATACACGTAATCCACCTCGTTGATAAAGTCATTGATCGTTTGTAGTACATGAGCCTTATTCTCCAGAGTGTATTCAGTATTTTCTAGGTGTTGAACGTTTAATGCTTTTGCAGTTTCGAAAAGTTCCCGGTTATTGGAGGCTTTTTGAATACCAAGACATAGATAGTGAATATTACCATTTTCCTTGGCAATTTGATAAAAGGGAGTTCCGGAGTTAGGTTTGTCGGTAACGGTTCTCAAATCAAAATGGGCATCCAGATTAATGACTCCGATTTTTTTATTAGTAGAGCATTTCTTAATTCCATTATAATGTGCGTATGCCAGATCGTGACCTCCTCCCAGTACGATTGGAAAAGATTTATTTTCTATCAGGTAACTGATAATATCAGAAGCACTTCTTTGTGATCTTTCTAAATCATTATTCTGGCAGATAATATTTCCGACATCAAATATTTGGGTGTCCTTTTTAAAGTGATTCGATAAAGGAGCTAACATTTTCCTGATAGCATTAGGACCGGCAACTGCACCAACCCTTCCTTTGTTTCTGGCAACGCCTTCATCACATTCATATCCTAATATACTGATTACTTTTTCATCAGTCTTAGGAAGTGTCTCTTCGCTTAGATCAAAACATTTTATTTTTTCATGGAAGTACAAAGTTGATTCAGAGGTTCTTCCATTCCAAATAGTTTGATCAGGTTGCCTGTAGTTTTTCATCGATAGGGTCTTATGTGTGAAAAGTATGCTGAACATGTTCAGCATACTTTTTATTAGTAATTATATGTGATTTATCTAGGGCAAGATAGAATCTATTCTTCAATAAATAAAGTCATTTGGCTAAAATAAATCATTTAACAGCTTGTCTTCTACAATGATTGGCAAGGTTACTTTGAGTTCTGGAGTTCTTTCCATTTCTCTTTTGATAGCGAAGAGCGCTTCTTCATTTCTGGCCCAACTTCTTCTGGAAATTCCATTGTTTACATCGTAGAACAGCATATTCTTTAATTTTCGGGATGCCTCAGGGCTTCCGTCTAATAGAAGTCCGAAGCCACCATTGACTACTTCTCCCCATCCAACACCACCACCATTGTGAATCGATACCCAGGTAGCTCCTCTAAAACTATCACCAATGACATTGTGGATTGCCATATCAGCAGTGTATTTACTACCGTCATAGATATTACTGGTTTCTCTATATGGAGAATCCGTTCCGCTGACATCGTGATGATCTCTTCCAAGTACAACCGGAGCAGCTAACACTCCTGAAGCGATTGCCTTGTTAAATGCTTCTGCTATCTTGGCTCTTCCTTCTGCATCAGCATATAATATTCTGGCTTGCGATCCTACTACTAGTTTATTGGTTTTTGCTTCTTGTATCCATGTGATATTGTCCTGCATTTGCTGTTGAATTTCCTCAGGAGCATTTGCTTTGATTTCAGACATAATATCAATAGCAATTTGATCGGTTTTATCTAAATCTTCTGGTTTTCCGGAAGTACATACCCATCTAAACGGACCAAATCCATAATCAAAACACATAGGACCTAATATGTCCTGTACATAGGACGGATACTTGAAATCAATTCCGTTATCAGCCATCACATCGGCTCCAGCTCTGGAAGCTTCTAATAAGAATGCATTTCCATAATCAAAGAAATAGGTTCCTCTTGCAGTGTGTTTGTTAACAGCAGCAGCATGTCTTCTAAGAGAGTCTTCTACTTTTTCTTTGAATATTTCCGGCTGATTGGTAATTAGTTCGTTTGCTTCTTCAAAACTTACTCCCGCTGGGTAGTACCCTCCAGACCACGGGTTGTGAAGTGATGTTTGGTCTGATCCCAGGTGAATATATATGTTTTCGTCATAAAAACGCTCCCATATATCTACTACGTTTCCTTTATACGCAATGGAGACAACTTCTTCTTTATCAATGGCAATTTTTACTCTGTTTACCAGTTCGTCAATGGTATCAACAAGTTCATCTACCCATCCTTGTTCATGTCTTTTAATAGCCGCATTAGGGTTTACTTCGGCACAAATGGTAATACATCCGGCGATGTTTCCTGCTTTGGGTTGTGCTCCGCTCATTCCTCCTAAACCAGCTGTTAAGAATATTTTACCAGCAGGAGTTTCGGATGGTTTTAGGGTTTTTCTGAATGCATTCATCACAGTGATGGTTGTTCCATGCACAATTCCCTGTGGTCCGATATACATATAGCTTCCGGCAGTCATCTGTCCGTACTGCGTTACTCCTAGGGCATTGTATTTCTCCCAGTCATCCGGTTTGGAATAGTTAGGAATCATCATTCCATTAGTAACAATAACTCTGGGGGCATCTTTGGATGAAGGGAATAATCCCATTGGGTGACCAGAATACATATGCAGGGTCTGCTCATCTGTCATTGTTGCCAGATACTGCATGGTTAATAGGTATTGTGCCCAATTCTGAAATACTGCTCCATTTCCTCCGTAAGTAATTAGTTCGTATGGATGTTGTGCTACTGCATGATCTAAGTTGTTTTGAATCATTAACATGATTCCTGCCGCCTGAGAACTTATTGCCGGATAGTCTGTTATTGGTCTGGCGTATAAATCGTACTCAGGCATAAAACGATACATGTAGATCCTTCCGTATTCGTTCAGCTCTTCTTTGAATTCCTGAGCTAATTCCTGATGCCAGTCTTTTGGGAAGTAGCGCAGGGCATTTCTGATAGCAAGTTTCTTTTCTTCTTCCGTTAGAATTTGCTTTCGTTTAGGTGCTCTATTTACAGTAACATCTAATTCTTTTTTCTGAGGTAATTCAGAAGGAATTCCTTGTAATATTTGTTCTTTAAATGTCATTTTCTTCTGTTGTATTGTTTTATAACCGCTTTTTTTTGAAAGCTTTTATAGGGATTGATTGCTTACTTTTTTGTTAAGATTTGCGCTCCGTTTTTCCAAACCATATCAGGTGTTAGTTTCCCTTGATGGTAGCATATTTCGTTGTAGTTATCTGTAGGGAATAGGCAAAAATCGGCTAAGAACCCTTCCTGTAGCCTTCCTCTGTCTGATACATTTAATGCGGCAGCAGCTCTAAAGGTAATTCCAGCTAATACTTCTGTATTAGATAGTTTTTGAAAGGTTCCTAATATTGTTGCCTGAGTTAATAAATCACCCATTGGAGCAGATCCAGGGTTCCAGTCACTTGCGATGGCTAGTGCTCCACCGGCATCGAGGATAGCACGGGCAGGTGTAAAAGCACATCCTAAACCTATAGAAGCTCCTGGTAGTGCAACAGCGATTACCTCGCTATTTGCTAAATGTTTGATTTCTTCTTCGGTACTTGCTTCCAGGTGATCTGCGCTAATCGCATTAAAATCAATAGCTACTTTACTTCCTCCCGGTGTAAACTGATCTGCATGCACTGTGATATCAAACCCCATTTCTCTGGCAGTACTAAAATATTCGTGGATATGATCTGCAGAAAAGGCGCTTTGTTCTATAAAAGCATCTATTCTGTTTGTTAGTCCTTCTTCTCTGAGAATTGGGAATAGAGTAGTACTGATCTCTTGTAAATATTCGGTATGTGTTCCTTCGTAGTCTTTGGGAAGCATATGTGCAGCCAGACAAGTTCCAATCAGATCTATAGTTGTTTTGGAAGCTGCGTTTTTGATAGCACGCAACATTTTTAATTCTTCCTCAATAGAAAGTCCGTATCCGCTTTTGACTTCGGCAGTAGTTACTCCTGTTTGTAGCAGACGTTGAGTTCTGTGGATAATACCTTGTTCTAGTTCCTGAGGGCTTGATTTTCGTGTTTGGGTAACAGTATCCCAAATACCACCTCCTGCTTTTGCGATCTCCAAATACGATTTCCCTGCATTACGCATAGCATAGTCATTAGCTCTGGATCCTCCAAAACAGATGTGTGTATGTGCGTCTATAAAACCGGGAAGACATACATAAGAACCTTCGATGGGAATGATTTCTGCATTCACCTCAGCGGCGACCTCTTTTATTGCTTCATGAGGACCAACACTGTGAATGTAATTGTCCTGTATTAAAATACCTGCATTATGGATGATGTCTAATTCTTCATCTTTTAGAGCGCCTTTTACAGGTAGTTTCTGCATGCTGATTAACTGAGAAATCGGACCTATATATGTGTATGATGCCATTTTTATTTTTTTAAATGTATTGTTTAAATAAAAGTCTTTAATTATTTAAAATACATGATTTTAATACTTGTCCAATTCGTTAGAAAATTGTGTTTTTAAAGTGTTGCTTACTGTTTCGTCAAGTCCGTCGATTACTCGTAAGATAGTTTGATCTTTGACTAATGAAATAGCTTTTTCTATATCAATAGCAAATACACGATCTTTATCAGCAAAGCTGACATGTTCTCTTACTTTTTCATGAACCGCATTGAGAATAGTTCCTGATTTTAATGGTTTTCTATAATCAAAAGCCTGTGCTGCTGTTAGTAATTCAATGGCTAATATTTTTTCTAGATTGTTAATAACACGAAGGGCTTTTCTACCTCCAATAGATCCCATACTTACATGGTCTTCTTGTCCTAAAGAAGTAGGAATACTATCCGCACTGGAAGGGAAACACAGACCTTTATTTTCACTAGCTAAAGCAGCAGTAGTATATTGGAGGATCATATATCCTGAATTGATTCCTGTGTTCTCCAATAATAATTTTGGAACTCCGGGAGAAGTTCCTTCTAAAGCGAGGTAAATTCTTCTATCTGAAATATTTCCTAATTCTGAAGCAGCTAAACAAGCATAGTCTATAGCCATAGCTAAGGGTTGCCCATGGAAACTTCCTCCACTAATCGTAAGCTCTTCACTTATTACTATAGGGTTGTCAGTTACTGAATTAAGTTCGACTTCGAGTAACTCTTTAAGGTGTAACCAGGCATTTCTGGAGGCCCCGTGAACTTGTGGCATACAACGCAATGAATAAGGATCTTGTACACGTTCACATGCTGCATGATCTTCCATGATCTTCGAACCTTCTAATAAGGCTTTGATTCTTGCTGCTACATGAATATTTCCTTTATAGGCTCTTAGCTGATGTAATTCCGAAAAGAAAGGTTTGATGGAACCTTGTAAGCCTTCGATCATTAAAGCTCCGATAATATCAGCCTGTGATAAACAACTTTGTAATTTGGCAACTACCTGTACAGCATGTGCTGCAATGAATTGCGTTCCGTTTATGAGTGCTAACCCTTCTTTTGGTCCCAGGTCAATAGGAGATAGGTTGTGTGCTTCAAATAGTTCTG
This sequence comes from Aquimarina sp. TRL1, assembly GCF_013365535.1. Taxonomy (NCBI): domain Bacteria; kingdom Pseudomonadati; phylum Bacteroidota; class Flavobacteriia; order Flavobacteriales; family Flavobacteriaceae; genus Aquimarina; species Aquimarina sp. TRL1. The sequence continues at coordinate 4,594,939 of NZ_CP053590.1, read as the reverse complement.
AAGTAGGGATTCTTTTTCCCTCGTATACAACTTCTCCAAGTCCTAATAATGGCAAGAATAAGTGGGATAAAGGAGCCAGATCTCCTGAAGCACCTACTGATCCCTGACAAGGGACTATCGGAATCGCATCATTGTCGATATGCCATAAGATTCTGTCCAATGTAGTTTCTGCAATTCCAGAATATCCTTTGGATAAAGATTGTACTTTAAGAATCAGCATTAGCTTGGCTAATTCCGTATCTATTGGTTCCCCGACACCAACACTGTGACTCTGTAATATATTACTTTGTAAAATTCTGGTTTCTTCTTTAGAAATCATAGTGGTGCATAAAGGACCGAATCCTGTATTAATTCCGTATACAGCCTCTCCTTTTGCTACTATGTTTTCTACTACTTGTCGATTGTCTTTTATTTTGGTTCTAGATGCTTCTGAAATAATTCCTTTTACTTCATTTCTAGCTATTTGCAAAGCTATTCCTGCGGTTAGATATCCTTCTCCGTATAAAAATTGATTCGATATAGTTGCCATTATGTTTTATTAATATTTGAAAACACTAAATTAATGTTTACTTTTAATAATTAGAAATACCAATAATATCAATTATTAATAACTATGGGTTATCAGTTAGAGTTGCGTCATTTTACGTATTTTCTGGCAGTAGCAGAAGAATTGCATTTTAGGAAAGCGGCGGAACGCCTTTTTATTTCTCAACCTGGACTTAGTAGGCAGATTAAGCAAATGGAAGAAATAATTGGGGCAGCTTTGTTTATAAGAAATAAGCGTAATGTAACCTTGACAGCTGCGGGAGTTTATCTCAAAAAGGAAATAGAATTTATTTTTAATCACATAGATTTCACAATTCGACAAACTTCATTGATTGACAAGGGAAGTGAAGGGGAGGTACGAATTGGTTTTCTTGGTTCGGCAATGCAGACAGTTATTCCCGATTTATTGGTGAAAGCAAATCATGCCTATCCAGATATACAGTTTAGCTTGGAGGAAACAACCAACCACGATCAGGTAGAAGGAATCCTAAAAGATCATCTGGATATAGGTTTTGTTCGGTTGGACAGGGTACCTGAAGGAATTGCTAAAAAAACGGTACATATGGACACTTTTTCTTTGGTGTTGCCTCAGGATCACGAATTAGATGTAGCTTCTTTTCAAAGTATTGATCAGGTAGCAGGAGAGAACTTTATTCTTTTTTCATCGGATTATAGTCCGTTGTATTACGATAAAATTATGAGTATCTGTGAGGATAAAGGATTTCATCCCAAAGTAACGCATAAATCAGTGCATGCGCAGACCATTTTTAGACTAGTAGAGAATAAATTGGGCGTGGCTATTATTCCTACTTCATTGCAACATGGTTTTGATATGAATATTAAATTCATAGAGATTCCTGCTATCAGACAACAGGCAATCCTTTCGGTAATTTGGAAAAAGGATAATAGAAATCCAGCATTAAAAATGATTCAGCCATTTTTGTAACAATGGATGTTTGTAAAGAGGAGATTTCCTTAGAGTAATGCTTTTTTGTAGGTTTCTAGACAGCGTTCTCTGGCAGTTTTATGATCTACTATTGGAGTAGGATAGCTCAGTTCTTGCAGATCTTTTACCCAGGTTTTGATGTAGCTATGTGATTTGTCAAATTTTGTGATTTGAGTAGTAGGGTTAAATATTCTGAAATACGGAGCTGCATCTACTCCCGATCCGGAAGCCCATTGCCAGTTCCCTACATTAGCTGCTAATTCATAATCGAGCAGGGTTTCTGCAAAATATGCTTCACCCCATCTCCAATCGATTAAGAGATGTTTGCAGAGAAAACTTGCTACTACCATACGCACCCGATTGTGCATATATCCCGTTTGCTGTAATTGCCTCATTCCTGCATCAACTAATGGGTATCCTGTAAGCCCTTTTTTCCATTTTTCAAATTCAATTTCATTATTTCTCCATGGTATCCGATCATATTTTGGTTTAAATGCGCTATGAGGAGTGTGTGGAAAATGCCAAAGGATTTGCATAAAAAATTCTCTCCAGATTAATTCGGACAAGAATGTTTTGTTAGGTTGTTCTATTGCTTTTTGAACTACTTCTCTTATACTGAGAACGCCAAAACGCAGATAAGGACCTAACCTGGATGTACCAGAGGCAATTGCAGGAAAATTTCTTGTCTCTTCATAATTGTTGATGCGTATCGATGAGAGGTCATACGGAGTAACGGTTTTGTCAGATACCTTGAATCCGATTTCTGTCAGTGTAGGGAACTTTTTTTTGATAGAAGCAAAATTGTTCCCTTTAATAGAAAATGGCACTAGTAACGAAGAATCGAATTTCTCTAACCATTTGTTCTTATAAGGGGTATAGACAATATAGGGAGAATTGTCTTTTTTTACGATATCCTCTTTCTCAAAAATAACCTGATCTTTATATGTATGCCAGGAAATATTTTTACTTTTCAGAAAGTTTCCTATGCAGGTATCTCTTTCTGTGGCATATGGTTCATAGTCATGATTAGTGTAGACTGCCTGAACGTCATAGTCGTTGCAAATTTGTATAAAAGCAGTTTCCGGATTAGTATGATAAAGATGTATTGATGAACTAAAGTTGTTTTCTAATGTATCCTGAATGTTTTTTAATAAGGAGTATATAAATGATATTCTTGCATCGTCTTCAGGAAGACCAGATATAATGCCAGTATCAAATATAAAGACAGGGATCACAGGAAGCCCACTTGATAATGCATGATGCAAAGCGGTATTGTCGTATAATCTCAGGTCTCTTCGAAACCAATGGATGACTACTTTTTGTTTCATTAAATTAAAGGTAATTTGTTTTTAGAAAATACTGTACAGGTATTAGTGGGTGTGTAAGGTCGACATTCCTCCGTCAACACCAATAACTTGACCTGTAATCCAACTGCTGTCATCACTTAATAAGAATTTGGAAATATTAGCGATGTCAGTAGTTTGACCAATACGTCCTAAAGGATGCCTGTCATTCATTTTTTGTTTTTTGAGGTCTGTGCTCAATAATTGATTGGCTAATGGGGTATTGGTTAGGGATGGGGCGATAACGTTTACTCTGAATTTAGGAGCGTATTCTGCGGCTAAGGCTCGTGCAAAACCTTCGATGGCTCCCTTGGCAGCAGCAACACTGGTGTGATAAGGCATTCCTAGTTTTACAGCTACCGTACTAAAAAAGATAAGACTGGCTTGCGTGGCATTTTTTAATCTGGGAAGAATAGTATGGATTACTTTAATTAAGAAGGTAAAATTAATCTGAAGGTCTTTTTCAAAAGCTTCATGTGATAACTGCTCGAAGGGTTTTAGTGTAATGCTTCCCGGGCAATACACAAATCCATCAATGGTTTCTGGTAGCAAAGAGATATCTATTTCATCTTTAGTCGCATCATAAGGGATGTGTGTTACTTCTAAATTTCCTAAATTCTCTGCTGTTCTGGAAGCGATAAAGATATTGTATTCTCTGTGTAGTTTTAATGCTATTTCAAAACCAATACCATAGCTTCCACCAATGAGGAGTATATTTTTCATTTGCTTATTTTTATCGTTTAAAAGGTTAGATAGCGGCTTTGATAGTTGTTTTAATCAAGCCGGTTTCATTATTGAATAATACGTTCACATATATGTTCGTAATGAAACGAAGTTAGTCAAATGTACCAAATAAATCAATTAGCTTTTTTCTTCGATACTTGAATATTTCTTCCAATTTTGGTTTGACAATAAAAGGATGTATACAACGCCCCAGAATTCCAAATGGTAGTTTATAATCTATGATATCCTCCATTTCTACACCTCCGGGAATTTCTTTGATAAAATGTTTGTGATGCCATAGTGCATATGGTCCGAATCGCTGCTCATCAACAAAATAATGCTGATCTACAACATGTGTGATTTCTGTTACCCAGGTGTTTTTTATTCCCAATACTGGAGTAACAATATATTGAATGATTTGTCCTGGGTACATTTTTCTATCAGCTCCGGATACAATAGTAAACCCCATATAATCAGGAGTTATTACGGATAGGTTTTTAGGATCGGATAAGAAGTTCCATGCAGCTTCTACAGAGAGGGGTAATCTCTGTTTTTGAGATAAACGATATAACTTCATCGTAGTGTATTTTTGATATGCTTTCTATTCTGGGAATAGAAATTTAGATGTTTAGATACGTTCAGGAGATACGTATTATCTCCTATGTAAAAAAATGCTTACAATCTTGAGATAAGACAGTCGGTCTTATTTAGACATGCATAAGTACATACAAATATACAACTAAATTGTTTAATTATTTTGTTTATTTGTTAAACAAACTATGAACAGTCAACGCAACAGTTGTCTGGTTTAGTCAGTTTGCACGTTCCGACAGCTAATAGTGCTCCAATACAAGGAGCGATAAAATATAACCATTGGTGTTCCCAATGTTCTGATAATAGAGCAGGGGCAAATGAACGAGCCGGATTCATAGAAGCATTGGTAACTGGTCCTGCAAAAATAGCTTCTAAGGCTACGGTTCCTCCGATAGCGATACCGGCCATAATTCCAATTTCCTTGGAACCGGTAGACACATTTATGATAACCAGCATTAGAAAATAAGTTAGTATTAATTCCATTATAAATGCTCTAAAAGGTGTAATACTCGGAATGGTACCTCCCAGAAATTCACTTTCGGGGAATAGTAATAAAAGGATTGTACTGGCCAGAATAGCACCTGTAGTTTGTGCTATGATAAAAATAGGGACTTCTCTCCATTCAAATTTTTTGGCAAAAGCGAATGCGATTGTTACAGCGGGATTGAGATGGGCTCCTGAAATCTCTCCAAATGCATAGATCATTGCCATTACAATTAATCCCCAGGTAATCCCGATACCGACATGGGTAACATCACCACCGGTAACTTCGTTGATAGTCATTGCGCCTGTACCACAGAATATTAATGCAAAGGTACCAATGAACTCGGATATGTATTTTCTTCTCATATCTAAAGATAAAATGTCAGCAAATATAACATTCCTTAATTTAAGGTTTTGTTAACTTTTAGTTCAGCCGAGACCAATTACTTACTTTTATAAAAATCATTTAATTTTAATATTTGACACGATGAAAAAAATTGTCTTATTTTTAAGCACATCACTATTTTGCTTAGGGGCTACTGCACAGGTTGAAACGCCACAACCTAGCCCGAATTCTAAGATAGAACAGGTAGTGGGATTAACAGATGTTACCGTTTCTTATTCTAGACCTAGTAAGAAAGGTCGTACTATATTCGGAGGATTGGTTCCTTATGATAAATTATGGAGAACTGGTGCTAATGCGAATACTAAAATATCGTTTAGCGATGATGTTAAAATAGGAGGGAAAGAACTAAAAAAAGGAGAGTATGCGGTTTTTACAAAACCTGGAAAAGAGAATTGGGAGGTTATATTCTATTCTGATGCTTCTAACTGGGGTACTCCTAGAAATTGGGATGATAGTAAGGTAGCACTGAAAACAACTGTTAAGGCTAGTGCATTACCAATGAGTGTGGAGACCTTCACGATTTTATTTAGTGATTTTACAATGGATAGCGCGAAACTTAATTTTGTATGGGATACTACAGAAGTAGCTTTTAAAATTGAGGTTCCTTCTAAGAAAAAAGCAATAGCAAGTATTGAGAAAGTATTAGCAGGACCTAGTGCTAATGATTACTATCAAGCAGCTGTTTTTTATAAGAATACAAAAGATTTTGCAAAAGCAAAACAATATATAGACAAAGCGGTTACTTTGAGAAAAGAGCCTGCTTTTTGGCACCTGAGACAACAATCTCTTATTTATGCTGCTAGCGGAGATAAAGCAGGAGCGATTAAAGCTGCAAAATCATCGCTAGAACTTGCTAAAAAAGCTGGAAATGATGATTATGTAAAACTAAATCAAGATTCCTTAAAAGAATGGGGGGCGAAGTAACAGATACCCTTATACATTCATAAATAGTAAACTACCTTAGGGATTATACCCTTTGGCAGTGCCAATAAAAAAAGCCGGTATGTATGCATACCGGCTTTTTTTAATAGATAAGGTTTATTTGTTGTCGTACCTGATCTAATAATTGTATCAATTGCAGACTTTTATCAAAAGACATTATTGGGCTTTCGGTTTTTCCTGCCAAAAGCATTTCTTGAGCATGTACTGCCTCAAAATTATAACCGAAGGTGGTTACAGGAAATTTTCTTGTTTCTTTTTTACCATTTTTTTCTATAGTAAAACTGGTTGGTTTGTGAAATTGTGAATGTATATGTATGGTTCCTTCTTCAAAAACAAGGATAGCTTCTGTCTTTGTTTTTTTAGTAATCGTACTATATAAACTGGCAGAAACTCCACTTTTGTATTGTAATTTAATGTGGCAATTCTCATCTACTCCGGTTGAAGTCATGTTCGCGGAAGCTTGTATGTCATCAGGGTAACCAATCATGCTTAGCGCAGCAAAAAGAGGATAAATACCAATATCGAGAAGACTACCACCTCCTAATGCTTTGTTGTAGACTCTGCTATCAGGATCAAAAGTACTGTAATATCCAAAATCAGCCGTTAAAGATCGGATTGCCCCTAATTCTTTATTGTTAATAATAGACAACAGCTCTTGATAGTGTGGTAAAAAATAGGTCCATAATGCTTCCATTAAGAACAATTTATTCTTTTGAGCAAGTGTAATCATCTCCTGAACTTGTTCTTTGTTCATCGCAAATGGTTTTTCACATAGCACTGCTTTTTTATGATGTAAACAAAGAAGTGTCTGCTCATGATGGAAAACATGAGGAGTAGCAATATAAATAATATCGATATTGTCATCCTTACACAATGCTTCGTAAGATGTGTAATAGGTTCGGGCATTGTATTGATTAGCAAAGTTTTGAGCATTTTCTGTACTCCTGCTTGCTACAGCAGTTAATTGAGCATTAGGAACTGTTTGCAAGTCTTGTGCAAATTTTCGCGCAATAGATCCACATCCTAATATGCCCCAATGTATTGTTTTATCCATTTATTCCAGCCTTTGATTTTGATGGAGTTATTGATTGAATTAGCAATGCCAGAATGAATACTAATATACAACCGAACAGATTTAACCATAAATATGGCATCCAATCATAATACCAGCCGACAATTACGATAATCTGCGTAATGATAGCAGCAGTAAATGTAGCATTGCTTTTTACATATTTGATAAAGAAAGCTAATAAGAAAATTCCAAGAACATTCCCATAAAAAATAGAACCTATAATATTGACTAATTGAATTAGATTATCAAATAAATTAGCAACACAAGCGACCAAAATTGCCAGAATACCCCATAACAAAGTAAAAAGCTTAGACATTTTTACATAATGAGCCTCCTCTCTGGGAGTTGTAACATTCCGTTTATACAGATCTATAGCTGTAGTAGAAGCCAGGGCGTTTAATTCCGAAGCTGTAGAAGACATGGCAGCAGATAATATAACCGCTAGTAATAAACCAATTAATCCCCGTGGAAGATTCGTAAGGATAAAGTGAATGAATACGTAATCTTTATCATTGGTTTCGATATCTTTATCTGCATTCTTAATGAATACTTTAGCTACTTCTCGGACAATTTTTTCTGAAGCATCTAAGTTAGCGATACGATATTTGGCAATATTTTTAGCAGAACTATTTTCCTCGGCATTATTGAAGGTGTGAATTGCTTCCTGTTTTAAAGTTTGAAAAGCAATTTGATTTTTTTCCAATTGTTGATATTCATCGCTATATGCTGATGATACAACGGCAGTTTTAGCAACAGGGTTAAAATTGAGAGGCGAAGTATTGAACTGGTAAAAAACAAATACCATCACTCCTACCAGAAGGATAAAAAATTGCATAGGGACTTTTAATAAGCCATTGAATATCAATCCCATTTGGCTTTCCCTGATTGATTTTCCAGAGAGGTATCGCTGTACCTGACTTTGATCAGTTCCAAAATAGGAGAGGGCTAAAAATGTACCTCCTATTATCCCACTCCAGAACGTATATCGATTATTAAAATCAAAAGAAAAATCCAATACTTCCATTTTGCCACTGGCTCCTGCAATTTTTAAGGCTTTGTTAAACGTGATATCTTCAGGTAAATAGCTTACAATAAGAAAAAAAGCAATAAACATTCCTGTGAATATAATTGCCATTTGTTGTTTTTGGGTGACACTAACGGCTTTTGTTCCGCCTGATACGGTATACATAATAACAAGTACTCCGATAACAATATTTAAGAGTGTTAGGTTCCATCCTAATACTGCAGATAAGATGATTGCCGGGGCAAAGATGGTAATTCCAGCTGCTAATCCTCTTTGAACAAGAAAAAGAATGGCTGTTAGTGTTCTTGTTTTTAAGTCAAATCTCCCTTCGAGAAATTCATAGGCTGTATAGACCTTCATTTTGTGATATAAAGGAATAAATATCATACAGATGACAACCATAGCTATGGGGAGTCCGAAATAAAATTGTACAAATCCCATCCCACTATGAAAGGCTTGTCCGGGTGTAGATAAGAAAGTAATCGCACTTGCCTGAGTAGCCATTACAGAAAGTCCAATAGTCCACCACTTGGCCTCACTACCTCCTTTGATATATTCTTGTACGGTAGTACTTCCTTTTGTTTTCCATGCCCCGTATAAAACGATAAATAATAATGTTCCTATAAGAACGATCCAGTCTATTGTATGCATAAATGTTTCTTTTTACTCAATAACATCGAGATGTAAATGCTTCAGGACTTGCTCCGAAACTAGCATTCATTTTCTAAATAGTGTTCGGTATGCTTGTACCGAACTGGTTTGCTAAACATTAATTTATGATAATCCCTGTGTGATCCAATAGAACAACAGGATGTATATCGCATTGGCTATCAGTACAAGTGTATAGTGTTTTTTCCAGATGAATTTTTGTTCCATATGTATATGTATTATTTTCCTAGAGAAAGTAAGTTGGCAAAAAGGCGATATGCTCCTGATACACCGGCAGGAAATTCTCTAAAGAAACTAAGTCCTGTGTATACGTAATATCCTTTCCCGTATTTAGCAACGAGCAGCGAGCCTTTTTTTTCTGTTTCTCCTTTGTCATGCATCGCAAAAATTGGCTGGTATTCTTTGGCCCATTGATTGGGGAAATACAGCCCTCGTTCCTGTACCCATCCTTCAAAGTCTTTTTGAGTGATTTTATTGGGTTGCATCAGTACCGGATGGTCTGTAGCCAAAAAAGAAACTGTGGCATTTTCATCGGTAACCCGATCCCGGGATAATGCTAATTTATAAGGACCTAATTTGTCTGTTACTTTTAATCGGTGACTCGTATTGTATTGTACGATCAGGTTTCCTCCATTTTCTACATAGCGTAATAAATGTTCTTGTTTTTGTACCAATGCTTCTATGGTATTATAAGCTCTGATTCCAATAACAATGGCATCGTATTGTGCTAGGTTATTTTTGGTAATGGTCTGTGGGTCTATTACCTGAACAGAATATCCTATTTGCTCTAAGCTTTCCGGGACAATATCTCCGGCACCTTCTATATATCCGATATGCTGCCCCTTTTTCTTAATGTCTAACCGAACAACTTTTGTCTCAGATGGGAGTACAACAGTTTGATAGGGGATATGATCGTAATCGATGGTAACGATTTCTTTATCAAATTTTTTAGTATTTATCTGTACTTCTGGGACTAAATACCCTTCGTGTTGTTCTGCAGGTGGAGTTACCGTAAAAGTGATGTTTTTTTCTTCTCCTTTTCGCTTAAAACTCAAAGGAACATTTTCAGGAGTGATCGTCCATCCTTGTGGGTGCGATAAGCGCAGTGTTCCAATAAGGTTGTTTTTACTAGCTGCAATTTTTACAGGAATTTGCTTAGAAGATCCATCTGCGAAGATGATGACTTTGTCTTTAATACTGACAGAAATTTCAGGGACAATCTCTAATGGTCGATAGACTTCACCTTTTACAGGGTCATTTCGTTTAAAGACCACTTCTTTTATAAACGGAATTTGATAAGTTCCTGTAGTTAGTATAAAGTTAGCTTGTATAATTCGTGATGTTCTTGGATTTCCGATATGATTCTGATCAGCAACTTGATACATTCCTAGTGTTCCTTTGTTTTCTAACCAGTAAGGGCTTGTATATTTTTCGGTATTGGATACAGTTCCGGTTTCTTTGTAGCTGTATTTATTATTGTCGATTAACTCTTTTTGAATAGGATGAGAAATTCCTAAAGCAGGAATGTCTATTTGCGCAAGTGTAAATGGAGCAGTACTTCTGTTAATTGCTTCGATATTAATTTCTAATTGACTTCCAGGAGTAGCGGTAGAGGTATTGGCAACTGCTTCCAGGTATATTCCTGCTGCTGCTGCGATAATATTTTTTATTTCGGTTGTTTTGACCTGTTTCCAATGCGTATCTTCTAATGACTGAATTAATTGATATGCCTTAAGTAATTGTGGAATTGATTTTTCTGGTTGTTTAAAATCGTATGTTTTTTCTACCTGATGAAGGATTGTACCAATGACTTTCCCTCCTTTAATGCGATTCCAGCTGGTATCGATTCCTTCGAATATATTTTTTGAATCCTTAGGGAATGTTCCTTTTATAAGTTCTATATATTCTAATTGGGTTCCTCTTGTTCCTGTACTACCAAACCCTTGAGATTTGTGTTGACTTCTGCTTAATGATGCAATTTCAGTATTAGATAATCCAGAGGTTGGGTAATAGATTCCTGTATCAAAGGAAATCAGGTTTGACTTATCAGCGTTTTTAAACTTTTCTCTACTTCCATAAAACCACCATGAAGTATTGAAAAACAACCGTTTAGGTTGCCAGGGTGTTACCTTGTCTAATTGTTCCGGATATTGGTCTTTTTTATTGACAATATCGAAAGCTTCTACACTTAGCATAGCAGAAGTAGTATGATGACCATGAGTAGTTCCAGGGGTTCTATGGTTAAACCGGTTAATAATTACATCGGGTTTGAATTTTCTAATTGCCCAAACAACATCTGCCAAAACTTCTTTCTTATCCCATATATCTAAGGTTTCATCAGGATGTTTGGAATAGCCAAAATCATTAGCTCTGGTGAATAACTGTTCCCCTCCATCAGTAGCTCTGGCAGCCATTAACTCTTCTGTTCTGATAACTCCTAATAATTCTCTGATTTCGGGACCAATTAAATTTTGTCCACCATCTCCTCGAGTAAGAGAGAGGTATGCGGTTCTGGCTTTTACTTTATTAGCCATATAAGAAATCAAACGGGTATTTTCATCATCAGGATGTGCTGCAACATATAATACAGAACCCAAAAAATTTAATTTTTTAATGGCTTCGTGAATTTCTACAGCATTGGGTTTTTTAGGTTGTTGGGCATATACTGATAAAGTACCTATAAGAATAGCTATAGGAAAAATAAATAATTTTCGCATCATTAGTAAGACAGATAAGTTATTGATATATCTCAAATATAAAAAGATATAATTCGTACGATTTATGTTTAAGGTTACTTTAACAAGATAGTTTTTCCTGTTTAAAGAAATTTTAAAGTAAGAGTACCTGCACAAAAGTGGTTTCAGCAGTGATCAGAATATTGATAGAATGAGATGGGTTTCTCTGCTGAAAAAAGATGTTTACTCGAGTTTAAGTAGGGAGACGATACTTCTGTCTTCCAGTAATGAATGATTAAGATTTTAGTAATGAATACTTGTTGTAAAAGATTCTATTTCGGCATGAACTTAGTATGGTCAGAAGGTTTGAATTCTTTTTTTACAGTACTTTCTTTTTTTAAGTCCGAAACAACTTCTGTGGTGGTCGTATTCTTTTTGGTAGAAGTGGTAGTTTCTTTTTTTTCAGTGTTTGTTTTCGGTTTTTTAAGATAGGTTATAACAACTAATGAAATAAGAATAAAGCTAGCGATCCCTGCATAAAGTACAGCAGCGTTCTGAATGAGAATAATAATTCCCAAAATAGAAAAAAGAGCACCCCAGTATTGCATGGGAATCCAAAATAAGGTGTGCTGATTTTTGATGGTAAATAGCTTCCCCGTTGTTTTATCTTTAATAATTTTTGCATTGTCGATATTCCATTTTTTTCCGAAATACCAACTAAAAAGAGCTGCTGAAAAAGCTGCAATGACAAATCCATAGTCATCATGCTCTTTAGGTAATATGTATAAACTTCCTACTAGTGTTAGTATAAATAATATTGCTGAAAAAATACCTCTTCCTGACCAAACAATCATATCAAATTAATTTTAAAAATTAGTATTTACTATCGCGTCTTTTAATCCGTACAAACGTTATCATGGTTGTTTGTCCTTCCAGATAGTTGTTATTAGTTCTAAACTATGCTAAAATCATGTGAGAGGTGATAAGAGTGCTATGCTAAAATAATTGATTTTATGGGGAGATCAAAATAAAAGTGTTTTTAATAATTTTTTGATTTGTGTATAGCTGTTTGCTATCTTAATTCATAAAACAATGAATGATACTTAATAGATATTATCAGGTCGTTGATTTTTTATTCCATAGGAGGGTGTAATAAAGCTGTTATTATGTATGATGTAATTATTGTTGTATTTACTGTGGTCATATAATTCATACTAATTACATACTGCATGATGTATTGAATAGTAACTTCATTAGCTTGCGGCAACTGGCGAATAAGGAATATGAGAGTCATGAAGAATAATTTTTAATTCTCCTTGACTATTTTTAGTATAGGCAAATGAGTATTCCACTTTTACATCATCTCCTCCTGCCACAGGAGTAAAATAATAATTTCCCATTGCAACAGCCATATTACCAATAATTTTGGTTCCAATATTTTCCCATCGAACAGCTGACCATGGTTTTATTGCGAATCCGTGATCTTCTGAAAAACTTTTATTTCCTCCGATAAAATAAGATAAAGCACCTTCAAAGTTTTTTCGGAATTGTTTAGCTGACACAAGAGTTGGTTTAAATAAAACTTCTCCTTCTTTATAGTTGTAAAACTCATTAATATGCTCGGTTGCAGCTGCTTGATAATCTCCATTTTCCTGAAAAACAGTACCAATTTTTACAATGCCTTCTCCCCATGCTTTTTGAGCGGCTAGAATTTCTTTTTCTGTAATAGTAGCTAGAGTCTCTGAGTTTGTCATAACATTTTTTTGATGTTCCATATTGATGTAATTAAAAATTTAATAGACTAATTGAGTTAATTGTGATTTTATATAGTGCTAATTATATTCGTTTTTGTGAGATAAAAACCACAAAACACTCTTGTTAATGCAACTAAGTTACAAAAAGACTTTGATTTCTGATAACAAAAATTACATAGCCTTTTATTTTTAATAACATGTGTATGTGCCAATATGGACTTAGTAAAGAGGGAATTTTATGAGGTCTATATTATATCTGAGCCGTTATTTTTTGAACTTCCGGCAATACCTCTTTTTCAAACCATTGATTTTTTTTAAGCCAGATATTATTGCGGGGTGAGGGGTGGGGAAGAGGTAGGTAGGTAGGTAAATACGTTCTGAAATTTTTTACGGTATCGGTGAGTGTACTTTTCTTGAGATCTTTGAGATAATAAGACTGTGCATATGTACCAATGAGTATGATTAGTTTTTTATCAGGGATAGCAGATAGTACTTTTTTATGCCATAGTGGGGCGCATTCTTTTCTTGGAGGAAGGTCTCCGGTTTTTCCTTTACCCGGGTAGCAAAACCCCATAGGGACAAGCGCAAATTTTTCTGGAGTGTAAAACGTCTCTTTATCAACAGCCAGCCATTGTCGCAATCGTTCACCACTTTTATCGTCCCACGGAATCCCTGTTTTATGTACAATACTGCCAGGAGCTTGTCCTATTATAATAATACTACTTTTAGGGTGAGCAGTAACAACCGGATTTACTCCATTTGGTAAATTAGATAAACAGTAGTTACATTTTTTTATTTCTTCTAATAGGGTATCCATACTTTTTTTAAAGAGAAATTAAGGTTTGTTGCAGGACTAACTATAATTCCTGACTGATCCTGTAATTGGTCTTTTAATATACTGATTCCTAACTAAAAAAATGATTTGATTACTGTAGATTTATTAAGAGATACTGCTATTGTCCAAACGTTTATTTTTTTCGTTGTACAAATTCGAGTGATTCCAGAGAAACATTCGTTGTAAATATACCAAACCAAATGATATAAAAACAAAGAAACATTATGACTTTTATATATGTGGGTGCTTGAGCTAACACTCAAGATTACTAGTTTTTTCCGTTCGAGGCAAGCCCAGGGGTATTAAACCCTCCTAGAATAAAAAAGCGCCTTAAAAAAAGGCGCTTTTTGGTTTTTTATATGGCTAGATTATTAATGTTTCACGAAACGTTTTACATAACTGTTCTTTCCGGATGAGATTTTTAAAATATACATTCCGTTCTCTATCGTTCCTACATCTATTTTCTTAGCTTTTTCTCCGCTCATAATAACTTTTCCTGTTACATCAAATATGCGATATGATGATGATTTAAGTAGTGCTTCTGGCAGAGAAATTGATAACGTACCAGAGAATGGTTCCTGATAAATCGCTAGTTCTGTGGTTAATGGAGGGGATGATGTCATAGAGGTTAGCATCTTACTTCCATTACATGAACCTAGGTTATCCCAACCTCCTGAAGCATTTTTTTGATACAAGGTATCATTATATACTACCTTATCCCCAGGTTGATATCTCACGCCTGACCTCCATGGTGCTACTCCATCACAAATTCCTCCTCCGGGAGTTTTCTTGGTTGTAAATGTTATTATATCTGAATACGGAGCATCTGTTCCTTGTGCATTTCCTGTAGTACCACATCTTCCTAAGTTTTCCCAACTATTACTGGTTTTTCGATATAAGGTGTTCAGATATACTACCTTGTCTCCAGGCTGATAATTTACTCCTGATCTCCATGGAGCAACCCCTTCACAGATATCTCCAGTAGTTCCTGTACAGGTATATTTTATACGTAACTGATAGGTTGTTTCCGGACTAAGATTTTTCAACCCTAAAGTGTTTGATGTAGCTTCAACTATTGTATAAGCATTAGCAGTAGTCTTTTTATATTCCACAATATAAGTAGTCGTTCCATCTGCAACATTCCAATTAATAGTAGCCGACACATCTTTTATATCAGTAGCTGTTACCCCTGTTACTTTCTGGCAATCGCCTCCTGTACCTTCTAATGTTTTAACAGAAATGATATTAGAAAATGCCGAATAGTTTCCTGCTGCATCTTTTGCTCTGACTTTAAAACGATATGTAGTATTTGCTGTGAGTCCATTAATTGTTTCGCTAGTTGCTGCTACTGTCGCAACTACAACATCATCTTGATAAATTTCATATCCAGTTACTCCTACATTGTCTGTTGAGGCTGTCCAACTTAAACTTACACTAGTTTTAGTTTTTCCAGTAGAGACCAGATTAGATGGTGCAGTTGGAGCTTGAGAATCAGAATTCCCTTGAGCTAATAAGACTGCTTGATGTGCATCAACCAAACCATACCCCATTTGGTTATTCCAAGTTCCATTTGGACGCCCTCCTGTAGTAGCATATCTATATGTTCCTACTTTCTGAGCAGATTGCTCGATAATTGTATTTACCTCACTAAATGTTAAGTTTGGATTAACGCTTAATATTAGTGCTGCAACTCCTGCTACTACTGGACATGCCGATGAAGTTCCGTTAAAAGTTTGCGTATAATCTGTTGAAGAATATCCATTTCTACCCTGATTGTCTGTAGTAGGCATTTTTACTCCAGGAGCTACAATATCCAATTGGGTTCCAAAACAACTCCCCCAATTACTCTCTCCATCACAAGAGTTTGGATTTTTACGCTCTGCACAAGGACTCATTGCTCCTACTATTAATAAATCTGGATTACTATTTCCTGGGTATCGAATATTTGTGTTATTCTCATTACCTGCAGCAAAAACAATGACACAACCTTTTCCTTCTCTACCTTTAGTTAATGTATTTTTGATAGCATTATCTATAATGCTTGATGGGGCATATCCTCCCCAAGAATTACTAATCACATCTGCTCCATTTTGCCATGCCCAATTAAAACCACTTGCTAATTGAGACGGAGTATCTGAACTTTTAAGATTTATACTAATAGACATTAATTTTGAAGTAGGTGCAACACCCGAAATTCCTAAATTATTGTCTTTAACAGCTCCTATAATACCAGCACAAGCAGTTCCATGACTTCCTCTTACTGTAGCTGGGGATGTTCCGTTATTAGCGTCAAACCCTGTTCCGTAAACATTAGCCTGTAAATCTGGATGATTCATTTCTAATCCATGATCATACACAGCTGTTTTGATACTTGGATTTCCAGTAGTTATGCTCCAAGCTTCCTCTATTTTGATATCAATTCCTGCGGTTCCTCCATTCTGCCCTGTATTATTTAAAGACCATTGGTTATTGAAATAAGTATCATTCGAAGTTTCTATATTGTGATACCTGAAAGCAGGTTCTGTACTCTCAAACAAACCTGTTTCGTAAAAAATGTTAGCAAGCTGTATTGAATTTAATTTATTTTTGGATGTTACAGAAAGCGTAAACCAAAGCGGCATGAACTTATCATGACCTAATACTTCTAGATCCATCTCTTTTGCTTTTTTATAGAGAATATCAATGTCGTTTTTATCTTTAAGTTTTACATAGAAATTATTTGACAACCCTAATTCTCCTCCACTCTTTGTTGTATATGTTGGAGAAACCATTAAAATATTAGGTAATTTCTTATAAGATTCGATCTCTTTATAATAATCTGCTATAGTTATATTTTTGCTTGTAGACACTTCCATATAATAGCTTTTTACAGCTTTCTTAGAATTTGCGTTAGCATCTAATGAAACTAAAGTAGCTCTCGAATTATCTTCAACTATTTCTTTTATTTTTATTGAATTACTACGCAAAGATTTAAAAGAGTTAATAGAATTTTCTCCCTCAAATGAAATAGAAATAGTTTTAGTATCTATATCTAAAAAGAATTTTTCTCCTTTGTAGTAATAGAAAGTATCTGATTGTTTTTGTCCAAAGACATTTACTGCAAAAAACAGTAACATCAATGGTGCTATTTTATATATTATGTTTTGCATGATGTTTGTTTGTAAAATTGTTATAGAAGTAGTTTAAACTTTTTTAATTCAATATAAAAAACGGTGCTTTTAACACTTCATAGCACTGCTATAAAGTAGGAAAAAGACAGAAATTAGATAAAAAAGATATTTTTTACAGCGAATAGAAAAACTCAAATCACTTCATTCAAAAATAGATGCCTATTTTTAAATAAATATGTTTTATTTTTTTGGCAAGATGGGAATTCAACGTACTGATAAGCTTATCTAAATTATCTATGAAGTTAATTCCACTATTTTTAAAAGTAGTTTTATACTTTTTTCAGCCAAATGTATATGGTGTTTATCGATTTCTTATTCACCACTATAAAAGAAGACAGAAAAGACTGTTCGTGTAGTTAAAATTTTCAGTTGAGTTTGCATTATTGTTTGATTTTTTGTGTTTAAAGTTAATTTGTTTATTTTAATGTTGAGCTCTTATTAAAATTTGTTAGTCAAAAGTAAAGATTAATTCAAATAAATAAATATGGTAAAAACGTAACAACAAGATGGTTATAGCTTAATTTTTGTTATAGGATCTGTTATGTTACCTCTTGATTTTCAATAATGCAACACTGTTGCGTTATTGAGAATAAAAGGATTTTACTAAAAATAAGAATGTCGAAATCGAAGAAAATTTTAGAAGAAAATACCAATATATGTTTAATTAAATTAAGCCCTAATTATCTATTAATTAACAGTTAATTAACAAAATATTAACATTTATTTAGTAAATTAATAAATATAATTTGGGATAAATCAGTACTATTTTTGGATATCCGTAATTACCTCTATATCAATTATACTGCTGTATCAAACAAAGACTTAGGTTTTATGACTATTTTCAGTTTTACGGCGGAGTTAGGTAGCAAAGAAGCTTGTAGATTACATTTTAAAGAAGAAATAGATAGGTAAGGTGTTATTTGCAAGAGGTGTCCATGTAAAAATTATTATTGGCTGAAAGGCAAATGGAGTTATGAATATAAATCTTACCGAGCTGTACTTCTTTGCGAAGAGGTACTATTATGGTACAATACTGCCTGGAGCTTGTCCTATTATAATAATACTACTTTTAGGGTGAGCAGTAATACCCGGATTTACTCCATTTGGTAAATTTAGATAAACAATAGTTGCATTTTTTTATTTCTTCTAATAGGGTATCCATATTTTTTTAAAGAGAAATTAAGGTTTGTTGCAGGACTAACTATAATTCCTGACTGATCCTGTAATTGGTCTTTTGATATACTGATTTCTAACTAAAAAAATGATTTGATTACTGTAGATTTATTAAGGAATACTGCTACTGTCTAAACGCTTATTTTTTTCGTTGCACAAATTCGAGTTGTTCCAGAGAAACATTCGTTGTAAATATACCATAGTTCACCACTGCTTTTTCTTTTTCAATACTATCGATGGTTCCTACAGATTTTCCATCTATCATTCGAACCCGGTCACCAATTTTAAGTACTACTTTTGGTTTTTGTTCCGCAATTTTTTCTTCTTTCTTCTTTTCTTCCTTTTTCTTTTCCCGAATAACGGCTACTTTCTTTTCAACTTCTTTGACAATTTTTTCTTTTTTGACCTTTTCAGCTTTTTTTTGTTTGGGATGTTGCTTCTTTCTTTTAGAGTTTTCTACTTGTATAATTTTAAAAAATTCAGCAAAGAGCTCTTTTTTCTTTTTATTATTAAAATAAGTCTCTCCCAGGTCATTTATTTTTTGTCCCAGATAGATCATCCGCTGGTTACTGTCATATAATTCTTGATAGCTTTCCAATTTCTCCTGTATACGTTGATTGGTTTTTTCTAACTGTTCTTTTTCAGTAATTGCTTCTAGCTCTTTTTTCTTTAGGTTATCTGTAGTTTTTTGTAGTTTGGAGCGTTCTTTTTGTAAATCAGCAATACTCTTATCAAAACGAATTTTTCCACGCTGAACCTTCTTTTTAGCCTTATTAATCAAATTGTATGGTATTCCATTTTTTTGTGCTACCTCAAACGTAAAAGAACTTCCGGCTTCTCCTAGGTGTAATTTAAAAAGAGGCTCTAATGTTTTGGCATTAAAAAGCATATTAGCATTGGTCATATGCGGTAATTCATTAGCCAACATTTTCAGGTTCGCATAATGTGTAGTGATAATTCCATAAGACTCTTTATCATAGAAATATTCTAAGAAAGCTTCTGCTAACGCTCCTCCTAATTCCGGATCACTTCCGGTACCAAATTCATCGATAAGGAATAAGGTACTGTCGTTACACTTTCTTAGAAAGTAATTCATGTTTTTTAATCGGTAACTGTATGTACTAAGATGATTTTCTATAGATTGATTATCTCCAATATCCGTTAATATCCGATCAAAAATACACATACGGCTATATTCATGGACAGGAATCAATATTCCACTTTGTAACATAAGCTGTAAGAGTCCCACTGTTTTTAGTGTAATACTTTTTCCTCCGGCATTTGGTCCTGAGATGACAATAATTCTATTCGTAGGATCCAAAGAAATGCTTTGAGGATACGTTTTTTCACCTTTTTCTTTATTCGTTAGGTATAGAAGTGGGTGGTAAGCATCTTTCAGAGTAACCTCCTTGGCTTCGGTTATTTTGGGAAGTACTCCATTAATCAGATATGCATATTTTGTTTTTGCAGCGATTAGATCAACATTGCTAAGGTATTCTTGATACTCCTGAAGTAAGTCGGTAAACGGTCGTAACTTATTGGTTAGCTCTTTAAGAATCTTAACAACCTCTTCACGCTCTTCATATTTGAGGTTTGCTAATTCCCGACTATATTGTAACGTAGCTTCAGGTTCGATATATACAATGCTACCAGTTTTGGAATTTCCCATGATAGCTCCTTTGACCTTTCGCCTATGCATAGCTTTTACGGCTAATACTCTGCGATTATCAACTACACTCTCTTTAATATCATCTAAATAACCAAAACTGTTATAACGAGCCAGATCTTTTCCAAAGCTGCCGTTGAGTTTCCCTTGTACACTGTTAATTTCTCTGCGAAGTCCTTGTAGAGTAGCAGAGGCATTATCTTTGATTTCTCCAAACTTATCAATAATTGCTTCTATTAATACGATAATTTCCTTTGTAAAAGGAAGTGCAGAAGATGTCCGATGCAGAATAGGGTAGAGTTCCTTGTATTTTCTAAAAAAATAAAGTAATTCATTCGCAGTAATACTAATGGAAACTATTTTTTTGAGATTAGAAGCCTCCAGAAAGGTATTTTCTATTTTGAGAAGCTGTATTTCTTTATTGATAGCATCAAACCCATGATTCGGTATTCTGGCATCTTGCAGACTGGAAGATTTATACTCAGCTACTTGCTGTAAAGAAATATGTAAACTCTCCTTATCAGGTAACGGAGTGATTTGTGCTACTTTTTGTTTTCCATAGTCAGTAGTACATAATTCTGTTATCTGAGAAAGAATTATATCAAATTCAAGATCTTTTAATGTTTTATCTGAAATACGAATCATACTTTTATTTACCCTTTTTTTGAGGTATCTTCCGGCTTATTTTTTTGAATCAAGCAAAAGTAAACAATTACAGAATTTTTTTATAAAGAATTATGGAGGTAAATATAGCCGATAGCTGGAAAAAACAATTGGGAGACGAATTTAAAAAGCCTTATTTCGGAGAACTTGTTTCTTTTGTTAAGAATGAATATTCATCGACAAACTGTTATCCAAAAGGGAAGGAGATTTTTGCAGCATTTGATCATTGTTCTTTTGAGAATGTCAAAGTAGTGATTATAGGGCAAGATCCATATCATGGAGTAGGACAGGCACATGGATTGTGTTTTTCTGTAAATGAAGGTATTGCTATGCCTCCTTCTTTAATTAATATTTTTAAAGAAATAGAAACAGATCTGCAGCGACCATTTCCATCGCATGGAAGCTTAATTCGTTGGGCAGAGCAAGGAGTGTTATTATTAAATGCTACCTTAACGGTTAGAGCGCATCAGGCTGGTTCCCATCAAGGAAAAGGGTGGGAAGTTTTTACAGATTCTGTTATTCAAACAATATCAAATCATAGAGAAGGCGTTGTTTTTATGCTATGGGGAGGGTATGCAAAGAAGAAAGGAGCAAAAATTAATAGTGCAAAACACAAAATTTTGACAAGTGGTCATCCATCTCCATTGAGTGCTAACAGAGGCTACTGGTTTGGAAATAAACACTTTAGTAAGGCAAATGAATATTTAGCTTCGATTGGAAAATCGAAAATAGATTGGTAAAATAAAAAAGTGGGGTAAAATTAATTATGCTGCTTCAGAGATAGATTCTTTATCACTGGCTGTAGATCTAACTTCTTTAAGGTTCTTTTTGTTTTTCTTACCAGCATCTACAGAGTGTACACTGAATTTTAATAAAACAAAATTTAGAACTACGAGTCCTGCTAATATTAATAGAAATGTTACCATAAATAGATTGTTAGTTACTTACTAGATACATTATTTCATAAATGGTTGCGTCATAGACGCACTTAAATCATATTCAGTGGGGTAATTCGGATCAAATGTACAAAATAAATAGGGGTTGTGTTTGTGGTTATACCATATAAATGTTACGTAACCCCTCATTTTTCACAATTAATTAAGATATTAACGGAATAGTGCTTCTTTTTTTTACTTTTAAGTGTATTTTGTTGTATTATTTAGTTTTTTGATAATGTTTTTTTGTGTTTTATTTAACACAATCACCGATTAAGGGGGCTTTTTTATCTATAAAAAGCAGATTTTTATGCATTTAGTCAATAATCAAACGATTACTATTCTTAAAAATATAGTTTACGTTACTATTCTGTAGTGTTTGTATCACAAAGTAGTTTCTTTAAAAGGAATGAACTAATGTATCATAGGAGATCTTTGTTTCAATGATTTGTAAAGATAATAGTTGCTCTTGTACTTTTTCTATCGTTTCAGGAGCGATATTTTTCTGACTCCATTCTGTTATTTGAAGCCATTTTTGAATGTCTTCTATTTGCTGTTCATATCGGATAGCCAATGTGTTATCTATACTAGGTATACTTTTGAAATCAGCTGTTGTTGTATTGATTATTTCTAATATATTGAGAAGTTCATCCGGATAAGTATCTATAATTTCCTGTCTGGCAGCAATTACAAAACAGGGCCATGGGGTTGGACAATCTGCAATTCTTCTAAAGATTCCTTTATCGACTAATGGTTTGGTAGTGAAGTGTTCCCACATAAAGTAGTCCGCCTGATGATCGGTTAAAGCTTCAATCGCTCCATCTAGATTTTTTATAACCTCAAAAGAAAGTCGATTGGTATCCCATCCGTTTTGCTGTGCATTGACGTATGCCATAAGATGTGATCCAGAACCATACCGGCTAATTGCTGCCTTTGTATTTTCTATTTGAGAAATTTGCGTGTACTCGGTATCAGCTGCTACATGAATACCCCATATGAGAGGGGTCTCTATATAGGTTTGTATTATTTTAGAGGGGTTTCCTTCTGTTATGTCTTTTACAATCCCCTCAGTAAGGATGATTGCAATGTCAATTTCTTTTTCTCGTAAGGCGTTACACATAGCTCCGGTACCTCCAGGAAAATCGGTCCACTCTAAGGAAATATTATTTTTTTCATATGAACCCTCTTCAATTGTTAGATGCCAGGGTAAATTAAAGTGCTCTGGAACACCGCCTATTTTGATTTTTTTCATTCTTTGTCTAGTTCTTTTTTTTGTAAAAACAAGATTTTTGTGTGTTTTATCGTGTTTTTATGCATTTAAACGATGTTTTTGAAAAATTAAAAGAAGTAGATTTCTTATTTACTTAACAAGTATCGTATCTTTATAATATCTTAAAAACCAAAAAAATACTTGCTATGAAAAAGAACTTTTTTAACTCGAAAAAAACATATGTTAAAGTTGCTAAAATAACAAATAATCAAGTAGATTACGAAAAAGCAATTTTAGTATTTGTAGCTGTATCGATTTTAGCCTTGATGTTAGCGGCTATTGCAGTGTAAATTCAACTCTCTTTTTTATTTTCTTATCTTATCTCTGTAATTTTTTCTAAGGTATATGCTATCAATTTGTTAACGGTCTCTAATGGGTTACTACTAAATTTTTTCGTGACTCTATTAGCCAAAATAGCATTCATGGAGATTGCTTTATGCCCTAATAATTTAGAAAGACCGTAAATTCCAGCAGTTTCCATTTCCAGATTAGTTATCCTTTTATTTTTAAAAGTGAAGCATTGTAGTAAATCGTTGATGCGATTGTTTGCTGTTGGTAGTCTCAATATTCGTCCTTGAGGACCATAAAAACCAGAATTAGTAATTGTAATACCGTTAATTATTTCATCATTTTTCAAAAGATTCCCTAAGCTTTTGTCGTAAGAAACAGCATATGGATCAGATTTTTTTGAACCCCATTGAAGATGTTCTTTTAATCGGTCTGTAATTTCAGTATTGGTTACATGTTCTGATTTATAGAATTGCAGTAAGTTATCAAATCCAATAGCCATTTCGGAGATCAAAAAGCTATCAATAGGTATATCTTCTTGTATAGCTCCAGAGGTTCCAATCCGAATAATGTTTAAAGACGTATGTTGTTTTTTAATGGTTCGGGTATTCAGATCAATATTTACTAAAGCATCTAACTCATTTAATACAATGTCAATATTATCTGTACCAATTCCAGTAGAAATTACCGTAATTTTCTTTCCTTTATATATTCCGGTCTGCGTATGGAATTCTCTTTTTTGAGCAGTGTATGTTATTGTATCAAAATACTTGGTAACCTGATGTACTCTTTCTGGGTCCCCTACAGTAATAATTGTTGGTGCGATATGTTCTGGTTTTATACCCAGGTGGTAAATGCTTCCATCTTCGTTTAAGATTAGTTCTGAAGCAGGTATAATCATATTATAATTTTAATAGTCGATTAGTTTCGTTATTGTACAGATATTGATATTTAAGAACTCCCCCGTAATACCATTGAGTAGTCATGGTATTATAAAAATTTTTGTTTTTTTCGATGGCTAATATACCTCTGTCAGATAATTGGAGTCGGTTAGGAGTCTGGTTCAGGAATTGAAAAAGTTTAGCAATAATCCGTTTTAATTGCATGTCTCCATATCCGTAATATCCCTGATATTCCAAACAATATCCCATTAATTGCTTGAGATTTTTGATTTGATGTGTATGAATTAATTCTAAAATATTATTTTCCAGAATATTTAAGCCTGTATCAATACTGGGGAATCTATGGAGATGAGCTCTTAGACAAATGGATAAGTATTCAAAAGAAGATTCCGTTTTTATGTAACCAGTAATTCGTTTGGGATTAGGTTCGCAATATAGGGTCCAGATATGAGAAGCGAATTCTAAATCATCTATAGAAAGTAATACTTTATTAGCGTAGTGTGCTTTTAATTGTGCTTCAGAAATTTCGCATAATCCCATTAGCTTTTTCTGCCCTTCAATTCGTCCACTACAAACTAAATAAATAGGGATTTCTTTCTTTTTTAATCGTAGAATAGTGCTAATAGCGGCAATCATATTAATATGGCAAAACAGGTCATATTCAAACCACAGTACGATTGTATCATACGTATTTATTTGTTCTAATTTTTGTAATTCCTGTATGAATTTACTATCGTATCCATTTGTCGGGATACGATAGTATTTGTTTAGGAATTGTTTTCTAAGCTGCAGTGATTCTTCTGTTTCAAGTTTAATTTGAGTAGGTCCCTCACAGAGCATTTCTCTCCAAACTAAGATGTCTCCATCTATTAGTTGTAGTTTTTCGAGACGTTCAGTAAGGCTGTCTCCATTGGTAATATGAAGTGTTTTTTCTTTCAAATTATTTTAGTTATCCACCAACTCTTTTTGTTTTGAAACCTTTGTCTTTCAGGATTTGCATAATTCGATCCCTATAGTCACCTTGAATAATAATGGCATCATTTTTAAAGCTTCCTCCAACTCCTAAGGTGGTTTTTAATTCTTTTGCCAGTTTTTTAAAATCACTATCAGCGCCGGTATATCCTTCGATAATTGTAATAGGTTTACCTTTTCTTTTCTCGTATTTGCATATCATGGGATCATCCTGCATCCATATCGTATCTTCTTCTTCATTAGTGTTTTCATCTTCTGATGATTGGTGGTCAGGAAATAAATTTTTTAACTGATCCTGTAAGTCCATAATCGTCTTTTATTTTTTAATTAATCCTATTTCGACCAGACGTTGGTGAAGAAATTCTCCTGCGGTAATATCATCGTATTGTTTAGGGGTTCCTTCGGTAATACATTCTTTAAGACAGTCAAGTTTCATGTCACTTCTTGGATGCATAAAGAAAGGAATCGAATATCTGGGTTCACTCCATTGTTCTTTGGGAGGGTTTACTACTCGGTGTATAGTAGATCGTAATTTATTATTGGTATGGCGTTCTAGCATATCTCCGACATTGATAACAAGTTCATCTTCTGCAGGAATTGCATCAATCCATGCTCCATCTTTTCTTTTTACCTGTAGTCCTCCTGTTGATGCTCCCATAAGCAAGGTGATCAGGTTGATGTCCCCATGTTCTCCAGCTCTAACAGCTCCTTTTGGCTCATCTGTAATAGGGGGATAGTGAATAGGGCGTAAGATACTATTTCCATTTGTCGCCCAATGATCAAAATAATTTTCTTCTAATCCTATGTATATGGCTAAGGCTCGTAAAACATAAATACCTGTTTTTTCCAGCATTTTATAAGCTTTCATTCCTGTGGTATTAAAGTCGTTGAGTTCTTCTACAAGTACATTAGGAGGATATTGTTCAATTAGGTTTGCATCAGGAGCAGCCTCCTGACCAAAGTGCCAAAATTCTTTCAAGTCTCCTTCTTTTTTTCCTTTGGCATGTTCTTTTCCAAAAGAAATGTATCCTCTCTGACCTCCTAAGCCTTCTATTTCATATTTTCTCTTGGTTGCTACAGGAAGGGCAAAGAAATCCTTTACTTCTTTATATAAACTAGCTACTAATGCATCATCTAAAAAATGATTCTTTAATGAAACAAATCCGATTTCTTCATATGCACTACCGATTTCGTTTACAAACTTTTGTTTTCTAGCTGGGTCGTCAGACAAAAAATCAGCTAAATCAACACTTGGGATATTGTTCATATGTAATTTAATTAAAATTAGGTTAGAAAAACGAAAATAACTTCTATTTTAAATAAACCAGCAAAATGGGAGTTTGATTTTTGTCTTTTCCTTACTAATTGATCAATTTGACTATTTTGTAGCTGGAAAAATAAGGATTTACAGTGAATTTAACTAATAATATATGCTCTTTTATGCGGGTAGATTTCTATTCTATGTATGGTAAAAAAGTAGAAGAAGGCTAGTTTAAAATTAAGTATATTTACTAGATAAATGTTTTTTATATGAGAGAAACACCACAGGATTTCGAACTACAGATTACTTTTGAAAAAAGAGAATATTCGAATGATACGTTGCTAGACATGTATCTCAAAATGCTAAAGCCTAGATTGATTGAAGAAAAAATGCTCCTGTTATTACGTCAGGGTAAAATCTCAAAATGGTTTAGTGGTATTGGGCAGGAGGCCGTATCTGTTGGTGTAACCGCTGCAATGGATATGTCAGAATACATTCTTCCTATGCATAGGAATCTGGGGGTGTTTACAACAAGAAATATTCCTTTATATCGGCTTTTTGCACAATGGCAGGGAAAAAAAAGTGGTTTCACTAAAGGAAGGGACCGCTCTTTTCATTTTGGGAGTCAGGAATATAAAATTGTTGGAATGATTTCTCATTTGGGACCTCAGATGGGAGTGGCGTGTGGGATTGCTCTAGGACATAAATTACAGAAAAAAAGAGATATTACGGCAGTGTTTACGGGAGATGGGGGAACCAGTGAAGGAGATTTTCATGAAGCAATGAATATCGCTTCTGTATGGAAACTTCCTGTTTTGTTTTGCGTAGAAAACAATGGGTATGGATTATCAACACCTACGGATCAGCAATATAACTGTAAGCACATTGCTGATAGAGGGATTGGGTATGGAATGGAGTCTCATATTATCGATGGAAATAATGTATTGGAAGTATATCATCAGGTGAAACGAATTGCGGATTCTGTGAGGTATAATCCGCGACCGGTATTGATAGAATTTAAAACCTTTAGAGTTCGGGGACACGAAGAAGCTAGTGGAACAAAATATGTACCGGAGGAATTGATTTTGCATTGGGAATCAAAAGATCCTTTAATGAATTATCGTCAGTTTTTGATTGATCAGGGAATACTGTCTATTGGAGAAGATGTAAAGAAAAAAGCGATTATTAAAACGGAAATCGATACGCATTGGAGGCGCGCTAATGAGGAAGAGGCAATAGTACCGGATATGGAAGGAGAATTGAATGATGTGTTTATGGGGTATAAAGAAACAATTGATCTTCCGGGGGTAACTTCAGGAAAAGAACTTCGGTTTATTGATGCTGTTTCTCAAGCCTTATTTCAGGGAATGGAGAAATTTGAAACCTTGGTATTGATGGGGCAGGATATAGCGGCTTATGGAGGGGTTTTTAAAATTACAGAAGGTTTTGTAGCAACATTTGGAGAAGATAGAGTTCGAAATACACCGATATGTGAATCCGCAGTTATTTCTGCTGCCTATGGGGTTGCTGTTACCGGAGGGAAATCAGTGGTAGAAATGCAGTTTGCAGACTTTGTATCTTCGGGATTTAATCCAATTGTTAATTTATTAGCCAAGTCTCACTACCGATGGGGACAATGTGCAGATGTTGTGATACGGATGCCTTGCGGAGCAGGAGTAGGAGCAGGACCATTTCATAGTCAGACGAATGAATCTTGGTTTGTAACAACTCCCGGTTTAAAAGTGGTTTATCCGGCATTTCCTGTAGATGCTAAAGGCTTGTTATTATCAGCTATAGAAGATCCTAATCCTGTATTGTATTTTGAGCATAAAGCATTATACAGGAATATTAGACAAGAAGTACCAGAAGAATATTATCTGACTCCCATAGGAAAAGCAGCCGTATTATCAGAAGGGAACGCTGTAACTATTATTAGTTATGGAGCAGGTGTTCACTGGGTATTAGAAGTGTTGGCATCAAATCCTGAAATTGCTGCTGATGTAATTGATTTGAGGACACTTCAGCCCTTAGATGAAGAAACGATATATGCTTCTGTCAGGAAAACAGCCAAAGTAATTATTCTACAAGAAGATTCTTTGTTTGGAGGAATTGCTTCTGAAATTTCAGCTAAGATTACAGAAAATTGTTTTCAGTATTTAGATGCCCCTGTAAAGAGAGTGGGTAGTTTAGATACGCCAATTCCATTCGATTTGGAGCTTGAAAAGCAATATTTGCCTCAAAAACGATTCGAAAAGGAATTATTTTCACTTCTTCAATTTTGATATTGACAAAAAAAGATGTGATTTCTGTACTATTTGTTAACAAACTGTGAATGTTTTATTGAAAAATCTTTAGGATATTGCGAATATGATATTCGCAAATAATAGGGATGTAAAATAGGGGGAAAATCCCCTGATTATTAGTTGGATGTTCTACTGTTATACCTTAATTTCGCACTGTCTAAAATTGGAAATTTGACCAATTAATTAAAAAATTAAGGGGCTAAAAAATTAAATTCATGAATACACATCAACTGAAACTACTCAGTTCGTCAAAAATATTAGTTACCGGTGCTGCCGGATTTATAGGATCTAATCTTTGTGAAAAATTACTAGAAGTAGGAAGTACTGTAGTAGGATTAGATAATTTTGCTACAGGTCATAAAAAGAATATCTCAGAACTACAGGAACATCCTAAATTCAGTTTTATAGAAGGAGATATTAGAAATCTGGAAGATTGTCATAAAGCTTGCGAAGGAGTAGATTATGTATTACACGAAGCAGCCCTAGGTTCTGTTCCCAGGTCGATTAATGATCCTATTACCAGTAATGATGTTAATGTAGGAGGGTTTCTGAATATGCTGGTAGCTTCCAGAGATGCAGGGGTAAAACGCTTTATTTACGCAGCCAGTTCTTCTACGTATGGAGATTCTGAATCTTTGCCAAAAGTAGAAGATAAAATAGGGAAACCATTATCACCTTATGCAATTACCAAATATGTGAATGAGTTATATGCGGACAATTTTAAGAAAACATATAATCTAGATACTGTTGGTCTTAGGTATTTCAATGTGTTCGGAAGAAGACAAGATCCTAATGGAGCATATGCAGCAGTTATTCCTAAATTTGTTCAGTTATTTATGAAATACGAATCTCCTGTAATCAATGGGGATGGAAGTTTTTCCAGAGATTTCACATATATAGATAATGTGGTGCAAATGAATCTAAAGGCGATTGTTTCTGAAAATGAAACAGCTCTTAATGAGGTTTATAATACGGCATTTGGAGAACGAACAACACTTAATGAGCTGGTGGTATTGCTCAAAGAATACTTATCTGATTACGATGCAAAAATAGGAGCGGTTGAAGTAGCATATGGACCAGAAAGAAAAGGAGATGTTCCTCATTCGTTAGCATCAATTAACAAAGCAAAAGATTTATTGGATTACCAGCCTGAATTCGATATGAAAAAAGGGTTAAAGGAAGCTGTAAAGTGGTACTGGGAAAACTTGAAATAAACACACTCATCTTAATTAACTAAAAAAACTCATGCAAAACATCAAAATAGCAGTCATTGGACTGGGATATGTAGGGCTGCCATTGGCACGATTATTCGCTACTAAATTTTCGGTAGTAGGATTTGATATCAATGCTAATAGAATTAAAGAGCTTCAATCGGGTGTTGATAGTACTTTAGAAGTTGATAATACGGTATTACAATCTGTGCTAAAGCAAGAAGCTTCTGACGCTCAAGGCTTATTTTGTTCTGATGATTTGAACGACATAGCAACATGTAATTATTACATAGTAACAGTGCCAACTCCTGTTGATAAAAATAACAGACCAGATCTTACTCCTTTATATAAATCAAGTGAAACCGTAGGAAAGGTATTGAGTAAGGATGATATCGTGATTTACGAATCAACTGTGTATCCTGGCGTTACAGAAGAAGAATGTGTACCTGTATTAGAAAAAATAAGCGGTCTTACGTTTAATAAAGATTTTTATGTAGGGTATTCTCCAGAACGAATCAATCCAGGAGATAAAGAACATACCGTAGAAAAAATATTAAAAGTTACTGCTGGTTCTACACCAGAGATAGGAGAGAAGGTAGATGCATTATATGCGTCTGTAATTACTGCGGGAACGCATTTAGCTCCTACAATTAAAGTAGCAGAAGCAGCAAAGGTTATAGAAAATTCTCAACGGGATATCAATATCGCTTTTGTGAATGAATTGGCTAAGATTTTTAATCTAATGGGGATTGATACCAATGATGTGTTAAAGGCAGCAGGAACAAAATGGAACTTTTTACCCTTTAAACCTGGATTGGTTGGAGGTCATTGTATCGGTGTTGATCCATATTATTTAGCACAAAGAGCTCAGGAATTTGGATATCATCCGGAAATTATACTGGCAGGAAGAAGACTTAATGATAGTATGGGGCAATATGTGGCTTCTGAGGTTATTAAGTTGATGGTACAAAAGGATATCAAAATTAAAAATGCTAAAGTTTTAGTACTAGGAATTACATTTAAAGAAAATTGCCCGGATGTAAGAAATACAAGAGCAGTTGATGTAATTAATAATTTAAAAAGCTTCGGAACAGATATTACTATTTATGATCCTTGGGCGAACCCTGAAGAAGTAGCACATGAATATGAACTGGAAACAGTAACAGAGTTACCGGAAGAAACGTTTGATGCTGTCGTATTAGCAGTAGCTCATAAAGAATTCCTTTCTTTGGATCTACAGAAATTATTAAATAAAAACGGAGTATTATACGATGTCAAAGGGATCTTGGATACATCTCTGGTGAATGGTAGATTGTAACCAAGAACCATATAACCTATATTATAATATTCACACAAAAATAGTATTACATTGAGTCAATTAAAAAAGGGGGCTTTTCTCAATTATCTGACTATTGTATTAACCAATGTCATTGGATTGGTTCTTACACCGTTTATCATTTCCAAAATTGGAGATGCTGAATATGGAGTGTATACAGCTATTGGTGCCTTAATAGGTTCTATTTCTGTTCTGGATTTTGGGCTTACGAATACCATTGTCAGGTTTGTAGCAAAATATCAAGCAGAAAAAGATAAAAAAGGAGAAGAAAATTTTTTAGCGACAGTATTGCTTATTTATGTTTTTATAGCACTGCTTATTGCCAGTGTTGGAACAGTCTTTTATTTTTATTTAGAAGACTATTTTACAAAAATGTCCGAAGAGGAAATAGCATTGTCTAAAAAGATGTTTTTGATTCTTATTTTTAATTTAACGATTTCATTACCAGGAGGGTCTTTTACAGGAATTTGTTCTGGATATGAAATGTTCGTTTTTCCCAAGACGTTAAATATTATCAGGTATTTAGTAAGGTCTGTCATGATTGTAGCCTTATTATATATGGGAGGAAATGCACTTTCAATTGTAATATTAGATACTGTTCTGAATGTATTTATTATTCTATCGTCTATATATTTTGTATTCAGAAAACTGAATGTCAAAATTAAACTGCATCGATGGAGTAATGATTTTGTCATAGAGATACTAGGTTACTCTGTATGGGTATTTGTATTTGCATTAGTAGGGATGTTTCAATGGAAAGCAGGACATATTGTTTTGGGAGGAATTAGTATTCCCGAAGTATTAGCCATATACGGAGTAGGAATTATGTTGGGGAGCTATTATGGAGCGTTTTCTACGGCTATTTCTGGAGTATTTTTACCCAGAGCGACCAAAATGTCTGTTGGAAATGCTTCTGGAGAAGAATTGACATCTATGATGATTAAGGTAGGACGTTTATCATTTATGGTATTATTATTCATATTAACTGCTTTTTCGTTGTTTGGTAAGCAATTCGTGTTTTTATGGGTAGGAGAAAATTACTATGATTCATGGGTAATTGCATTACTAATAATGGTTGCTTATACGGTTCCGTTGGTTCAGGCATTTGGAAATTCTATTTTAGAAGCAAAAAATAAACTTTCTTTCAAGGCTGTTTTATACTTAACTTTTATGCTTGTTGGAACAGGAATAGGAGCTCTTTTAGCAAAAGAAAAAGGAGCGTTAGGGATGATAACTGGTTCTCTAATAGGATGGATCGTTGTTCAAAATGTAATGAATATTTATTACCATAAAGTAATAAAATTAAATATTTTTCGATTCTTTAAAGAGTTGATAAATAAGATACTACCCGTAGCGATATTGGTTTTTATAATAGGATGGTTTATAAATTACCTGCCGGGAGAAGGATGGTTTAATTTTATCCTTAAAGGGGTATTATATAGCTTGTGTTATGCAAGTTTAATGTATCTGTTAGGAATGGTTTCCTATGAAAAAGATATTTTTAAAAACGCAATAGGTTCAATTCTATCAAAATTTTAAAAAATAAGAAATGAAAACATGTAAGCTAGATAGTATTAGCTTTGAAGAAAATGGACAGAAAATAGCATATCATTATACGGTAAGTAACGATATAAAAGAATATTTTCGTTTGGACAACTTATATTATGTCTTGTATGATAAGGATGTAAGTGCTGTGCCAAAAAGTTTGGCTGTAATCCCATTGCTATCTAATATAATGCCTATTTCTTGGTTTGTAGGATTTGATGTATATATCGATGAGCTGGATGAGACATTCTATAATTCATTAAAGATATTAAAAGAACAGTTCATTAAATTTCATCCGGAAAAAGAAATTAAGGGGACATTGCATGTTAATAATATCGTAAAGAATCAGATAGACGGAACGAATACATCTCTTCTATTCAGCGGAGGGTTAGATTCTTATGATTCATTGACTAGGAATTACCATAGAAATCCATATTTGATTTCTATTCATGGAGCAGATGTTGCTATTGATGATACTGTGCGATGGAAGGAATTCAAAAAGTTTAATGAAGAAGAAGAAATATTAGATTTGTCCAGGTTGTTTTATGTAGAGTCTAACCTTAGAGAGTTTTATACATATAAAGTAGAGCTACTGGCAGATTTAGGTTGGTGGGGAGCAGTACAACACGGAATGGCACTGCTGGGAGTATTGGCGCCTTTGAGTTACTTATACAAATTTACAGATATCAATATTGCGGCTTCTGCTACTAATGAAATTAGTTATAGTTGGGGGTCTTCACCATTGATTGATGAAAATATGAAGTGGGCGAATACAAAAGTCACACATGATGGATACCATTTAAAAAGAACTGATAAAGTAGATGGGGTTGTTGATTTTATTCAAAATTCTGATTTTGAAATAAAATTACGGGTGTGTTATGCAGATGAACGAAAAGGATACAATTGTAATGTATGTCATAAATGTCAGCGCACTATTTTGAGTTTGATTTTATCCGGTGCAGATCCTAAGCCTTATGGTTTTGATGTTCCTGATAATTTTTATGAATTGATTTTTAAGAATTTTGGAGAGGATTGCGTGATGACTAAAGGACTTAAATATCAATGGACCTGTATACAGGATAAAGCAGCTGCTGTTGATACCTTTTTTGTACTGAAGGACAAGGATAAAGAACAAGCATATCTCGATAAGTTTATCTCATTAGACCTGGACGAGATTGTCAATAAAAATGAGAAAAAAGTAAAGAGAAACCAGAGAAGAAAATATATACTAAGACAGAAATTCCCTGGATTATATAAAGTTTACAGATATTTGAGAAACTGATTATACACAATAAAAATAAAAATTAATACTCTGAAATTATTACAAAGATGAAATACGGGCTTTTAACGTATCCGGAAGGACCAAAAACATATAATGTAGGTGATTATGTCCAAAGTTTGGCAGCAAGACAATTCTTGCCAAATGTAGATACTTTTATGAACAGAGAGAAATTAGGTGAATATAATGATGAAACCATTAAGTTGATTATGAACGGTTGGTTTACGCATAACATTCATCACTGGGTGCCAACGGATAAAATTGATCCATTATTGGTTTCTTTTCATATGAATTCTACAGCGGCACCATACATGCTAACAGAAAAAGGAATCGCATACCTGAAAAAACATGAACCTATTGGGTGTAGAGATAAGTTTACAGTTCAGATTCTAAAAGAAAAAGGGATTGATGCGTATTTTACAGGGTGTTTAACATTAACATTGGATAATTACAAAGTGGATGATGCTGAGAGAGGAGATGATATCTATATAGTAGATCCTTTTTATAACTATCCAACTTCTGAAAAGTTATTTTTGACATCTAAGCATTTTGTAAAAGGAGTATTGAATGGAGATGCTTTTAAGCTGAGTAAAATCCAAAATCACCTGAAAAAAATAGTCGATCAGGAATTGTTAGAAAGTGCCCATTATGTAACTCAGGTTCTTCCATCCGGAAAACAAACCGAAGAAGAAAAATTTGCATATGCAGAAGAATGCCTGAAAAAATATGCTAAGGCAAAATTTGTGGTGACATCCAGAATACACTGTGCATTACCGTGTCTGGCAATGGGAACTCCTGTAATTTTTGTGAATGGGTTTAATACCTTCGTAGATACCTGTAGATTTGATGGGATTTTAGAATTGTTTAACCGAGTAGACGTAAAAGATGATGGAAGTTTTACCTCTAATTTTGGTCTGGAAGGACAAATTACAAAAGATACAAAAGTAACCAACCTGGGATTACATCATAAATTAGCAGAACCTTTGAAGGAAAAATGTAAGACCTTCATCGGTAATGCAGTATCAATCTAATTTATGAAACTATTATACATTACAAATCAGGTTTGTGGTTCAGGAGGATTGGAAAGGGTAT
Organism: Aquimarina sp. TRL1; assembly: GCF_013365535.1. Classification (NCBI taxonomy): domain Bacteria; kingdom Pseudomonadati; phylum Bacteroidota; class Flavobacteriia; order Flavobacteriales; family Flavobacteriaceae; genus Aquimarina; species Aquimarina sp. TRL1. The sequence continues at coordinate 4,559,861 of NZ_CP053590.1, read as the reverse complement.
TGGCTATAAAAGCCAATTACCTGATTCAGCATTATGATTATGAAATTCATATGATTACCCTGAATCAGGGCAAGGAAAAACTTTTTTATGATTTTTCGGATCAAATAGTTTTTCATGATTTGAATGTATCGGGTAATCCTGTTGCTTATTTTAAGCAATATAAACGTCAAATAAATGAAGTAGTAGATCTAGTGTCACCGGATGTTATTTCTGTTTGTGATGATGGGTTAAAAGGTTTCTTTGTTCCTAAAATTCTGAAAAAGAAAATCCCAATACTGTATGAGCGTCATGCTTCTAAAAACATTTTTAAAAATGTAGATCATCCCGGACTACTTACGAGATGTAAGTATGCTATCATGAGCAGTTTGATGGATATAGGTGCACGTTCATATGATGCGTTTATAGTACTCACTAATTATAACCTCACTGAATGGACGAATGAAAATATTCATGTGATTCCAAATCCATTATCATTTGAGGTTAATAAAGAGCTAAATCCCAATGCACAAAATAAACTCATTTTTGTAGGAAGTCATGTATTTCAGAAAGGAATTGATCGTTTGCTGAAGATCTGGGAGACAATACATACTGATTTTCCGGATTGGTCCCTGGAGATATATGGAAAAATGGATGAAGCCAAAACGTATAGCAGTATGGCAGCTTCTATGGAACTGGGAGAAAGTGTACGTTTTTTTAATCCGGTTAGAGATATAAAACAAAAATACGAAGAAGCATCAATCTATGTTATGACTTCCAGATCCGAAGGTTTTGGAATGGTGTTAATAGAGGCAATGTCAGTAGGAGTACCGTGTGTTGCTTTTGATTGCCCATGTGGACCGACTGATATTATTACACATGGCGAGGATGGGTTTTTAATTGAAAATGGAGCCATTGAAACCTTTGCAGAAACTCTTTCGGGTTTAATGAAGAATAAAACACAAAGATTGCAAATGGGAGAGAAGGCTTTGCAACATGTAAAGCGATATGAAGTAGCACATGTAATGCCAATTTGGGATCATCTATTTAACACATTAATCAAAAAATAATGAAAAAGGTTTTATTGATAATGCCATATGGTAGTGTGGGAGGAATGGAACGCTTGGCACTGTATTTCTATAATTATTTTAAAGCACATGATATCTATGTAAAAGGTCTGAAAATAATACGATTGGAGAATGATATTATTAATTTTAATGAAGATGAGCTGTTTCTGTCTGATAAGGATTTTTCTGAGATGTCAGCTAAAAACCGAATGCTTTTTTATTTAAAATGCCCTTTTGCAATTCGAAAAATAATTAAAAATCACCAAATTACTCATAGTATTTCCTTTGGGGATATGTCCAATGTTTTTAATAGCCTGACCTTTACTAAAAACTATAAAATTGGAAGTATTCACTCCTATAAAAGCAAGGAATTAATCAGTAAAAACTTGTGGAATACGATTAGTAAGGTTGCTTATAAAACCTCTTATAAGTACCTGGATAAATGTGTATGTATCAGTCAGGCAGTAAAAGATGATCTGATCGAAAATTGCGGATATCGATTTAAGCATAACTTATCAGTTATTTACAATCCTCACAATATTGATAAAATTCGAAGCATGGGGAAAGAGCCCATTGATGAAATATCAGAAGAGGTAAAGGAACGTTTTATTGTTTTTGTAGGGAGAATTTCACTGGTTAAAGCACCATGGCATCTTATTAAAGCTTTTAAGTTACATCTGGAAAAATTTCCTCAGACTAAATTGGTGTTTTTGGGCGATGGAGCAGGAGAGTGTCAGGAGTATATTCAGGAGCTAATTACGACTTTGGGAATTGAGGACAGTATTCTTTTTTTAGGAAGACATAACAACCCTTTTAAGTTTATCAAAGCAGCAAAGTTGTTAGCATTATCTTCGTACTATGAAGGAACGCCTAATGTCATCATAGAAGCGTTGGCATTGGGGACACCGGTTGTGACGTCGAATTGTACTAAAGGACTGCTGGAAATTATGGATGTAGGTAAAACAGATGGGGAAATCAATCATAATCTTATGACTGCTTATGGAATTATTACGCCAACTTTTTTCAAAGGTTCGTTGAGTTTTCCTGATATGACGAAAGATTTCATAACAGAAGAAGTGCAGTTTTCAGAAGCATTAAACACTGTTTTTGAAACGGATCAATTCTATAAAGATGCTGATAGACTTAAAAAACATCTGGAACTTTTCGAAGTATCTCATACGATAAGCAATTATTTAGATACCAAAGCCGTTTAATCTATTTTGAGAAAGAAATTACATGATTGATTTTATCCCATTAGAGTATTATTATGAAGTGTATTTATACTATTGTATGATTACAGTACTATTTATCTTGCTTCATAGTGTTGTACTACAGATAAATGATATTAAAAATATTTTTTTCTTAAAAGGAATCGGTATTATTACACTTCTGTTATTGACGGTTTATATAGGATATAGACCAGTAAGTGGGAAGTATTTTATCGATATGAGTACCTATGCCTTGCATTTTGACCATTATGCAAATGGAGGTAGTGTCTATGTTACAGAAGATGTTTTCTTTCATAATTTTATGAGATTGTGTGCATTAGTAGTCGATGTTAATACGTTCTTTTTTATCTGTGCTATCATTTATATTATTCCGATGTATATCGTGTCCAAAAAGTACTTTAAAGAATATTGGTTCTATTCTTTCTTTATGTTTATCATTGCTTTTTCTTTTTGGACATATGGTACCAATGGAATTAGAAATGGTTTGGCTACCTCTATATTCCTCTTAGCAGTTTCTTTTTACAATAAAAAAATCATAATGTATACATTGTTATTTATGTCTACATTGTTTCATAAATCCTTGGTACTGCCGGTTTCTGCATTTCTGATCACCGTGTTTTATAATAACCCGAAACACTTTTTATACGCCTGGCTTTTGGCAACTCCTATTTCGATAGCTACAGGAAGTTTTTGGGTAGGATTGTTTACAAGTATTGGATTTGGAGATGATCGTTTATCAGGATATCTGACGAGTGAACTGGATGAGTCTATAAAAAGTTCGGGATTCCGATTTGATTTCTTGTTTTATAGTAGTTTTCCGGTGTTGGCAGGATGGTATTTTATATTTAAAAGAAAGTTTGAAGATAAGATATACAATCAATTATTTAACACCTATTTAATAGCCAATACATTTTGGGTACTGGTGATTACCGCGAATTTCTCCAATCGATTTGCGTATCTATCCTGGTTTTTAATGTCATTAATCATTATTTATCCTTTCTTAAAAAAACAGTTTTTTAAAAATCAACAGTTAAACATCGCTTTGGTAACTGTAGCCTATTTCGGTTTTACTTATTTAATGTTTACAATATATTATGGTTAAAGATATTATTGATTCGAAAAAATTAAGCATTATCATTCCGATGTATAATGTAGCACAATATTTAGAAACCTGCGTAGCTTCTGTACAGCGACAAGGCTTAGATGAAGCGGATTATGAAATTTTGATGATCAATGATGGTTCTCCTGATAATTGTGAGCAAAAGGCAAAACAGCTATCGTCCCGATACTCGGTAATTAAAGTGATTTCTCAGGAAAATAAAGGTTTGGGAGGAGCTAGGAATACTGGAATAGAACATGCTATCGGGACCTATTTGCTTTTTCTTGATGCGGATGATATTTACATAGATGGAGTGATTCCTTCTTTAATAAATATAGCTACAGCAAATCAATTAGATATTCTAGAGTATGGAGCACAAGGAATTGATGAACAGGGAAATGTGATTTATGAAGTAGCTTATGATGGAGGAGGAGAAGTAAAATCTGGAGTTCTGTATTACCGTGATATGAAATATATGAACTCTGCCTGTAATAAATTGTATCGCAGAAGTTTTCTTGTAGACAATAAACTGGTTTTTTTAGAGAAAATCTATGGAGAAGATTTTGAATTCAATACACGTGCCTTGTATTTTGCAGAACGATGCATGGCTATTGATACGATTGTTGCAAAATTCCTACAGACAGCAGGCTCTATAACGAGATCTACCGATATTAATAAGAAAAGAAAATATGTAGAGGATCTTATATTGATATTGCAAAATATCAAAAACTTTAGAGAAAAAAATGAAATAAAAAATAAGGAGAATACTGCTTTTTTTGATGAGAGAATGACAATGACCAATATTGATCTGTTCTTTCAGATGTTTAAGTATAATTTCCCTTTTAAAGAAGTTACATCAGTTAAACAACGATTAGAAAAAGAAAACCTCTTGTATATAAATCATAAGGTAACTGATAGAAATAAAAATTTATTTAGAAAATATTTACTTGGGTATAACCTCTTCTTTTTTAAACAAGCATCAATGCTCAAGAAGATGTTAGGAAAGTAGTAATAAACCAAATTAAGAAATTTAACTATATGTGTGGTATAAACGGCTTTATCAATTTTTCTTCAAAAGATGATTTAGAACTGAAAAGAGATATTTCATTGATGAATGATTGTATTATTCACAGAGGACCGGATAGTGATGGAGTTTTTCATGATTCGAATGATTCCTACGCAATTGCTATGGGAATGAGAAGGTTGTCGATTATTGATTTAGATACAGGGAATCAACCGATATTTTCAGAGGATAAGCAGATTTGTATTGTTTTTAACGGAGAAATCTATAACTATAGAACGCTTAGAAAAGAGCTGGAATCAAATGGAGTTCATTTTACCACTAAAGGAGATACAGAAGTAATCTTAAAGTTGTATGAAACAGAAGGGGTGGCAGGATTCAAAAAACTTGATGGAATGTTTGGTTTTAGTATTTATGACAAAAGCATTCATAAAGTTTTTATCGGAAGAGATTATTTTGGAGAAAAACCCATGTATTATACGCAGCAACAGAATAAATTTATCTGGGCTTCGGAATTAAAATCAATTATTTCTACACTACCGACCATACCTCCCATTAATAAGCAAGGGCTTAATTTATTTTTTAGACTTACCTACATTCCATCACCTTATACAATATACGAAGGTGTATATAAGTTAAAACCTAATCATTATTTGGTATATGACCTGACCAAAAATGAGTTTGAAATAGAAGAAATCGAAAAAGATACACCGGCAACTACTTCGTCTGTCTCTTTCGAAAATGCAAGAGAAGAAGTCAAAAAATTAGTAGAAGAGAGTGTAGAAAGCCGATCAGTATCAGATGTATCTTTGGGGACATTTTTATCCGGAGGAGTTGACTCTTCGATTGTTTCCTTGTGTTTATCGCAGATCAGCTCAAAAAAAATCAACACTTTTTCTATTGGTTTTGAAAAGAAATCATACGACGAAACTGATAAGTCCAGAGTTGTTGCCAAAATGATCAATAGTGATCATCATGAGTTTATTATTAATGAAAAAGACCTGGAGAATAATGTTAGTGAAATTCTTTTGAATTTTGATGAACCATTTTCTGATTCTTCCTCTCTGCCGAGTTATCTCGTGGCTAATAAAACAAGTGAACATGTAAAAGTAGCATTAACAGGGGATGGAGGAGATGAAGTATTTGGAGGGTATAACAAGTATTATATGGGAAGTATAAATCAACGATATACAAAGTTGGTACCACAAGCTGCGCATAAATTGCTTCTAAACACATCAGAATCCCTGTTTAAGACTAAAGATGATAAAAGAGGAAAACGATTTAAAATAAAGAGGTTGTTGAATGCGATAGACTATACAGATAATTATTATTGGGACATTATTTCGTTAGGATATGCATCAGATAGTCTATCAGAATATCTATCTCCAGAGTATTTAGAAAATAGTGTGTTTGATTATTATAAGAATGCCACAGGAATATCTTCTCCAAAAAACCTTACTGAATATCGTACCATAGATAAACATATGAGTTTAGAGGGGGATATGCTGGTCAAGGTGGATAGAACCAGTATGTTGACTTCTTTGGAATGTAGAGCTCCATTTTTAAACAAAAAAATATGGAAGTATACGAATTCTTTGCCTGCAGAATATTTAATGAAAGGGTGGGATAAAAAATTTATTCTCAAAGAAGCGTTTAAAGATCAGTTTCCAGATGGTTTTTTAGATAAATCAAAAGCAGGTTTTGGAGTTCCTGTCGGAGATTGGTTACGCTCGTCATTAAAGAAAGAGTTAGAGAGCTTTATAGCTCCTTCTTTTCTTAAAGAGCAGCATATCTTCAAGGAAGATAAAATAACTAAATTGGTAAAAGATCATATAAACGGAAGGGATAATACCTTTAAGGTATGGACTTTTTTCTGTTTTCAGAAATGGTATAAAAACATATACATGAATCATTAAAAAAAGCCCTCGTTTCGAGGGCTTTTTAGTTTAATAATTTTTTAAGTCTTCAATGTACTAACATAAATTGAAGCTTGTTATATAGAGGGGTCCGATTATTGTACGCAGGTATTGTTAGAGATAAGTACTTCTCCATCATTAGTCGTTGATTGTACGATAATACATTCTTTAGTAGGATCTACATTGATATGATTGTCCTTGATGCCTATACTGAGATTGGTGTTTTTTAAATGAATTCCATCTCTGTTAGTATCGATTCTATTCTTGGATAATTCAATACTCTTAGAGTCGTATATTTCAAAACTCTGAAAGAAGTGATTATCAATCACATCGATATTGTGCGACATAGTGATAAGGTTATGAACAGGAGATCGGGTAGTGTTTTTAGTCACTGTTACTTTCCAGTTCTGTGCTTCTGGCTCAAGATTGACACTGGCAAATTTTATAGGATTGGACGTAACGGTAATATCATTGTCCCTAAGTGTAATATTATTTACACTCGTCATAAAAACAAATATCCCTCGACTGTCCTTTCTGGAACTGTTTAGTGTATTAGAATAGATCTCAGAATTTTCTAGTTGACTAGGGAAGATAGCCGTAGTAAAATCAGTAATTACATTTTTATATACTTTGGTATCTCTGTTTTTGACATTAATACCTACATTATATCCGATAATTTCATTCTCAGAGATATCGTTATTATAGATTGTCTCACTATTGGCAGTTCTTCCTGCAAGAATTGCTGTCCCTTCAGTTTTATCAGACCCAACAGCTGTAATTTTATTTTTTCTGATTTTTATTCCATTTCCAAAAGAATACCCTATCGAATTTTCAGTTTGGTTTCCTTCAATAAGAATATCGTATCCGATAAAAACAAGAAACGCTCCTTTTCTTCCTCCTCTTTCTATGTTATTGACAATCTGGATGTCTCTAGCCATTTCATCATAAATTAGTTCTCCATCATCTCCTCTTTCCCGTTCTGCTTCAATATCAATTCCAAATCCGGGAGCTATTCCTGTAGAATGTGCTGTATTAATACTGGCATTTAGAAATTGATTGTTTTCAATTCTGATATCCCTACCATCACTGACGGTTAGGTTGTTTCTTCTGTTACTATCGAGAATACAGTTTTTAATAATAATATTATTAGAAGGTTTGTAACCTTCTGGTGTGTGGGTAAAACCGATACTATTAATATCGATTCCATCTCCCGCACCATTTACAGCGCGTACTCCATCAATAACAACATTAACAGCAGATCTCAATGCCAGTACATGTCCCCATTCATGAGTTCCTCCACCGGCATAATTATGTTCATCTCTATCTCCGTATAGATTTCCTCCTTTAATAGTAATATTCTCAGCATCGTGTACTGCTAATAAACTGTATTTAGAACTGCTATTAGGAAAAGTACGTATATGCGTATCATTACTCATAATCAAAGTAAAGTTGGAAGGCACATTAATTGCTTCCAAAGTCGGATAATAATTTCCTTCTACATACTCCTCCGCAATATAAAAATAGGCATCCATAGCACCTATAGAAAAACTTTCAGCTTTAAGTGCCTGTGCCATTTCAAAATTATCTTCCAGGATTTTTTTATTTCTCAGTGCGTTTTCTTGAGTAGTTTTTCCTTGCACAATCTCCCATCTCGAAGGAAGAAATTGATAAGCTGGATTTTTTAGTTTGGTAGAGCCTTCTATTTTCAATTTAGAATTTAGAAGTCTTCCGTCAATATAACCGCCGTTAAATTTTAAGGTTCCGTTAGTAATAATACCTCCATCAAAATCAAATTTAAAATTCTCAGGAAGTTCAATTGTTTTTCCGTCTAGGTCTAAAATACAATCAATAACCATCACTCCATTAACAGGTAGGTCTCCATTTAAGTTAAACTTACATGGAGCATCAGAGATAGGTTCTTCGACACCTGGAGGGGGAACAACAACAGGATCTTCTATGACTTCATTGTCGCTGCTGCACGCAAGAAAGAAAAAACAGCAACATAGAATCAGGGAATAGGTTTTGGTAGTTTTCATTAGTAATATATTTAATAGATTTAAGGTGCTAATAAATAACGTGATTATTTGGTATATATTATATTATTACGTGTTAAAATTAAGTTAAAATTAACATTTAACTAATTGTAAATCAGTAAGTTAATTATTGTTAATTTATATAAATTTTATGGTTTTTCCTTAATAGGTAATAATACCTGTTTGAAAATCAAATATTTAATAATATAGGAGAAGGAGCTTTTTTGATTACGGTTTTGTAATAAAAATTAACAAGAAAATACAAAAGGTAAAAATCAAAATAGCAAAGAAAATAAAATCATCTTTTTTTTATGCATTTTTATAAGAAAAATGGTTTTTGTTTTTCAGAATTATCTTTGGAGAATATCAACAGGATTTCCATATAAATATGAAAATTAAGATATATCTTTGTCGTATCACAAAAACATCATATTTCACACAATAACGATTTAAAACACAGTGAAAAAAATTATAAGGGTAACAACTGTTCCTTTGTCTTTAGGGGGATTACTAAAAGGGCAGTTAAAATTCATGTCTCAGTATTTTGATATAAAAGGAATATCGAGTTCAGGTGGGGATAAGCTTCAAAAGGTTTCAGAAGAAGAACAAATACCAGTCATTGGGGTAGAAATGACCAGAAAAATTACCCCATTACAGGATTTAAAGGCGGTTTATCAATTATATAAAATTTTCAGGAAAGAAAAACCTGATATTGTACATAGCCATACTCCAAAAGCAGGGACTTTGTCAATGATCGCTGCAAAATTAGCAGGAGTACCGATACGGTTACACACCATTGCAGGACTCCCTTTATTGGTAGCTACTGGAAGTAAAAGAAAATTACTGGATAGAGTAGAGAAAATTACGTATCGCTGTGCAAGCAAAATATACCCAAACTCTTATGGCTTAAAAGATATTATAGAACAGAATAAGTATACAAAACCAAACAAGTTAAAAGTAATTGGAAAAGGTAGTTCTAATGGGATTGATACTGCTCATTTTGATCCTGCTATATATACTGAAAACGAGAAAGATGCTTTTAGAAAAGATTTAGGAATTACTCCTTCGGATTTTGTTTTTCTGTTTGTAGGACGTTTAGTAACAGATAAAGGAATTAATGAATTAATTCATGCATTCCGAAAAATAAATGAAGAGAATGATTCAGTGAAACTTCTGTTGGTAGGTCCTTTTGAAAAAGAGTTGGATCCGGTAACAAAAGAAACCGAAGACGAGATTGAGACCAATAAGAATATTATATCTCTAGGGTGGCAGGATGATGTCAGACCTTATTTCGCAATAGCTAATGTACTTACATTTCCTAGTTATAGAGAAGGATTTCCTAATGTGGTGATGCAATCAGGGGCTATGGGACTACCGAGTATTGTTACTGATATTAATGGGTGTAATGAGATCGTAAAAGAAGGGGTAAATGGTATGATTATTCCTGTAAAAGACGCCAATTCTCTATACGATAAAATGAAAGAAATATTGACAAATGGTATTTTGTATACCCGTCTGGCTAAAAATGCCAGAGCAGTAATCGTCAAAGATTATGAAAGACAATTTATATGGGATTCATTACTGGAAGAGTATACGAAGCTTTTGGAACAACAACATTAATTTTTTTAAGTAGCGCTTCGTAATGAAACAGCGAATTTCAGTTTTTTTAAATGATAAGGAAAGAAAACCTATCTTAAAAATAATAAAGGAAGCTATTGTCTTTTGGTTTGTAAAAAAAGAACTTCCTTTTTTCTATTTCGGAAAATTTTTATATCGAAAAAATGTAACAAACTATACCGATTATCTCAGTAGCAAAGAGGTGGATGAAATAACTTTATCTAAGAAGATGCATCAATATCAGTATGCTTCGATTCTTAGAAATAAATTGTCATTTGCTGTGTATATGGAATATAATGGATTACCAGTTCCAAAACTCATAGGATATAATCTAAACAATACATTTTTTTATAAAAAAAAGGGAGTGTCTGTTACTGATACAAAAGAGTTGCATTCTTTTTTTAGTACCTTGTTTGAAACAGAAATGAAGGATGAGATTTTTATAAAATCTATCAAAGACATGGGAGGGAATGGTTGTTTTTTGGTTCGGAAAGATACCTTGAAAAAACAGCTGGAAAAGTATGGAGATTATCTATTGTCTAATGATTGTATTTATCAGGAAGTAGTCATACAGCATGACGATATAAATAAAATTTATCCGCATAGTATCAATACACTTCGATTTGATTCGTATATTGATAAAAAAGGAACCATTCATATTTTATCCGCTTTTATGCGATTTGGAGCAGGAGGTAGTGTAATCGATAATGGAAGTTCGGGAGGGTATTATCTTTCGGTAAATATGGAAAAAGGAGTACTGTCAGGAGAAACCCATCAATTGATGAAATATGGAGGGAATAAGCTAAAAGCCCATCCGGATACAGAAGTGGTATTTGACGAATATAAAATACCTTTTTTTGAAGAAGCATGCGAATTGATAAAAAAAGCAGTTATTTATATTCCAGACCGGATTATAGGATGGGATATAGCAATTAGTAACAAAGGTCCTGTTATTATAGAAGGAAATGATAACAATTCTTTTATTACACCGGATATTGCTTATGGAGGATACTTAAAACATCCTTTGTTTAAGGAAATTATGAACGAGGTAAAATAGTGATATAGAATTACGCCCTAATGAGAAATGCAGAACTATTAAGACGGAACTTTTTTTGGTTTATGGATAAAGTAAAAAAAGGTAAGGTCAAAAATCATTATCAAGATATAAAATACATTATAGAGAACCCGTTACACCCTAAAGTAATGGCAAAAAAAGATGATAGCTTGATCAATATTCTAGACCATGCAGTTCATAGTACTGATTTTTACAAAAAATACAGGGAATACTCATCTATACACGATTTTCCGATTATCGATAAAAATATAATCAGAGACCAATTTAATGGTTTTCAAGCAGCATCCTATATAGATGAACCCAAGCAGGAGGTGTTTACCAGTGGATCAACAGGGACTCCATTTAGGTTGTTCCATGATATGTCTAAAAGAGATAGAAATACAGCTGATAATATTTACTTTTCTGAAAGAGGTGGTTATACCCTGGGAAATGAATTGACCTATTTTAGGTTATGGAAGACATATGGTAAAAAGTCATTTCTAACCAATAAAATTAAAAATATCATTCCGGTTGATGTTTTTAGTTTAAAAGAAAATCATGTTATAGAAGACATTCTGGACAAACTGAGAAAAAATAAATCAACGATGAGTTGGTTAGGGTATGTGTCTGCTATAGAAAAGATTTGTAGGTATATGGATGAAAAAAACAGTAGTCCGTTACCTGGTAAGCTGGTTTCTGTTATTACGATCTCAGAAAAGTTAAATGATTATACCAGAGATGCTATGAAGAAATATTTCGGGATTAATCCGATATCGAGATATTCTAATACAGAAAATGGAATCATAGCGCAGGAAATTCATACTGAAGAAGATGGTTTTATCATCAATACAGCCAGTTATTACGTAGAAATACTCGATATAGAAACTAATACTCCTGTAGAAAATGGAGCTATAGGAAAAATTGTGGTGACAGACCTTTATAATTACTGCATGCCGGTTATACGATATGATACAGGAGATATAGGAGCTAAACATATGATTGATGGAAAAGAAATCTTATGTCGTATAGAAGGTAGAAAGATGGACGTACTTACGGATACAAAAGGAGAAGCTATATACTCTAATATTATGTATGTAGCGAATCATTACCAGGAGCTGAAACAATGTCAGTTGATTCAAAAAGATCATGGCGTTTATCTTTTTAAAATTAATATTGAAGGAGTTTTTCAGAGAGAAGCAGAATTTATCAAAAAATACAGAGACTTTTTAGGAGCTGATGCGACCATATCTGTAGAGTATGTAGATGAAATTCCTCTTCTGGATTCTGGTAAGCGGCGTTTTATGGTTAATGAGATGAAAAACTAATAGTTTTTTCTGCACTGTAGGAAAAAACATAGAAATATCTTACTTTAAAAAAGTAAAAAAAGGGTATTTTTCCCCTTACAAGGAATATTTCAATGTCTTATTTTTGATGTATCTTAAAGGAGTGAAATAAGACATTATTTTTATCAAATGGAATACTTTTTAATAACAGATTAGTGTATAAATTTTATGTAAAAAGGGGGATTGATTTTGTTTTTGCATTCGTACTTATCCTGTTGTTATTTCCTGTTTTTTTAGTTGTATTTATATTATTGTCTATAGCTAATAAAGGCTATCCTTTTTTTGTTCAGAGACGACCGGGAAAAGGAGAGAAGATCTTTAGTATTATAAAGTTCAGGACAATGAATAATAAAAAAGATGCGGAAGGCAATCTGCTTCCGGATAAAGACAGGCTGACAACTATAGGTAAGTTCGTAAGAAAAACCTCATTAGACGAAATCCCACAACTATTTAATGTGTTAAAAGGCGATATGAGTTTTATAGGACCAAGACCCCTGTTGATTCGGTATTTGCCTTATTATCACGAAAACGAAAGAAAAAGGCATACAGTATTACCGGGAATAACAGGTCTGGCACAAGTTTCAGGAAGAAATGTGTTAGCCTGGGATAAAAGACTGGCGTTAGATGTAACCTATGTAGAGAACATCTCTTTTTTATTGGATGTAAAAATAATAATAAGTACCGTGGTTAAGGTAATTGCATCAAAAGATGTAGTAGTAGACCCTAATTCGGTAATAGTAGATTTAGATGAGTACAGAAAAGAAAATTAATTGGGCGATTTTAGTGACAGGTTGGGGTAGAAATGCCAAAGATACATTAGAAGCTTTTGATAATAAGAAATTCGATAAAAGTAAAATAAGACTTGTTGTTTATCAGGAAGAACCATGTGGAGCTGCTGAAAAAGCCAGAGAGATGGGGGTGGAAACACTACAGTTGGTTAGAAAAGAATTTGACAGTGCAGTAGCCTACCAAGAGAAGCTGATTCAGGTGTTAAAGGAGCGGGAAATTGATTTTATTTTTATGCTTAATTATAAGTATATTATTAGAGAGGCAATGCTAAAAGCATTTCCGGATAGAATACTCAATATCCACCCGTCTCTTTTTCCTAGCTTTTTGGGGACTAAAACAGCCATTCAGGATGCGTTGGCATATGGAGTAAAAATAACAGGAATTACTACTCATATAATTGATGATAAGGTAGATGAAGGGAAAATATTATGTCAGAAAGCCATTAAGGTAAAAGAAGGAGACACTTTTGATACCTTATACCCAAAGTTTGCCAAGCAGGGAAGAAAAATTATTATTAAAACAATTCAAGAAATCGAACGATCACATATTTTGTAAATTAAACCAATGGGGGAAGATCTGGAAATAATTCCAATAACAAAATCAACGTTAAGAGAAGCTGTAAAATCAAATAAATTCTGGAAGGATGAAGTAGCACCTTTACCGAAAAGTAAAGCGACTTGGTTGCTACAGAACAATCGAATTGAAGAAGATGATTATTGCGGTATTATAGCTGTAGAAAAAGGAAAAATAATGGCTTACATCCTATTATTTCCTGATTTGATTAATACAGTAGAAAAAACAGTAGAGAAAGTATATTGGATGCTATTGTGGTGGGTGCATAAAAAATATAAGGATACAGTATTAGGAACGTATTTTTATAGAGAAGCTTTAGGGTTGACTAAAAGCAGGGTCATTATCAAATCATTTGCAGAAGAAGTCAATGAGTTTTATAAAAAACAACCTTTTGATGTTTTGTTAGCCAGAGAGCGATTTACACTTTTTTTTAGTGTAGAACCCTCTATTCTCGTTGGGAGATTTCCGAAGTTAACACCGTTTAAACCGGTGTTAAAAGTGCTTGATAAAACAGTCGCTTTCTTAGTAAGGAATAAAAATAACTGGGGAATTAAAAAAAGAACTGCTGTATTATCTTATGAATACCCTCAATCCATTGACGATAAACTCTGGGCGTTTATAGCGCCTTTGTGCAAGGATGATCTGATTCTGAAGACGCAAGAGTATGTTAATTGGCAATTAGATTATAAACAATATACACAGGTAAACCCAGGAGATACGTTTCCTTATAAGTCATTACTCGCAGGATTGAGTAGTAAGGTGTATATAACCAATGTTGCGGTGAAGGAAGGTGAAAAAATTATTGGTTTTTTCTCTTATGTGGTTAATAATAAAGAGTTTAATATAAAATACTTTTTGGTAGAAGAAGAAAAGAAATTAGCAGTTATTGTAGATGCACTAATGGAGCATTTTATAAAAGAAAAAACCAGTTTTATATTTACAGATGATGCCATCCTGGCTAAAAAAATCACTGAAAAGTACTCAGCAATATTTGTTTACAAAAAAATTAAGAAAGCTTTAGCACATAAAACGCTTTCTTTGACGTTAGGGCATTTGAGTTTTCATAACAGAGATGGACATTTCTTTTAAAAAGAGAGAGTTTAGAGGTAAAGTTTATAATTAATAGAATTGATGAATTACATAACCAACTTATATAAAGTTATTACATCCAGTCGGGAGGATACGGCATTTTGTATTAAGGATACTTTTTATAGCTATAAGCAATTAGGGAAAGAGATAGCCAGGATTCGAAATGTAATTAATGATACCATTCCTGAAAATGATAAACTTGTAGGGTTGGTTACGAATGATGATATATATACATATGCCAGTATATTGGCACTTTGGTTTGAAGGGAAAGCCTATGTTCCGGTAAACCCTTTGACGCCGAAGGAGCGAAATGTTCACGTTTTTGAATTGACGAATTCTGTATATGTGTTAGATTCTTCAGAAAAAAGTATCTATGAAGATTCTTTTACTGTAATTACTACAGCTACTCTTCAGAATAACGGAAGTGCATCCAAGCCAAAACCAGTAAATAAAGAGGATATTGCGTATATCCTTTTTACATCAGGGACTACAGGAGTGCCAAAAGGAGTGCCTATAACATTTCATAATGTCGAGAGTTTGGTGAATGCAGTTGATGCAGATTCAGAGTTTAATTTAGTTTCTTCAGATCGATGTCTTCAAATGTTTGAATTGACATTTGATTTCTCGGTAGTGACCTACCTGTTTCCTTTGCTTAAAGGAGCAAGTATATATACGATACCTTCTAATGCGATTAAATATTTACAGGTTTTCAGGTTGATGGAGACATATAAATTAACAGTACTGACAATGGTTCCCTCTATCATTAATTATTTGCGACCATATTATAGTGAGATCATAGCTCCCGAAGTACGATATTGTAGTTTTGGAGGAGGAGCATTGCATGCAGATATTGCAGCAGAATGGAGTGAGTGTATTTCCAATGCGCGGATATTTAATTATTATGGTCCGACAGAATTTACTGTGTATAGTGGGTATTACCCTTATGATGCGGTATCAGCTACCAAAGCCCATAATGGAATTATTTCCATTGGTAGAGAATTAGCAGGAGTACGATATATGATTGTCGATGCAGATAATAATGAGGTAGCTGTAGGAGAAACAGGAGAACTCTGTTTAATAGGAGATCAATTAACTGCAGGATATTGGAAAAATAAAGAACGAAATGAAGTTTCTTTTTTTAATTTTGATGAAAAAGGAAAGCAGTTACGTGCTTATAAGACAGGAGATTTGTGTTTTGTGGATGAAGAAGGAGATTTTATGTATGTAGGGCGTGCTGATTTTCAGGTAAAAATACGAGGATATCGTGTAGAACTGGCAGAAATAGAATATCATGCTAAAACGGTGGTTGAGAAAAAAGTCAATATAGTAGCATTGGACATTACCAATTCATTGGGAAATGCAGAATTAGGGCTGGCAATCGAGTCAGAAGTGTTTGAACTCGATGCAATGATAGCTTATATGAAGAAAAAAATGCCCCCGTATATGATTCCGACGCATTATAAGTTTGTAGACGAATTTCCGCATAGTATTAATGGCAAAATAAATAGAAAAGAACTTAGAACATTTTTTACACAATAAAATACACAAAAAATATAGATTCATGACAGTAGAAAATATATTAACCGGCATTAAAGAATCGTTTGTTATTATTTTGGAACACGATGATTTCGAATTGACAACAGAGACCGTTGCGGATGATGTAGAAGGATGGGAGTCGATTACCCATATGATGTTAATAGGAGAAGTAGAGAAAAAATTCAACGTTAAGTTTAAATTAATGGACTTGATGAAAATGGAAAATGTAGGAGATCTCGTAGCAGCTATAAAAAAAGAATTAAACTAATAATATTATATATCTGTACATAAAATGTATCGTTTAGTTTTTAAGAGATTACTTGATTTTTTAGCCGCATTTTTTGGGCTGTTGATTTTGTCACCGGTTTTGATAATAGTCATCATCGTTTTATTGTTCTCGAATAAAGGAAAACCTTTTTTCTTTCAAACCAGACCTGGTAAAGATGGAAAGCTCTTTAGGATTATCAAGTTAAAATCCATGAATGATAAAAAAGATGCCAATGGGGAATTATTACCATATAAAGATCGAATTACTAAAACAGGAGCATTTGTTCGTAAGTATTCGTTGGATGAAATTCCGCAGCTGATTAATGTATTGAAGGGCGATATGAGTTTAATAGGTCCGAGGCCTTTATTAGAGCAATACCTTCCGTTATACAATGAACGGCAGAAAAAAAGACATTTGGTGCGCCCAGGGATAACAGGATGGGCACAGGTAAATGGGCGAAATGCAATCAGCTGGTCTCAAAAATTTGAATACGATGTCTGGTATGTAGAAAACCTAAGCCTCTTATTAGATATTAGAATAATATTCAAAACCATTAAGAAGGTTTTGATAAAGGAAGGAGTGAATAATCAAGAAAATCTAAACATGCCGGTATTTACAGGTAATGATAACGAATAATCGAGATGGAAAAAGTTTTAATTATTGGAGCCTCCGGACATGGTAAAGTGATAGCAGAAGCTATAGAACTGGAAGATAAGTATGAAATATACGGGTTTATAGATTCATATAAACCAAAGGGACAGAAGATTATGGGATATGATATTCTTGGTTCGGAGAATATCATACCAGCTCTAATGAAAAAAGGAATTACCAAGGGAATTATTTCTATTGGCGATAACTGGATTCGGTATAAGTTGTATAAAAAAGTCTTGGAAGTCGCTCCAGATTTTGAATTTATAACAGTGATTCATCCATCGGCAATTGTAAGCGAAAAAACCAATATTGGTAGAGGAACCGTAATTCTGGCTTCAGGTACAGTCAATGCCGATGCCGTAGTCGGAGAGTTTTGTATCATTAATACGAATGCCAATTTCGGTCATGATGGGATTATGGAAGATTTCTCGAGCCTGGCTCCTGGGGTAACCACGGGAGGAACTGTTATTATAGGTGAGTTTACAGCAATTTCTATTGCAGTGACGATTCTACAGAACACAACTATAGGGGCTCATACTGTAATAGGAGCAGGAGCTGTTGTAACAAAAGATATACGAAGAAACGTGGTAGCATATGGAATTCCTGCAAAAAAAGTTAGAGAAAGAGAAAACGGAGATGGATATCTCGGAAAATCTACTCAAAAGTTAACCTTCAGTTGTTATACAATTGATTCAGAAAAAGCATTAAAAAAGTATAAAAAGATATTAAATTCAGTAGGAAACGAAAACCCCTTTTATACCTTAGAATATATAGGGATTACCGGGATGCGGGAGCATCGCCTGAGTTATTTTGTACTGGAGCGAAATTCGAGACCTATTGTCGTTATGCCATTTTACCTGAGAGATATAAAAGAAACAGACGGGAAATATAAAGATGTTGTTTCTCCTTATGGTTATGGAGGTCCTTTGCTGGATATTGAACATGTAGAATGTAAAGATCTGGAATATTTCTGGAGAGAGGTAGATGCATGGTATAAAAAAGAAAATATTGTAAGTGAGTTTATTCGGTTTAGTCTCAATAATAACCACTGTCGTTATAATGGCGAATTAATCCCTACATTAACCAATGTAAAAGGAGAAATCGTAGATGAAGAAACTCAATGGAGCCAGTTCAAAGCCAAAGTCAGAAACAATTATAGAAAAGCAACTCAGCAATCCCTGACATTAAAAGTATATAGCAACCCGATCTCACCAGCTATAATCAAAGACTTTTATGATATCTATATCAGTACAATGCAGCGAAATAATGCCGACTCATTGTATTATCACAAAATAGATTACTTTATCGATTTCATAAAAAACAATCCTAAGAATGCTATTATAGGAATGGTATATAAAGATGATAAACCAATTTCTACAGAATTGATTTTGGTGAATGATAATACATTGTACTCATACCTGGGAGGAACTTTATCAGATTACTTTTATACACGCCCTAATGATTTTCTAAAAATAGAGGTTATGAACTGGGCGAGAAAACACCATTATAAATATTATATTCTGGGAGGAGGAAGGTCTGATGGGGATAGTTTGTATAAGTATAAAAAATCATTCTTTCCTAATGATCAGGACGTTACTTACTATACAGGAAGAAAGATTATTAATCCGGAGCAGTATATGAAACTTGTGTTACAGAAGTGTAATATGACAGAGAATATGACCTGTGAGACAGATATTAAGAAAGGTTTTTTTCCATTGTATAGATTAGAGAGTTAAGTTAGGGCTTCTTTTTTATATAATCAACGATGACTTTTGCGATAAGATCTCTTCCGTGATTGTTCCAATGTTTGTCATAAATAAGTGTTTTAGGTTTCTCGGAACGGGAGAATTCTGACGAAAAATCGAGATACTTATATTCGTTTTTTTCAAGATGTTCTATAAACAATGGACTTGTGTTTTCTTTATCAAGAAGAAAAGTAAAACGCTTTTTATCAAAACCATAACGTTTGATTAATTTTTCAAAGTTAGCGAGGTAAATTACTTCAGTATCTTTCTGAGTACGTTTTTTAGAAGTCGTTTGCTGCGAAGGGAAAACAAAAGCTTTGAGGGAATTGATAAGCCTTTTTGGGGCATCCAATATCCCGATGTTTTGAGCGTAAACCAATAATTTACTTTTCTTAAATAAACGATTGGTCGGAGAGTCAAGATTCAATCGGTATTGTACAACCTTGTACCGATCCCGGGTCAGGTCATTTGAAAATTTAACTCCTAAAAATACCTGATCGATTTTATCAAAATCTTTCTTATATGCATGAATAAGGTGCAGTTGATCTGCCAGATCATATCCTGCATAACCATATTCGTATACTTCGGTATCAGTTAACTGTTGTTCTATTTTTTTTCCTATAGAGTTTTGGTAGTGTTGATGAAAACCTTCGATAAAAGAGTCTCCTACAAGAGCTATTTCTTTTTGAGAATATGAAGGAGAGAATTCTCTGTAGGAATTAAAACCGGAATTGTTGATACGGTATTCGGAAAAATTTTGTCTTCTGTTACCGGTTACTGCATACCCTTTCTGATTTGGTTTCCACTTTTCTACCTTATTATGATCCAGATATCGGAGTGGGGTATCTTTCCCCAGATGAAATACTCTAACCATTAGTTCTAAAGAAATCAAGATTAAAAAACTATAGATTGTAATTGTGTATAAAAGCTTTTTCATAGGATTAGAATTGAAAGTAAATAAAAGATCGATCTACGTGATCATCATAGAATAACAGTATGAAAAATATCAGTAACAGATAGGTGATAAAACGGAGGGTTTTGGAATTAAAAGGGATTGGAGATCTTTCATTTCTGCGAATGATGTACTCATAGCAGATGAAGAGTAATAATACGATGAAGTAGTCAATCATCCTGTACCCCAGTGGATGTTGATAGTGTTCATAATAAAAGTGAGTACAAAATTGTTTTATAAAAGCAAAAGCATCTGTCACAGAAGCAGACCTGAAAAATATACGGGAAAAAGTGACGAGAGAAAAGGTAAGCAAAAGCTGTAAAACCTCTATAAACGAAGGGAATACTTTGTTTTCGGCAATAACAGTATTCATATAAATCCGGTTTCTTCCCATTAAGAATACAGGAATGTATAAGATTGCATGAATGGCTCCCCATACTATAAAAGTCCAATTAGCGCCATGCCAGAATCCGCTAACCAGAAAAATAATGATGATATTTCGGACCGATTTTGATTTGGTTACACGGCTGCCTCCTAAGGGTATATAAACATAATGTCTAAACCATGTCGATAGAGAAACATGCCATCGCTGCCAGTATTCTGCTACATTTCGTGAAAAATTAGGGAATTTAAAATTAGACCTTAGTTCGATTCCAAATAATTTGGAGGTTCCAATAGCGATATCAGAGTAGCCGCTAAAATCACCATAAACCTGAAAACTGAATAGACAAACACCTAGTAGCAATGTAGAAGCACTATGTGTACTGTAATGAGCAAATATGTCGTCAACAATAGGTGCAACCCCATCGGCAATGACTATTTTTTTGAACAATCCCCATAGAATTAGTTTTAGCCCATCAGTACATTGAGTGTAATTAAAACTTCTTTTATCAGTTATTTGGTGAAGCAGGTTGGAAGCTCGTTCTATAGGACCAGCAACTAGCTGAGGAAAAAAACCGACGAAGGTTGCAAATGAAATAAAATCCCGGGTAGGGCGTAGCCTTTTGTAATAAATATCCAGAGAATAGGACATTGTCTGGAAAGTGTAAAAGGAAATACCGACCGGAAGAATGACTTGCAAGGTCCAGGAACTTTGAGTACTAAATCCCAATAAAGAGGTGAGATCACTCCACGATTCAATAAAAAAATTGTAATACTTGAAGAATCCCAATAAACTCATATTAAAAAATACACTGGTTAGTAACCAGTACTTTCTAAAATGAGGATGTGTAGCAGTAGCAATCTTAATACCCACTACGTAATCTACAGCAGTACTGGCAAGGATTAAAAATAAAAAGCGCCAATCCCACAATCCGTAAAAGAAGTAACTGGCAGCTAATAAGAAAATGTTTTGTTTTGTATAACTTCTCCTAAGAAACCAATACACAACAAATACAATGGGTAAAAAAATAAAATAGGGTAGCGAGTTAAATAACATAAATTATCAACTAAATGACTAAAGTTTATTAGTATGCCTAGTCAATAAGGAAGGTCGAAAAAAGGGTAGATTTATTAGGTCCGGTAAAAATTGTTCTTTTAAATAAAATAATCAAGAAATACTTACTTTTTTTTATATATCTAAAAAATAATGTTAAAAAAGTTGTATTTCTTATGTGCTTAAAAATTAATGATTCCATAGTGATAAGATAACCTGTATCTAAAAGATATCATCGTACTTGCTTATAATAAAACGAAGTATTATAAATAATGATTATATATCTGATATTCAATGCGTATTCCCCTTATATTATAGGGGATATACCCCTAATTTTTTTCGTACATAACCTGTATGAATTGTAAGAGGGTTTTAACATTTTGCGTTGTTGGACGAGATTTTGAGTATTCTGTCCAATATATTGATGTAAGCGCTATTTTTTAAGATTACTGAGCTATTTTTACAATGGAAAAACAACTAGAGTTACATCATATTAGAAAAGTCTACCCCCTTTTCTTTCAGTTAATTTAGATTGTTATTAAAGAACTAAAAACGATTATATATATAATTCGTTGTTACTGTTTTGTTTCATTTTTAATGGGAAAACTATGAAAGCAATTGATTCTAAGAAAATATGGTTATCGTCTCCACACATGGGAGGAAACGAACAAACGTACGTTAAACAAGCATTTGATTCTAACTGGGTTGCCCCCTTAGGACCTAATGTAAATGGGTTTGAAGAAGATATCGCTACCTATTTAGAAAATGAATCGTATGTCGCTGCACTTAGTTCAGGAACAGCGGCCTTGCATTTGGGATTACAGCTTTTGGGAGTAACCCATGGAGATGAAGTACTCTGTCAGAGTTTTACATTTGCAGCTTCTGCGAATCCAATTACTTACTTAGGAGCGAAACCTGTTTTTATAGATAGTGAAGAATCAACGTGGAATATATGTCCTGAACAATTGGAAGTTGCTATTAAAGACCGATTGAAAAATGGTGTAAAACCTAAGGCGATTATAGCAGTACACCTATATGGAATGCCATATAAGGTTCAGGAAATTCACGATATAGCCGCAGCTTATGAAATTCCGGTATTAGAAGATAGTGCAGAAGCATTAGGAAGTAGTTTCTTTGATGTGAAATGTGGTACGTTTGGGGATTTAGCAATCCTCTCTTTTAACGGAAACAAAATTATTACCACTTCGGGAGGAGGCGCCTTAGTAGCTAAAAAACAAGAAATAAAAGACAAAGCAATATTTCTTTCTACACAAGCCAGAGATAATGCTCCGCATTATCAGCATTCTGAGATCGGTTATAATTACCGTATGAGTAATATCGTAGCGGGAATAGGAAGAGGACAGATGGAGGTATTGGACAAGCATATAGGTTTGAGAAGAAGAAATTACGAATTTTATTATACACATTTAAATCAGTTAGCAGGAATATCTTTTGTCGAAGAGCCTAACGGATATTATTCAAACAGATGGTTAACTACGATTAAGACCTCGTCTTATGAAGTAAGAGAAGAAATCAGACTTGCGCTGGCAGCGCAAAATATCGAATCAAGACCCCTTTGGAAACCAATGCATAAACAGCCTGTTTTTTCGGATTGTAAGTCATATGTAAATGGCGTATCAGAATCTCTTTTTGAGAAAGGACTTTGCTTACCAAGTGGATCGAATTTAGAAGAAGAAGATTTACAAAAAATTGTTTTTGTAATAAAAAATATAGTACAATGAAACTCAAAGAACTTATCCTGAATTATTCAAATAGACATGCCTCCAAGTGGCTTGTTTTGGGAATTGATCTTTTTATCATAGTAGTGAATTTCTTTTTGGCGTACATCGTGCGTTTTGGAATTGTATTAAACTTTGATATTGCTGAACTTGGCTATCGATTACCGATCATCGTATTAATGGCTGCTATAAGTTTTTTATTAGTAGGTTCTTATAAAGGGGTGGTCAGACATACCGGGATGAAAGATGCCTATAATTTGTTTTTGGCTGTAACAATTTTATTTACCATGAGTGGAATACTGATGGTTTTTAGTCGCCTGGGGGTAATTCCTGAATTACTTAATATACCGATTTCTATTCTATGTGTATTTTATTTACTTAATATTATTACATTGACATTAAGTAGATTAGTTTTTAAATACGGGTACCAAAGTATTAAATCCAGGTTGGGGCAAGCTTCCCGTATACTTATTTACGGAGCAGGAGATTCAGGATTAATTACACAAGCAGCAGTAACAAATGATTCTAAAAAATCTATTACTGTAGTTGGGTTTATTGATGATAATCCTCAGAAAATAGGAAAAACAATTAATGGAATTACTGTTTTCAATCCAGATGTAATTACAGAAAAGTTTATAGCAAAAAATAATATTAAAGAGGTAATCGTTTCGATGCCACAAATAAGTAAGAAACGTTTGTCTAAAATTTCAGATCGATTTTTAAAATTGAGAGTAAAATTGAGAATCGTTCCAGCTGTAGAGGATTGGATTGATGGAAGATTAGAAGCTTCTCAGATTAAACAAATTCAAATTGAAGATTTATTGGAGAGAAATCCAATTTCTTTAGAAAATCAAAATATCAAGAGAGAATTAGAAGGAAAAGTTATTTTGATTACCGGAGCTGCAGGTTCTATAGGAAGTGAAATTGTACGTCAGGCATCTTATTATAACTATAAGCATTTGGTTTTGGTAGATCAGGCAGAATCTCCTTTATATGATTTACAGCAAGAACTCTTAAGAAAAGGAACGACTAATTTTACACCAATAGTAGCCGATATCAGAGATTATCATCGTACAGAAGCTATTTTTGAAAAATACAAACCTAATATGGTATTTCATGCAGCAGCATATAAGCATGTGCCATTAATGGAAGCAAATCCATGCGAGGCGTTGAAAATAAATGTATTGGGAACAAGAAGTGTTGCCAATCTGGCATCTAAGTATAATGTAGGTAAATTTGTTTTTGTTTCGACAGACAAGGCAGTTAATCCTACCAATGTAATGGGAGCTACTAAAAGAGTAGCTGAGATGTATATTAAGTGCTTACAAAAAACGAGTAAAACTAAGTTTATAACCACGCGTTTTGGAAATGTCCTTGGATCTAATGGATCTGTAATTCCTTTATTCAAAAAACAAATAGAAAGAGGAGGACCGTTAACTGTAACACATAAAGATGTTACGCGATTCTTTATGACGATCCCTGAAGCTTCTCAATTAGTGATTGAAGCAGGAACGATGGGGAATGGAGGAGAGATCTTTATTTTTGATATGGGAGAGTCTGTAAAAATATTTGATCTTGCTAAGAAAATGATTCGATTATCAGGACTGCAATATCCGGATGATATCGATATAGAGATCACTGGATTACGACCAGGAGAAAAACTATATGAAGAGTTATTGGCGGATACTGAGAATACATTGCCTACCTATCATAAGAAAATAATGATTAGCAGATTAGCGGATCACAATAGTGAGAACCTAAAGGAAAAAATAGATGATTTAAGTATTTTGAATTTAATTAATCAAGATCATTTGATTGTGAGTAAGATTAAAGAGATTGTTCCTGAATATATCTCTAATAATTCTACTTTTGAAAGTATCGATAAAGAAAACGAAAAAAGTAAACCATTAGTACAGGTTAACTAATATATTCTTAGGTATACATTCATCTGTAATATCACTTTTATATTGATTTTAAAAACAAATTACAATTTAGTATAATATTATATATTTTTGTACTTGTTAGTAATTTCACAAAAGCATCTATTTTATGCCACATTTAAGGTTATTTGCCCTCATATCTATTGTAGTATCAGTTTTTTCTTGTAAAACACCTACAGATGTAGTCTATTTCCAAAATTCTGATAATCTCGAAGAAATTGTTTCTAAAAATTCATTCACTCCAGTTTTTAAGGTAGATGATATTATCAGTGTATTGGTTTCGGCTACGGATATGGAAGCAGCAAGACCTTTTAATATGACACAGGGGACTTCCACTGGTGCTTCGGGACAGCCACCTGCTGGAGGAGGACAAGCAGCGAATCCTACCTATCTTATTGACGAGAATGGTTTAATTGATTTCCCGGTACTGGGAGAATTAAAAGTAGCAGGACTAACCAGAATCCAGGTAAAAGAATTAATAAAAGAAAAACTTCGTATCTATATAAAAGAACCGATTGTTAATGTTCGTTTAATGAATTTTAAAATTACGGTTATAGGAGAAGTAAACAGACCAGGATCGTATACGATACCAAATGAGCGAATTACAATAATAGAAGCATTAGGACTCGCAGGTGATTTGACTATCTTAGGAAAAAGAGAAAATATTAGTGTGATAAGAGAAAAAGATGGTGTAAATGTGTATCACAAAGTGAATTTAACTTCCAAAGAGCTCTTTAATTCACCAGTTTATTATTTGGCACAAAATGATGTGCTGTATGTAGAACCTAATAAGGCCAGAGTAAGAAGTTCAAAAGCAAACAGAGATACAAATACATTTGGAATTATTATGAGTATTGTCGGGGTAGCACTATCCGGTTTGGCGATACTTTTAAGATAGAATAAGTTATGTTTTCTAATATAGAAAAAACAGAGGATAATGATGCATTGAAGAATGCGTTCAATACTAATGGGAAAAGTACTACTTCTATAACAGGGTATTACATACGAGAGCAAATCATTAGGTATTTAAAAAAATGGTATTGGTTCTTATTAGGAGCAGTAATTTGTGTATCTATTGCTTTTTTGAAAATACGTTATACAATTCCTCAGTATAGTGTGTCTTCTACAGTATTGATCTCCCAGGATGATAATATTGGACAATCAGAATTATCAGCGTTCAAAGACTTAGGGATTCTTGATGACACTAGAAATGCTATTGAAAACGAACTGCAAATTATAAAATCCCGAAGAATTATTTCCAACGTTGTAGATAATCTGAAATTAAATGTTCAGTATTTTACAGATGGGAGAATTCTGGAAGTTGAAAGCTATCCCAAAGCTGCAGTAGAGATTAATTTTTTATCGGAGGATTCGATTGTTAAAAACAGGTTTAAACATTTTAATGTACTCGTTAATTCAGAGACTTCTTTTTCATTAGTTGATAAGGATGGTAATGTTATCAACGAACATTCCTTTGGAAAGACAATTAATACATCAATAGGGGATGTGGTAATTACTCCTAATGTGGATGTAATCAAAGCCAATATTGGTAAAATTATTAAAATTAAAATCTCTCCCGTAGCGAATACGGTAGAACGATATAGAGAAAAAATATCTGTAGGGATTGCCAGAAGAGGATCTTCTATCGTCAGAATATCACTAAGTGATGGTGTAAAGCAAAAAGCAACTGATATTCTGAATAATTTAGTAGAAGAATACAATAAATTTACTATTGGTAATAAAAAAACAGTTTCTGCAAGAACAGCTGATTTCATCAATAATCGATTGGATCTAATCTCAGGAGACTTATCAGAAGTAGATGACGAAGCTGCAGGGTATAAGTCAAAATTTGGGTTAACTAATAATATTGAAACTCAGACTGAGCGTGTTGCAGACATTGATTCTAGAAACGTACAGGAAATTTCGCGTTTGAATACCAAATTAAGTTTGATAGAATCCATGAGACGATTCATATTAAGTCAGGAAGGAAGATATGATTTAATTCCATCTAATCTAGGGTTTGATGATATAACAATTACCAATAATGTAGGAAAGTATAATGCATTGACATTACAGAGGAAACGATTGTTAAAAACATCCAGTGTTCAGAACCCTGTAGTTGTTAATATTGATGAGCAGATTGATGGACTACGGCAAGTACTTATTGGTAGTTTGAACAGTCTTAAAAGCACCATTAAAATTCAATTAGGAAGTCTTCAGACGCAAGATCGATATTTTAGTGGGAAACTATACAATGCGCCAAAAAGGCAAAAGGATCTTAGAGTCATAGAAAGAGAGCAAACCATAAAAGAACAATTGTATCTCTATTTATTGCAAAAGAGAGAAGAAGCAGAAATAACCAGTCATATTACTTTATCAAATACCAAGGTAATTGACAAGGCTTCTGTATTGAGTGCCAGATTAGTATCCCCTAATAAAAAGATGACATATCTCGTTGCATTATTAGCAGGGTTATTAATTCCGTTTGTGATTATTTATTTATCCGATTTACTAAACATTAGAGTAAGTTCTAAAGAAGAGCTGGAGAAGAATACTTCTATGCCGATGTTAGGAACGATACCCATTATAAAAAATAAAGCAAAGATTGTTATCTCCAGAACAAGTAGATCCGGTATTTCTGAGGCATTCAGAATATTGAGAACCAATCTGGATTTCCTGATGGCTGGAAATGCAAAGAAAACAGGAAAAGTTGTTTTTGTAACGTCTACAATTTCTGGAGAAGGAAAGACATTGATTTCTTGTAACCTGGCTAAAACATTAGCGATTTCCGGAAAGAAAGTAATCTTTGTAGGAACTGACTTTAGAGATCCTAAGTTTCATGAATTTGTAAAGCTTCCCAATGGAAAAGAAACGGTAGGATTTACGAATTATATAATGACACCTGACCTGAGTCCTGAGGATGTTATTCTACATCAGGAAACTGAAGATCCATTTGATATTTTATGCTCAGGAGTGATCCCTCCAAACCCTGCAGAATTACTTATGCAAGACAAAGTAAAAGTAATGTTTGAGTATTTGGAGAAAAACTATGATTATGTGGTAGTAGATACTGCACCAGTGAGTTTAGTTACAGATACCTTACTCATCAGTGCGCTTGCAGATATATGTATCTATGTTGTAAGAGAAAATTACTCAGACAAACGTATTTTAGAAATTCCAGAAAATCTGTACCAGAATAAAAGGTTGCCTAATATGGCTGTATTATTGAATGCTTCCAGAAATAAACTGGGCTATAGTTATGGATATGGATATGGAAAGTAATCGAAGTTAAGCGCTTTTTTATAATTCGTGCAAAGAATTCTTTTGGGATGTATAAAGATAGGTAGAGAAATCGTACTTTATCGATTAAAGAATCGATTTCGTTGCATAATAGGAAGCAATTTCTTGATTAACTTGGATGGAAACCCTTTTTCTAATGTCTCGAACTGATGATTGTTATGAATATCGGATCCGGTAAAATCCATAAATCCGGCATTCATCAATTTGATAGCTGTTTCCTTTACTTTTGCCCCGTAATACCCGGATAATGAAAGTAAGTTCATTTGGAATAATACCCCTTGTCTTTTTAATGCTTCGAATTCTTTTATAGAGTTATAAAAAGTATAACGTTCTGGGTGTGCCAATAAAGGGGTGTAACCAGCAAGTTTAATTTCGAACAATAACTCATTAAGGTTTAGAGGAGCACTAAATGTAGACATCTCTATAAGAACGTAGGTATTTGCTATGGGGAGAATATCTTTGTTTTTTAACCGTTGTTGAAATAAATCATCCAGCATATATTCAGCTCCTGCGAGTATTTCTATTGATGGGATGTCGAGTGTATTGACCAGAGCCTGAATCTCTGATAATTTTTGAGTTATAATTTCACTGGTATTTGGCCATACCTGCTGCATGATATGTGGAGTAGTGATTATTTTTTTGATTCCTAAACTTGCGAATTTTTCAATTAAGAAAGCAGCTTCATAAATTGTTTTGACACCATCGTCTATTCCAGGTAGAATATGCGAATGTATGTCGATATAATTATGAGGAATAAAATCCCTCAATGGTATTTCTTTTTTAGGTAAAAATAACACAGTTATGTATTTTGGGGTAAATAATAGTCTTTAATTTACGATTAATTCGAAAATTATATAAATAAAAACAAAAAAAAGCGCATTATATGATATACAATGCGCTTTTTTAGACGAAAAGACGATTATTTCGACCTGATGCTTCCAGATCCGGATACTTTAGTGTCTCTCTTCTGTGGTGAACCTGAATAAGTTATATCTCCAGATCCCATTACTTTGCCATTAATCAGATTCGTGGCATTCACACTGATGTCTCCTGATCCGGATACAGCAGCATACACTTCTTTTGCTTTTAGACTATCCGCTTCTACATCTCCAGATCCAGATACTTTGGCTTTGAAGATAGTAGTCGTTCCTGTCAGTGAAATATCTCCTGATCCTGATACAGCTGCTTCTACTACATTGGCATTTATCGATAGGATGACATCTCCAGATCCAGAAACTTTAGTTTTAAAAGTATCACTTTTGATAGCACTTTCTCCTTCAACTTTTCCGGAACCAGATACTGATACTGCTGTAATGTCCCTGTATGGAACAGTAACTTCAATGTTCTTGTTTCTGGAAGGTCTTAAAGAAACCCCATTCTTTACCTTTATAACCAATGTGTTTTCACGAGTTTCGGTAACGATATATTCCATAAAATTACTTTCGGCTTTGATCGTGATATCACCTTCTTTCCCTTCAATGAGTAATACATCAATATTTCCTCTTGCGCTGATTTTATCGTAGGAACCCGTTGTTCGGTGAGTAGTGGTAATATCTCTGTTTCCTTTTACTTTTTTATTCCCAAAAAACTGAGCATTGGCAGATGTAAACACTGTTAACAGTGTTAATGTGATTATGGTTGTTACTGTTCGCATGATTGATGATGAATATTATAATTAGTTATTGTTTATTTTTTCTTTAGGCTTACTCCACCATAACTGGAAGTAATGGTGATGTTGTTATTGGTATCCGATGTCCCATAGAATCCCTGATAGTGTTTGGAATGTGAGCTTCGATCTTTGACGTTGAGTGTAATATCTTCATCTAATTTGATACCGCCATAGGATGTTTTGATCGAAAAGTCAAAATTACAAGTTGGATCAAAACCAATATCTACTCCTACATAACTCGTTTTGATAGCTACTTCATTAATCGTTGGTTCCAGGTTATATATTTTTAGGGATCCGTAGTCAGAGTTAATCTTAAGACTATTGCTCACACTGGTTATTTTTGTATTTAGATAGTCTCCGTTTCCGTTTATAGTATTTCCTTTTTTTATTTTCAGACTTCCATAATCGCAACTGTATGTCAGGTCCTCAATTGTGGTTATATGAGATTGAGAATAATCAGCAACAAGCTTTACGGTTCCGGCTTTTTCTAAATCAAAGTCAGAATAATCGGCATTGATAGTTCCATTTTTCATGTATTTTATGACGCTGTTATGCGTATAATCTATATTGATAGTGTTGTTATCTCCCAGAAGATTGTTTAGTAATACCTGACCGTAATCACAATTTATTTTGGCATCTCCTTCAATGGTATCCAGTGTGATTGTTCCATAGTCATTGGTCAGATTAACACTATTAGTAGCAGGGATTTTTACAACATAGTTAATTTGCATGTTCACCTGACTATTTTTCCAGTTTGTCATGAGCTTACTCCACCAAGAAGAAGTATTTTTTTTGAAAATGGTTCTTGCTTTTACCTGACTTTTATTATAACTCTCAAAAGAAATGCTAATGTTATCTAGTTTTTCAAGCACTTTTTCTTTGTCATTTCCGCTAACCTTGACAACCACATCGATAACGATTTTATCCTGATCCCAGGATGTGATGTCAAGATTTCCATAAGAGTTGTTTATTACTAATAAGGCGTCATTAGAAACTGAGAACTCTTTTTTTATTGCTTTTTCTTTGGTGTATTTCCCGTTTTTGAACGTAGGACCATTCGCGAGTAATAGGGTAGGGATACAGAATAATACCCAGAGGATTTTAGAGAATATCAGTTTCATTTTCTTGCAATTTTAATTCGTTAATTTCTTCTATTTTTTCTAGAACTTGTTCTAATAGTGAGCTTCTTTTTTGAAAGTTTTTAATCATAGCGCTAATCACTTTTTTATTATAGCCGCTTTGAACAAGATCAATTTTTAATTTATCGTAATTTTTTTCCAGTTTACGCAGTTGACTCATGGCATCTTTGACAAGGTCTTCTGTGTTTTCTGAGCTCAGTTGTTCTATTTCTTCTAATTGATAAGCAATTGCTTTGGTAAAGAAATCTTGCGTTTCTTCCATTTTGGGAGAAATAGTTGCTAAATCAGCAGTTTCTTCTTCTGTCGTCATCATTTTGGGGATAAAAATTCCCATAAGAATGGCGATAGAAGCGGCAATACTGACTATAGATACCCAGTTTCTTTTTTTAGGAGCAATAGGTACTACTTTGACGTCGGATTGCTGTTTTAATTTTTTCAAAAATTTAGCTTCGTGATTCTCAGAAGGCTCATAGATATCAAAGGAATCTTCTATAGAGTCAAAAAGCTTGTCTAATTCATCTTCTTTCATGCGATTTCAATTTTTTTTCGTAAACTTTCTTTAGCTCTGGAGATCATTGTCCTACAATTAGCAGGAGTAATATCCATAATATCACAGATCTCGTCATAATCATATCCCTCGATAAGATGTAAAGATAAAATAGTACTATAGTTCTGTTTTAGGGTATGCAGGGTCTGTACTATTTTAGATGTAATAGAAGTAGTTGATGTGTCTTCTTCCGATACACCTTGATCATCATCGTGTAAAGTATGTTCTACACGATCCCAATCTAATTCGTCATTCGGTTTACTTTTTTTAATATGTGACAGGCTTAAATTAATTACAATTCTTTTTAGCCAGGGTCCAAATAATTTATCATTTTCTAATTTTTCTAGTTTCGTAAATGCATTTAAAAATGCCTCTTGCATGATGTCTTCCGCGTCCATACCATTTTTTAGAATTCTATATGCAGTATTATACATTGCTTTATAATATCGCCTATAGATCTCCATCTGAGCATGTTGATCTTTATTCCGACATTTATTTACAAGTTGTTCTGTATTTAGTTGGGTTAGTTTCAAAAAATCAGGTTATTTTTACATTAAAGATATGTAATGTCACTTTTTGTTACAGTTTAGGAAAATTTTTTTTTATTTTCTGGCATAACAATTGACTTACACGGATAAAGGAAGTTAAATAATTGATATGATTATTTTGTATGTTCCTTATTATGAGCTTTAAACAAAAAAATAAATAGAAGTCTTATTTTGTTTTTGTGACAAAATGGCTTTTGATATATACATATGACTAAATCCAAATTTATAACAGTTGACAGTTTGTCATTTCAAGGAATTAATGAAGATGCAGAATTGATCCCTTTAATGACACCTGAGGATGAAGAGGAAATTAATAAAGAAGACTTACCAGATTGTATTCCTATTTTACCATTGCGAAATACTGTATTATTTCCCGGAGTAGTTATTCCTATAACTGCAGGAAGGGATAAGTCGATCAAGCTAATTAATGAAGCTAATAACGGAGATAAAACTATTGGGGTAGTTTCTCAAAAAGAAGAAGAGATTGAAAATCCTTCAGTAAATGATATAAATAGGATAGGAGTTGTCGCAAGAATTCTAAGGGTTTTAAAAATGCCTGATGGAAATACGACAGTTATTCTTCAGGGGAAAAAGAGATTTGAGATTGATGAGTTTGTAGAGGAAGAACCATATATCAAAGCTAAGATTAAGGAGGTAGCCGAAGAAAGACCTGCAAATGATAATCAGGAATTCAAGGCAATTATTGACTCAATTAAAGATCTGGCATTAGAAATTATCAAAGAGAGTCCCAATATTCCTTCTGAAGCATCATTTGCGATTAAAAATATAGAGAGTAGCTCATTTCTAATCAATTTTGTATCATCAAACCTCAATTTGCCAGTTGATGAAAAACAAAAAATACTAGAAATCAATGACTTAAGTGAACGGGCGCTGGTTACCCTTCGTTATATGAATGTAGAGTTTCAGAAATTAGAACTTAGAAATGACATTCAGAATAAGGTTCAACATGATATGAGCCAGCAGCAGCGAGAGTATTTTCTACATCAACAAATGAAAACCATTCAGGAAGAGCTAGGAGGGGTTTCTCATGAAGATGAAATAGAGGAAATGCGCCAGCGTAGTAAAGAGAAAAAATGGAATGAGGATGTAAAAAAACACTTTGACAAAGAATTGTCAAAAATCCAGCGAATGAATCCTCAGGTGGCGGAATATTCTATTCAGCGAAATTACCTTGATTTGTTTCTGGACCTTCCGTGGGAAGAGTATAGTACTGATAAATTTGACCTGAAGAAAGCAAAAGAAATTTTGGATCGGGATCACTATGGACTTGATAAAGTAAAAGAACGTATTATAGAGTATCTGGCCGTATTAAAACTGCGCAATGATATGAAATCTCCTATTTTATGTCTGTATGGACCTCCGGGAGTAGGAAAAACTTCTTTAGGGAAATCGATAGCAGAAGCCTTAGGGAGAGAGTACGTAAGAATTTCTCTGGGAGGGCTTAGAGATGAAGCAGAGATCAGAGGACATAGAAAGACCTATATAGGAGCTATGCCAGGAAGAATTATTCAGAGTCTTAAGAAAGCAGGAACTAGTAATCCGGTATTTGTGCTGGATGAAATTGATAAGCTATCCGTGGGGAATCAGGGAGACCCGTCTTCTGCCTTGTTAGAAGTATTGGATCCTGAGCAAAATTCAGAGTTTTATGACAATTTCTTAGAAGTAGGATTTGACCTGTCCAAGGTAATGTTTGTTGCGACATCTAATAGTCTAAATACCATACAACCAGCACTAAGAGATCGTATGGAGATTATTAATGTGACAGGGTATACCATAGAAGAAAAGGTAGAAATTGCTAAACAGCACTTATTGCCAAAACAGTTAGTAGAGCATGGGCTAGATACTAAACATCTAAAAATAGGAAAAGTACAGTTAGAAAAAATTGTAGAAGGCTATACCAGAGAATCCGGAGTAAGAGGGTTGGAAAAACAAATAGCAAAAGTAGTCCGTTATGCGGCTAAAAATATTGCGATGGAGGAGGAGTATAATGTCAAAATTACCAATGAAGACATCGTCGAGATATTGGGAGCTCCTAAATTAGAACGGGATAAATATGAGAATAATGATGTAGCTGGAGTTGTAACCGGTTTAGCGTGGACTAGTGTAGGAGGAGATATCTTATTCATAGAATCAATTATATCCAAAGGAAAAGGAAACCTGACAATTACGGGTAACTTGGGGAAGGTAATGAAAGAATCTTCTACCATTGCTATGGAATATATCAAAGCAAATGCAGAAGAACTAGGAATTAATACTACTATTTTTGAAAAATACAATGTTCATATTCATGTACCGGAAGGAGCTACTCCTAAAGACGGTCCTAGTGCCGGGGTAACGATGCTTACTTCTTTGGTTTCTTTGTTTACACAGCAAAAAGTGAAAAAAGGAATAGCTATGACCGGGGAAATTACCCTTAGAGGAAAAGTACTACCAGTTGGTGGAATTAAAGAGAAAATTTTAGCTGCTAAAAGAGCTAGTATAAAAGAAATTTTACTTTGTGCAGAAAACAAAAGAGATATTGATGAGATTAAGCAGGAATATCTCAAAGGTTTAAAATTTCATTACGTAACAGAAATGAGTGAAGTTTTGGATATTGCGCTGACAAAAAGTAAAGTAAAAAACGCTAAAAAGTTTTAAGGCAAAGCCTAGCTGTAAGCAAGCAGGGAAAACATGATATAGAAAATAGCTCTTAATTCGGGATGTCCCGAGATAGATAGTTTGATCATAAAGTAATCAAAGAGATTCAATGAATAAAAACCGGAGTACTCTTGGAGTATTCCGGTTTTTTTATGTAAAATCTGTGATGGATTTGGTATCTAATACGTAAATTAGCCTGTTTTTAGTTTCTACTATTTAAATAATAAACAAAGCGTGTCTGATAAGAAAATAATTATAGCTATTGATGGATTTTCATCAACAGGGAAAAGCACTGTAGCAAAGCAATTAGCAAAAACCTTGGGGTACATTTATGTAGATACTGGCGCCATGTACCGATCGGTAACCTTATATGCAATGAGAAATAAAATAATAGATCAAACACATTTTGATGTAGATCGTCTCATTAATTCTTTACCGGATATACATATAAAATTCGAAGTAAATCAAACCACCAGGTTAGCTGAAGTTTTATTGAATGAAGAAAATGTAGAAAAAGAAATTAGAAACCTATCAGTATCCAGGCATGTCAGTCAGGTTGCCGCTATATCTGAAGTTCGAAAAAAACTTGTAGAGCAGCAGCAATTAATGGGAAGAGATAAAGGTGTAGTTATGGATGGAAGGGATATTGGAACTGTTGTATTTCCGGATGCTGAATTAAAATTGTTTATGACAGCAACAGCTAAAGATCGAGCAGAACGCAGGTATAAAGAATTGATAAAAAGAGGAGATCAGGTTACCTATGAAGATGTGTTGAAAAATGTAGTGAATAGAGATCATATCGATAGTACCAGAAAAGATTCTCCCTTAAAGAAAGCAGAAGGGGCTATTGAAATAGATAACTCTAATTTGACCTTGGAAGATCAGTTTAATCAAATCCTTACATTATCACGCAGTACGATTAATAGATATAATAAAGAATAGGGGGTATTAAGCAACTTATTCAGAAATTAAGTTTCATTTCTTAGAATTATAACAATTTCTCGTATATTCTTTTGAGATTGTTATTCCATCATGGAATCTAAATTGGTAATCTTATTCTCTTTATAAAGTGAACTGTCTATTTTTCGTAATTCATAAAAAGTCATTTGATGCTTTACCCATTCGATCAGCTTTTTATAAGTTCCTTCATCGTCCCTCATAACAATAACTCTGTTAAGGCGTAATACATGATCCTTTAATTCATATAATTGAGGGATAGAATTGTCGTGAACTTCATAAAAAGGAGTTTCATTAACAATGGTAAATTTTTGCCCGTTATCCATTATGATAATGTTTTTATAGCCATATATAATATGTGTTTCTGACAAGGTCTGACCATAATGGGAAAGGGTAGAAAATAAAATAAGTACAAGTAAAATTTTCTTCATAGTGCTAAATTAGACTGCAAATTTACGGTTTAACCGTATTCTGATCTAGCTTTATTTTAAATTTTATTCTCTTTAATCGATGAAACGCATTGTTTTTTTATAAAATGGTTTTTGATCATTTTTTAGAGGAAGATTATTTGGTTCCAGAGCGGTTTTTTACATTAAAAAGCCACTAGATAGTTATACTATTTAGTGGCTTTAACACAAAAACGTTATATTTTATTTTTAGTTGTTTTGGATAATAAGTCTGTGATTAGATATTTTATTATTTACATTAAGTTTTACAATATAATATCCTGATTTTAAACTTTTTAATTGTATTGATTTTTCTAAAACAACTCCGGAGTCTACTTTTCTACCTAATAGATCACGGATTTCATAGTTTACATTTTTATAAGGAGTGATAACTGATAGCATGCTATGACTGGCAGAAGGATTCGGTAATATTGATATTTTAGGAGCTTCTGTTGTTTTAAAGTCATCAATGCTAATACCTCTCGCAGTACTACTGATAGTAAAAGAAGTAGACTCTGAGGCACCAAATGATCCTCCAGAAGCTAATGTTGTTGATCCAGAAGTTAATGAATAAGAACCGTTTCCATAGCTACAGCAGATACCATCTCCATAGCTGTCAAGAATCTTGAATGTATAAGAACCAGGTTCTAAACAAGCTGTTTCTGTAACAGTAGATCCATCAGGTTGCGAACCATAAGTTCCTCCTGAAGCTACTACCTGATTGTTACTATTTAGTATTTCCCAGCTAGTTTCTTCTGGATAATTGTCTAATTTGATTGATAAGTTAACATCTGTACATGGATTTGTAATAGTTCCTGTAGAGAGTTTTACATCATCCACTGCGATATCACTTCTCCAGGTTGTACCTGTTACTCCATTTAACCTTAGTTGTAGAGCTCCTCCGGTATAAGAGGATAGGTCTATAGTAGCAGACTGCCATGAATTTCCTTGGTTTCCTGATTTGGACCAAACTGATGTCCAGCTAGCACCATTATCACTACTGGCTTCAATTGCAAGACTTCCCATAGAAGAGGCCCCATACATATGATACTGAAAGGTAAAAGTCGCTTGTGTTGCAGCGGATAAATCAAAACATGGAGAGGTCAGAATAGCTCTTTTGTTAGGGTATCCTGTTCCATTCCCAGAAGCTTCGATATATACATAATAAGTCCCTTGTGCAGCACTGGCAGGTCCTGTATTATTAGATGGTGTTCCATTAGCATCTACAGTCCAGTTGCGATTATCATCTGTGTTTTGAGTCCATGCTCCGATTGTGTTTTCAAAGCCTTCGTTATAAGGGAATGAAGACACTCCTCCATCACATGTACCTGTATTACCAGGAAGAGTTGATAGAGTAGCAGTATTACTAAAACCAGAAGTATTTCCAGCCGCATCTTTTGCTTTTATTTTGAACGAATAAGAAGTGTCAGGAGATAAACCAGTTGCCGTATATGAAGTACCAGTAACAGTTTCTATCAGCGTATTTCCCTGGTAGATTTCATAACCTGTTACACCTACGTTATCGGTTGAAGCATCCCAGCTTAAATCAATTGTAGTTTGTGTCGCGTTTGATGCAGTCAAATTACCAGGTACTGTAGGGGCTTGTGTATCTCCTCCAGTACTACCTGTTATCGTAAAATTAGCATTAGAAATATCAAAAAAGATATGAGCTGTTCCTTTTACCATAATTCGGTTTTGTGTTCCCGGTTGATTCGGCACTGTAATTGAATGTGATCCGTCATTGGTTACTCCGCTGGCTAGTGAAATAGGGTAGGTATCACCTCCATCGGTAGATAGTAAAATATCTACAGTAGCTGCATTTACTCCATTTCCAGTTGTTCCTGCTACATCCCAGGTAACGTTTTGAGATGTTCCAGCCTGCCAAGATACATTGGTATTGGGAGCATTTACAACAAATGGTCCTGCTGTTCCATTAACGGTAACTCTCATATCATCGCTGTTATTAGCCGCTCCACCAGCTTTATTATCTCGTACAGTTAATCTGAAATTAAGTGTTCTAGCTACAGTAGGCACTGCTTCCCATTGCCAGGAAGTAGCTCCTGTTTTGATCGTTTCTAATCTTGGGAAATATCGTTTGTTATCTGTAGTAGGGTTATAGGACCTAAAAGTTACTCCAGAGGTTCCTGTAGCACTTGGATATGTAGATGAAGCGTCATTTTCATCCGCTTGTTCCCAGCAGTATGTTAATGTATCTCCGTCTGTATCATTTGCCTGCCCTGTAAGTACGAATGGAGTTCCTTTCGGAATGGTGTAGTCCGCTCCTGCATTTACTGTAGGAACAGCATTCCCTGTATTTGTATTTGTCTGACAGTTGGTAGATTTTACATAATTGGTTACCTGCTGAATTGAGAAAAAGTGAAAGTACGGATCACTGTTTTGCTGTACATCAGTGGCTCCTGTAATTCCTGCATATCCCATAATAGTACTACCACTACCAGGTTCATAATGAGCATTCGTTCCTTCGTTTCTAATGGTAAAAGTGTGATTTGCTCCAAATTGATGTCCTAATTCGTGTGCTACATAATCGATATCAAAAGCATCTCCTTCAGGAGTTCCTCTGGAAGTAAAAGCACTCCCTTTACGGTTATTGACACATACACAACCGATACATCCTGCATTTCCGTTGTCTCCTGCTTTTGCAAACAAATGCCCAACATCGTAATTAGCCTCTCCAATTACACTAGTTAAGGTAGACTGTAATTGGCTGTTGAAACTTCCATTAGAGTAAGGGTCTGTACTAGCATTGGTATAAATAACATCATCATTATTAGCAATTAATACCATAGTAATTCCAAAATCATTTTCATAGACTCCATTTACACGTGTCATGGTTGCATTGATAGCAGCCATTGCTCCTGCTTTTGTTCCTCCATGAAACTGCGTATACTCTCCGTTGGTAGAAACTGCAAGCCTAAAAGTGCGAAGAATACCATCATCAGCATTTCTTTTGGTTGTACCAGAAAAGTTCTTATGTGAAGTTTTCTCTTCTACTAAACAACGTAATTTACTTTCTGTAGCGGTCTTTTCTGACCTTTTATAGATTGTATAACTTCCATCTGTAGTATAAGGCTCAATAAATACCGAACCTTCAGAAGCAGATAGTTTCATACTTTGTAAGCCTGATGGAGCAATACTAAACCTGATGATTGCGGTAGGATCATCGATACCTTGTCCTGCATATGATTTGATAGATGGATATTTGGCAGCCAGATCAGGATGCATTACAGGGGCTTCAAAAATTTTAAAAGATTCCATATCTCCATTAGCATTCGGGAATTGAACTATGACGTTCGATTTTCCAGCAGATTTTTCCCTTGACGGAGAGCCTTTCAAAACTTTTTTCAAGCCTTCTATATCTAATCCAAATACTGTTTTATT
This sequence comes from Aquimarina sp. TRL1, assembly GCF_013365535.1. Lineage (NCBI taxonomy): Bacteria > Pseudomonadati > Bacteroidota > Flavobacteriia > Flavobacteriales > Flavobacteriaceae > Aquimarina > Aquimarina sp. TRL1. The sequence continues at coordinate 4,520,126 of NZ_CP053590.1, read as the reverse complement.
AGGTAGATTTCTCTTAGTTGTAATGATACTAGTTTGGGATTTGACCGTGGTCTTTTTCCAGTAGTTATTGGTTTGTGAGTACCCAATACCAATACAACATAGGCATAGAAGCCATGATAATTGTTTTTTCATAATTTTTGGTTTGTTTTAAATTTGTGTTAATCAAATGTAGAAATTCTTAAGTTTTTTTGAAATATTTTTAACATAAATGTTAATTAATTGAATAAAATTTATTATTTATGTGGTTAGCCTATTGTTTTATTACGGTTTTTCAGTAATATTTTACAGGAATAGATGGTACTAACAAGCAGGGCAGTTGGATATAAAAAAAGCAGGTACCGATCGATACCTGCTTTTTCCCACAAAACGGGGTATTACTTTTTTATAACCCGATGGGTTGAGTGTTTTTCATCTATAATTAATGACAATAGATATGCACCGCTATTAACCTCTTTGAAGGATATCGTATTATTGTTGATAGTTCCTTTTTTAATCGTTCTGCCAACAATGTCTCTAAGGATAAAGGATGCCTTTTTTCCAGAGTGGATAACCGTTAACATTTCATTTCCTTTTATAGGATTAGGAAACAACTCAAGACTGTTTTGAGTAGTAGTTTCAAAAGAATCAACTTCAACTCCTTTGGCAAAATTCCCTATGGTAAAGGTGGTGGATTCACTTCCGGCAAATTGCCCTCCAGAAGCCAAAGTGGTTGTTCCGGCAGTTAACTTGTAATTACCATTTCCATAGCTACAGCAAATCCCATCACCATAAGTGTCTTTAATAGTAAACGTATAAGACCCCGCAGCTAAACATTTAGTAGCGGTTACAGTAGCTCCCCTTGGTTCAGATGTATAAGGACCTCCGCTGGCAACTGTCTGATTATTCGTGTCTTTGATCTCCCAGGAGGTTTCACGAGGGTAATTGTCTAACTTAATCGTTAGATTAACATCTGTACATGTTGGGTCAGTAGTATTAGAACTGAGTACTACATCATCTATTGCAATGTCACTTTGCCAGGTATTTCCTGTTAACCCATTAAATCGTAATTGAACCCCACTGCCAATATAGGAGCCTAGATCAATAGTAGCGGATTTCCATGAATTTCCTTGATTACCTGATTTATTCCAGATAGAAGTCCATGTGGTTCCTCCGTCCTTACTAATTTCTAAATGGAGACTTCCCATAGAGCTTGCTCCGTACATATGATATTTAAAGGCAAAACTTGCTTGATTTATATTGGTAAGATCAAGGCAAGGAGAAGTAATAATAGCTCTTTTTCTAGGGAATCCAGATCCAGAAGCTTCTATATATAAGTAATACGTTCCTTGTGCTGCATTTGAAGGACCTGTATTTCTAGAAGGGGTTCCGTTAGCATCCACTGTCCAATTTAGGTTGTCATTCGTTGACTGTATCCAGTTGCCTATTGTATTTTCAAAACCTTGTTTATAAGGGAAAGAAGAAATACCATTAGTACAACCGTCTCCTCCAGTACCAGGTAATGTAGATAAAGTGGCAGTATTACTGAATTGTGACATATTACCGGCAGCATCTTTTGCTTTAACTTTAAAAGTATACGAAGTATCCGGAGTTAATCCTGTAGCTGTATAAGATGTAGTGGTAGCAGTCCCAATCATTGTATTTCCTGCATAGACGTCATAACCCGTTACTCCTACATTATCTGTTGAAGCAGTCCAGTTCAAATCAATAGTGGTTTGAGTAGCGTTAGAAGCTGCTAATGCAGTTGGTGTACTAGGAGCTTGTGTATCGCCGGAACCACCTCCTGTGATGGTAAAGTTGGCGTTAGATATATCATAGAATATATGGTTACTTCCTCTAACCATGATTCGGTTTTGACTTCCCTGATTATTAGGTACTGTTATCGTATGTGATCCATCATTTGTAACATTACTAGCTAATGTAATAGGGTAGGTGTTTCCTCCATCAGTAGATAATAGAATATCTACATTAGCAGCATTAATACCATTAGCTGTAGTTCCAGCTACATTCCATGTTACCGTCTGAGAAGAGTTGGCAGACCAGCTGACATTGGTATTAGGGCTATTGATCACAAAAGGACCAGCATTACCACTTACGCTAACCGTCATGTTATCAGATGCCGAATTTCCTCCACCGGCATGATTATCCCTTACAGTAAGTCTGAATTTCATTGTTCGGGCAACAGAAGGAACAACTTCCCAGGTAGAAGAAGTACTTCCGCCGATTACAGTTGATAATTTAGGCATATAGCGATCCGGAGAACTGCTTGATGGATAAGAACGAAAAGCAGGTCCAGAAGAAGAGGAACTATTAGGAGGCATGGTTGCTATTTGATTATCCATTTGTTCCCAGTTATAGGTAAGAGCATCTCCATCTGCATCAGTAGCACTACCTTTCAGGATAAAGGGAGTTGATTTTGGGATTGTATAATTAGCACCTGCATTGGCTGTTGGAGCATTGTTTCCTGTATTGCTACTTACTGCACAGGAAGTGCTGGATACATGATTCCACATCTCTTGAATACTAATTGCATGAAAGTGATCATCACTATTATTACGAACGTTTGGAGAACAGATTCCCGCATAACTCATAATTGTATTTCCACTACCTGGTTCCATGGCAGTAGAGCTATTTCTATTTCCTCCACAAGCATTATTAAAAGTGTGATTGGCACCAAATTGATGTCCTATTTCATGTGCGACATAGTCAATATCATATGGATCAGAAATCGGGTTACTCGAACCGGTGATTCCTCTTCCTTTACTACCGTTACGGCATACAACACCAAGTCCAGCAAGACCACCTCCACCAGTACTAAATGTGTGTCCAATGTCGTAATTACTACTTCCAATTTCTCTGTCGCATACTCGCTGACTTTCTCCGATAAGCGCTCCGGCATTATTATTAGACAGACCATCAGTACTAGCATTTAAGTATATGATTTTTGTGTTATTAGGTACCAATTGCATGGTTACACCAAGATCTCTTTCATAAATACCATTTACACGGGTCATTGTTGTATTCATGGCAGAAAGAACAGCTGCCTTTTTTGTTGCATCAGAAGCACTGGAAGGAACTCCTTGATTATTTAGGTGAAATTGTGAATATTCCCCAGTACAGGCAATTGCCAGACGGTAGGTTCTTAATTTACCATCATTTGCATTTTTAAGAAGTGGGTTGCTTACTTGTTTTGTAGACACTTGATCCTCTACTGCGCAGGCAAAATTACTTCTTGCAGATAAATCACTTTTTGAATAAAGAACATACGAAGCATTGTTTTTTGTGTATGGATCAATATAAGTAGCAATTTTGTTTGGGGAAGTTATCATTCCGTGGAAACCATCCGAAGCGATACTAAAATGTATTAGTGTTGCCTTATCATTCACATTGATACCTGTATACGATTTTATATCAGGAAATTCTTTAGCGAGCTCCGGGTGCAAAACTGTTCTTTCGAAAATACGATACGTTTTTAATTCCCCGTTTTTATCAGGAAATTGAATGGTTAATGAAGAAGCTGTTGTTTTGCTTTTAAGCGGAGCCTTTTGCAAGGCTTTTTTTATTCCCTCCAGATTGAGACCTAAAATAGTGTTGTTGGACAATTCTTTTTTAGAGGGCTGTACAATATTACTTTTTGAAATTGTAGCTGGGGTCCAGTAGTTATTAGTTTGAGAATAACTGATGCCAATAAAGAATAGGCATGCTAACCATAAAAAATGAGTTTTCATGTTATATTAAGTTTGAGTTTGTGTGCTGTAAAAATACTCAAAACCTATCTTAAATATGAAATATATTGTTATAAAACAGTCTTTTATGAATGTTTTAAGAGAGAAATAAGGTAAAACAGTTGTTTATTTATGTGTAAAAAGTAATGTTTGGAAGTGAAAAAGTTTTTCTTCTGAAAGGGGAGGGCATAATAACAAAAAACGCCTTAAACTAATAAAGCATAAGACGTTTTTAATTAAAATGTATTAAACCAATTACAAATTTGGGATAACCAATTCTTGATCTGGGTGTATTACGTCTGGATTAGACAAAATATTTGTGTTAGCTTCAAAGATTTGTTTGTACTTCATTGGATCTCCATAATAATGCTTAGCAATTTTACTTAGAGATTCTCCCCCCTTAACCACATGTCTGTGGTATACTGAAGTATCAGAAACTTTGATATCTGCTTCTAGATCAGCAGGTGAATCACCACCGATTTCTTTGATTTTATCCCATAATAAGTTTTTTTCATATTGTGTATTCGTTGTTCCAGCTATTTTCAGTATTCCATTTTCCTCTGTTACATCTCCATTCTGCACATTTAATTGTTCTCCTAAGTCTAAAACTTCCTGATATTTTGCTCTAACCATAATTTAATTTCTTTTTAATTGTGTAAAATCATTTGCTACTCAAATATATAACTTAAAAGAGTGGATTAAAATTTTTTTTACCTTAAATATTGAAAAAATATCGGTGAAATGCATAATTTATCTATATTCGGTAAATAAATATACAAGTTAAATGTTTCGGAAAAGGTACTATTATATCATCCAGTTACAATATTTAGGCTTTCGGTTTCACGGATGGCAGAAACAACCTGACGTAAATACATTACAGCGCATGACAGAACGTACCATAGCCTATGTTTTAGGACATAAAGATTTTAAAATATTAGCCAGTGGGCGTACCGATGCAAAGGTATCTGCTAATGAAACATATATAGAGTTATTTGTAGAAAATACGCCTTTGGATCTAGATGATTTTTTTTATTTATTTAACAAGAATTTACCTCAGGATATTCGAGGGTTAAAAATAGAAGAAACAGATGAAAAGTTTAATATAATCCAACATCCGAAAATAAAGGAATACGTTTATTTGTTTTCATTCGGGGCAAAGTTTCATCCATTTTGTGCACCTTTTATGTATAATATCTCAGAAGAACTGGATATTGAAGCTATGAAAAAAGCAGCTTCTCTTTTCGAAGGAAAACACAATTTTCGTTCCTATTGTCATCGCCCTACAGAAAAAACAATTGTAGAAGGAGAAATTTTTTGTTGTGAGATAGTAAAAAATGAGTTGTATACAGCTAATTTTTTTCCAAAAGATAGTTATCTTTTACGAGTGAAAGGCGCAGGGTTTAAAAGAAACCAGATACGGTTAATGATGGGGGCACTATTAGATGTAGGGAAGGGGAATATCGATATTGATTTTATAAAAAAAACCTTAGATCCTAGTTTAGAGAAAATAACATTAGAGCATATTGTCCCGGGGTCTGGCTTAATTTTGAATGCTGTAGCATTTACAGATTGAGATAGCTATTACTTAAGGGACTCTTTAAAAAATTAAAAGATGCCTATAGGCACCTTCTAAATACATTTTGAAGGAATCTATCGATGAAAGCGAAATATGCTCCGGAATTTGATTCGGAGTTTACTTAATTCTTATAACATTGGAAGCAGCAAAGCATATATTATATAGTAAAGATGGAAAGTCATCAGTTACAGTATTAAACGGAGAAATTATTAGTTATTCTTATAATAATCATGAGTTAATGCACCAAAAAGGAGAACCGGGTTGGGGAAGTACTGAAATAGAAATGTTTCCGGTGATTGGAGCTACAAAAATGAATAATTATGCTGTGTTAACTCCTAAAGGAGTTGCCAAAATGGATCAGCATGGCATTCTTAGAACATTAGCTTATACCATGGTGACTGTTAATAAAAACAAGCTTGTTTTAACAAAGAAATATACGGCAGGAGAACAGATTATAAACCCTAAGTTTCCGAATCGATCTGCACAAGAGTTTCTCTATTGGCCGTATGATTTTGAATTCGAAAAAACGATTCAGCTACAGGACGATGCCGTGGTGGTTTCATTTCAGATTAAAGGAGAAAAAGCAATGCCGTATATGCTGGGGTTTCATCCGGCATTTAAGACTTATGGAGACAACCAACGTTTTTTGGCAGGAGGGCAAGAATATTCATTGGAACAGGTTATAGAAGCAGGAGGTCCAGCATTACCTATTTATAATTGTAATGAAGTAATATTAAAGAATTCAGCTGCTGTTGGAGTACGAGTTCAGACGACAGGGTTCAGACATATGATGTTATGGACAGAAGTTCGTGAAATGGTATGTATAGAACCGATAACATTTTATCCGCTAAGTGTTGCCTCTGATGCGTTACATAAAGGATTTGATACCATAGAACAACAGAACCGTTTTGAAGTGACAATCAGCCCGGTTATAGATCAATAAGTTCCCTTATTTATTCTTTGTTTAGAATTGCTAATCCTATTTTGATGTGATTATAACTAATCGCCTCTTCAAAGTATTCATAATAGACTTTTAGACCATCAGGGGTATTTAAGGTTTCTTTTGCCTTTTTGATCGCTTCGAGGTCATTTTTGTCTATAAATTGATGAAGATCTATTGAGGCTCCTTCTTCATGGAGTTTTAATAAGTGAGACATAATAGTAGCTTCGGCTAATTGTCTTTCTATAGCAATTTCTGCTATGGAAAGCCCTCTTTCATATGCTTCTAAAGTAACCTTATGGGTATTTCCCTTGTTTTTTGATGTCTTCTTTTTTACAGGCTTTTCATTTACAAAATTCCTGATCTCCTTAATAAAGACATATCCATAATCTTTCATTTTTTGTTTACCGACACCGTTGATCTGCATAAACATTTCATCAGTGGTTGGTTTTTCTTTTTCCATTTCTTTAAGCGTAGCATCATTAAAGATTTGGTAGGCTGGAATGCCTGCTTCTTTGGCAAGTGATAGTCGTAATTGACGTAGTTTTTCGAATAAAGTACGAGCTGTTTGCAGAGGAGCAACCGGGAGTTTTTCTTTTGCTTTTTCCAGTTCTTGGAGATGCGCTAGCAGTACTGTTTCTTTCTCGAATAGTACTTTACGGGATCGCGCTGTTAGCCTTAATTTATTATGCTGGTCAAAAGCTATTTCTATATACCCTTGATTAATCAATTGTATAAGGTATTGTTGCCAGTCTTTCCAAGAAATATCCCTGGCAATTCCATAGGTTTTTAGTTGCTGATAATTTTTATCATATACTGAAGCATTTTGCGCTCCCCTCATAATATCTATTATCGTACCAATAGGCTCTTGTTCTTTGACCCGATATATGGTAGAAAGGGCTTTTTGAGCGATAATGGTTCCATCTATAAATTGCGGTGGGTTCTTACATACATCACAGTTGCCACAGTCTTCTTCTATAATTTCTCCAAAATAACTCAATAATATTTTTCTTCGGCAGCTCAGCGCATCTGCATATTGCTTCATTCGCTCCAGTTTGGCCAGTTGTACCTCTTTATTACCTGATTGATCTGCGAATTTTTGGAGCTGAATGACATCTGAGTAGCTATGAAACAAGAGGGTGGTAGAGGGAAGTCCGTCTCTTCCGGCTCTTCCGATTTCCTGATAATAACTTTCTATGTTTTTCGGTAAGTTATAGTGAATAACCCATCGTACATTTGATTTATCTATCCCCATTCCAAAAGCAATGGTGGCACAAACAATCTGAATAGTATCATTGATAAACTGTTCTTGGATCTTTGAACGTTGATCATGGGCTAAACCAGCATGATATGCAGCAACAGAAAAACCAGTACTTGTCAGACGATCAGCGATGGCTTCTGTGGTTTTTCTACTTAAACAATAAATGATACCACTCTCTTCAGGATGTTGATTCAGAAAACGAATGATCTGTTCGATTCTTTTGGTTCCGGCTCGTACTTCCAGGCTTAGATTTTCTCTATCGAACGAAGCCAGGTGTACTGTAGCCTCAGGAATGCGTAATTGATCACATATATCTTTTCGGGTAGCTTTATCTGCGGTTGCGGTAAGCGCAATCATAGGAGTAGAAGGGAAGCGTTCTTTTAGATACCCGAGTCGGGTATATGCAGGTCGAAAATCATGCCCCCATGAAGAGATACAATGCGCTTCATCAATAGCGATTAAACTAATAGAGAGTGTAGATAGTGCTCCTTCAAATAACGATAGGCTCTCAGGTGCCAGATAAAGAATTTTTATAGCGCCCTCTGCCAGTTGTCCGAAGAGTTCCTGTTGTTCTTCAACTGTTTGACTACTGTTAAAAAAAGAAGCGGGAATCCCATTTGCATTCAGACCGTCTACTTGATCTTTCATTAATGCAATTAGTGGGGAAATGACTAATGTTATTCCCTCTAATAATAAAGCGGGAAGTTGATAACATATTGATTTTCCCCCACCAGTCGGCATAATAACCAGGTTATCATGTCCATTTAATACAGAGGCTACGATTTTTTCCTGTAAGGGTCTGAATGTGTCGTATCCAAAATACTCTTTGAGAGTAGCGGCTATTTTTTTTGTATCCTGCATCACACAAAAAAACAAAATAATGCTTGTATTGCATAAAAAAAGAGAGATGAATTTTTACCTCTCTCAGACTCGTTTTTTATATATTTTTATTCTTATTCGAATAGTTCGGAACTCAGGTATCGATCACCTCGGTCACAGATAATTGCTACGATTACTCCTTTTTTGATTGTTTTAGACAATTTTAGTGCTGCTGTTACAGCACCTCCACTACTCATTCCACAAAAAATTCCCTCTTCTTTAGCTAATCGTTTTGTCATATTGGTAGCCTCTTCCTGGCTAACTTCTATGACTTGATCTACTTTGTCCGGATTAAAGATTTTGGGTAAGTACTCTTTAGGCCATTTTCTGATTCCCGGAATTCTGGATTCATCCGTAGGTTGTACTCCTACAATCTGTACTTCAGAGGATTGTTCTTTCAGAAAAGTAGAAGTTCCCATAATGGTACCGGTGGTTCCCATTGAAGAAACAAAATGAGTAATGGATTTTTCGGTATCTCTCCATATTTCGGGACCAGTAGTGGTATAGTGTGCTTTCCAATTATCTTCATTTGCAAATTGATTCAGCATAAAGAAACCTTCTTCAGTAACTTTTTTTTCTGCATAATCTCTGGCACCTTCAATTCCGCTATCAGCAGGAGTGAGTGTAACTTTTGCTCCATAGGCGCGCATAGTCTGTACACGTTCTTTGGTGGAGTTTTCCGGCATTACCAATTCTATAGAAAGTCCGAAAATACCTGCAATCATAGCTAATGCAATACCTGTATTACCACTGGTTGCTTCGATTAACTTAGCATCTTGATCGATTGTTCCTCTATCCAGAGCGGATCGGATCATATTATATGCTGCACGGTCTTTGACACTTCCTCCTGGATTATTTCCTTCCAGTTTTAGAAATAAGGTGATATCTGGGTTATCTATAATAGAAGTAGCCTTCACCAGAGGCGTATTTCCTATAAGTTCTAAAATATGATGTGACATCAGACCACTTTTTTTATTTTAATTTCAGAAGTATTTGAGATGATGGAGTTTTTAGGAACAGAAGAGGTGATCCATGTATTTCCCCCAATAGTACTATTGGCACCAATCACAGTACTCCCTCCCAAAATAGTAGCATTAGCATATATGGTTACATTATCTTCTACGGTTGGGTGACGTTTTACACTTCTCAGTTTTCGATCTACATACAATCCTCCCAGGGTAACTCCCTGATACATTTTGACATTGTTTTTTATAATCACTGTTTCACCGATAACAATTCCCGTAGCGTGATCAATAAAGAAAGATTCTCCTATTTCTGCACCAGGGTTGATGTCTGTACCGGTTAATCTATGCGAGTATTCCGTCATCAATCGGGGAACCAGTGGCAAGCCGAATTTTAGCAATTCGTGACTTAGGCGGTAAATAGCAATGGCATAAAAGCCGGGATATGCCATATATACTTCTTCAATAGAATTAGCAGCAGGGTCACTTTTTATAAATGCCTGTGCATCCAGATTTAGTTTTTGTAATATTTCTGGTAATTTCTCTAAATAAGATTGCCAAACTTTAGAGCAGGGTTTTTCAGTTTCCCAGCAGGCCAGATCGACTAACTCCTGAAAAAGTTCTTCTAATTTGTCAATGTTTTTGGCAACTTCTGTATCCGAATCAAATAATGTATAAAACAAAAGATTCGTAAAGTACTCTGTTTTTTCCTTTAATTTCAGTCTAAGATTGGGATTTTTCTTTTGTTCCTCAATCTTAGAAATGATCAATTCTTTCTCTTTATCCATAGCTAATTATAAAAAGTCCAGTAAATATATAGAATAATATGAGATTAGTCCTGAATAGAATGAAATACTTCCTTTTTTTATAAAAAAAATAGCATTTCAAATAGATTTAGTTATGATTTTGTACCCAATCGACCAACGTGCACGAACTAATTTATCAGATTCGAGTAAGTTGTGAAATAAAAGGCTGCTGCGGTAAACAACAATAAAAAGATTAACATAACTCTCGTTTTTAATAGCCACATGATTTAATAGATTTTAGTATTTTTAGGGACTAAGAATACAACGTACGTATGAGCAAGCTATCAAAAGATATATTTGGTTTTTTAGATGATTTAAAAGTAAATAATAACAGAGATTGGATGCAGGAGCATAAAAAAAGATATCAGGAAAATGAAAAAAAACTGAAGCTTTTTTATTCATCAGTTGCAGAGAGACTCAACGAATCAGATGAAATTGATAACACTAAAATATATAGAATCAATAGAGATATTCGATTTAGTAAAGATAAGACCCCGTATAACATACACAGAAGTGTAGGTTTTAGTAGAGCAGGAGCTCATAGAAGAGGAGGGTATTATCTGAGGATAGAATCTGGAAATTCAAAACTGGCCGGAGGTTTTTTTAGTCCTAATCCTGCAGATTTATTACGGATAAGGAAAGAGTTTGAAATGGATGATCAGGAAATAAGAGATATTTTGGATACCCCTGATTTTAAAAAAGCATTTGGCGGTTTTACTACTGATAATCAGGTAAAAACAGCTCCAAAAGGTTTTAGTAAAGAACATTCTGCTATAGATTTAATTAAAAACAAATCTTTTATTGTGGTGCATTCTTTTACTAATAAAGAAGTTTGTGCTCCTGATTTTCTGGATAAGGTTGTGTTTCACTTTGAATTGTTAAGACCATTTTTTGATTACATGAGTGATGTGCTTACAACAGACCTTAACGGGGTATCACTATTAGAGGATTGATTTTTATTTAGGCGAATACTTTTTGGGGTAATTTCTATATAAAGTATACAAGTGCCGATTATCAAATAACACTATATAAACAGAATAAAATTTTTAATAAAATTATATGAAAAGAATAGCTATAAACGGGTTCGGAAGAATAGGAAGAGCTGCATTAAAGTTGATTATGGAAGAATCTGATTTGGAGATAGTTGCTATTAATGACTTAATGCCATTGTCTAACATAGAATACTTGCTGAAATACGACAGTGTATATGGTATATATGAGAAAGAAGTTAGTACGGAGGAAGGTTATTTATTAGTAGGAGGAAAGCGAATAAAGTACTTTACGCAGAGAGATCCTGAGGAGCTACCATGGAAAGAAGAGCGGGTAGATATTGTGGTGGAGAGCACAGGTTTTTTTACCAAAAGAGAAGATGCAGAAAAACACATCAAAGCAGGTGCCAAAACAGTTGTAATTTCCGGACCTACAAAAAGCCCGGATGCTCCTACGGTTGTACATGGTGTAAATACAGAAGATGGTCATGCGGCCATATTTTCATGTGCTAGTTGTACTACTAATAATATCAGCCCTGTAGTAGAAATATTAGGACGTACTATCGGTATAAAGAAGGCGATTCTCAATACAATTCATGCGTATACAGCCTCTCAGCAATTAGTAGATGCCCCTTCTAAGAAAAACTTTAGAATGGGAAGAGCTGCTGCCATAAACCTGACACCAACCAGTACCGGAGCAGCTATTGCTACGACAAAAGTATTGCCACAGTACGAAGGTAAGTTTGATGGAATTGCAGTGAGAACACCGGTACCTGTAGGCTCCTTGAGTGATGTTACTTTTATTGCAGAAAGAGCAACTACTCCCGAAGAGATTAATGAAATCTTAGAGAAAGAAGCTCAGACAGCTCGTTATAATAAAGTTATTAAAGTAACACATGATCCTATTGTGTCTTCTGATATTCAGATGAATTCATATGCATCTACAGTGGATGCTTCCATGACTAGAGTAGTAGATGGAGATTTAGTGAAAATTATGATATGGTATGATAATGAATGGGGATTCACGAATCAAATGATACGGCAAATAAAAGAAATAAAATAAACTATATCATACCATAATGATTTAAAAGAAAAAGGCAGGATGATATCCTGCCTTTTTTTACCATTCTAAGGTGGTTGGATAATTTTTGGCTAAAAATTGTTTGACAGTATGAATATCATCTTTAGCAGTTAGATCCGGAACATGTTCTGAAAAAGGAATTCCAATAGCTGTTTTAGGGTGTATTTTCAGCATGTTAAGAAAAACAGTTGGCAACTCTTTTTCGTTTCTTTCCGGATGAATAGGACATTCTTTTAATGGCGTAGCAAGCGTTTCTCCTTTGAACTTAAAAGCATTCATACTCACCCGTAATATTCCATTTTGATCCTTACAATTTTCAATATCTTGCTCAGTAGGCTTTTCTATGATATCTAATAAAAAGTTTTGTGGATCTAATTTAGCAACTGCAAAGCGAGCAATTCGTTCTTTGGGAAAATCCAGTGCATTGCGGTCATAGCTGATAAAAGCATTTGGTGTTGTTGTTTCTCTGAGTGCTTTCAGTGCTGCTACAGAGTATAGGTTGTCACTATTACAAACGGTATAGTAAGTAGTCGAAAGTTCAGGGTATTGTTCTATTGCCTGGTATAATGCATCTGCTGTTCCCAAAGGTTTTATCCGACCTTTTTCTATATACTGAACTGCATAATTAATCGTAAGACCGTGAAAGTCATTTCCTGTATCATCAGGTCCGTAACACTCTTTGAAAAGCGCTCCTTTTTCACTGATTATCAAATAAACAGTTTTATATCCTGCTTTTTTTGCGTTAAAAAGCAAATAGTCGAGTAGGGGTCTTCCTTCTCCTCCCAGACCTATGAGACCTTTACTTCTCTCATTAGCTTGATTGATCTCTTCCTGATTCAAGTGTTTTGAGGAGGATGGTTTCTTCATTCTGGAAGAAGCACCCCCTGCTAAAATAACCAAATTCTCATGCATAGTATAGTTGTGTTAATTTTGTAGTATTCTGGCACCGGGATCTACAGACACCTGATATGCATCTTTAGCACCAGCATTTTTAATTGCTTCTATGATTGCTGTTTCCTTTCCTTTGGGAGCCAAAACAACAATACTACCACCTCCTCCTGAGCCTACTATTTTAGCTCCATATGCTCCGGCTTGTTTAGCAGCTGTAATCATATCGTCAATTCTCGGAATGGTAATCCCTAAGGTGTCTTTGAGTATTTCGTGATGCTGATCCATCAGCACTCCAATTTCTTTTAAATCAATTTTTTTCTTTCTGAATGCTCTGATTGCCTTTTGGGTAATGTCATGATTGACAATTGCAGCATACAGATACGGGTGTAATGTATCCGGAATATAGTTCAGATATTTTTTGATGTCCTCACGTTTTGCTTCTTTAATCTCAAAATCATGAAGCTTTTCTTTTACAGAGTGTATTGCTAAAAGTGCTTTCTCTTTGAGTTGGCTTAATACTCCTATTGTTTTTTTAGGAACTCCTGATTCTCCGATAATAATAGAATCCAGCGGGGTATGAATAATATCAAAAGTATAAGGAGTACCGGTTTCCAGATAGATGATGTTCCCCAAACCGATACTGAATTGATCCATTCTGCCACCAGGAGCTCCGTGAGCGACTACTTCTGCTTCATAAGCAATCTGAGCGATATATTCTTTATTTATTGTAATAGAAGCTCCAAATGCCTCTAGTAAAAATTGAACCCAGGCAACCACTACAGCAGAAGAGCTGGAAGTTCCTGCATTGATAGGGATATTACCGGTAATTTTTATATCATAGCCACTGTTAGGAACACAACCGTATTGTTTTAATACTTTAATAGCAGATAAGAAATGATCGTCACTGGCAATGTTATCCAGGGGGGTATCCAGCGGAATACTTCGTTGTTGCTGGATATCTGGCATAAATAAATGTAAAGTTTCTGTGTCGTTTTCCTCAGCTTCTAATCGAATGTGTCTGTTAATCGCACAAGCTATAATGGGTAACTCTAAATAATCCTGATGATCCCCGAATAAACAGGTGCGGGCAGGAGCAATGGATATAATTTTGTTTTTCAAAATGTAAACGTTTGTGTATAAGGTGTTTAGTGCTGTTTTGTTTGCATGTGTAACTGTGTCTATTTACGTAATGCTGAGGCGAATATATTCATTTAATTCAATAAAAAGAAGTTTTAAGTGTTAAAATGTGCTCGAGCACACTGTAAAAAAAATTAAGTATTATATTTGTTTGCGATGAAAAAGAAATATACGATAAAGGATATAGCCAAACTGGCTAATGTTTCTAAAGGAACTGTTGATAGAGTATTGCATAATAGGGGAAAAGTGTCTCAGGCTTCACTGGATAAAGTAAATGAGGTATTGCAGAAAATAGATTATCAACCGAACTTGATTGCCAGAAATCTAAAAAATAATAAAGTATATCATATTTGTATTTTACTTCCTGATCCCGAAATAGATCCGTATTGGTCTCCATGTGTTCCTGGAATTGAGACTGCTATCATGGAATTTAAATCGTTTGGTTTTGCGATAGAGCCTTTTTATTTTGATCCTAATAAAACTGCTTCTTTTTTGGAAACACATGCTCAGGTGTTATCATTAAAACCAGATGCTGTTCTGTTAGCTTCATTATTTTATAAAGAAAGTATTCAGGCTGTTGAAGAATATCCTGATACGACGGTTATTAGCGTCTTTAATACTTTTATAGACAATCCTAAAGTGAAGAATTTTGTAGGACAGGATTTATACCAGAGTGGACGGGTAGGAGCTAAACTAATGCATATGGTAACAAAAGGCGAAGGAGTGCCTCTTGTTGTTCATGTAGATGAGCAGTTTAGTAATGCAATACATATGCAAGAAAAAGAAAAGGGGTTTAGAACTTATTATAAGGAATACGTTGCTTCGGAAGATGTTAAAACCATCACAGTTTCTAAAAGCGAGGTTAGAAAAGAACTTGTCGAAATTTTAACCGATAATAAAGATATAAATGGGTGTTTTATCACAACTTCAAAAGTATTTCAAGTGGCTGATATTATTAGAGATGTCAATAAAGAAATAGCGATTATCGGATACGATTTACTTAAAGAAAATGTTTCTTTACTAGAAAAAGATTTTGTTGATTTCCTTATTCATCAGAATCCGGAACGTCAGGTGTATCTGGGGGTATCTAAGTTGGTTGAGTTTTTCTTATTCAAAAAAGAAATGAGGTATAAAAGGTTACTTCCTATTGATATTGTGACTTCGGAAAATGTATCATCTTATCTTTCATAGCATAATAACAAAGGAGAATAAAGCTTTATTCTCCTTTGTTATATCCTAATAAGTTTTTGTACTTATTGTACAGTAATCTTTTTTACCAGATTTCCATCTGTTTTTAAAATGTAAAGTCCTTTCGCTAAATTTATTAGGTTTATTTGTTGTGGTTTTCCTGTGTAGATTTCTTTCTTGATTACCTCTGATCCCTGGATAGAGAAGACAGAAACTTTCGCTTTTTTTCTCGTTGCGTCATTGATATTGATATATAAGACACCTGCATTTTGATAGATGTATGAAGAAAGGTCTGATGTGATCTCTTTGCTATTTTTTCTTGTCGACACCAGTGTGAATCGTATGTTTTGGTTACTTCCTCCATGACACTCGTATAATCCTATATTCGATCCATTACTTGTACCAAATGCGTCTATACATTTTTTACTTCGGTAATCAGTTACCTGATAGACTCCATTGCTTACGATATTAATTTCCCATTTTTGATTAGGACCTCCGTGATATTCATACGATCCAATATTGTCTCCGTTGTTTTGTCCAAAAGCATCAATGCTTTTTCCATTTTTAATATTCGTAATTTTATAGATGTTGTTTCCCAGATTGATTACTTCCCATTGTTGATTAGGACCACCATGGGATTCATATAGACCAATATTCGATCCATTATTCATCCCGAAAGTATCTAACGATTTTTGACTATTTTCAAAAGTTACTTTATATACCCCATTAGGAAGTACGCTATTAGTAGTGATTGTTTTGGTTTGTGTTGTAGTTCTTCCAAGAATATCCTCAAGCGTTAACTCTACAATACTGCCAGGAGTTGCGCTTATCGCAGCGGTTCTTGTTTCCGGAGCAATTTTAGATTGTACTGTGTTATTATTGATCTTAATAGTGTATTTAAACTGAGGAGTGGCGGAAGTAGGGACTTCCCAAGTTATTTTTGAAGAGGAAAGTGTACTTATAGAAAAGGAAATTGCTGGATTTGATGGCTGAGCATTCGTATTAGTACGTAATGTAATAGGTGGAGTTCCGGGGAAACTAGGGGTGGAGTTTCCTCCGGATTGCATAAAATAAACGCCGTTACTTACACCTGCATCTACGGCATTTGTATAATTTTCTGACCTGGGTTCATCATTTCTTTTGTATACAGCTTCATTCATGGATACCCAGTTTCCATCCAATTTTCTTTTGAATCCATCTTTCATCTCAAAACGCCTTTTCTTTGAACCGGTACTGAGCCAATCTTCTAAGAATGCATTGGTATCACTGTTAAAGGTAACATTCGCGACCGGATAATTCATTGTTACCATATGATACCATTTGTTTTGAGAATCTCTTCGAACCCAAAATCCGAAATAAGAATGAGTTCCAACATCCCAACGACGTGTTACTACAGTATTCCATTCATTAAGGCTCCAGCCAATCGTATTATTCATGGATTTGAGACCGGTTCCTTCTCCGCCGAAGTTTTCTACTTTGGTTCCCTCTCCAACAAAATCAGCTGTAATGGTTTTCCCATTGCTGGGATCCCATATCGAATAGATAAATGTATGTCCCTTATCCGGAGAGTCCTGGAAACCACAGTAGGCACCTCCTTCAGCTCCACCATTCCATTGCATTGTACAGTAATAGGTAGCATCGGTAGTAATAGTAGAACGAACTGTTTTCATAAGAATATCTCCAGCTACTTTGTCCTTGGCTGTAAGATGAGATGATGGTGCAGAGTTCTGAGCAAAAGTTATATTACAGAGCGTAATTATAACTAAGTTGAGTATTGTGTTTTTCATAATAATGTTATTTTGTTGATCCAAAGATGCGGATGTTTGCCTGATTATAGGTGTACATTTTTGTCAAAAGCCACCTATATTTTCTGCACAACTTCTTCTAATTATATATAAAAACAATTGGTGCGATATCGTTTGTAGAGGAGGGTGTTTTATTGTAATGTTTTTGTTTTTAGGTGTTTGTGTATGTGATAAAAGTTTCTTTTTATAAAAAACGAAGTATAAAAAAAGGACAAATACCCTCTATCGGAATTTGTCCTTTTTTTAGTCTGTTAGATAAGAATCTAAACTCTTATATAATTCGTTTGATTACTCTGAGCTTATGTGTATGTGTTCTTTTTTCAGCATTAAAAATACCTGTGTGATCAATTCTGTCTACTCGTACTTTTCCATGTGCATGAATGATATAATTATCTTTCATTATGATTCCAACATGCGTTATAAGCCCTTCTTCATTATCAAAAAAAGCCAAGTCTCCAGGTTCACTTTCTTCTATAAAACTTAGCGGATCTCCCTGTGTAGCTTGTTGTGAAGCATCTCTCTTTAGTTTATACCCATTAATTTTATAAACCATTTGAGTAAAACCACTACAGTCAATTCCAAAATTGGTTTTCCCTCCCCACATATAAGGAGCGTTAAGAAATAAGAAAGCAGTTTCGATCAATTTGCTCTTTTCTTGTTTATCTTCAATTCTTTGACCTTCGAAAGAATGCCCAAAGTACTCAAGAGCGGTTAACGAGGCCCCCATTGGCACTGGGGTTAATTGATTTTCGTCAGAACATACAAATTCGATAAGATCTCCTACAAGAGCAGGAGATTTTTGATCAAAGTCTTTATAATCGTCCTCGGTAATTTCTAAATACTGCTTATTATCAATCCAGCCTTCATACTTATCAAAAGCCAGACGGATACGACTCCATTTTTTTCGCTGTTCTAATACTTTGAAATGTTCTCCATAAAGTACTTGTGAGGTTAATTCACTAGTATCCTTTGGTTCAGCTCGAAGTGGAACAATACTTAAATTACAAATACCGTATTGCATGCAAAGATTTTAATTACTACTGGATTATTATTACTTACAGACGTTCAATGACCATCGCTGAGGCACCACCACCACCATTACATATGGCTGCAGCTCCAGTTTTTGCATTATTTTGTTCTAAAACGTTTATTAAAGTTATTATAATTCGGACTCCTGAGCATCCCAGTGGATGTCCTAATGAAACGGCTCCTCCGTTAACGTTAGTATTCTCGTCGCTAAGTCCTAATATTTTTAGATTGGCTAAGCCTACTACAGAAAAAGCTTCATTAAACTCAAAAAAATCTACATCTTCTATGGCTACTCCAGCTTTAGATAGGGCTTTAGGCAACGCTTTTGCTGGTGCAGTGGTGAACCATTGTGGTTCTTGTGCAGCATCTGCATACCCTGTAATTTTTACCAGTGGTTGTAATCCTAATTCTTTAGCTTTATCAGCACTCATAACAATAACAGCACCCGCTCCATCATTAATAGTCGAAGCATTCGCGGCAGTTACGGTACCTTCTTTTGTAAAAGCAGGACGCAATGCTGGAATCTTCTCCATTTTTACATTGGTATATTCTTCATCTTTTGTAACCATAACAGGTTCCCCTCTTCGTTGTGGAACTGCTACAGGCACTACCTCATTATCAAACTTTCCACTTTCCCACGCTGCTGCCGAACGCTCATATGATTGTATAGCGAAAGCATCCTGGTCTTCTCGGCTAAATTCGTATTCTTTAGCGCATAGATCCGCACATACTCCCATTGCATTATTATCATAGGCATCTACCAGTCCATCTTTTTGCATTCCATCTTCAAAAGTTTGAGGTCCAAACTTATGTCCTGATCTCAATCGAACATAATGTGGGATCAAGCTCATATTTTCCATTCCTCCTGCAACAACAATATCAGCATCTCCCAAAGCAATTGTTTGCGCAGCCTGCATGACAGCTTTCATTCCACTGGCACACACTTTATTGATAGTTGTGCAAGGTACATTTTGATCAATCCCAGCAGCCAGAGCAGCTTGTCGGGCAGGTGCCTGACCGTTTCCTGCCTGTACTACGTTACCCATGATCACTTCTTCAACCAGTTTTGGATCTAAATTGATTTTATCTAAGGCTCCTTTGATCGCTGTCGCCCCTAATTGTACTGCCGGGACAGTAGATAAACTTCCCATAAAACTTCCAATTGGTGTGCGCGCAGCTGATACGATGACAACTTCTTTACTCATTTATATATGTATTTAAAAATGTGTGTATAGTTTTTTGCGAATTTAAGGATTTTTAAAGGAAATATATAAGGAAGTTACCAACAGTATTAAGATGTCTTAGTCTCTTATTTTTTAGTACTTTTGAGATATCAATACAACTATATTTGTGAAAAAGTTTTTAGATAGCCTATATCGTAACCAATCATTTATTTACAAGGTTTTTCTCTTTGCGATAACGACTTTTCTTATCGTTTACTTATTTCCTAAAGGAGGTTTGTTTAAATACGAATTTACAAAAGGAAAACCATGGCAGTATGAAAACCTGTATGCGCCTTTTGATTTTGCTATTTCCAAAACAGCAGAGGAAATAAAGAAAGAGAAAAAAACAATAGAAGATAATCTGATTCCTTATTTTCAGTACGATACGATCATCTCTCAAAATGTCAGGAAAAACTATTTAACTAATTTTTCTTCCTATTTCAGTAAAGAAAATGAAAGCTCGAAAGAAGATCGTAGAGGCATTTTGAAATTTGGGAAGACATTGTTGGATGAAATATATAAATATGGAGTATTAGAGGAGAATTACGGCTATTCGAATAAAAAGCAAATCTTTTTAAATAAAGGAAATAAAGCTGAAGCAATTACCTATGGACAATTGCTGAACAATAGAGAACTGGCTAATTTTATTAACTCTTCGATTAGCAATAGCGAATTTACCGACTATAGAAGTCAGTTGGTTTCATTGTTTTATGATCTGGTAAAATCCAATGTTCGTCTCAATACGGATTTTACCGAACGAATTTTGGAAGAAGAATTAAACCAGGTGTTGACCACTCGTGGAAGTGTATCCAAAGATAGCAGGATTATTGCCAAAGGAGAAGTGGTGGAAGGAGATACGCTACAGATATTGAATTCATTAAAGGCAGAATATGAATCACAGGTATGGAGTGACAAGAATTTTTATTGGATTGTATTTGGTTATACCCTGTTAATTGGATTGGTACTGTTAATGTTGTTGTTGTTTATAAAAAAATATCGAGCAGATATCTTTGACAATAACACACAATTAACCTTTATTGCGTTTAATATATTTATCATGGTACTTATAACCACTTTGGTGGTCAAGTATAAATCAGAATATATCTATGTGGTTCCTATGTGTATTCTCCCATTGGTGTTAAAGGCGTTTTTTGATTCTCGTTTGGGGTTATTCACGCATATTGTGACGGTTTTGATTTTGGGATTTATTGTTCCTAATAGTTATGAGTATACCTTTTCGCAGATTATTATAGGGATTGTAACTATTCTGACTGTTTCTGAATCATTCAAGCGGGCCAATCTTTTTATCACGGTTATGAAAATAACCTTTATTTATATTTTGGTGTATATTGCTTTTCATATCATACACGAAGGAATTGTAACGAATATTGACTGGTCCACTATTTCATTGTTTATCTTAAGTGGTTTAGCAGCTTTAATTGTACATCCTCTTATTTATGTATATGAAAAAGTATTTGGTTTAATCTCTGATGTATCACTCTTAGAGTTAAGTGATACGAATTCTTTTTTGCTAAAAGAGTTATCTGACCGAGCTCCGGGAACTTTTCATCATTCTCTCAATGTAGCTAATATTGCAGAAGCAGCAGCAAATGAAATTGGAGCAAATGCGATGTTAGTGCGGGTAGGGGCTTTATATCACGATATAGGAAAGATGGCAAATCCAACTTTTTTTACTGAAAACCAAACCAGTTCCGGAAATGCACATGATACCTTATCGCCCAAAGAAAGTGCCACTGTAATAATCAATCATGTAATCAGAGGAGTAGAGATTGCTAAAAAGCATAAATTACCAGATCGGGTTATTGATTTTATCAGAACCCATCATGGTACTAATGTAGTCTATTATTTTTATGCCAAAGAAAAAGAAAACAATGAAAATGTAGCCATTGAAGATTTTCAATATCCGGGACCGAAACCTTTTTCTAAAGAAACTGCTATCCTTATGATGAGCGATAGTGTAGAAGCTGCTTCCAAGAGTTTGAAAAACCCGACCAGTAGCCTGATTGATTCTTTTGTAGAGAAAATTATCAATAAGCAAATGGAAAACGGTCAGTTTCTAAATGCTAATATTACTTTCAAAGAAATTCAGCAGATCAAAAAAGTATTCAAACGAAAACTTACTAATATCTATCATCTAAGGATAGAGTATCCGGAATAAACTATTTTATTGGCATGGCCAAAGAGTGTAATACCTAAAAGCTTGCCTTGAAATTGAAAATTTATTTCCAATGAGTATCTCGTGGACTCGTCACGAGGTAGTTTATTTCAGGTATTTTTTGTCCATCCAGAAAGTTCCGAAAGGAATAATGGAACATATAAGAACGATGAATAAAGTTTTTCCATTCCATTTTCTTTCTTCTTTCATCATAATGGCAAAAACCACATAAAGGAGAAATAATAACCCATGTGCCATTCCGATCACTTGATTGGGTTGCGGAGAATCAAAGAGATACTTAAGTGGCATGGTCACAAACAATATCAATAAAAAGGAAATACCTTCTAGATAACTTATAATTTTAAATGCTTTTAGCATACGACAGTAATTTATAGTTTAGCTAGCTGCAAAGGTACGTACTGGACATAAAATAGCACTAGAATTAATCAGGAATTAACAGAAAATTGTAGCTCGAATGTTTCCAGGTCAAAGTATGGGATAGCCGCTAGAAAATGGTCAAACATATCGGCTACGATAATTTCATAATTTTTCCACACTTTATCATTGCTAAATGCATAGATTTCAATAGGAGTACCTTGAGCAGTTGGGGCTAACTGGCGACTCATAATTGTCATATCTTTATTAATATATGAGTGGTTTTCCAGGTATTTTTCTACATATTTTCTGTAGACCCCCAGATTGGATAAGTTTCGACCGTTGATAAGAAGCTTCTTGTTGACCGCGTGTTTCTTATTGAATTCGTTAATTTCTTTTCTGGAGGTCTCGATATAATCACTAAGCAATTCGATATCTGCCAGTTTTTTCAGGTCCTCATCAGAAAGAAATTTAATAGAAGATGTTTTGATAAGGATAGAACGTTTAATTCTTCTTCCACCAGAGTCAAGCATCCCTCTCCAGTTTTTAAAAGATTCAGAGGTTAGGTGATAGGTTGGTATAGTGGTGATGGTTTTATCAAAGTTCTGGACCTTTACTGAGGATAGATTGATTTCTATAACATCTCCGTCAGCTCCGTATTTGCTCATTGTAATCCAGTCACCAATACGAACGGTATCATTAACAGCTACTTGTATACTGGCGACAAACCCGAGGATGGTATCTTTGAATATTAACAATATCACCGCTGACATAGCTCCTAATGCAGTTAGAAATGTCCAGATGGATTTACCGGTAATAGATGAAAAAATAAGAATAGCTCCAATGGACCAGGCAAATATCATAAATACCTGAATATAACTATCAATAGGTTTGTCCTTAAAAGATGGGAGTGTTTTTAAAAAATCCCGAAAGGTTCTGAGGACACTACGTACAATCCATATGGTCAGTACGATAACAAGCATATCGAATAGTACTTCCAACACTTTTTCTGCTTTTGGAAAGGCTATAAATAATTTGGGGACTACCCAGATTATAATCGATAGAGGACCTATATGTGCTAAATAGTTAAAGGTTTTATTCTTAACCAAGAAGTCATCAAAAATATTTTTGGAGCGTTTGGCATAATTCTGAAATATGCCCAGAATAACTCTGCGTAAGATCAGGTCTATGATAAAAATAGCAAGTAAAAGAACAATAACACCGATAATAACATTGAGATATTCTGCCAATTCCGGCGAGACGTTATTTTTGATAAGTAACTTATAAAAATACCGAGTTAGTTCTTTCATTATGTATAAGTAGTATATCTATATTAAACTAAAAATAGCAGCTGCATAGAGATAAAATCTAAGAAAACGCAATAAACCAAACAGTAGGTAATTAGTAAGTGGATATCCTATAATCCCTGCTGCAATACTGGTAATAGCAAATGGAATAGGAAGTAATGCTCCTACAATAATTAAAAATCCTCCCCATTTTCTGGTATTTTTAATATGTTTTGCCATTTTTACTTCCAGGTAATTCTTCATCGTAGGGATTTTGGCTATAGCAATTCCCGAAAAATAAGAAACCACCCCACCCAGATAAGACAATAGTGCCAAAATAGAAAGATAGGTTATAGGACTGGAGGCCTTATCACTCCAAGCAATAAATATTTCTGGGGGAATCAATCCCAAAATTGATTCCGAAGCAAAGAAGATACCAAAAACGGTATAGTCAGAATAATTCTCAGTTACATAAATAAGTAAATCATTAATATTGACAACAAAGTAATTTATAAATAACAGCGCTGCAATAAATAGTAGAATAGGAGGAAGGGCTTTTTTTAAACTCTTTCCCAAAAACTTATAAAAACCTGTATAACTATAGTACTGATGTAATAGTTGTAGCCTTGTCTTTTTAACAGATTTTGAATTACTCTTCATTCGCGTTCTTTAAATAAAAGTTCGTAAAAATACTATTTTTGAAACTACGTCAGGATTAAAAAATCATAAAATTTCAATAATTTTTTCTGACTATAAATTAGGACGTTTTAATCCCAAAATCATTACAAATTATAAACGCTTTTATTTACAGATACGTATAAAAAACCCTGCAAGATTTACTCTTGCAGGGTTTATATTTATAGGTTTTTTAAAAAAACTACTGTTTTGTCATGAACTGAATTGATTCTGTCCAGTTTCCACCAGTAATTTTTAAGATATATGTTGTACCTGGTAAGAAGTTACAATGCTTATCTAGGTCGATAGTAAACGTATTACAACCTCTGTTTATTTGCTTCTTCACAGCAGGTCCGGTTCTGTTACCATCCATTTTAAAGGTTTCATAAGTAACTTCCTGATCCTGATCTACAGCGATGTCCACTGTTAGAATTCCTGTTGCTTCTACTGGAATAGGATATGCTTTAACATCGTATTCCTTAGTTGTACAAGGATCTGGCTCTACTGTTACTACTACAGTATCCGTAGCAGTACATCCGTTTGCATTGGTAGCAGTCACTGTATATGTAGTGGTAGTTGTTGGAGAAACATCAATAGATGCTGTAGTAGCTCCATTAGACCACTCATAGCTTACAGCATTATCGCTGGTAGCAGTTAAGGTAGTAGATTCTCCCTCGATAATATTTGCATCATCCCCAGCACTTACGTTTGTATCAGATACAAATACAGTAACAGAATCCTCTGTAGTACAATCTCCACAGTTATTAACAGTTACTGTATATGTAGTATCTTCAGATGGAGATACTACAATACTTGGTGTTGTTTCTCCTGTAGACCACTGATACTGTACTCCATTAGTATTGTTAGTGATACATTCTCCGAAGTTGAAGTTAAAGTCACCAAATGAATCTGGTGCTCCGTCTATTGTAAACCATCCAGATCCACCGTTTGTACCTGGAGTAGCTTCGAAGTTATTAGCGTCGATACCTAATTGGAAAGAAGGTCCTCTTCTTCCGATAGAGTAGCTTAATCCACCACCAACTTGTGTGATAGTACCAGTTAACTGTGTATAATATGCCCACCCAGAAGAATCTTCTTCCTGATGACAGTCATTTCCTTTAGGACTTCCGTCAGGAGCAGTTGTTGTATACCCAGAGTAGGTAGCATCTACTTCAAATTCAGTATTTGGAGTATTGTTATATTCTAACACAGTCCCTTTTACAGTTGCAGTTCCATCTGCATTAAGAGTCCATGTCATATCAACATTTCTAAACCATCTTCTGGTTCCGTTGTCGTTAATAAATACAACAAACTGATGTTGTGATCCTCTACAGTAATCAGTGTTTAGTAATTCATACTCAACACACTCTTCACACTGTCCTTCTCCTGTTACAGAAGCGGTAAGAACTACTTCATCACCTTTGCATACTGTTTGATCATCTCCTGCATCCACAGTAATTACTTCTTTTTCGATAATAGTTACAGAATCCAGCTCGATAGGACAATCGTCATTCCCCCATCTTACTACGATATCATACGTATCAGGAGCAAGGTTATCAAAAGTATAAGAACCAGAATCGTCTTTTACATTTGTAAAGTTGTTTCCTCCATCAATAGAAAGTTCAATGTTTGTTCTGTTTGGTGTATCTTCATATGTAAATGTGATAGAGCCAGTAGCATTTTCGCAAGTAGCATCTACAGACGTTACCTGTACGTCAGGAGAGTTGTTGATTTTTACTTTTACAGTATCAGTTGCTTCACATCCGTCACAGCTTTTTACTTTTACAGTATAGTTTCCAGCTTTATTTACAGTGATATCTTTTGTATTATTTGCTCCAACGATACCAGGTCCTGACCATTCGTACTCTACAGTATCATTAGTAGTTGCTTCGATTTCATAACGCACGTAGTCAACTAGGAAAGAACATTGTCCATTGTCAATTACTTTTACGTATCTGGCAGGAGCATCTAATGTATATGTGTACTCAGCATAATATTGAGAAGAGAACTTAACGGTTCCAAGAGAAGTAAATCCATTATCTCCGTTTAAGGAAGCCTTGATAGTAGCACTTGCTTTATTAGAATATGTATTAGAACAGTGCTTTAATTTCATTTTGGTATGGATTTTTGTTCCTGCAGGAACTACCTTACCAAAATCTATTGTTACAAAAGAAGTACCATATCCTCCGGCAGTCCATAGCTTAGCACCATGTCCACTACCACAGTATGCTGCATTAGAAGGAGGGTAGTACCAGCTACAGTATCCTCCGTGCTTATATAACGTATGATTACAGTCAGACTCTGCATCTGTAGTACATGTAGTAGTACCTGCTACTGTTGCAGAAAGAGTTACCTCTTCTTCGTTACAAACTTCTACATCCTCTCCTGCATCTACTGTAAGATCATCACATGGATCTACACAGTACTCAGGACATAAGTGTACGACTTGAGAATGTCTGCGAGTAACTTTGTATCTTTTGTCATACTTCAGGTTATTAAAACTTCCGGCATCAGCTTCAACAGCTCTAAATACATTTCCTGCATATGCATATGTAGTCCATGTTTGTCCCGGAGCCAATCTTTTTTTGAATCGGCAGTACCAACCGTCGTATATGTAAATGTCGGTAGCACATTTTCCTGTGTTTTTGAAAGTTACACATTTTCTGGACCAAGCGTAATCTTCACTGTTATTTTCAGAAGTTAGTGCAATTTCTTCAGTAGTGCTTGTTGGAATAGCACTTTTAGCGCTCATAACAGCTCCTGAAAACATGAACAAGCATGTCAGGAGTAAGATGAATTTGTTTGAAAATAAAAACGACCCATTGCCATTTTTATTAAAAGTAGTTTTAATCATAAAGATTGGTTTTGAAAAATTAAAAAATTATTAAACTGATTCATATAAAATGGATTAGCAAAATGACTAATCACTTTCTTTAAAATTTAATAGTATTTAATATAGGGTATGATTAAAAAAAATGGGTTAATGAACATGTAGGTTTAAGAGTATCGTTCATAATTGACAAGTACAAAGATTAATAAAGAAATTAAACTGTTAAAATTTATATCTTAAAAAACGTTAAAATGAAGAGTTTTCTCTGTAAAGAGTGCGTTTGAAAGAGGAGAAGTTGATATAAATACAAAAATTGTAGGTAAATACTGCTATTGAGTAGGAAAATTACGGTTTTTTTATGTGTATATTGCTGTTTGTCAGTACTTTGTGTTTTTAGTGTTTTTTTGTTTTAGTGGGAAAAAGGCGGATTGATAATCAATTAATTATGTATGCATAATAAAAAATCCCTTTATAAAAATTACTTTATAAAGGGAACTATTGCTATTTTATGCTAGATACTTAGTTAGAGAAATCGCGTAATGCTTTGCTGTATTCTCTAAGGTCTGCAATATTCATTTTATTATCCAGATCTTTCATTAAAGCTATTAGGTATTGTAAACTTTCGACGGGATTTACTTCTGTTTCTACCGTTGTATTGTTTTCTGATACCAGTTCATCTTCCTCAATAGGATCATCATCAGGGATTGGTATTAAAAAAGTGTCATTCTCCTCTATGTGTTCATACGTAAGACGTAAGGTTTTTACAACCAACGGAACTTCTTCTTCAATTGCAAAGGGACGAAGTGTTTTTAAATCTTCTATAAGTGTATTGGTTATAATTCCAACTCTTTCAAGATCTCCCAGAATTTTATCGATTAATTTGACAGCCTTTTTACTTTTCAAGGAATATAAATTTTAGGGTTTACATTTAAATTCTGACAAATTTAGTCGTTTTAATTGTTCTATAAAATCTTTTTTTGGCGATACTGAAGTATTTTTAAAAAAAAACACACTTTTTAGCACTTTAATAATAGGTGTATTTTTATAATAAATAACTGTATAACAATAGTGTATATGCATGGTGCAAGGTGATTTACCCGTATTCCTGCTAAAGTTTGAGGTTTAACCGTAACCTACTTATCTACAAAGCGTTTTATATTTGTCATGTATTCCAATTACAATTTTTCCCTTACTTTTTTTGTTTTCCCCAACACTTACCTCCTCGGATACAGGAGGTAAGTTCTTTTTTATACCTATGTGATTATATCTGGATGTGAATTTTATTTTTTTTTTGATGAATTTACTGTTCCTTTGAATGATAATTAGAATGCGATATACGATGTCAAAAGTAAAAGCCTGGGTTATGGCAGCCAGATTGAGAACGTTGCCACTTTCTGTTTCTGGTATTATAGTAGGAGCCTCTTTGGGGTTTAAAGAACTCAACACCATAAGAGAAGTGGATGGAGGTCTATTTCAATCACCTGTCTTTTGGTTTGCGATATTGACTACTTTGGGATTACAGATTTTATCCAATTTTGCCAATGATTATGGAGATGGTGTGAAAGGAACAGATAATGAATCAAGAATTGGTCCGGCCAGAGCTTTACAATCTGGAATGCTTAGTAAAAAAGAACTTCTTAATGGTATCATTCTTACTGCTATTATTTCATTTTTATTAGCCACGTACCTTATTTATCTTTCATTTGGAAGTAAGCACCTGATCTTCTCTGTCTTTTATTTGATTTTAGGTGTTTTTTGTATAGCAGCAGCGATGAAGTATACTATGGGGAGTTCTGCATATGGGTATAAAGGCTTAGGAGATGTATTTGTATTTATTTTTTTTGGGCTGGTTAGTGTGGTAGGATGTTATTTTTTATATACTAAGTCGTTATCCCTGCATATTTTTCTGCCAGCCATTAGTATAGGAGCATTAAGTACTGCGGTACTGAATCTAAACAACCTCAGAGATCACGATGGAGATAAAACCGCAGGAAAGAATACATTAGTAGTTAAAATGGGATTTTCTAAAGGAAAAAAATACCATTATGGCTTACTCATCTTAGCAACAGGTACGTTATTGTTATTTTTAGGATTGACTTATGAACGGTGGATACATGCGCTTTTCCTGATAGCTTTTATTCCGTTAGGAATTCATTTTAATACAGTAAGGAACACTTCAATACCTCAGCAATTAGATCCCGAATTAAAAAAAGTCGCTTTAAGTACTTTTTTATTAGCTATATTAATTAGTTTAGGGTATGCTATATAAGTTTTTGAAATAATTAAAATACTATTCGACATGAATATCACTTTTTACGGACAAAATACGTTACTTATAGAGACAAATGGAAAGACGATTGTTGTCGATCCATTTATTTCAGGAAACCCTTTATCAAAAGATGCCATTGCAATTGATGCTATAAAAGCAGATTACATTTTATTGACACACGCCCATCAAGATCATGTATTGGATGCAGAGGCTATTGCCAAAAACACCAATGCTATCATTGTTTCTAATTATGAGATTGCGATGCATTATCAAAGCAAAGGAATCGAAGTGCATCCGATGAATCATGGAGGGAGCTGGACATTTGATTTTGGAAAGGTAAAATACGTACATGCGATTCATACCAGTAGTTTTGCCGATGGAAGCAATGGAGGACAACCAGGAGGATTTGTTATAGAAGCAGATAAAAACATTTATATCGCAGGAGATACAGCCCTGACCATGGATATGAAATTGATTCCACTGCATACGCAGTTAGACCTGGCAATCCTTCCGATTGGGGATAATTTTACGATGGGAATAGATGATGCTGTTATTGCTAGTGATTTTGTAGCCTGTGATCGTGTATTAGGAGTACATTATGATACTTTTGGGTATATAGAAATTGATCATGAAAAAGCACGTGAAGCATTTGTAACAAAAGATAAAGAATTGCTACTATTAGAAATAGGAGGAACTCTTAACGTATGACAGCTTCTTATCAACAGTATATTTTAGAATTTAAACGACCTAGTGGTACCTCTAGAGGAGTATTGACTACTAAGGAAACCTGGTTTTTGCTATTACAGGACGGTACTGCCATTGGTATTGGAGAGTGTGGTATTCTCAGAACCCTCAGCATAGATGACCGACCAGATTATGAGCAAAAATTACAATGGGTATGTGAGCACATCCACCTGGGAGAAGAAGCCCTTTATAATGAGCTGATAGCATTTCCCAGTATTCAATTTGGTGTAGAAATGGCTTTTAAGTCATTGCGAGCAAGAGATCCGTTTATTTTATTTCCTTCTGATTTTACCAAAGGCATTCAGGATATTCCTATTAATGGTTTGATCTGGATGGGGGAGAAAGATTTTATGAAGGAGCAGATCACTCAAAAACTGGCAGCAGGTTTTCAGTGTATCAAAATGAAAATAGGAGCGATAGATTTTGATACCGAGTTATCGCTATTAGCGTATATCAGATCGCAGTTTTCTAGTGACGTGATTACATTACGAGTAGATGCTAACGGCGCTTTTTCTCCTTCAGAAGCCCTGACCAAGCTAACTCAGTTACAGGAATTCTCGCTTCATAGTATAGAGCAACCGATTAAGCAGGGACAGACGACAGAAATGAAATCGCTATGTAAAGAGACTCCATTACCAATTGCATTAGACGAGGAACTTATAGGGATTTTTGCTTATGAAGAAAAGAAGAAACTATTAGAAACGATTCGACCTCAATATATAATACTAAAACCGAGTCTTATAGGAGGGTTTAGAGGAAGTATGGAATGGATTCGTCTTGCTGAATCCATGAATATCGGCTGGTGGATTACCAGCGCATTAGAGAGTAATATCGGATTAAATGCGATTAGTCAGTTTACATATACCTTGGAAAATGACTTGCCTCAGGGACTTGGAACAGGAGGTTTATATACGAATAATATACCGTCTCCTCTAGTTGTAAGTGAAGGAGGGTTGCGGTATGATCCGGAACAACATTGGGAATTTGATCAATTAATACACACATAATTATAAATGTATATAGAAAAAGGAAAAGAAGGAAGTTTGGGAATGTGGAAATATATTCCACTACCACTTGCATTTTTAGGTTTAATGGCGGCTAATTATTGGTTTGTAACCACATTTGATGTCGATGTAGCAGCCATGTTCGAACAACAAATCACCGAGAAAGGAAAGAATCGTTTTTTTGCAGAAAACCTCCTCACATTTGTCATCTTTTTAGGGGGATTGTTCTTTTGGGTCAAATTTGTTCACCGTCAGGGAATCAGATCTTTAACGACCAGCAGAAAAAAAATTGACTGGAAGCGTATTCTTTTCATGTTTATCCTCATGGGACTTTTTGTGGTTGCATCCGTAACGATTAGTTATTTTATTGATCCATCGCAGTTTATTTGGAATTTCGATGCAGAAAAATTCGCAATCCTATTTTTACTGAGCGTATTGTTAATTCCTTTTCAAACCAGTTTTGAAGAATACCTGTTTAGAGGGTATATGATGCAGGGGATTGGATTGGCAGCCAGAAATCGATGGGTGCCATTGGTGGTGACTTCTGTATTATTTGGGTTAATGCATCTGGCAAACCCAGAAGTTGATAAAATAGGACTTATTATTTTAGTGTACTACATCGGAACCGGATTCTTTTTAGGTATTATTACGTTGATGGATGAAGGACTAGAATTGGCTTTAGGATTTCATCTGGCTAATAATCTGGTTACGGCCTTATTAATTACAGCCAATTGGACTGCTTTTCAAACCGATTCTTTGTTTATAGATATGTCAGAACCTGATAAGAGTTTTGAAGTATTATTGCCTGTTTTTGTGGTCTTTCCTATTTTTATAGGGATTTTAGCAAAAAAATACCAATGGACAGGATGGAAAGAGAAACTTATGGGAAAAGTTTCGTAAAAGGTATTAGAAACATAATAATCTTTTCATACTGTCATAACATAAACCTGTATAATAATATTGACATTTGATTATGGAGACAGTGAATTATTTTTCTACCCCCCAAATCCATAAAGAATTTTCCATTAATAAACAGTTATTTACTAATGACAGTTTAAAAGAACAAGCGCATTTGTTCATAAAGGAAGGAGAAGTGTATGAACAGGAGGTTGGTAAGTTCTTATTAGAATGGCTGGACAGCAATGAATACATCATAGTATACACTTCGGGTTCTACCGGTACTCCCAAGGCTATCAAAGTATTTAAACTACACATGATCCAAAGTGCATTAGCTACGGGGAAGTTTTTTAAGGTAGGTGAGGGAACTACTGCTTTATTGTGTTTATCGGCTACTTATATTGCAGGTAAGATGATGTTGGTTCGCGCTATGGTATTGGGATGGAAACTTGATATTGTTCCTCCAAAGACCAACCCATTAGATACGGTATACAAGCAATATGACTTTTGTGCAATGGTGCCCTTACAGCTCGATAACTCCTTAAATAGACTTCATTTAGTAAAAAAGTTAATTGTAGGAGGAGGAGCCATCTCAGAGAACCTCAAAGAATTAATTCAGGGAGTTAAAACAAAAATTTATGAGACCTATGGAATGACAGAAACAGTGTCTCATATAGCAGCCAGACGTGTGAATCCAAAAAAGAAGAAAGATGTTGCCCGTTTTTTTAAAGCATTGCCAGGAATAACACTGGGAATAGATGATCGTAACTGCCTGACAATTAAAGCTCCTAGATTAAGTAATGAGGCAGTAATTATTACGAATGATGTCATCGAACTAAACAGTTATAAGAAATTCATCTGGAAAGGTCGTTATGACAATGTCATTAACAGCGGAGGCATCAAGTTGTATCCTGAAGAGATAGAAACTAAATTACAATTATTGATCACCAAGCGATTCTTTGTCTCTTCTGTTCCGGATGATGCATTGGGAGATAAGGTTGTTCTTGTGGTGGAGCAAACCTATGATGAAACTATAGAGGAATTTCTGAAAGAAGCTATTGCCAACCTAAAGATTCTTTCCAAATACGAAGTTCCCAAAGAAATTTATTTTGTAACTACTTTTGAAGAAACTCCTACCGGTAAAGTACAGCGCACCAAAACCTTGGATAAAGTCATTGTGTAAATCATCAGATTATTCGAGATGAGTAATCTGTTTTTATTAGAAAATAAGAGAATACTAAGAAAAAAGTATCAGTCTTTCTTTCTTTTGTTAAATCTTGAACAGGGGATAAAGTAGTTGTTTGCAGGAGTAAGAGGCGTACTACCTCAAAGCAGATTAAATAATCTCGAAAAAGGCATATAATTTAATGGTAGTAAAATAAACCTCCATTCAGCTATCCATTTCTTTTGTTTGTACCAAAATGATATTCCTGCAGAAAAAGAAAATCATGAGAACAGGAGTGAAGTAAGTCATTAGTCTTGTATATATTTTTTTCATTGTTCTAACAGTGTAGGATTAGTATAAAAATTGAGATTGTTCTTTTACCGATGGGATACGGCACGTGTTTTTCTTACCTAAAAAGAAGTATCTGTTTTTAGCTATTAAATGATAGCAGCGATCTCTTATCACGGGAGGAATGTATAGTAGTACGGAACTTATAAACCTATATTTAGGCAATTCCTGTAGAATTTTTAAGATTGCCGTTGATTTACTATACAGTTGGTCCTGATCATAATAATAAATAGTAGAAAAAGGATGATTAATCAGTTGTTCCTTATGCGCTACTATTTCTTTAGCTGTAACAGATTGCAATGAACAATAGTAAATTCTTTTTTGTAAATCTCTTACAATTACAAAATCAATAAAGCCATTACATAAGTTACACACCCCATCAAAAAAAATAACTTTTTTGCTCTTTTTGGTGTTGATTTCAGTTCTTGAATTCGAATTCATACATCATAATTGTTTAATCGTTATATATTCTTTTAAATATTAATTGTGTACAGAAAAGTGATTGCTTGATCCTAAGAGGGGTGGGAGTACAAAATTATATGAAATATCTTTCTTGTCAATCGGGAATTTTCCCCTATTTACTGTAGTAGTTTCAGTAAAATGAATTTTTCTTTGGTGTAGACTACTATCCGTTAAATCTGATTTATTCGAAATTAACGGATGTAGGATAAGTTTTTTTATTAAAATAAAAAGGAATGGGAGAAAGGTATAATTAAAGTGATTTCAGGGAACGTTTTAATAAAACGATAATGCAAGAACAAAATAAAGCCCCTAGGTTGTATTTTTGTATGGTACATCAGACTTATCTGATGATTGATTGTGTGAAGCGAGAATTCTAATCCTGGTGATTCGGTAGCCAGTCAGGTGGTTTGACAAAAGCCAGAAATTTATTTTTATATCCTTTGATTTTTTTTAGTTTGTTGATGAAACGGTTTAATCCATGAAAAAAAACAATCACAGGATTGACACTATTGAGTGGTTCTGAAATACCGTATACTACTTTTTCTTGTTCTGGTTCAAAAGTTCCCAGCATTCGATCCCATATAATGAGGATTCCCCCATAGTTTTTATCCCAATATTGTCGATTTGATCCATGATGTACCCGATGATGAGAAGGAGTGTTACAGATAAATTCTATCGGTTTGGTTAGTTTTCCAACAATTTCAGTATGTAATAAGGTTTGGAATACCTGTACAAATACCTCAGACAACAATACCAATACAGGATCATATCCCAGCATTACCAATGGTAGGGAAAATACGATAGGTAGTATAGCATCCAGAGGACCAAAACGATAAGCGACTGACATGTTGAAATGAGGAGAGCTATGGTGTACTGTATGAGTAGCCCATCCAATTCCAATACGATGCATCATGCGATGTTCCCAATAATATGCAAAATCAGCAAGGAGTATGCAGCTAATTACCGTTATCCAATTCAGTTCGAGATGAGGGAGGCTATAATTCGTATACACCCAGAAGTAAACTTTGGTAATAGCTAGTACCCCTAGCACCATCTCGATCAAATAAAAAGCTCCGAATGTAATTACATTGGCAATGCTGTCCAGTACTAAAGTTTTATTGAGTCGCTTTTGATATGCATACCGAATAAGTTCCACTATAAAAAAAGGAACAATAATATATACAAAACTGAGATCATTGAAGATATAAAACCAATATTGAAGATCTATCCAGTCTATTTTTTTTGATAATAAAGAAATCATATTTACAGTTTTTTCCAGGTTTCTACATCACTATATCCATAGTAGTCATAACTCAGTTGTAAGGTGGTTTTGTCCACCATATGTATTTGACAATCTATTGTATAGGTTTTTCCTTGGTACGTTAGGGTATAACGCCCGCTACCTTTATAGCCATCAAAAACAGTAATTACCAGAGTTTTTACCTTTGGTGCTTTTTGTGTATTTCCATGCTTGTCCTCATAGCGGTCGGTATATGCATGGAATTCACTACCTTCTTTTGTCAGCAGGTATTGTATTGCTCCGGTAAAGTCTTTACTGTTGTATTGTACTCTCCATCGTCCCAGTATATAATCTGTTAATGAAGTTTCAGGTAGTTCTTCTGTAAATGTAGAAGAGGTTCTGCTTTCTGATACAGAAGATGGTATCTCTGTTAGAGTAGTTACAGTCTTTTTTACAGGAAGGTCTGTCGCATAACTAACTAAGTGTGCGCCTCCGGCTATTAGAATAATAAAGAAGAGGCTTCTGAACAATAGGGTTGAATTTTTCATACTTTTTTATTTGTATCAAAGATCTATCGTCGTCAGAGCTATTCTTTTGATCTGGATCAAAAAATCACTGTTTGGCCCGTAATCTGCTCAGAGTTTCCTGAGAAATCCCCAGAAATGAAGCAATAAATCCTAGTTTTACCCGTAGTTCTATATCGGGAAAATAGGAGGTAAGTAGTTGATATTTCTCTCTGGCAGTCAGAAAAGACCAGCCTTTAGAAAATTGATCCAGAAATCCGAGCATTTCTTCTGCTAGCAAACGGGCAAAATTCCCAAAAGAAGCAAAATCAGTGATCAACTCTTGGTACTGATGATAACTGATCTGATATACGATGCAGTCCTCCAGGCTTTCGATAGCTTCATAACTGTATTTGCGAGTGTAAAAGCTATACCAGGAAGTAGCAAATTGTCCTTCTTTATAAAACCAGGAAGATATTTGTTTTCCATCGTGGTAATAATAATTATGAAGCATGCCTTTTTCTATAAAATAGAGGTAATTCGCCCGGGTTTCCTGAGGGAGTAAAATAGTTCCTTTGGGGATTTCTTTTATTTGAAAATCAGTTTTAATTCGTTGTTCCAGCTCTGGAGCCACAAATGATCGACTTGCTATTTCCTGAAGTAAATTTTGCATGATCAATCTTTATTCTTGTCTTTTCTATGATGTTCAAACATCTCTACAGCTGCTTTTAAAAGCCCTAGCATTCCCAAGCCTAAGACAATGGTTCCAATTGAAATATCTTTGATGACTCCCTGTGTTGCTTTGTAATATCCAATAAGCCCGAAAAGAAGGAGAAACACAATCATAAAACACATAAATAGAATCATCATCTTCCCTTTTACAGGATGTTCCCAGATTTTTTTGGAGAGTTTATTTTGTGTTTTAGTCGTATCCTGTAAGGAGGAGAAACTAATTCCTAATCCCATAAATATAAGAGTAGAATTCACACTTTTAAAAAACAATTCAGGATTTTCTTTTACGTTTTCTATTCCCTGAAAATAAGGAGTAAAAGCAAAATATAGTGCTATCATCAGTAACGGGTATTGTAAATAGCTTATATAATGAAAAAAGTTTTTAAAATTCATAATAGGAGTTCTTTACTAGATGCTGGTATCACAAATATAGGATAACTAATGGATATTATTTAAGGGGCAGTTTTGTCTGAAAAGTTTTTTTTCTGTAGTAATAATTGTCGTAAAGCAATAAGGTGCATTAGAAGAACGACAGGAACAATAAAAGTGGGTAACCAGCTAAATGGAAAGTTTAACACAGCAATATTAGGCTGTTCAAAAGCAAATTGCTGTAATGGAAAAGGAGCAGATAATAAGGCATTGATTACAATATTGATCAAAAGAGCCAGACATATCAGGTTCCAGATTACGATCAGAGATCGGGGTAACTTATTTTTGTGTACCCCATAATAGGCTATAAAAGGGGCGGTGAATCCTGCCAGAATATCAAAATTTCGTCCTTCAAAGGTCATGAGTTCCGGAATAGTTCCATAGATAAAAAGCCCGTATAAAATAAGTTCTACAGGGATTCGTACCAAATGAAGGTATGTTATGTTTTTTAAAGGTAGATTATCTGCAAACCACCGGCCACGGGGGGTAACAAACAGGAGAAGTATCCCCAATATTGCAGGAAACAGTCCATACAACATAATATTGGGAGGAAATGATTCGCGGTCTGTGTTATATATACCTTGTAGCATCAATACGGCTTGCAGAAGTAACCAAAACAGTAAGCCTATGGCGATGGGGATCGCTTTTTTTCGGATACCTTCTTGTGATGCCCTTCGTATAACCCATATAAACAGTAGAAAGGTGAGGAGCGTAGTCACCCCAAAAAACAAGGAAATGGAAATTGGCAAGTCGGAGATCATATTTTGTTTTCTATAAAGATACAGGATATTTTGACTAAAATATATCGTAGGAGGATCTCTCTTATTTTTTTATAGATTCAAGGTTTTAGATGTTTTAAAGCGTACTTCGAACCCTTCACTCACTTCGTTAACTAATATCTGTTGCGCTAGCATGATGACTCAGAACTTCTTAATTCTATAGGAATATACACAAACGCTTCAGAGATTGATTATAGGTGGGGCTTTGTCATCTAAAGGGAGATCGTTTGTAGGGATTAATTTAGCGTTTGTTGTTGTATCATTTTCTCATTTAGTTTTTTTAAATATACTTTTTGAAGTTTACTCCAAAAGCTAGAAGTAATGCGGCTTTTATATATTTTTTGTGTTTTTCTGTCCAGAATAGAGAATCTTTTGACACTATACAGATAATTACGTTCTTTAGCATGATTATATCCAACCGGGCGATAACTATAATCAAAAATAAATCGGTAAGTGTCTATATCTTTGTACTTATCATTTGTAGTAAATTCTTTTTCTGAAACGAATTCATAAGTCCCCGTAAACTTCTTTTTCACATTTCTTTTTAAATATCTATTGTAGCTACGATGATGTGTAATAAACAATAATATATTGTTTGCATTTCCAAACTCAGGAGGTATCGCTCCTCTTTCTTCGGTTAAATATTTATTTCCTTTTAATTTTATAATAGCGCCACAGGATGTTACAAGGGTGAATGTTAAAAATAAAACGGGTAATAGAAAGTACTTTCGTATCATGATATTTTAAATGTTTATTGTGAGTACCCTGCTAAACAAAAATGTTACCCCTGTATAATGCATTATTTTCTATAACCTGAGCAACCTTAATATTTTTTATGATTATGGCTATGAGATTAGAAACAGAATGTTATATCAAATAGATATGATAATTAATTTTTGTTTACCTGCATCATTTTTAAAACACTCCGTCTTAACAGGAGAAAATTAAACGTTGAAAAATGATGGAAAATACTAAGTTACCCATAGCAATTATTGGAGGAGGTCCTATAGGTCTTGCCGCTGCTGCTCATCTAACAAAAAAAGAACTCCCGTTTATTTTGTTTGAAGCAGGAAGTTCTGTAGGACAGAATATATTGTCCTGGAGTCATGTTCGTGTCTTTTCTCCTTGGCGTTACAATATAGATATAATAGCCAAAGAACTCCTATTACAAACTAATTGGATAGCTCCAGATGAAGAAGCACTACCGACGGGAAAAGAACTGGTAGAAAAGTACTTTGTTCCCCTGGCAAGCCTTCCACAAATAAAACCTCATATTCACTTACATGCTAAGGTGATTTCTATGGGGAGAAAAGGCTTAGATAAAATGAAAACACGAGGACGTGAAGAGAAACCGTTTCAAATAAAAGTTGAGGAAAATGGAATCATTCGTTATTATCAGGCAAAAGCAATAATTGATGCAACAGGAACCTGGAATCAACAAAATCCAATTGGTTCCGGAGGCGTTTTTGCAGAAGGAGAACAAGCATTGACCGATCATATTTTTTATGGAATTCCTAATGTTAGATCAAATCATTTAGAACGTTATAAAAACAAGAATATCGCAGTTGTCGGAGGAGGACACTCAGCTATTAATGTATTATTGGATTTGGCAGAAATTCAAAAAAAGTATCCTGATACGAAACTCAATTGGATATTGCGAAAAGACACTATAGAAAAAGTGTATGGAGGCAGGAAAGATGATGCTTTGACAGCTCGGGGCGCTTTAGGTATTCGTATCGAGGAATTAGTTAATAGTGGAAAATTAAATGTGTATACTCCTTTTCATGTTTTAAAACTTCAAAAAAAAGAAACAGGACTTCAAATTATTGGGGATTTAAACGGGAATTTCAAAACGATTTCAGGGATTGATGAAATTATCAGTAATACGGGTTCTCGCCCCAATTTAGATATAATTCGGGAGGTTCGGGTAGATTTAGACTCGTCATTAGAGGCTGTTTTTGATTTAGCAGAACTCATAGATCCGAATATTCATAGTTGTGGAACAGTACGACCTCACGGAGAAAAAGAATTGCGTCATCCAGAAAAAGATTTTTATATAGTAGGCTCCAAAAGTTATGGTAGAGCCCCCACTTTTTTAATGGCAACAGGCTATGAGCAGGTACGCTCAGTTATAGCCTACTTAGCAGGGGATAAAGAAGCCGCCAAACGAGTGGAACTCAAACTCCCAGAAACAGGTGTTTGTAGTTCAGGGATTGAGAATACCCAAAGTTCAGAATGTTGTGCAAATGTATCTGAAACGGCTAAAATGAATAGTTCAGAGTGCAGTACTGTGGAATGTAGATAAAAAGTGCATCATTTTTTTTAATGCGCGTCTTACAAGGTAGCCGTAACAAACGAATTAGTAATTTTAAAAACAGATAAAATGAAAACACCTAACAACCTTACTATCAAAAATAATCAGCTACAAGAAGCAGCTGGTGGATGTTGTGGTTCAATACCAGTGATCCCGATCAAAACAGAAAGAATACAGAGTTCTTGTTGTGGAGAATCCTCACAGGAAGAATCAGCTCAAACAGGAAGCGGATGTTGTTAGTAATCACTCTAAGCACTAAGAATGAGCACCTCGTTTAGGGGTGCTCTTATTGCACCGTTGCTGTGATGACTTTTGCCGGAAGATCAGTGAATGTTTTTTTAAAACTAGCGTACTGTTTTTTGTGTTTTAAATTCAGTTAACTTTGTAAGCGTTGCAGCATTATTTATTATACTAACTTAGGATAATGATTTTTATGGATGTACAAATAACTCAATTATATAATCCACTTTTAGGGTATATTAAAAAACGTGTAAGAAATATTGAAGATGCCGAAGACCTGACACAAGATGTGTTTTTTAAATTGGCTAAATCTAATAATGATGGGATTGACAACCTCAAAAGTTGGGTATATACAATTGCCAAAAATACTATCACCGACTATTATAGGAAGAAACACTTACGAACTGATCGTATTGAAGAAACTTCCTTTTTTAAGGAAGAGACTACAGAAAATCCCGGACAAGAAATGAGTAATTGTATAGGAGCATTTGTACAGCAATTACCAGAAGAGTATAGAGAGTTATTGATATTATCTGAACTTAAAGAGGTTCCGCAAAAGGAAATTGCAGCACAGCTCAACATGAACTATGTTACGGTTCGCTCTAAAGTACAGCGTGGGCGAAAAAAACTAAAACAGCTTTTTGAAGGCTGTTGTGTAGTGCTCCAGGGAGGAAAAGGTAGTATTATGGATGTTACATCCAAATCTGGCTGTGAGAAAAAAACATCTTGTGATTAATAATGAAGATATATGATACACTTATAATTGGCGGAGGACAAGCAGGGGTATCCGTTGCGTATTTTTTACGACGTCGGAAATTAGACTATGTAATCTTGGATGATCAGGATCAGGCAGGAGGTTCCTGGTTACAAACATGGGATAGCTTACGCTTATTTTCCCCTACACAATTTAGTTCTCTATCTGGATGGATGATGCCTAAAAGTCAAGAAGAATACCCGACAAAAACAGAATTTATACGCTATTTACAGGCATATGAGAAACGCTATAATTTTCCTGTAAGAAGAAACACTAAAGTCATTTCTGTAACAAAAGAGAGGGGTATTTTTAAAGTAGAAACGAATCAAGCTATTTGGTATAGTAAGACCTTAGTCAGTGCAACAGGAACAGCCGGACAACCATTTGTTCCAAATTATCCCAACCAAGAGCTATTTCAGGGCAATCAATTACATTCTTTAGATTATCGAAATGCCGATGAGCTGATTCATAAAAAAGTATTAATTGTAGGAGGAGGAAATTCAGGGGCACAAATTTTGGCAGAAGTTTCTAAGGTAGCTCACACTGAATGGGTCACTTTAGATGCGCCTCAGTTTTTACCCGATGATATCGATGGCCGTTATTTGTTTAATGCTGCTACGCAAAAATTCCTGGATAAACCAGTCAATACTTCTTCAGGGGTGAAAACATCATTACGCAATATCGTAATGGTGAACAGTGTAAAAGATGCCAGAGATAGAAATGTATTGCATGCCAAACGTCCTTTTATCTCCTTTTATGAAAAGGGGGTCATATGGCGAGATAACATCCAAGAAGAATTCGACCTCGTGATATGGTGTACTGGTTTTAAAGCAAATCTGGAACACCTCCAATCACTGGGTATTATTAAAAATAACCGGATAGAAACAAATTATACCCGATCTGTACAAGAACCCAATTTATGGCTAGTAGGATATGGGAGTTGGACTGGTTTTGCTTCAGCGACTATTTATGGTGTTGGTAAAACAGCCCGACAAACCGTTAAGGAAATTTCGGAAGTATTAAATATGGGTTCCGATTAAAGTTCGTTGACCAACTTAAAGTCTTTTACCGTCTGTATTGAGTTGTTTATAAAGAAGTAAAACATTTTTTACACACGTTCAGTATATATATTACTTATAAGCGAATAAGGCTTGATTGTTTATGGAATTTAATCCACGAAAACCAGTATTCATCTGAGATAGCAATGATTTCTAAATCCCTTATGATCTCTCCTGAGAGGTATTTGCCTCTGCGATCCCATCGGGTATTGTTTTTTGAATCATATAATGTATCCATCGAGAATTCTAGTGTTATGGGGGTTGTTCCTATTGTATTTCTAAAAGCTGTCACCGTTTTTCCTGTACCGATAAGGATAATTCCATGTTCTTTATTCACTACCACTTTTGCAGTCAGGATTTCCTTTTTTAAGTAAACTATTGAATAGGGGGGTGTAGCATCAATGATGCCAATAACACGCGTACGGGAAGGAAAAGTTTTATCGCGATTTTTACCAGAAAGACCAGGAGTCGTTTCGGAGTTGCTAATTTTTTTCCAAAGACCGGGAACAGGTAATTCAAAGGATTTACAATCTTTTTCCGTTATGGAAACCACCGTAGGAGCAGAGATGGTTTGTTTGACTTCTTTCCAGGAGAGTATTTGAAAAGGAATCATAGTTAATTCATAAGGATGTAATGGACCGATAACAGATTGAAAAGTCGCCTGCTGAAAAAATGTTTTGGTTCGTTTATCTGCTACGATCATATTAGCATTTTTAAAGGAGCCCACGAATAAAGGACCTATTTCTGTTACATCAAAAGGGATAATGCTTCTACACATGGCACAATAGGTTAAGGCGACAGTTTTGGAATGAAAGTGATCATTGATAATATGATGATGGATCACATAATCGAGGGGGTATGATTTCGTAATTCCATTGTATTCGATGACTGCCATTTCCATATCGTCTTTTAATGGTAAACGATCAATATTGTTGGTTATATCAGGAAAAAAGACGGCAGGAAAGGCATGCTCCTGGTGCATTTTATACGAGAGCACCAATGCCACTACTGATATCAGTGTAGGGATCGTATAGCTGATTGGAAATATACCTGTCTGTATATATGTATAAGTGGTCCATCCTAAAATACTGATCATAAAAAGCCAGTTTATGGGCTTTCTGATAAAGTAATGATAGTAGATCCAGCGGATAGAAACCCCTTCAATTAATGTCATGTAAATTGCTGCGGTTCCTATAAGTAGTGCAATCCCGCTGATCACGTAT
This sequence comes from Aquimarina sp. TRL1, assembly GCF_013365535.1. NCBI lineage: Bacteria > Pseudomonadati > Bacteroidota > Flavobacteriia > Flavobacteriales > Flavobacteriaceae > Aquimarina > Aquimarina sp. TRL1. The sequence continues at coordinate 4,477,134 of NZ_CP053590.1, read as the reverse complement.
AAAAGTAGTAATTCCATGGTAACTATTCTTTTCTACAAAGGTCTTGATAGAGGGCATATTTCTTTTTTACATTTGTTAAAAAAGATTATTTTTTTGCACGGATCCTGCTCAATGATACTTGAGAGATTCCCAGATAACCTGATAAATCCCCTAAGCGAATCCGGTTGATCAAGGGAGAATTTTCTTTTAAGAATTTTTCATAACGCTCTGTTCCATTGGTTTCCAGCATTTCACTAATTCTGTGCATCATATTAACCGTAGCCATAGAAACAATTTTTCTAAAAACCCTTTCTATTGCATGGTATTTCTTTGCTAATACGTCTAGTTGCTTATAGTCTACAGCCAATAAATGTGTTTCTTCAATAGCGGTAATAGAATAAAGAGAAGGGGTTTGGGTGACATAACTATCAAGTGCCGCACAAAAATTACCTTCACTAAAGAATTTAAGGATAAATTCTTTGTCTTCTTTATAAAAAGAAAGCTTGACCAACCCACTATTTATAAAATACAATTCCTTATTTATCTGATCTATTTTTAAAATAGTATCTCCTTTCGAAAAGGATTTTACATGCGTAATAGCGACCAGTTCAGAGGTTTCAGAGGTGTTTAGTTTGTTGATACTGTTGATCTTTTTTATAAAGTCATTCATGATGTTTCGAAGTTCAATATTAGGGGATAGTGTATGAATGTGGGCATTAAAATATATAAGATATTGTTTGTGACCTACTAAGGCTGTTGGTTTTCAAATAGTTTAATAGCATTCTCTATTTGTTGTTGTTTCATTTGTTCTATTTCTTCCTTCGTTTTTTGGGTGACAATTTTTATTTTTTCTTCGAAATCGGTGTGCAGCACTTGAGAAGATATCAATATAAAACCACTGATAAAAACAAAAATAAAAACCCAGGTATATATTATGTGGCTTTTGTGGTTTATAAAAAAACGAGCAACAAATATACCTAACATTCCATTCCACAAAATAGCAAATACCAATAATGAGATAGTGGATGAGTTGATACCTTTAGCAAGTATCGTATCCTGTGGGTTTTTGGGATTAATATAGGCAACTACTTCGGTAGTATATTTCAACATATCGTACAACTCTTCGTGGTTTTCGGTATTGTTATTACCATAACCAAAAGAAATTGTTTGGTTGGTATACGTGTTGTGTTTATAGGTATATGTGTAATTACACTGAGTCTCGTAGGAATAGCCCGGACCATCACCATGTGGTGTTTTAATTAGCGTAACATCGATTAATTGAGCATTGACAGGAATCCAGTTTCTTGCCTTGAATTGAAAATAAATGGGACTCACACTGAGGTAGAGAGATACCATTCCTATGAGTAAAAAAGGAAGTACTAATAAACTAATACAGCCATTTGCCGGGAGATCACATTTTTTTAAGAACATTAGAATCGTTTATTTATTTGATTCAATACAGGAAGATACACTAATACAACAGAATTATTTAGATGGATGTCTTCCTTTTGTTTTACGAATTAAATCAAGTGTAAATTCCATAACTCCATCTCTCGAATTGATTTCATCTTCTATGGTATTGCTTACTGAATAATCAGGGATGACCCCATGACCGTCATTTTTAAATTCCACATTCATTTTCCATAATATAATAGGAATTGCAGCTATTATTTTAGAATTAGGTAATCCTATTATTAGCGAATACCCACTGGTATTCTGTACTTTATTTCCTCCAGCTTCATCACCTATAAAAGTTGCTTTTCTATAGTTTTTGATAAAAGAAGCAAATTCAGCCGCTGCGGATAATGTACTTCCATTTATTAAGATATACAGGTTTTCTTTGTAGGTGTCTTTTTTAGGCTTATTATTACTCATTCCATCTACTCCTATAAAAGCTCTATAATACCCATCAGCTCCTTTTTTTAAAGTCCAACTGGACATATTTTTGGGGTATGAACTGACCTCAGGAATAATAGAAGAGTCCCATTTTTTGTGTTGTTGGTATACATCTTTATAATAGGTGAACGGTTTATCATAGAGATATGAAATGAGTTCCTCTACAGATTCAGAATCTCCACCACCATTATTTCTGACATCAATGATCAAATGTTTAATTTGTTGATTTTTAATTTTTTTAAAAAAGGTTTTTAGTGAGGCTCTATACTTATCTCTTTTTAAAGGTTCCTCTCTAAATGTTTCTACAGTTACGATGCCTACAGTGTCTTTGATTACAAATTTGGCTCCTCCATTGTCATTGAGTGCATCAGTTTTGTTGGTTACTTTTTCAAAAGGAATATTCGAGATTATTACTTTTTTAGAAATCTGCTGATCTTTAATATCTAAATGCGTTTTGGAATGATTTCCATATTCGAGTGCAAACTTTCTGGCAAAACTATACAGTAATTCTTCTGTGGGTTGTGTCAGGTTCTCTCCATCTCTTTCTTCGTATCGTAATAAGGTAGTAAAGATATCTCCAATCGGTATAGCATTGATCGCTATAATTTGTTTTCCAATTATTTCGGGTTTTTCAGAATTGAGAATGGATTTGATATAAAATCGTTCCTGATCTTTATAGATAGTGATAGGAGGCATTAGTACGTTTTTCCCCCTTTGTTCTGGGTTTATATGAAAGAATGTGTGACCATTTTTAATCAATGTATTAAGCTCCGTAATTTTTTTATAAAATCCCAAGGGAGTGGTATCTTCCAATTGTTTTTTTGTTTCTAGGTACCATTGGTCAAATTCTTCTTTTGAAGTATATGTATACAGTCCTGTGTGATAAGCTTCGAGATTTGCTTTTAAAACATCCAGATCTTTCTTTAATAATTCCTTGTCGATTTTCTCCTGAGAGAGCAGTATATTAGAAATCATAATACCTAATAATACGATACGTAATTGTTTCATACCTGATTTCATTGATTGAGTTTGTAATGTAGCTAATTGTATTGATTTCTATCTTTTAACAACTACTTATAAGTAGCAAAGCAGTGCTAAATGTTACCTTGTATAAGTATTTTTCTATAGCTATTTATCGTATGACAGGAGAGAGGAGGAGGTTTTATTCTCTGATTGCAGTTATTTCATTGCCTCCTGAGTATAGCTTGAGCCAGTCAATGCTTCCATCAGCACCTCCAAACTCAATTTCTTCATTTTCTGTAGTGATAAAAAAGTAATTTGATTTTAAATAATCAATCCTAAACCGTTCTTTGGATGGATTTAATAAGAAGAGTTGATTTCCAATTGTATCAATTGTCAGAGAAACAGAAGTTCCTTTGATTTTATAGTTTCCTATATAATTTTGAAGTGATATTTCTTTAGGAATGGCAGTAGCTGTTATACCTTCTGAGGGAATCTCCAGAGATACTGAAGTATCTTTCGTAATCAGTTGCGCATACAAATATTTGAGCAGCAGGTTAAGTTGTTTTTCCTGCATTGGAGCTGCATTGACATTCGTAGCGATGTACACTCCTGATACTGTTTCAAAATCCATTTGGAAGACTGATAGGTATCCAGGTAATGATCCCTGATGATAGGAATATTCTTTGCCTTTAATTTTATCGATGCCAAACCCTAAACCGTAATAAAAGTTTTCTACTACCTCCAGATTAGGACGGTGCATTTTTTGTATATTTTCTTTTGAGAGCAGTTGTTTATCAGCATGTCTCCCATAATTCAGATGCATCATCAAAAAGGTAGCCATATCCTCGGGTTTTAAAAAGATATCTCCAGCCGGATATTGCTCTATATGTAGTTGATGGGTGGGAAAAGCTTTGTTATATCTCATATGATATGGGAGGGCTAAGTCTTCGACCATCTCTGGGGTCGGTTGCACAAAACCATAGGTTTTTATACCTAATGGTTTTAGTATATGTTCCCAAACATACGCCTCGTATGACATTCCGGTTACATCTTCTATTAATATCCCTAAAAGTGCATAGCCGTCATTACTATAAATATGTTTTGTGTTTGGTTTTTCAATAGGTTTTACAGCCGCTGCAATGGTTCGTAAGGACCGACCTGGATTTCGTCCCCAAATTTTATACATATCAACTGTAGAAGGTATTCCTGATTGATGTGCCATTAATTGTCGGGGAGTTATTGGATTTTCCTGATCAATTATGGCAATCGGCTCCTGAAGGTACTCATTAATTGGAGTATCGATATTGAGAAGCCCTTTTTCGTGTAACTGCATAATTGCAGTAGCGGTAACAGACTTAAAATTAGAACCCGTATTATAAATGGTAGCAGTGGTTGCCGGTGTTTTTGATTTTAAGTTTGTATACCCATACGCTTGTGAACAAATAATGTGTCCTTCTTTAAATACGACAAAGGATACGGATGGAATTCCTGTTTTGGCCAACCAGTTTTTAATGCCTTGATCTATGTTTTTTTTAACTTGATTTTTAGTATTTCTTTCTTGTTGACAGGCTGTCAGAAGTACTAAAAAAATAAAGACGAAAAATGAGTGAAGGTAGTTTTTCATGTGAATTATTCTTTATAAGCATATACCTCTTGGAAATGCAATACCATACTGGGAATTATATTTGAAGCCAGATCTATACGGTTTCTTTAATTAACGGGTGTTTTTTCATAAGGATTATTCCATATATCAAACAAGGCAGTATCAGTAATACGATAAGAATAGCATTTTCTATCGAAGTAGGTTCACTGATCACTTCTTTAATAGGCAGTCCGACAGCATCAGAATCCCCAACAAAATCAATGATGGCATGTACAATCATTAGGGGGTAAATTCTTTTGGTAATGACTAATAAAACTCCAAACATAATACCGATACATGCAGCATAACAAACCTGGGCAAACTCTCCGTAAATCCCTTTTTCGAAATCGATGAGATGTATGATACCAAAAAACAGGGATGCTATTATGATGGATAATACAATATTCTTTTTGGTATTCCCCAAACGATGGATTAGGTGCGATTGCAGAAACCCTCGGATACTGATCTCCTCAGCAATTCCTATGGATAGAGAATAGATAGTAAAGATAACAATATTTGATAGTAATAGGTCTGGATTAATAGCATCCATGATCAACAGATTCAATACCACTAGATATATAAGAGGAAACAAGAGCAGGTACCATTTTCGTAGTGTAGTGCCTTTGATTCCAGCGGCTTCTAAAAGGTCATTTTTTTTGATGAGAATATATGAAATGAGAATTAACATAAGATTAGCAATGGTTCGTACAATCGTATGGGATTGATAGGAATTGTCTCCTTTTTGAAGAAATCCATCCAATAGGTATTCTCTGACTACTAAAATAAGGAGAAGAGAGCCTGTAAATAATGCAAGTTGATTCCAGAATGTTGATTTCATAGTACTGTAGTTTATTCGTATATCTAGCTTTTCCTATTCTAAGGTAAGACTATTAGTTAGATAGTACCTCATCTATATTTCCCCGGAGAGCTCCTCGATTATCGTGATGGTTTGCCCAGCATGTGTTTATTATCTACACGATTATCGTAGTAAAATGTTACAGCCAACGGTAAAATAATGAAGGATGTATGCTATTACATATAAGGGTTTATTATAAATGTTATAACAACTAGAAATGTTACAGAAATAGCGATTTTTATATGCCATTCGGAGAAAAGAAACCAATAGGAACAATGCTTACCGATGTTTTTTCCGGTATGCATTTGGTGTGAGACCGGTAATTTTTTTGAAGGCACTGTGAAATGTAGTTTTTGAAGAAAATCCACATTCTAATCCAATAGCTAATAGACTATAATGATCAAATTGAGGGTCTAACATGATTTCTTTAACAGCTTCTACCCGGTAGTGATTGATATAGGAAGTAAAGTTTTTTCCTGTAACGGTATTTACCAATTGCGAAACATAGCCACTGCTAATACCCAGTTTTTCAGCTACTTTATCCCTGTCTAATGTAGGGTCTCTATACAGTTGTTGCTGTATACAAAGGATTTCTAATTTTTGGAAGTAGGGATTCTCTTTGGTAAGAGACGTATTTTTTTTCTCAATAGTATCCTTGGGGCTATGAACTGCCGCGATAATCGAATCTGTATGTTCTGTATGTGCAGGTTTTCGCTTATTGATAAGGGCATTAATTTCCTCTTGATCTTTTGCTAATCTAAACTTAAAAATACCAGAATAGGCTATCCAGTGGATTAAGAATGTTCCAAATAATGAAAGCATTCGCATTACCGGGGTTACATCATAGGAAAAAACAAGTGAAAATAAAATGATAACCACCCAGGATACAAACAATATAAAGGTTAACAGCCACAAATGGGTCAGCCATTTTTTCTCCTGTTTATTCTTGGAGTATGTAATAAATAGATAGGTACATACTAGAATAGTAGGAATAAAACATAAGGAAATAAAAAGCTGTATAAGATCGAAAACAACTCCCCACCATTGAAGCATTCCTGCCGATGGATATAAATCGATAAACTCATTAATAACGCTACTGACTACTTCACAGAGATAGGGAAGGAGTAACCACCACAATTTTTTTGAGTGTCGTATCGGGTGATGTACCTGATGCACTACGAATAGAAAAATAAAGATGGGAAAAATTACTCCGGAATCTATGATGTCAAAAATGCGTAGAAGTGGAATTTTATTTGTTAATTCGGTGATTTCCAGTACTAAACTCAATAATGAATTGGAAAGTGAAAAAATAGCAAAGGCCAGATAATTATTGGCACGACTCTTAAACAGAGGAGACTTTAGAATGATAATTCCCAGAACAATTCCCTGAAAAACAGCAATATTAAGAAGTGTTGTTAAAATCAATGTTAAGAGTCAAATGTTCGTTAAACGTATTCCTAGACCTAATATACTATTTATTCTCTAACTAAATGCTTCCATGAGCTAACATGGAATAATTTACTATACATGTCCTGGCAATGCAAAATGTTACCGGTTAATCAGAAGGAATTATCAGGTTCGCTTTACAGGTACTTTTTTTACAGGAATCTATATGGGAGATTAATTAGTTATCCATTGTACCTATAGAAAGGTTTTTATCAACTCAATCATCAGTATTATTGTTAGGTGTTACCGGGGCAGATGGCTGATATTGTTGCTGAATTAGTTTTTCAGGTTTTTCAGTAGTTACATAAATACAACACAAAAAGAACCATTCCAGAGGTTTCATCATTATATACGTAACATTTGATCCAAATGTAGTATTGATATCTTTCGATATCGGGTAACCATATCGGTCATAATTTCTTCGAATATAGCGATGAAGAGCTGGGAATTTTTTCATGATAATATCCTCAAAAGCATTGGCGACTAATAACTGGCGGTTGACAATAATTTCCTGACCATTTCTGATTCCTAATCGTAATGGTTTAACGATAGTAGGAGAGCCACATGCAGCCACAGTGCATAAGTAATGACCTCTGTGATCCAGATAGGGAGGATGCGTTTTTTGTGAAAAGTGCCAGGTGGTTGTTTCTGTAAATACCCTCGTTAATGAATCGTATTCTTGTCCGAATAACACTAATATAAGTGTAATTGTCAGATATACCGGAAGTAACATTATCAATGTCCAAAGAGGCAGTAATTTGGAATTTAGAAGCTTAGTATTGAGTTGGTGCAGGAATTTGTTTTTAAAAGTTCTTGTCTCAGCAACTCCTGCTTCTTCTTTGATAACCATTATTAATTGCCATACAGAATAGAGTATATGAAGTACAGGTGCTGCCATCATCATATATCCCGTCAACGGATCTATATAATTATTCCCATCTGATCTCGACGAAAGCTGTATCGCCAGAAATACATTAATAACCATACCAATTATAAGAAAGGACAGGTAGAGCACCAACAGTAGTGGTGGTTGTTTTTTACCATGTCTCCAAACCTGAAACATACCCCATAGACTGAGCACTAAAAATATGCAATAAGAAAGAAGATGGTTTGTTGACAGGGGAGTATACCCATCGTCAACCGGATCAATGGGAACATCATATTGATATGAATTTACCGAAAATCCGACGGCAAAAATTACCCAGGCAGTACTATATAAAAAAAAGAGGGAGGTATTGAGGATTCGCTTTCGTTTAGAGATATTTTTTTTAGCAAAGGAGACAAGCCCATAGGACATAGCCAACATGATACTTATATATCCTATAACAGATCCGATAATAATGATTCCCATATGTTGGTGATTTGTTTTATGAAAAAGAAGAGAAAGGGGCATATTCTCTTCCCATCTATAATAATCTTGTTATGGTTGATACTCCGTAACGACCTGATTTATTTTTCCAAAAATGGTTTGACCTTCCTTGTCTTTCATTTCTATTTCGATTCTGTCCCCATATTTCATGAAGGGAGTACTTGCTTTTCCTTCTTTGATAATTTCTAAGCAGCGTACTTCTGCCAGGCAACTCGAACCATTTGGACTTCCCTGATTTGCAACAGTTCCTGAACCAATCACAGTTCCGGCCATAAGAGAACGGGTTTTTGCAGCATGAGCAACTAATTGCCCAAAATTAAAGGTCATATCAACTCCTGCATTCGGAGCACCTATTACTGTTCCGTTTAAGGTAGAGTACAAGGGTAAATGAAGCTTTCCATCTTTCCAATCCTCAGTTAATTCATCAGGAGTAACCACTACAGGAGCAAAAGAAGTCCAGGGTTTTGATTGATAAAAACCAAACTGTTTAGACAGTTCATTCGGAATTAGATTTCTTAAAGAAACATCATTAATAATTGATATTAGTTTAATATGCGATAAGGCAGTTTCAGCATTTACTCCGGCAGGAACATCATCGGTAAATACCACTACTTCAGATTCAAAATCTATTCCCCATTCTTCTTTTTCAATTTCAATGGGATCGTTTGCTCCAATAAAAGCATCAGAAGCTCCCATATACATTAAAGGATCTGTCCAAAAGGATTCCGGTAATTCGGCATTTCTGGCTTTTCGTACCAGTTCTACATGAGTGACATAAGCACTTCCATCAGCCCAGTGAAATGCTCTGGGAATAGGTGCTATTACTTTTACTTCTGAAAAATTAAAGGCCGATTCTAATTGATTTGCATTTAATGAAGTATATACTTCTTTTAATTTAGGTTCTGTTTCAGACCAGTTATCTAACGCTTGCTGAAGGGTTTCTGAGATATGAGGTACTTTGATGGCTTTGGTAAGTTCTTTATTGACTACTACTAATTGGCCGTCTCTTGTTTGATTGTCAATGGATGCTAATTTCATTTGATGTTTTGATTGTTGATTTCGTAATGTATACCCTGTGAACGGGTACATTTTGAGGGGTACTAAAAGTAGTGAATTTCTGATTAAGCAATGCGCTAAAGTGTGTTATTTTATCTAAGTGTTTTTATGTCAGATAATCAGGTGGTTACCGACAGAACTATGTAAAAAGATAATGTTAGTAGAGTTGCTTCTTAATTAAAGTAAACATCTGAATGGTCACCTTCCCAATTTCCGTCAGTATCAGTCGTACTATAGTCTTTTATTGAATCCAGGACATCAGATACCTCGGAGATGATATCGGAGCGTTTTGCCGTTGTATCATTTAGCTTGATAAGCTCTGATATTTTATAAATATGTTTATAATTTGATGGATTCCAGTTTTTCTAACCTTGATTGTAAATCCAAGATTTGTTTATTCAATAGTTTAATTTCATGATTTTCTTTTTTAAGTTTTTTTATTTCAGAGTTTTGGTAATTTAATTTTTTATCCTGTGAAATTGTATATAGGGTTAATTCTTCTATTTTTTGAAGTAGTTGAATTTGAAATTGACCGATATTTACCCCATTTTTTTTCATTTCTGTAGCAGATGCTATTTGGGGCAAATGTTTATTTTCTTTTATATAATTTTCGATGAATTGAAGGGTAGGTAATTTGTAATCATTTTCAAATACAAAGTCAGCAGTTGGTGTCAAGCTAATTTTAACTTCTTTAGACTCTATTTTTCCATAAATAGCTAAGTTTCCACTATGTGTTAGTTTTAATAATTCCTTTTCTCCAACTGATTGAATTACAAATCCATTATCACTCCCAATTCCAGACCCCCCAATTCTAAGCCTGGCTGTGTTATTCCACCATGATAAGGCTAAGTTAGCATTTCTGTTGTTAGGATTGAAGACTCTTGCCAAACCGTCATTAATTTCTAATATTTTCTTTTCCCCTGCTCCTTGTATTAGGAGTCCATTATCACTCCCAATTCCAGACCCCCCAATTCTAAGCCTAGCTGTGTTATTCCACCATGATAAGGCTAAGTTAGCATTTCTGTTGTTAGGATTGAAGACTCTTGCCAAACCGTCATTAATTTCTAATAGTTTTTTTTCCCCAGTTCCTTGTATTAGAAATCCGTTATCACTACCAATTCCGGAACCTCCGATTCTAAGCCTGGCGGTACTATTCCACCATGACAAAGCTGAAGTAGCATTTTTATTATTGGGATTTTGTACTATTACAGCTCCGGAAGTTATATTATTGTTATTTTGACTCCACTGAGCATTTATTAATGAACTAATTCCAATTAATATTGATAATAAAATTATTTTTTTCATGAATAGATTTACTTTTGATTTTTTTGTTGGTGTTTATATTAGAGGAAATGTTACCTGAAAAAGATTCTTTTAAAATTCTTTAATAAGGTAGAAAGGTAAGTAAAAGAAACCAGGACAGGAGAGACCTGTCCCAGGTTTTCTGTTTTGATTGCACCTCAAAAAGAACAATCAATAATCATTTTTCTTTTTCCTTGTTATCTTTTTTTTCGCACTATAATGGCAACAGCTGCTTGCTACATAATTGATTTTATGTTCGGCTAATAGGATCGCAATAATGGTCCTTGTTTCATTGGCATCAAGTCCTATTGTCGCTCCCAGGTCAATTTCATTAAGCTGGTTTTTATTTTCTTTTAATGCGAGGTAATATCGATCTTTATTTTTCATAGGTTTTCTGTTTTTGAGTAGCAATCATCATGTGTGGACTAAACGATAAAAGATAAGGGTCGTTTTCGGTGATCGCTATTAGTGCTGATAATGTCTTTTTCCTTTTTTTATTGGATAGATTACTTAAGAAATCTTTATCTAACCAAGCCATTCCTTCAACGGCATAGGTATTCAGATATGTCAATTCTTGTTTTACAAATTCATTTTTTAACTCCTCTGGTTTATGATAATAGGCTTCGACCAAAAGCCAGGGAAAATCATCGGGAGGGGTATGCACTCCTGTTGTTAATTCTCTTTGACACATTTCAAAAAATGATTTTTTATGAAGCAAGCCATGCAATAGACCTACCAAAGTAGAGGCGGTATAATTAATGGCAAAAGCCAGAATGATTCCATTATTTTTTACAACCCGTTTAGCTTCTATAATGGTAGCGATTCTGTCTTCTTTATTTTGTAAATGATACAAAGGACCATGAAGTATCACCAGATCAGCATAGTTGTTTGGCAATGTTAATTGTCTGGATTCTCCCAGATGAACGAAAAATTTGTTTTTTAGTTTGTTAGCTCTGTTTATAGCTATTTGTATGTGCTTGGGAACAGGCTCTACTAAGTGGACTGTATGTCCTTTCTGGGCAAGCCATGCTGAATATTTTCCTGTTCCTCCACCGACATCAATTATTTTTGAAGCGGTATTAGGAATATATTTATGGATAAGTGTTTTTACTCTTTCAAACTCAAAAACTCCCATACCTTTATCAAGTCGGGTTTCTTCAGATGCCTGATTGTAAAAACGTTCTATGTTTCTGCTTATTAATTTTTTACGGTTCATTTTATATAAAATACGAATCCCATAGAGGTGTTAAGAAAGACCTCAAGGCGATGTTCCAATTGATTTGAGGATCAATTGTCGTGTTGTTTAAAATTGAATAAAATATGGATGTAATTAATTACGCATTTAAAAATGAACTTATTCTAAATGCTGTAATTTCTCGTTTGGTCGAGACTGTCTTTTTATAAGAAAGACCGAGATTGATATGTTATAAATAGAGTAACAGACTACAAATATAAAAAAACTAGTATAAGTAAGTATGAGGAGCTATTAAAGTCACTCGAGACAGCTGTTACTTATTTTTGATATCCTGTTTTTTCTTTTTATTCCAGGCAATCACCTTAACGCCTTTTGAATAGTGAATTTTTGCAGGAGTATTGTTTATTAGTTTTTCAAATCTCGGGTACTTTATCTCTAATTTTTCTAAAGTAAGTTCATGGATGCACCATTCTAGATGATGAATATCGAATTCATTTATGGCTTGTTCTGAATCCTGAAAAAGGGCATATCTTTCAGTTAGCCATATATCCAGTCTTGTTTTTTTCCTTAATTTCTTTCCAATAGTAAATTCGATATTTAGAAGGTCATTAAATTTGGGGTTTTGTGCCTGATATTTTTGGTCAGTCCGTTCAATTTTAGAGAATCGATAAGGAAGTTCAGAAATTCTTCTGGCGATAGCACAGGACAGTTTTTTTCCTGCTTCAATACTCAAAAAATAAACACCTGTCTTGTTACCTGAACGGACATATGTACGAATATTGATTTCATCAAAATCTGATATAGGAGAGAAAGCAGGTACGTTTTTTGGACGTATTTTTTCCATTGTAAATGCAACGATAGAAACCCAAGGAGTTCCATCAAAAAGATCAATTTCTAATTCTTTTGGAACATGTTTTTTTAATTCGGTCAAGGTAACCGGATAATGAAGAAATACAACTTCATTCCACTCCTGATAGAATTTCCAACTTTCTGCAGGCAATTCCCAGGGTCTATGAGCTGTCGTATCTAAGATGTTTTTAAGAGTCATTTGTGATCAACAAAAAGTTTTAGTTTAGCAAGTAGCTACGCGTTATATTATTGTTTGCTGGCAATGGCTTTTGGGTATTTATCTTCAATGAGTTTCAGTATTTTTTTTACATTGATTATAGCGATTTGATAATATCGGACTTTATATATCCTGTACCATAATACCTCGGATATCAGAAACCTGAATTCTTCGTCTTTTTTTAAGGAGTTTTCATCCAAAGGAATATATCCTATGATCTGTTTAATACCATTTCCAAAGTCTCTTGGGTAGGTGATTTTCAGGGAATCTCCCAGGTATAAGTCATAGGTTATTTCTGCATTTCTGTTTACCTTAAAGTTCTTTTTAAAATAGGGGATGAGATACTCATTAATATCCGGATTCAGGTTATTTCCTTTGGATATTCTTGGGAAATAATTATTATAAACCAATGTGATTAAATCCCTCAAAGAATCATTTTTAATGATACGCATGCCTGTGTTCTTCAGGTTTTCAAAAGCAGATGTGTTCGGAAAAATATATTCTTCCCTTGTAATCCAATAAAAATCCATTAACAGCGAATCACTCGTTATTGTATCAGTATTGATAAACTCCTGAACTTTTAATTGACTCGAAAGGGCATTTTTATGGATTTCCACATCATTCTTTAGATCCGCTAAATTGTCATTTAATTCAAAGTAGATTTGCGCAATAATCTCTTTTTCTGTTTTTCGTTCTTTAATTTCTTCGCCCCAATTCGTTAAATAAAAAGCAATTAAAACCCCGATAACGATGATTACGATTTCAATCAAGTATGCATAAATGTCTTTCTTTTTTATTTTTCCCATCTTTCTTGTGACTAACAACATCTTGATTGTAAGTCGTTGTATTCGTTATTGATTTTATGCATAAATGTACCTAAACATTTGAGTAGTATGGATATTTTTTTAATGAGAAGGTACATTTGCTATGTTTTTCGGTTTTATCCGGTGACGTTTTATTGGCTTATATTTTATGTGTTTATTGATACCGTCAATGCATATACTACTGTTGGTAGTTTATTTCTGCAGTTTGGGTACTCCGGTTTTTTTAGTTTCTTTTTTTATCCATTGAAGAGCAATATCTACAGGTTCTGTGGTCCCTGCAAATGCTGTATTGTGTCCCAATGCAGAGAATATACAGTACTCGAATGGTTTCCCTTTGGCCTTAAAGGTATTAAGATGCTCTATCCCTAATTTTACAGGGATTTGTATGTCTTTCTCTCCAAAAATCCACAAGCCCGGGATAGAAAGTGTTTGTAATGCAACTTTTGGATCCGTGGCTGTAAACTGATAGCGGTCCGGATCATTCTTAATATGTGCACGCGCTTCTGCTTCTGTATGGTTTTCCCAAAATTCAGTATTCCCATTGGTATAAAACTGAAACCGAAGTTGTTCTAGTGTAGTAATCGTAGGGCAGCTGAATAAGACCATAAATGATACGATCGGATTTTTGTTTGCAGCAATCGGTATAATCCATCCAGCCTGGCTAAAACCAATCAGACCTATGGGGATTTTTTGATGCTGTTCGTGCAAGGTGTTTACGGCAGCACTCACATCCTCGGCTAATAGAGTAAGGTTATCAGTACTAATATTGTTTGTTCCTACCTCAGGCCCCGCATATACGCCTTCGGATTCACCAACTCCTCGCTTATCATAGGTCAGTACAGAAATTCCACTCTTTGATAAACGTTTTGCAAATTCGGTCATTCGGGGAACCTGATCAGATCCGTGTACAATAACAAGACCTGCATAGGGGTTTTGTGGCGTATAGATTGTTCCTGCCAATTGGATTCCTTTACTTTTAAAAGTGACATCCTTTGTTTTGATAGCCTCTGATGATTGCGCATCTAGTTGGTTTGATAGGAATACCAAAAAAATAATACTTAAGAAAACTGGAAGTTTTGTATTCCCTCTGAGATACATTGAAATGTCATTTCTTCTCATCATAATATGCTTTTAAATGATTTTTATTCATTTGAATGATAATCTGTTTGGTAAAATACATAGTTTATCTGCTATATATGTATTAGGAATAAAAAATGTTACTATTGTTTACGTTTTTTAGTAACGATAGGGTTTTAACTTACAATTTAGATATATTATTGAATGTAAAATCTCAACCAAGCTGGGTTTTCAGGCTTGTTTACCAATCCAATAACAAAGTAATTGCTGTTAACTTCTTTAAGAAATGGTCCAGCAAGAGTTGTGTTTCCATGAGCTGGTTCCAGTCGTATATGTGATAAAGGACGAACATTTTTATTAAAGACTTTATAATATTGAAATCCAGTTAAATTGTCAACATATTTTTCTACAGGTTTATAACTATTTGCATGGTTCAAATCGATTAGGTTTATAGAAGAATTCATTAAATCAGATGATAATTTTACATTATCAAACTCGTATTGACTACCAAGTGTTCCTGTAAAAATTTTGAAAGGGACAGTATTTTCAATAAAATCAGCATTACTAACTTTTATAGTAGCTCCATAAATAGCCAAACCAAACCCACTTTTTTTTGCACTTATATTATTAAAAGTAATGTTTGTTGCTCCGTTTGAAACTAGGAAACCTGCTTTAGACGCATTGTCTGAATGACTATTAATGATATAATTATCTTTTGAACTGAAACCAAATGTAAATCCATTTTCGGCTGAGTTTCTAGATACACAATTAATTATTTGGGTGTTTTCCGTGGGGATTCCTTTGTGCCCAAAATTGAATCCATGATAAAATCTATTGTTTTTAACTATGCAATTGCTTATCAAAGAATATTTAGAGTCAAAACTTATTCCGCTAGCTCCTGCATTTTCAACAATACTAGAGTTTATAGTA
Source organism: Aquimarina sp. TRL1 (assembly GCF_013365535.1). Taxonomy (NCBI): domain Bacteria; kingdom Pseudomonadati; phylum Bacteroidota; class Flavobacteriia; order Flavobacteriales; family Flavobacteriaceae; genus Aquimarina; species Aquimarina sp. TRL1. The sequence goes on along the minus strand of NZ_CP053590.1, from coordinate 4,461,533 downwards.
TTGTTTTCTCCACTTACCTGGATTCCAGACCAAGAGTCTTTATCTCCTAAACATTGAATATTACTAATTATAGAATTATTTGTGTTTTTTAACCAGATTCCTTCTCTGCTCCAGTTAGAGAGTTGAATATCATTTATCTTAACATTTTCACATTTAACGAAGTAAAGACAACCTAAGGTAATATTACTCGGTTTAGCATTAGGAAGTCTATTGTTTTGAATTCTTTTTGTTGAAACTTCAATATTGTTACTGTTTTCAAATTTAATTAAAGAAAAATAACCTTGTTGCAATAAATCTTTATTTCCGTCGATAATTCCATTACCAGAAATAATTATGTTTTCAACATTATTTCCATAGATTAAATTATTAAAACTAGAACTATATGTGTTTTTTTCATTAACTTTTAAAGTACCATCAATTATTAACGTTTTATTTGATGGAACTATTAATGATTTTACTAAAAAAGTATGATTTTCCTGTAAATATATAGTCTTGATAGATTTATCGTCAAGTAATTTCTGGATAGCTTCCGTATCATCATTAATCCCATTTCCTTTTGCTCCTTTTGATAATGCGTTAACATATTCATAATCATGCGCTTTAGTGTCATTATTAAAGCTAGTGTCATTTTCACAACCTAGAAGAACTACTATTGAAATTAATAAAGTAAATATGCTTTTTTTCATTTGTTTAATTTTTTATTTGAAAACTGAATAATAGTGGCTACAATTTTTATAATATATATTTACAAAATTAGCGTTTTTCAATATGAGTAAAAGTAAAATCTATTGCAACTACAGAAATTTGAAGTCATAATTTTATGCAATAAAAATCATATTATAAATAACTTTTTTCACAGCTATTTTAGCCCTAAAAAGGAAAATAAAATCATTGTTTTTTGTAGGTTACTTCTTGTTTTTTGTTAGAAAAAGTGATGTACGGCAGTTGATCAAGTGTTGTATAACAAAAAAAGTGTTCTTAGTTCATTTTTTTTTGTTCTAGAGCAAATGAAAGTTTATTCTTAGAAGAAATTCGTCTTTTTTAGGCAAAAAAAAGCCTCAAATACTGAGTTTCTCAGTTTGAGGCTGGAAGTGGGTTTGTCCCATTTTTAGCTGGGTTGCTATTCGTTTTTATAGGTTACTAATCCATACCCAAAAGGTGTAGAAACATCATTTCTATATATTTCTCTCACAATTGCATACTCAATAGGTATAGCTTCAACTATATTAGTATTGGTAGGAGCAGTTTTTCGAGAAGAATATGTAGTTCTCATGATGTTTATTTTATAGGGTATAGTACAAGGAGTGTTCCAAACTCTTTTTTTTGATTATAAATGTTTGTTAAACAAAGATCTAGTGTAGTGTTCTTATGGAGAAGGAGGAAGAGAGTTGATTTTATCTTCAAGTATTTCTATAAAGTCAAAGAATACTTTTTTAGAGGCTTCTGAATGCTGATTGGTTGCTCCAAGGGCTATTTTCTTTCCATTTTCCAGTGTGATCATATATGAAGAATTTCCTCTACTGGTCAGGAGGCTACATTTTTTGATATCGGCATAATAGATTTTGTCTATTTTTTCTGAGGCGATATAATGCTCGGTAAACCATAATTCGTCTATAATATAGGTAACTCTGATAAAAAGAAAGAGTACTGCAATCATGGTTACTACCAATATAGGGATGATAAATTCTAAGGGAATGGAATTCAGGGATATCTCTGTTTTTTCCAGGAACACGACTATCGCGATTCCAATTAGTATAAAACATGCAATCAGCAGTAGCAGTTGTACAATAACTTTGTGATAATTTGCTGTAATTGACAGCCTGAATTTATGTTCCATAATACCAAACATTATTTGTAAATGATACTCCTGTTCACACTTGGTCAAACCTAAGAAAATATTACGGTTCCCACAGCAACGAATAAAAGCTGGTTGCTATCATTTAAAAACTGATTTGTTATTGTTGATTTTCTTTTTCTTTGCGATTAATTTCATTGCAAATTCCATTTCTACATCCTTTCCGTTTAATTTGTCTGTAATCGAAGGTTTGACATAGTAATCTGGAATGACCCCATGACCGGTATTTTTATGAGCAACTCGCAGACGAAATAATTCTACGGGAATCTGAATACGAATTTGGGAATATGGCAGGGTAAGGGTAAATGTGGTACCACTAACATGTTGCTTGGCATTACCACCGACTTCTTCACCTATAAAAGTAGCCCGCCGAGCATGTTTGATAAATGCGGTGATTTCTCCCGTAGCCGAAAATGAATAGCCATTGGTGAGAATATATACATCTCCGTTAAAAACTGTGGTGGCAGGAGGGAACTCTTTTAATCCGGGAATTCCCTTGATTTCATATACATCTCCTTTCCTTTTTAATTTAAAAGTAGGATATAAAAAGTTCATCAAAAAGCCTCCGTAATTATACAGTTTAGGATTCGGAACCCTGTTGGATTTGGTATACATAGTTTCATAAAAGGTAAAAGGAGTCTTGCTCAGATGGGCGAATAATTGTAGTGTAGGCATCTCATCGCCTCCTCCGTTATCCCGTAGGTCTATTATTAATTGTTGTACATTATTGGCTGCTATCTGATCAAAGGCATTCGAAAAGAATTTTCTGAAATTCTGTTTTGCTTTTTTCAGGTAATAGATAGAAAAGGTTTTGAGTTTCATAACGGCAATACTGTCTTTTATATCCAGAGTCATTAGGGGTTCACCGGTAAACCCCCACCATTGTTTGTTATCGCGATATCGTTCCCATTTTACTTTTTTGATTTCCTCTCCGCTTAGCCCCCGAATACGCAACTGCTGCTTTACTCCCTCTGGAGTTTTTAATTCTAGTTCATATACCTCGGGAATTCCTTTTAGGTAAGCATAATACCTACGAAAAGTATCTGTAATAACTTTTTCTGGAAAGGTAGTATTATAACCGTCTCTGGGTAATTGATTTCGTAAAGTAGTAAAAACGGCAGCCGCATTTTCTCCATTGATGGTATTGAGAATACTCCCTTCTTTTATGGCATCATTATGCGAATAGTTCTTTAGAATATATAATGTATCCCGATCAAAATACAGTTCCAAAGGGAATAAAGGAGCTTTCGTTTTTATATAGCGCTCATAGGCTACTTCGGGTTTGATAGCAGTATGTCCATTTTTGATATGCTGATTGAGTACTAAAAGTTTCCTATATAGTTCAATAGAAGAAAGGGGAGTAGTAATTGATGTTTCTAAGGCATCAAAAACAGTAGCAAAGCGCAATGAATCGGTATATGTATATAATCCTGTGTGGATTGTTTCCAGGTTTTTTCTCAGAAGCTGTATTTCTTCCTTTAGCTGGGCTACAGTATGTTTTTTCTCATTAGAAATAAAGGAGGTCTGCGTATATACTGTTTTTGCTCCTGTAATGCCAAGTAGTAATAATAGCATATAACTTTTTAGACGTTTCATAATTGCAATGCTTTGTGTGATGTATACAAAACTATTAGGATTACTGTTGTAAAACAGCCTTGAATTCCTTAATTATATGTTAATCTGTGTTTTATGAAATGTAGCGTTCCTGTTTATTAAGAATATTGCTTGTTTTAGAGCAAACAATTTATAAACTCAATTCTTCCTTCGTAAAGTTCTTTAGAACTGTTTATTGATTAATCAGTACTCTTGTGTGTATAGCAATTGCTACAGGGCTGATCCCCCTCATTCTTATAGTTCGCGGAAACCGAAAAGCGTACGAGTAGGTAACTCTTAAAAACATATCAAATGAGAAATAAATATAAACTATTTACAATATTGCTTGCCTTCGTGGTTTATCACAGTACTGCTCAAAATCTGGTTCGAAATGGAGATTTCTCTAATTATAACACCAATTGCAGTTTGAGTTTTAGTGATGCTTTTACCAATAACTCATCCACCAGTTGTGTTGATGATTGGACGTCATATTCAGGGAGTCCATCATTACACGGAACCCCAACGAACCCGTATGCCTGGATGTGGTCACGTGGTAGATCGTTTGAATCAATTAGAACTTCTGTTGCTTTTAAGCAAGGAGTTTGTTATACGGTATCTTTTAGCGTAAGAACTAATGATCACGGGGATACCAATACCAATGCAGGAAGTACGATAAACTTACGAGCGGTAAACATACGATCTACAGGGGGAATACAGAATGAAGAGGACATTTTTACGGATAATATCGGAAATTACCTGAATAATTACAGAACGGTACAAGTTACATTTACTCCAACCAGAGATTATGAAACTCTACTGATTAATCCTTATTATGCCGGTTCAGGAAGACAGGCAGAAATGAGCATTGATGGTATCGTTATTGAGGAAAGAAATATTACGAATACATTCGGTTTTGAGGATGTTACAACTGCCAGCACACATCAGTTTTATTGTCAGGAAACTGTATTTCTTAATGGAACAGCCTCTGAAGGAGAGGATCGATACATCATTTATATCAGCAAAAGACCGTTGGGATCCACAGGAAGTTTTCAATGGGCAGGAACCACAGGATGGATTTCAGGACCAATAGGACGCGTCAACCTCACGAATGTTTTTCAGCATCAGGGAGTAGTTATTGAAAATGGGTATGAGTATGAAATCAAAGTGGCATTACAAAATGATTGTACCAACTGGGAACCTCTTATCAAGCGTTTTACTATGCAAGAAGAGAATAAGGTAGATACAGCATTTTCTGTACAGTATCACTGTGATAGTGATGGTACCATTACAGTTGTAGCCAATGCTGCTGACCCTAATGGTACACACTGGTGGGGACTTTATGAAACAACTCAGTCTGGGAGTATTTCTGATACGGATACAGTTGGTCTGATTGGAACAGTGCAGTCAGGAACTACTGTTACCTTCAGTGGGCTAAGTACTTATAAAAATTATTATATCAAACATGGAGTTTGGAATAGTTGTTATCCCTGGACCGAAGCAAGAAAAGCCACGGATGGAAATGTTAGCTGGTCTCCGAGAACCAGTGATTTTTCGATTACTTCTAGGAGTTTTAGTAATGGAACCATCCATATAAGTGCATTAGCGCTGTCGAATTCGGTATTTGTCAATCATTGGTGGGCAATCTATGATAGTGCGACAAATGCGCAGATAACACCTATAGAGTGTTGTGGAACGATAAAGCCTAGTTTCTCTTTTGCAGGACAACTTAATAAAAAATACTATATCAAACATGGAATTTGGAATGATTGTATGGGATGGAAAGAATCCAGAACAGAATTTTGGTTTGGTCAGGAGCCTTCTGGTCAGCATCCTTCTGAATATTATTCAGAAATTCATCCTCTTGATTTCTCTCCTTCTACTGCTTATTTAGCACAAATGAATGCTGCTATTATATCAGGAGCCATCATTGAAGATAATATTATGATGAGAAGAGATCAGGAAAGAAGAGCCTCCTTAATTAGTGTATATCCCAATCCGGCTTATGCTTATGAGACGATTCATATTGACAGTTCAGAAGATGTGCAGATCAAAAAAGTATATTTACTGGATATGTCCGGAGCTCATATTCCGTTAGAGGTCATACAGAATCGTACACAAACAAAACTTCATATAAAGACAGCACTCAAAAAAGGGGTGTATTTTATAAAAGTAATCGATACGGCTAATAAAGAAACTGTCAGACAACTACTGATACAATAATAAGTATCGAATAAGAGTAAGCAGCAAACATTCGCGCTCCAATAGTATAGATAACGTGAATAATGGAAAAACTCCCTTATTCACGTTATCTTTTTATACGCCGTTTTAGAAATCAGATTGGTATGATTATCTATATGATAAAGCCTCTTACCTCATCCAAAAAGGGTGTTTACTCATCATTGATTGCAAGACGCATAGAAGACCTATAACTTTAATGGTATACATCTATAAAATCGTACCATTATGAGATACTTATTACTATGCTTACTATGCAGTTTTTGTTTTTTATTACAAGCTCAGACGCCTCGTTTAAACGGGATCGTTACAGATGAAAGTGGCCTTCCATTACCGGGAGTTTCCATTATAAATACGCGTACCAATCAAGGAAGTACCACCGATTTTGACGGGTACTTCACAGCATTGGCATCTCTGGGGGATACTCTTTCTTTTTCATACATAGGATACGTTTATGAAAAGTTGATTGTAAGCGATTTACATAAAACTATTAATGTAATACTTAAAGAAGATAATGAAGAATTGGAAGAAGTGGTGATCACTGGATATGCTACAGGATCTTATCGCAATAGGGCACCATCTCGTGTCCAAAGGAAAAAACGAGTTAACAGTCGATTGACATTTCAAAAGAAAGAAAAGACAACTTCAAAAGGAGGGAATCCGGCAGTGTATTCCTCTAAAAAACAACCGTTATATATTGTTGATGGAAATGTAATTCCTGCACAAGCTATTTCCTGTGTATTAGGAATGAATAAAAACAGGATTTCTAAACAAAAAAAGTACAAAAGAGGAGAAGCTCAAGCGATTTTTGGTAAGCAAGCCCGATATGGCTGCGTGGTGATTACGACTCATTCAGGGACATACCGAATCGAAGATGAAGAATCCTATCGAAAGATTACAGAAAATCAATTTCTACAGACAGTGTATGATCCGTTATCTACTTTTTCTATCGATGTAGATAAGGCTTCCTATAGTAACATCCGAAAAAAGATCAATGCGGGGATTCCCATCCCCAGAGACGCGGTAAAAATCGAGGAAATGGTGAATTATTTTGCGTATGATTACCCACAACCAACAGGAGTACACCCTTTTGGAATTCATACGGAATATGGAAGAACCCCCTGGAATCCGGAAAGTCAATTGGTAAAAATAGGGATTAAAGGAAAAGAAATGACCAAAGCGGCAATACCGGCGTCTAATCTGGTCTTCTTATTGGATGTCTCCGGTTCTATGGATAGCCCGGATAAGCTGCAATTGCTAAAAAAAGCCTTTTCATTACTGGTACAACAGTTGCGGGAGAAAGATGTGATTTCTATCGTGGTATATGCCGGAGCTGCAGGTCTTGTACTACCGCCAACTTCTGGAGCATATAAACAACAGATTATTCAGGCATTGGATGGATTAGAAGCAGGAGGGTCAACTGCCGGGGGAGAAGGGATAGAATTAGCATATCGCATAGCAGAGGAGAATTTTATCAAAGGAGGAAATAATCGGGTTATTCTGGCTACCGATGGCGATTTTAATGTAGGGATGCACAGTGATCAGGCTATGGAAACATTAATTACAGAAAAAAGAAACAGTGGTGTATTTCTTACCTGCCTTGGATTTGGGATGGGAAACTATAAGGATAGCAAACTGGAGATCCTGGCGGACACAGGAAATGGGAATCACGCATATATAGATAGCATGCAGGAAGCCAGAAAAGTTCTGGGAGATGAATTTGGAAGTACTTTATATACAATCGCCAAGGATGTGAAAATTCAGGTAGAATTTAATCCAGAACATGTGCAGGCATACCGGCTTATCGGTTATGAAAACAGATTACTGGCTGATGAGGATTTTATAGATGATACTAAAGACGCCGGGGAGTTGGGAAGTGGTCATACCGTTACAGCACTTTATGAGATTATTCCCAAAGGAGAGCAGCATCCTTGGGTACGACCTGTTCCCGAATTAAAGTACCGAAAAGAGGAAGGGATAACAAATTCCACAGATGAACTGCTTACGGTTAGATTCAGATATAAAAACCCTTCCGAACACAAAAGTCGTGAATTGACGCATGTGGTTCAGCGATCGGAAACCGGTACTCCCTCAGTAGATTTTCATTTTGCAGCTTCTGTAGCTTGGTATGGAATGCTTCTCAGAAAATCTATGCTGCTTCCTAATAAAAACCTGGATGCAATTGCATCCCTGGCAGCTGCTAACAAAGGAGAAGACCGATTGGGATATCGGGCAGAGTTTATCCGCTTGATCAGAAGTTATCCTGTGATTCATTGAGAATGGGAGTGAGGGGCAGCAGCTGTTATCACTAAAAGGGTCCGTACATAGAATAGACTGTTTTTTACATATTTAAGGAATCATTAATACGATATTAACGAAGCTTTAATAGTGGGAAATTTGTTTTTAATTCGACTTATAGAGAACCGCATAAAATAAATAAGTTTATGAAAAAACAAAATATCGTATACCCCTCAAATCAGTTGTTATTATTGCTAGTAGCAATGGTTCTCCTATGTAGTTGTGAAAAAGACACAGTGCATGCTCCTACAAGTCCCCCGGAAGAATCAGCTGTAGATACTATGGAAAAACCATGTCCTGAAGGGAACAAAAAAAGTATTATATATGAGGGAAAACTATGTCATGGATTTCGAATCTCACAGTTCCCAGTTGCCAAATCGGCTTCGTTATTAGTTACAAATCAAACCAATTCAGTACTATGGGCTCCGGGGCAAACTATTCGTGTAAAATTTATCGATCCGGAAGATAAGTATCAACTACATGCATTGGTAAAAGAATATGCCAAGCAATGGGAAGCTTATGCCAGTATCAGATTTAAGTTTGTATCGAGTACAGAAACTGCTCAGATAAAAGTTGGTTTTAAAGAAGGAGCTGGGCATTGGTCTTTATTAGGGAGAGGTGCTCACCTGAGGACGCAAAGTATGAATCTGGATCCTAAATATAAAGATAATCTCAGGGGGATTAAAAGTACAATTCTTCATGAATTTGGTCATGCACTGGGGCTGATACATGAACATCAGCATCCCGAAGCGAATATCAACTGGAATAAAGATGCCGTATACCGTTTTTATATGGATGAACAAGAATGGAGTAAAAAAGAGATTGAAGAAAATTTGTTTGAAAAAAATCCTGTAGACCGAGTATTTTATACGAGTTATGATCCTACTTCTATTATGCACTATCCCGTACGACAAGCTCATACGACAGATTGTTTTTCTATAGCGTATAATTATGTACTGTCTGATATGGATAAACTTCATATTAGTAAAATATACCCTCCTGTTGATGATATTAAAGCGTATACCGCTACCAGAAATTATCAGCGGGGAGATTATATGGTTTATAAAGGGAGAATATACAGGGCTTTGCAAGATGGGCTACGCAATAGTACTCCGGAGACTCAGGGAAGCCGAAACAAATGGAAGGATATTACCAGAGTTACAGAAGAAGAAGCTGCTTTTTTAAGTAGAAAAAACAGCAATGATATACCACTAATAACCCTATGAGATAGTTGATTACTTACTACATCAGTAAAGGCTTTGCTATATGCAAAGCCTTTTTTATATGATACCTTACTAAGGTGAGATGTAAATGTTCTATTGGGGTATAGATAGTCGTTTCCTCTGTATATCTTATGAATGTTTCTCAGGTGATGACTACTATTTCATTAGTTATCTTTGTTTATACCTGAATAACTCCAAGGTTAAATGGTTTTTCAATCGGAGCGTGATCTGCAGCTTCGATCCCCATAGATATCCAGGTTCGCGTATCCAATGGATCAATAATTCCATCTGTCCATATTCTGGCCGCAGCATAGTAAGGAGAAATTTGCGCATCGTATTTGGCTTTGATCTTATCAAATAATGCCTTTTCATCCGCTTCACTAATTTCTTCTCCTTTTTTCTTTAGGGAAGCAGTTTCGATTTGCAATAATACCTTGGCTGCTTGTGCTCCTCCCATAACGGCGAGTTCGGCACTTGGCCAGGCACAAATCAGTCGCGGATCATAAGCTTTTCCGCACATAGCATAATTTCCGGCTCCATAGGAGTTTCCTATAACTACCGTAAATTTAGGAACAACACTGTTGCTTACGGCATTCACCATCTTGGCTCCGTCTTTTATAATTCCTCCATGTTCACTTTTACTTCCTACCATAAATCCGGTGACATCCTGTAAGAATACCAGAGGAATTTTCTTTTGATTACAATTGGCAATAAATCGAGTAGCTTTATCAGCAGAATCCGAATAAATCACTCCTCCAAACTGCATTTCTCCTTTTTTGGTTTTGACAATGGTACGTTGATTAGCTACAATCCCTACAGCCCAGCCATCGATACGTGCATATCCGGTAATAATGGTCTGACCATATCCAGCTTTGTACTCTTCAAAATCAGAATCATCTACCAGACGCTTGATGATTTCCATCATATCGTATTGTTCATTTCTGGCTTTTGGAAGAATTCCATAAATCTCCTCAGGGTTTTCTTTGGGAAGGGCAGGAGTACTTCGGTTATACCCAGCTTTGGTATAGGCTCCGATTTTTGAAACTATATTTTTAATAGTATCCAGCGCTTCCTTATCATCTTTGGATTTATAGTCGGTAACCCCTGATATTTCGCAATGTGTAGTTGCTCCTCCCAGCGTTTCATTATCAATAGTTTCTCCGATAGCAGCTTTTACCAGATAACTCCCCGCTAAAAAGATACTTCCTGTTTTATCTACAATTAATGCCTCATCACTCATAATAGGCAGATAGGCTCCTCCGGCAACACAGCTACCCATTACTGCGGCAATTTGAGTAATTCCCATACTACTCATTACGGCATTGTTTCTGAAAATTCTTCCGAAATGCTCTTTATCAGGAAAAATTTCATCCTGCATAGGCAGGTATACCCCGGCACTATCCACCAAATATATAATTGGCAGGCGATTCTCAATAGCGATTTCCTGAGCTCTTAGATTTTTCTTTCCGGTAATCGGAAACCAGGCTCCCGCTTTTACCGTAGCGTCATTCGCTACAACAATGCATTGTTTTCCTTCAATATATCCGATTTTTACAACCACTCCACCACTGGGACACCCTCCATGTTCTTCATACATTCCCTCACCGGCAAAGGCTCCAATCTCAATAACAGGGGCATTGTCATCCAATAAATACGAAATCCGCTCCCGAGCCGATAATTTGCCTTTGGCATGTAGTTTATCAATTCTTTTTTGACCTCCTCCTAATTTTACTTTCGCCAGTTTATGACGGAGGGACGAAACCAGGAGCTTATTGTGATCTTCGTTTTTATTGAAGTTTATATCCATGTGTGTTATTTGTTTGCACGAAAATAACAAAATTCAACGATATTTTTACCGCCTTTACAGAAGCAGGTCAAAGCTGTTTTTGATTGAAGGAAAAATGGACTAAGACTGAACTTTCGATTACATCATTTCGAAATAAAATGCTAACTATACGTTCTCTTAGAGAGTTTACAAGATCCATATTACGATTCAAAAACTAACGGCATGTATCGCAAAGAATATTTTTGAAGATTAAAAATCTGATAGAGGAGGCAAATAGAAATTTTAGCGAAGCGAAATGTTAAATACTCATAAAGTTTAAGAGCATTACTATCCCAAAAATAATCAGGGATACCTCCCGCTTTGTCGCCAAAGCACTACAAGAGAAACTGCTCATATATACACTTTATTTGAGAGCGTCTTCAGCTACTTACAGCATTAAAAAGTGTATTTTATCGATAAAAAACCGATATTTGCAAATCAAAGTTAACAAACAGACTAAACTACACATATGGGAATGAATAAAAACACGGTTTTAGCGTGGGCGACATTTATAATGATTATTGTTGGATTATTACTGATAGGATTAGGGGTGTTTAGATATCGCGATGTATCAGGATATGGTTTTGCAGCAGTAGGCGCTGGTTTTTTTGCTATTGCATGGGTTTTTAATGCTTTAAAAGGAAGAGTCTAGTAGGCTTTATTAAAACAATTATCTAAAAATAAATCACAAAATAGTTAGTTTTTTATGTCAGACGATAAAAAAGTAATTTTTTCGATGTCCGGGGTGACTAAAACGTATAAAAGCGCGAATACTCCGGTATTAAAAAATATATATCTCAGTTTTTTCTACGGGGCTAAAATCGGTATTCTCGGATTAAATGGTTCTGGAAAATCAACCTTATTAAAAATCATTGCTGGAGTTGATAAAAACTATCAGGGTGATGTGGTATTTTCTTCTGGATACTCTGTTGGATATCTGGAACAAGAACCACAATTAGATCCTGATAAAACCGTGTTAGAAGTGGTTAAGGAAGGTGTTGCAGAGACCGTAGCGATATTGGATGAATACAATAAAATCAACGATATGTTTGGGTTGCCAGAGGTCTATGAAGATGCTGATAAGATGCAGCAACTGATGGATAAACAGGCCAAGTTACAGGATCAGATTGATGCTAGTAATGCCTGGGAACTGGATACCAAATTAGAAATCGCCATGGATGCCTTACGTACTCCGGATTCTGATAAAAAGATCGGTGTCCTATCAGGAGGGGAACGCAGAAGAGTTGCCTTATGTCGTTTGTTATTACAGGAACCGGATGTATTACTACTGGACGAGCCAACCAACCACCTGGATGCAGAATCAGTACACTGGTTAGAACATCATTTACAGCAGTATAAAGGAACGGTGATTGCCGTAACGCACGACCGTTATTTCCTAGATAATGTTGCGGGATGGATTTTGGAGCTGGACAGAGGAGAAGGAATTCCATGGAAAGGAAATTATTCTTCCTGGCTGGATCAGAAAGCCAAACGATTGGCACAGGAACAAAAACAAGCTTCTAAGCGACAAAAAACACTCGAGCGAGAGCTGGAATGGGTGAAGATGGCACCTAAAGGAAGACAGGCCAAACAAAAAGCACGTTTGAATAATTATGACAAATTATTGAATCAGGATTCGAAACAGGTAGATGAGAAACTGGAAATCTATATCCCCAATGGTCCCCGATTAGGAACCAATGTGATTGAAGCAGCGGGAGTAAGCAAGGCTTTTGGAGATAAACTCTTATATGAAGACCTGAATTTTAAACTTCCACAAGCAGGTATTGTGGGGATTATTGGTCCTAATGGGGCTGGAAAAACGACCATTTTCAAAATGATTATGGGAGAAGAAACTCCGGATGCCGGAACATTTACGGTAGGAGAGACGGCCAAGCTTGCATATGTAGACCAAAGCCATAGCAATATCGATCCCGAAAAATCGATTTGGGAAAACTTTAGTGAAGGTCAGGAATTGGTTATGATGGGAGGAAGACAGGTGAATTCCCGAGCTTATCTAAGTCGTTTTAACTTTGGAGGAAGTGAACAGAATAAAAAAGTGTCTACCCTATCAGGAGGAGAACGCAACCGACTGCATCTGGCCATGACATTGAAGGAAGAAGGAAACGTACTACTTCTGGATGAGCCGACCAACGATCTGGATGTGAATACTCTTAGAGCCTTGGAAGAAGGGTTAGAGAATTTCGCAGGTTGTGCCGTGGTGATTTCTCACGACCGCTGGTTCTTAGACAGAATCTGTACCCATATCCTGGCTTTTGAGGGAGATTCTCAGGTATATTTCTTCGAAGGTAGTTTCTCTGATTATGAAGAAAACAAGAAAAAACGATTAGGAGGTGACTTAATGCCAAAACGTATTAAGTATAAAAAATTAATTCGCTAATGGGATTGGAGCACATCAAAGTAATTGCTTTTGATGCAGATGATACCCTGTGGGTTAATGAACCTTTTTTTAGGAAAGCAGAACAAGATTTTTGCGATATATTTGCATCTCATTTACCTAAAGATCAGGTAAATGAGATGCTCTTTTCTACACAGATGAAAAACCTCCCCTTATATGGATATGGGATTAAACCGTTTACTTTATCACTGATAGAAACGGCCATGGATATTACCGGAGGGCAGTTAGATGGTGACATTGTTGCTCTACTATTGCAGAAAGGAAAAGAAATGTTAGAAACCCCTGTGGTATTGTTAGAAGGGATAGAAGAAACCCTGGCAGTATTGGCAACAAAGTATCGGCTGGTTATGGCTACAAAGGGGGATTTATTGGATCAGGAACGCAAACTGATCAAATCAGGTTTACAGCACTTTTTTCACCATATAGAAATTGTATCTGATAAAACCGAAAAACAATATACACAACTGGTACGGCATCTAGACATCCAGCCTCATGAATTTCTGATGGTAGGGAACTCCCTGAAATCTGATATTGTACCGGTACTCGCTATGGGCGGTCATGCGTTTCACATTCCGTATGAGACCACCTGGGTGCATGAAATGATCGAAGAGGAAATTACACATCCATCTTTTAAAACCTTTGCACAAGCAAGGGAAATTTTAGCCTATTTATAACCCTTTTTATATACTGGTACGCGGAAAGCTACGGAATTTCAATTGGAATTACTGTCCATTATTGCTACGCTATACAGTACTTGTCGCCCGCAATTTACAAATTAATCATTAAGGTTTTACCCTTTATATAATAGGTGTATTGTCGTTTTTAGTCCTTTTATGCACTATTTTGTGCTGATGACGCTGTAAGAAAAGATTACTTTTTCTTAACTATTTGTTAATATATTATTTACACACGCTTATTTCTATTCCTACGCTAGTGTGTTGATTATGAGTAGAATCTATTGTATGATCTATCAGTTTTTTGATACAAACAGATAGAAATAATGTATAAACCGTATGTTTTAAATTGAAAGTTATATTTCTTACAATACCGATAAATAGTTGTTAAAAACAATTAGACTTGATTTTAATGTTATTAAGTGAGATAATTTTGCTTACACACAAATCATTTTAATTTAAGTAACATGAAAAGAAAATTTAAGAGCCTGTTGGCAATTAGTTTAACAATTGTAAGCAGTAGTATGTACGTGTCATGCGAAAATGAGGGAGATTTCCAAAAAGAGGAAACTCATTTATCTGATGAAATTGTAAGTGCTCCAAAAGAAGTACTGATGATTAACGGGCAGAAAATCCATGTAAAGAAAACAGCCACAGAAGGAAAGTATCTGGTAGAGAATGATATTCTGATGGATATATCTCAAATGGAACAATATTATAAACCAGATGCGCATAAGGCCAATATCGGGCAGATCCAATGGCGTAATATTTGGCCTAATAAAACGGTCTATTATCAAATCAATCCGAGATTGCGTCATCGTGGAATTATAAACAATGCCATGCAGATTATAACACAACAGACGGGTATTCGTTTTGTAAACTCTACAGGGACTGGAAATTACATCGACATCACTTCTAATATTTACGGGGATAATAGTTCTGATATTGGAATGACAGGAGGAAGACAAGAGTTATCACTATCCTCTGCCAGTTTAGGAATTGCGATTCATGAGTTTGGGCATGCGCTGGGGTTAGCACATGAACACAGTAGAAGTGATCGGGATCAGTACCTGGTGGTAGATGATAAATTTTGGGACAAACCTTTCTACGGATATAGCTATGGAGCTTTTGACTTTAACTCTATAATGTTATATGGTTCCATAAAACTAAGCAATGGGAACTGGTCTTTTGTCAGACGATCTGATGGACAGCCTTTTAGATCTGCTACGGATAGTCGTTCTCCCCGATTTAGTCATGGTGATCTTGCAGTATTGCGCGCTTTATACCGATAAAAAATGAACATCTTGATCGCAGGTATGTCGAGATGAGTAAGATATAATGCCTGTTTTTTGATGGATAGGTGAGGGTATGTGATATATATAACTCTTTAGATATATTTTTAGCCTCTTGTCATCATACCTTCACCTATATTTACGATATTATTTATTTTTTAAATCATTATTAGCCTATAATTGCTGCCATTGCCCATCTTAATACGTATCTATGCGTTTATATAAGAAACAAGCTCCTCATAAAATGAAGAGCTTGTCTAAAGCTAATTAATACGTATTCTTATGCGGGTATGATCATGGTTTCTTTTAGATCTTGTATTAGTAGGTCGATCTGATCAAAACTTACATTTGGCATACAAATAATATGTGATTGTCCGTTTTCTGTGGCCAATTGCCATTTGTCAATAATGGCTACAGGAGGAGCCGGAAACACAACGGTAATAGCATTGGGATTCCTCCAGGCATCTATCCCCAGTGTCTGTAATTTTTTGAGGGTATAAGCGGCTACAGCAAGACTGTGACGCGTACGTTTTGTAAAACCTTCCACTCCCAATTTCTTGATAGCATACCATAAAAATAAAGGACTATGTCCGTTTCTGGAACCGGTGATAGTCGCATCGGCACTACCAATATAGGCGATATTCCTGGCAATACGATCCCGGTTATCTTTCTTGACAATCACAACTCCTGATGGCATAGGAGATCCAATAAACTTATGACCACTGACCGAAATACTATCTACTCCATCCTGAAAATCAAAGATTGGTCGTGGATCGATAAAAGGAGCAAACCCTCCTGCTAATGCAGCATCTGCATGAATGTAATGACCACTTATTGCCATATCCTGTATTATAGACGCTATCCTGGCAGGGTTATCTTTGGCCTCGGTCATGGTGGTTCCTATATTGGCTATAACAATCACAGGACGATGTCTGTTATAACCAATAGCTTCGCGAAGATCCTGATAATCAAGCTCTCCATTTTCCTGTGCCCGCACTTTGACAAAATCCATATTGAGTAAAGTAATATTCTTTTGTACACTATAATGGGTAGCCTCAGAAAAATATACCATCCCCTTAGGGTACAGTTCTCTGGCAAGATATAACCCATACAGGTTTCCTTCTGATCCTCCATTAGTAACATACCCCCAGAAATTATCCGGATCTGCTCTGAACTGTTCTGCAAAAAAATGAACTACTTCTCGTTCCATCGCCCGGGAATCTACCCGATAGGTAGATTCTCCAAAAGGATCTCCAAGGTTATTGAGTGGAAATTTTAAAAAAGGTAAAAGATCGGAATAGTCAAAATCTTTAGATACCGGATATCCTAGAAAATTCTGCGTGGTTTCCTCTATATTTTTGTATAATGCTTCGAGCTGATTTTGTTCTAATGTATGTAATTTCATCAGTATATGTTTAGGGTTCTAGTTAGGGAAGACAAGTGACATCCTTGACGTTTCACATCGTTATTTCATTGTGTATGCGTTGATTCCGTCACACGTTTCGTTTTCACTTTATTGATACATATCAGAAAGCTGCATACATTCCTGATTTTACAGTACAAGTTTCCCTGCTCAAAGATAAGAAGTAAGGACTATAATTCTTTTTATTTCGATAAAATTAGATTTTAATTCTATGTTTTAATTTAATAAAGAAAAATAATCTATATGTGTGTTATTAGATGGATTGAAAAGAAAAATAGTCTGTATAGCCAAAACGATGACTTAAAAAGCCCTAGGAATTCGGGTACCAATCCAATAGAACTACGTTAATTTCCGGATTTTTTTGTTGCAATTTATTTTTAAAGCGGACCACATCACTATCTTTTTCTTTTCCCCGGTAATGATAGGGGTATACCAGTTTTGGTTTAAAACTCATCACTGCGGGTATGGCGCGATCCACTGTCATGGTCCAGGGTTGATTCATACATACAAAAGCAATATCTATATCAGTAAGCGCTTTCATTTCGGGAATGTCTTCGGTATCTCCAGAAATATAGATCTTTTTGGATCCCAGAGTAAGCACATACCCATTTCCTCTTCCTTTAGGGTGATATTGCAACGCTTCTTCTCTTAGGTTATACATAGGGATTCCCTCGACAATAACTGGACCGACTTCTTTTTTTTCTCCATTATTTAACACAACCAGATAATCCGTATATGCGGCAGGGAGTTTTTCTGCCACGGCTTGAGGTGTGATCAGTTGTGTTTTTTCCAGGTGTAAACTATCCAGTGTTTCTATATGCATATGATCTCCATGAATATCCGTAATGAGAATGATATCCGGATCAGGATGTTGATTAAAAGCAGCGGCATTGACCGGATCGATAAAAATAGTGGTCTCTTTCCATTGAATGATAAAGGAAGCATGATGAATGGGGGTAATGTGTAGATCGGTCAATAGTTGTGCAATGACTGTATCCGCAGTCTCAGTGGGAGGGTTTATTGTAGTCACAGGGGATTTCTTTGTTTGCTGACAGCCAACCAGGCATCCTAATAGTATAAGCAGGGGTAGTATATATCGCATTTTGGTTTCGTATTGGATCACTAAGATAATTAATATTCTTTTGTAATAGCTTCCTGTCTGAGGTTCCTTTTGATACGGTTCTTTAACCAGATCAGGTTTCTAGGATACTGCTGAGTGCTAATAAAATTAAAATTCCGATTCTAACCTGAATAAAACCTCTGTAAAAGTGCTGATGTAGGTAATAAATCCCTCGGATTTGTTTAAAAAACATAGGAATTTACAGCTATAATAGTAACAATCAATAGTGTATATATGAGATTTGTTTAGAAGCGATACAGTCTTTATTTTTGAAAGTATTATTGTAATTTTACACGTATAAACCTAAAAAAACGATTAGCCGTCAAAAAACTACATAAAATACTTCCGATCCTCGCCTCTTTAGAAACCTACACATCCGCCACTTTTAAAGCGGATATTATTGCCGGTATTACTGTTGGGGTGATCTTAATTCCTCAGGGAATGGCCTATGCTTTGTTAATGGGTGTTCCTTCTATTTATGGGCTCTATGCTTGTCTGATTCCTCTTTTATTATATGCTGTCTTCGGAACTTCCAGACAATTGAGTATCGGTCCGGTGGCAGTAACGGCTATTTTGGTAAATAGTGGGGTGAGTAGTATCGCGACTCCTTTTACAGAAGAATACATACAGTTGGTTGTTTTTTGTGGTTTGTTGATCGGAATTTTTCAATTGCTGCTCAGTGCCCTGCGAATGGGATTTTTGGTCAATCTGATCTCACAACCGGTTATTGCCGGGTTTATATCAGCGGCTGCTATCATTATTATTATTTCTCAGTTTGAAGAAGCCTTGGGATTAGCAATTCCTTCCTTTGAATATCCACATGACAAAATATGGTATATTCTTACCCATATAAGTGATATTAATGGGATTACTTTTTTGATGTGTATCTTTTCAATTGTTGCCATTCTATTGCTTAAAAAATGGAAGCGTTCCTTTCCCGGAGCGTTGTTTGTAATGGTAATTACTACCTTGTGTACTTACTTTTTTGATCTCAGGACCCATGGAATTTCTGTAATTGCGGATGTTCCCAGTGGATTGCCATCAATGATAGTTCCTCCCATGAGCTTTACTTCATTAGAAGCCTTATTCCCATCTGTATTGACCATTTCATTTATAGGATATGTAGGAAGTATCGGGATTGCAAAGTCTCTGGAAATGAAGAATAGAGATCATGTAGTGCGACCGAATCAAGAATTGTTTGCATTGGGAATAGGAAAGATAATAGGAGCATTTTTTCAGGCAGTACCTTCTTCCGGGAGTTATAGCCGTTCTGCGATTAATGATGAAGCAGGAGGGAAGACCACTATTTCATCATTGATTTCTGTGGTTATGATTGTTTGCTCTCTGCTGTTTTTGACATCTTTGTTTTACTATATTCCCAAGGCTGTATTAGCGGCTATTATTTTAGTTTCTGTGTTGGGTCTGATTGATTTTAAAGAGGCCAAATACCTGATGGCAGTACGACGAAGGGATTTTATTGTGATGCTGATTACCTTTTTTAGTACCTTGATCGTAGGGGTAGAAAAAGGAATTTTTATAGGAGTGGTCTTATCTTTTATCTTTTTGCAATATTACAGTTCCAGACCGCATGTGGCTGAATTGGTACGTATTCCTGATACCGTATACTATCGGAATATTAACCGATTTCCGAATGCGGTTCGGTCAGAAGATTATCTGATCATTCGTTTTGATGATCAGCTGTATTTCGGGAATGCAGGCTATTTCAAGGATGAAATTCTCGGATATCTCAATAAGCGGACTGTAATGCCTAAGTTTTTAATTCTGGATACGACGAATATGCACGATATCGATAGTACAGGAATTCACGTTTTGGAGGATATTCACTTGTATCTGGAAGAACTCCGAATTCAATTACTGATCTCAGGAACTATAGGACCTGTCCGGGATTTTCTGCAACGTTCTCACTTTATGGATAAAATGGGAAAAGAGCATTATTTTATGAGTATTACAGATGCCGTTACTTATGCGGAAAAAGGTACAAATCACAAGCATCTTCATACTGCAGCCATTCAGTATAATACCAGAAGATCGTTTCTGGATTAATAATGTAGTGATTGAGACTTTTTTCACTTCAATGAATTATATGCTGCTATAAAGGCTCCATTACATGTAATTTGAGTCCCATTCCGTAATTCATAAAGCCTTTATTGATTAAGCCATTCGTATCACTATAGTTTTTATCAAAACGCTGCCAGGTTTTGTTTTTATAAAAGATACGACGAGTAAAGGTCGTATGACCTGCTATTTTATTAGTAAAGGGGAGTAGTGGTCGGAAGGTGGTCGATATTTTTATCAGGCCTTTTCGGGTTTCTACTTCATGGTATTTTTTCGTGTGTTGCAACCCTCCTTTTTTATCAGTATATCCTAATACCTGTATAGCAATAAAGAACCCATTAGGAGGCATAAATACTTTGTGTTCTTCTATATTGAGCTCAAAGGTAGCTTTGTCATCATGAGTCACTCTGAAAATAATGTCGTCATAAAATAGTCGTTTTCCCGGAGCACCCTTCAGGTTTTCGTAAAATTGCATTTTAAAAAGGGTGGAGAATTGTGTTTTTTTCCCTCCTTTTCTGGCTTCATCTAATAAGAGCGGAAGATATACGGCTGCTATTTTGGTCGGTTTGTCATATTCTTTAGCGAAGAATACGGCTATTTCTGATTCTACCGTAGGCAACCAGGAAGTAAAATAGTTATCATGAAGGATAGCTCCTTTTTTTCTCACCTTATATTTTCTGTATTTTTCGGTAGTGACGATCACCTCTTGTAATTGTGCAATATCCTTTTGGATTACCAAAGAAGCGGGAATGTTTTGCGTACTTATTTTTAAATCTTTATAACCAATAGCTGATATGTAGAGAGAATCAATGTCTTTATATATTTTTTTGGAAAATATAAAGCGTCCCTGCGCATCGGCAAAAATACCATTTCCATTTCCAAAAGAAATAGTAGCATAAGATACGGCTGTCTTATCATCAGCGTCTTTTATGGTGTAATATTGTTGCCCCCAGTGTAATTGTACACAGAGTAGGGCGATAAGTAAAAGTAGGTCAGAGCGTTTTTTCATTTTTAGGAGCTTGGGGCTTTTGAAATATCAAAATACTAAAATAATACATCTTATGTATTCAGTAACCCTGTTTATACCAAAAATATTGTTTGGTACACGGGTAAATCCCTCAATAATAACAAGGTATTTGTTTTATTTCAAAAAAAATACTCTCAAAAGTAAATCCAATGGTAGGTCTCGATTAACTTTTGAGAGTATATAGTAAAACGTTCGGTAATTATCTACACATTTCCTGATTTATGAGAAATCCTCCCATAAATAAAACATGAGCTTATCTCTGTCTTTAAAGCTTTTAATGGCAATTACTTCTCCATTTAGTTTGTTATAGACTACTTCGGCAAATAAGAAATCTACATAGAAAATACTATAATAAAAATCCCTATTCCTGTCATTTTTGGTAAAGAGGTGAATTCCTCTGTTCCATACGTCATTATATTTCTGAGACAAGTCCTGAGCATTGAACTGCTCTAAGGTTATATTTTCTTGCATAAGTATTTATTTTAAAATTTGAGGCACCCTAAAATTACGGAAAAACCATAATATTCCAAAAATAGTGATCTATAATCTCTTTAAAACCCGTTATTTATTATTAATTTATATTGATTCTTAATTAGAAGGCTAATTCCGCTGATATGAAATAATTGCTGCTGGTTTATGAGATCAAGAGAATCAAAGGAGGTCTTCGGTGTTAAAAACTTGTTTTCTTTTTTAAAACAAATAATGATTTCTTTGCCCCAGAGGAAAAAGCGTAAATATCACAAATCATTGGAAACACTAGTCTTAGAGCAAAAGAAAAAAAAGACATATAACAGAAATAATTTTTATAAAAGTACCTACTGTGTATTCCAGGGGGCACCTTTGTATAAAATAGCCAAGCGAAAACCCCATTATCGAAGTGAATCGGGGAGTACTTATTATTATACCACTAAAGGTGTATATCGTTTGTCCAATCACTGGGGAAGAGCAGCCAAATGCCAATGGCGTTTGATTTCGGATTTTCCGGCAGAAATTGATGATCTGCGACTGGGGTTTGCAGAATGGGTAGACTTTAGAGAAAATCTGGCTGAACACGTAGATGCTTATTATATTAGTGTAGATTTTGAAACAAAAAAGGTGAGTTATAATCACAAGGATGACCCTTCTTATGATCAGGTAGCTGTTTTGCGATCTGCTGATGCTACCAGAAAACTAATCAAACAGATAAAAAATCTACTCGATACGTATAAATGGGCCAAGTATTACGAACACGATGATATTGATGAATTCAGAAAAGAAGTAGTGACCCGGTTAATCAATTCAGATATTAGTCTTAATGAGTTGAGAAAAGAACTGGCTTAAAAATCAGCTACGTACAATTTTCTTAGACTTTTTAATGGTCTTTCAGATATATTTCTAGTATTTTTAACGTTGTATATGCTAAAATATAGAAGTATGTCGATGAAGTATTTTATTTGTGGATTTGTATTTAGCATGATTTGTAATTTCCAGGGAATTGCTCAGATAGATGCGAATTCTCTTTTGGTGATTCCATCTGCTACTACGGTAGAAAGAAACGGTATTACAGGAGTGCAGGAGGGAGCCATCGTATATGATACGGATGAGAACCGCTTATTCGAATTTACGAATACAGGTTGGGTAGAGATGTTGACCTCTCGCAATGTATTTACAGGAGTATTTCGTATTACTACCGCAGGGGCTGTTACGATTACGGATGTTCCTTTCAGACCTACCTCTATTACTTTAGTGGCACATGCGAATGTAGAAGATTTTACGATCAATGCAGATAACGGCAGTACTAATAATGACCGAGGCATCAGGAATTCATTTGGTACGATGAATGGATTTGCCCGAGATGATGGTGGCGCTATTGCACAGCAATGTATTTATGTAGGAGGTCATGGGAACTCGATTAATGATATTTCCCGTTTTGCTTCTAATACACAGGCTATAGGTGTTCGCTACGGGGATCAAAACGGAAACTCACTGGGAATCATTACCGGAGCTGTTACTGCTTTTACAGCCAATGGATTTACACTGAATGTCACCTATACAAACGGAACCATTACCAATGCCGCTCAAAATGTATTGCCTACAGATATCAATAATGAAGGACTCGTAGTACTGTATACAGCCTATAGATAACTACAAATTCACAGAATTTATCATTTTATTATGAATTAGAGGTATGGGGAGTCGGCTATAATTCCTATCTTTCATTTATTTTAACCAGTAAGACCCATTTCAAACCGACCCCCATGGATATATTTACTTCCTATAATCTGATCATCGGTATTTCTCTGATTATCATTCTCTCTTTTATATTTAATGGTATTGCCAAAAAAACAAGTATTCCGGCTGTGTTACTCCTCATTGTACTAGGCGTTTTTATTCAGTATGGAATGAAGTTTATTGGCGCTAGTGATAGCATCAACTTTTTTCCAATTCTGGAGGTGCTGGGCATTGTGGGATTGATTATGATTGTATTGGAGGCTGCCCTGGAACTGGAACTCAAACAGGAAAAACTGATTCCTATTCTCAAATCTTTTGTCATTGCATTAGTAGGACTTGTCGCTTCTACATATGTGGCGGCACTGATACTAAACACTTTGATTGATGGTATGAGTATGCAATCGGCCTGGTTGTATGCTACTCCTTTATCAATCCTTTCCAGTGCGATTATTATTCCGAGTGTAACAGGGTTAAAAAATGAAAAAAAGGAATTTCATATCTACGAGAGTACATTTTCAGATATTTTGGGAATTATGATGTTTTACTTTCTTACAGGACGTCTAAACCCGGCAGAAGATTCCGGAGTTGTTGGATTTAGTATTAACCTGATTCTTACGATCGTCATCTCATTAGTTGTCAGTTACGGGATCATTCTTATTTTTCAGAAAATTAAAAGCTCGGTAAAACTATTCCTTTTAATAGCGGTATTGTTACTGTTGTATGCATTGGGAAAAAAGATGCACCTATCCTCCTTGATTATTATATTGATTTTCGGATTGGTGATCGCGAACATGAAATTGTTTTTTCAGGGAAAACTCAAAGGGTTACTCCATTTTGAAAAAGCAAAATCTATCTATCACGAATTGCACGTAATTACAGCAGAAACAGCCTTTGTGGTACGTACATTATTTTTCGTCATTTTTGGAATTACGATCACACTCTCTTCCTTACTGAATCTAAAAGTGGCCTTGATCAGTATTCTGATTATTGTATCAATTTATGTAATTCGCTATGCCTTGCTAAAAATATTTATGGGAAAAGATATTCTCCCGCAATTATTCATTGCTCCAAGAGGGCTGATCACGGTATTATTATTTTATGCCATTCCCGAAGCAGTTACTGTAGCAGGTTTTGAACCGGGAATTCTTCTCTTTGTAATCATAGGTACCAGCTTGATAATGACTGGAGGAATGATTAATAATAAAAAGATAGAACGTCTGGCGGCCACGGTTATGGAAGAAGAAATAGATGAAGAAATACTTCCTGAAACGGAAGAGGAGGCACCCGAAGAAGATCAAAGCGATTCAGAAGAGTAGGCGGTAATTCGTCTAAAAAAAAGGAATCATATCTACCCTCTGTAAAACACTTTAGCTATACTTTTGTGCTTTTTATCGACATATTTGATAAAAAAGGCAGGAGTAGCGAGGTTTTCCTTCAAAGTTTTTGGTAACTTTATAAATAAAATAAGTAAACCATTATGAATACGAGAAAAAGAGTACTGGCATGGGGTGCCGCAATACTTTTATTAGCCTCTTGTGCTACCAATCCTTTTACAGGAAAAAAAACACTGGCATTAGTTCCGAATTCTCAGATTTTGCCAATGGCATTTCAGCAATACAATCAGTTTTTGGGGGATAATAAAGTAGTGACAGGAACCAGAGATGCACAATTGATAAAGACAGTAGGGCAGCGTATTGCCAAAGCATCTGAGCGATGGTTAAACGCCAATGGGTATTCCGGTTATTTAAAAGATTATAAATGGGAATATAACTTAGTAGAAGATAAAACCGTAAATGCCTGGTGTATGCCAGGAGGAAAGATTGTTTTTTATACAGGAATCCTTCCGATTGCACAAAATGAAACAGGAATAGCTGCTATCATGGGACATGAGGTAGCACATGCATTAGCGAATCACGGACAGCAACGTATGAGTGCCGGGCAAATTCAGCAAGTAGCTGGGGTTGCTACATCAGTGGCTATGAGTGGAAAAAGTCAGGAGACACAACAAATTATAGGAACTGCTTTTGGGTTAGGAACACAGTTCGGAGTAATGCTTCCATTTAGTAGAAGCCACGAAACAGAAGCAGATAAAATAGGATTACAATTAATGGCGATAGCAGGGTATAACCCAGATGAAGCCGCTAATTTATGGAGACGTATGAAGGCTAATAGCGGAGGACAGGCACCACCGGAGTTTATGAGTACACACCCCTCTAATGATACGCGAATTGCCAATCTGACAAAATGGGCTCCTTCAGCAAAAGCAGAGGCAAGAAAATTTGGTGTTACAACATTTAAATAACAAAAAAATAGTCTCATTAAAAAAGATAATACTTACATTAGAAGCTGTTCTGAAATTCCTCAGGGCAGCTTTTTTTAATTGAGACAAATGCAAACACTACCAAAAGGACATAAGAAATTACTAAATGCCTGGGCTTTTTATGATTGGGCAAATTCCGTATATAGCCTTACAATTGTTTCGGCTGTATTTCCTATTTTTTACGGCACCCTGTTTGAAGCAGATGAGACTATTTCCATCTTTGGCGGGGAGATCCGAAGTACCCCTTTGATTAATTACGCTACAGCAATTGGTTTTATTATCGTAGCCGTCTGTTCTCCCATCTTATCCGGAGTGGCTGATTATATCGGTAACAAGAAAATATTCATGAAATTTTTTAACTATATCGGGGCGCTTTCATGTATAGGGCTTTACTGGTTTAGCAAAGAAACCATTTACCTCAGTTTGTTCTGTTATATTACGGCATTGGTCGGTTTTTGGGGGAGTATTGTTTTTTACAATTCTTACTTGCCGGATATTGCCTATCCGGAGCAACACGATAAGATTAGTGCCAAAGGGTATTCCATGGGATATATAGGAAGTGTTATTCTATTAGTTGTTAATCTGGCAATGATTATGGGGGCTCCGTCAGGAGCTGAAAAAGTCGCTTCAATGAAGTTTTCTTTTATTTTGGTAGGAATCTGGTGGATAGGATTTAGTCAATACTCTTATTATTTCTTACCCAAAGGAACCAGTACCGGGCATAAAATTACAAAAGGAGTATTGTTTAAAGGATTTAAAGAACTTCATGGAGTGTGGAAGGGCATGACAGAAAACATACGCCTGAAACGGTATTTAGGAGCTTTCTTTATTTATAGTATGGCGGTACAAACTGTTATGCTGGTCGCTACTTATTTTGGAGAACAGGAAATCAACTGGGGAACCGATGGAGAAAAAACCATGGGATTAATTATCAGTATTCTCATCATTCAGCTGGTGGCGGTAGGAGGAGCAATTATCACCTCCAGGTGCTCTGATAAGTATGGCAATGTATACACCCTTATCGGGATTAATATCATTTGGGTTGGGATCTGTGTATATGCATATTTTATTACCGAATCTATCCAGTTTTATGGGACGGCAGCTGTGGTAGGATTAGTCATGGGAGGAATTCAGGCATTGTCCCGATCTACCTACTCCAAGTTTTTGCCCGAAACAGAAGATACAACTTCTTATTTTAGTTTTTATGACGTCGCAGAGAAAGTTGGAATAGTTATTGGTATGGGGATATACGCAACGGTTGATTTAATAACCGGAAGTATGAGAAATGCTGTACTTTTTTTAGTAGTGTTTTTCGTATTAGGAATTCTCCTTTTATGTAGAGTTCCTAAAAAAGAGAAATAAATTTAGTGCCTATGCTGTTAATTTTTTAGCAGGTATTGTATAAAAGGCAGGGTAAATAATGATATTCTCAAAAATGGGCAGAAAGATACTAGGGGCATGCAACACCCGTTATATACTATTGTCTTTCTTATATAGAAAAGTAACGTAACTAAAATATATTTTAGAATCATGATAACACATTTAAAAAAAGGAATCATTTTATTAGTAGCAGTAGGTGTAGTATCCAGTTGTGATGCTATCAAAAATGCAAATAACACACAAAAAGGAGCGGTTATTGGTACGACTACCGGAGCTGTTCTGGGAGGGATTATCGGAAATAACGTAGGGAGTAAAAAGAACTCTGCACTGGGAGCGATTATTGGTGGTGTTGTTGGTGGTGTTGCCGGAGGTGTTATAGGAAAACAAATGGATAAGCAGGCCGAGCGTATCGAATCAGAAATACCGGGAGCAGAAGTAACGCGGGTAGGAGAAGGAATTGATGTAGTATTCGACGAAACCAGTGGTGTGTATTTTGATACCAATAAGCATAATATCAACGCGAAGTCTAAAGAGACCCTTAATAAACTGATAGGTATCTTTAAGGAATATCCAGATACAAATATTGTAGTAGAAGGTCATACAGATAGTTCAGGAAATGATGCTTATAACATGACCCTGTCAGAAAAAAGAGCGAAATCTGTAACAAATTATTTAATCTCTCAGGGATTAAGCGCCGGAAGATTTACTACCTACTGGCATGGAGAAACACAACCAAAATACGATAATGCAACAGCAGAAGGAAGAGCAAAAAACAGACGCGTAGAACTGGGGATTGTTGCTAATGAAAAAATGATTGAAGACGCAAAACAATAAGGTTGTCCTTATACAAGTATATATATTATAGAAATAAACACGAATGAGATTATTATTTTTTATAGCGGTAAGCGCTATGGTATTAACCTCCTGTAAAGGAACGAGTATTGCTGTTCAGCAAACCACCAAAGCAATTAATGGGCAATGGACGTTGAATCAATTAGATTACGATGCTGAGGGGACGTATAATATTACGTTATTTGGAGGAATTCCTGCTAAATGTGTAGAAGGTTCTCAATGGGCATTTGTATCCAATAACAATAGAGGAAACTATCTTATTACCGATGGGAGCTGTGCTAATGTTGCCGGACCAAATAATTTTATCTGGACGGTGCCAGATGAGATGTATGGATACGATTACAGTATTATGGTCAAACCTGTAAATGCTAAATACAAAAGCGAAATCAATAATAAAGCATATCGAATGTCACTTACCGAAGTAAAGGAAAATGCAATGTTATGGACCTATGAAGTACCAGGTGATGGAGAAAAAGTAACGATAAAATTACATTTCACAAGAAGATAATTTGTTGATATACTTATAGATTGAAACAGCTTCTAAAAACTAGAAGCTGTTTTTTTATGCGCTAACCTGAAAAAGGGAATGAAGATTTCCCTGTTTTCAGGGATTCTTACAGACTGCTTGGATAATACCTTTGTAAACGAATACTTACTATAAGAACATAAACAAAATAACAAACGTATGAATTCACACAAATTAAAATATCTAAGCGTAGTAGTAGCGCTTTTTGTATCGGTACAGTTCACCAGTTGTAATGCCATTAAAAATGCCAGTAACTCTCAGTTAGGAGGAATCATTGGTGCCGCAGGGGGAGCAGTCATCGGAGGCGTTATCGGAAACAATATCGGTGATGACGGAGGTGAACTAGGCGCCGTATTAGGAGGGATGATTGGAGGAGCTGTAGGAGGTTTTATAGGAAATCAAATGGATAAGCAGGCAAAAAAAATCCAGGAAGAAATTCCAACGGTTCATGTAGAACGTGTAGCACAGGATATCCATATTGTATTTGACGAGAATAGCGGGGTGTATTTTAAGACGAATCAATACAGTCTTAATGAAAGCTCCAGAGAAACTATTGATAAGCTTATAGCTGTTTTGCAGGAGTATCCAAAATCGAATATTCTCGTAGCCGGGCATACTGATAGTGTGGGGAATGAAAACAGCAATTATATATTGTCCAAAAACAGGGCAGAGTCTGTGGCCAAATACATCATCTCACAAGGTGTCCATAAAGAACGATTCACTGTACAATGGCATGGGGAAGCCGTTCCAAAATTTGACAATGACACTCCAGAAGGACGTGCCAAAAACAGACGGGTAGAGGTAACTATCTCACCTAGTAAAGAATTAGTAGAAGAAGCAAAAACAAGTACACGTGATTTTTAATGGGGGCAAATAATAATCTTTGTTGATAACAGACAAATTATTATAAAAATCCGTGTACTATATGAGGGGGATCCTGGTCTAACGACCAGGATTTTTGTGTATACAATGCTCCTCGATACCATCGATTCTTACTAAGGATGTTATAAATTACTTAAAAACTACATGGAAACTCATGTATTCGTTATTTTTAACATCTTCAAAAAATACACGAATGTATTAATATCTCAAAAAAGTGTTATATTTTAGAGCTTTTTAATAAAAGTACAGGCATTTTTTTTGAATTAATTGTCGTATTACTAATAACGAGAGGAGGAAAGATCATCAACTAAAAGCATAATAAACCATTGACCACATTATCTATACTTAAGGAATTACCCTACCAAAAACCGTTTTTATTTGTAGACAGAATCATTCATGTCAATGAACAACAAATAACAGGGACCTATACTTTTTTGGAAGATGAATATTTTTATAAAGGACATCAAAAAAAAGAACCGGTAACTCCTGGCTTTATTCTGATAGAATGCATGTCTCAGATTGGTTTGGTATCATTAGGAATTTATTTGTTTAGGAATGAATTGAGAGATGAACCTCTGGGAGTAGCGATAACTGATACGAATATTCATTTTTATACATCGGTACTTCCTGGTGAAAAAGTAACTGTAATATCTGATAAGGAATATTTTAAATTTAATATTCTCAAGTGCAAAATGGTGATGTATGATAGCAAACAAAATCTAATTGCCAAAGGAACCATTACCGCTAAGCTAACCCCTTAAATACGCATTCAAACATATTACAGAACAAAACAGTAAATATCTTGTTTTAAACAATTTACAATAAACATATAAAGTAAAGCTTTAATCACTTTTGTTTTGATAATACCTACTGTAATTCAGCAATATGAATAGAATATAGGGGAAAACCCCCTGAAGTAAATACCGTTTTTAGCCTCTGTTTTACTCTTAAAACAGACACTATATTGTCCCCTTAATTTCGACACAGGTCTTCCTGTTGATGACAATTATAGGGGAAAATGAAACACATATTTACGAAGTGCATTCTTATTAGCATAGGGATGTCCTTTTTTTCATGCAATCAAACGACATCAAAAGAAGAAAGAATGGGATGTATTCAAGGCTTAATCACAGATATGATCTATGAAACGCCTATTCATGATGCTACTATTACAATCAGTAGCAAGGACATGGAATTGGCTGATATTGTTCAATACCCGGACGATCAGGGAAATTTTATCTGGAAAGGGTTGCCCGTAGGAACCTTTGATATATTGATCATGGCGACTTCTTATTATCCCAAAGAAGTTTCAGTAACCATTACTTCTGTATATGAGGAGCAGTACGCCCATGTGCAGTTGATACGGTTGCCACCAGGGGTTACTACAGACGATTAATCTTCTATCGGGGAAAGGAAATAAACGGAAAAGAAAAGGTGAGGAGGAGCTTATTTTGTTCCCGGGTATCATGTATGTTTATATTGTAATCACTGGTATAGATCACCGTTTTGCCTTCCAGGGAGTGTTCTTGCAGAGTACAGTGAAAAATCACTTCTTTGGTAATTCCCTTTATGGTTAACCATCCAATAACCTTATAAACTTGCGATCCAAAATCAATAATCTGACTACTGTTGAAGGTTATATAGGGGTGTTTTCGTTTATAAAAATAAGATTCCCACATTAAATGATGATCTCTTAATATATTTTGAGTCGTCAGGCTAGCAACTGAAGCTGTACCACGGATATATGAATTTTCCGGAGCAGTCGGTTGAAAAGAGATATCGTATTCAAAATTTTTGATACGTCCGTAGAGAGAATCTTTTTCAAAAAAGAACCTAACTGAGGACTTTTCTCTATCAAATTCCAATTTACTGATATCATTAATAAGATCTGTCCCATTAAAATGATCCACCTCAAACTGTGCATATGCAGAAGAAAGAGAGAAAAAGACGAACATGTATAACAATCTGTAAATCATAGGAATGAATATACTAAAAAAGGCACACAAAACAACTGTTTACAATTGTAAACATACCCTATATAATAAGAAAGACGCCTAAGAATAATAGCTGTGACAATATTCGGAAAGCGAATAATAAATTATAAGACACATTTAACAAATAGATTTTATATAAAAAACCAGAAGCTTTTATTTTATACCTTAAATAAAAACACATTATGAGGAATATCAGTCTAATTATTCTGATGCTATTACTATTAAAAGGGAGCCTTACTATAGCTCAGGAAACCAGATCTTATACCTTTACGTATCAACATACCTATGTAGAAAAACGAAAAGACAGAGAAAAATTATTACATCTTTTTATTGGAGATAATGTATTTTCTTTAATCGGCAGTAATGCTGAAACAATTTTTGATCTGAACAGGAAAGAAATTATACACAGCGATGGCCAATATTATAAGAAAGACACTGTGATGATCAGAAAAATATATAAAACATTTAGAAAAGAGATCACTACCAATGCGATTACAACTGCCGGGGGAACAACTCAAAAAGTTTCCTTAACGATGGATAATGGTTATAAGAAAGAAGACTTTAGTTTGGTGATTGATAAAGAACAACGAAACATCATGCCTTTGCTGGAATTTTTAGGCTATCCGAATCCTAAAAAGCTACAGGGAGGAATAGTCACTATAGAATTAAGTAAAAAATCATTTGTCAAATTACGTGAAGTAGCAGTAACGCGAAGTCTTTCTTTATTGACATTAGTACCATCAGAAGAAGAAAAGTTTAGAAAAAATGCGCGATTACACTGTGATAGAATGCATATAAGCCATGAAATAGCGACCTATAAAGAAGTGGATTTTGAATCAGAAGACACAGCACTTACTGAAATGATTAAAAAATTAAAAAAAGAAATGCTCGCATGTGCACAGTGTTATGTAGACACTGGTGAAATGGAAGTATGCGAAATGAAAATGCGTTCCAGTCTAATGATACAGGCCATGGATAAAAAAAGCAAAGAATTAGATGCAACCACGAGAAATGAGGTGATAAATCATTTAAAGCCGCTACAAAAAAAATTAGGATTGTATTAAAATAAGAAAGTAATCTATTTATCATTGCTAATATCAGGACAATAGTAAATAAGTTGTATTGATGATGATATAAGGATTTAAAAATTATAAGACATAAAAGTTAGATGGAACAAAAGAAAAGCATCCTGTACGTATAGGATGCTTTTTTATGGGATATTATTTTTAGTCACAATTGTAGTAATCGGGTAGTTCTTAAAATATTCTATTTTACATAATATAAATTATAGAACAAATATATTTATTGTAACAAATTCGCGCATACGTAGTATTTTACATAGTTGCAGATATAGCTACACCGTCAGGTGTTCTATATCGTCAGCAATTATGTAAAAGCTAATTTGCGAAACGCAAAGTTATTATGATTTAATTTTTTAACACACGATTATCAGGTATCGACTTAAACTTTTAGAAAATAACAAGTGTTTTATAAATTGAATATTCTGTACCAAGGCACAGAAATTTTTAAATATGCTATTCTCAGAAATTTGGTCCATAAATCCCAATCGCTGAGAATAGCATATTTGATATAAGGATTTGCATTTCTTTTTGTGCTAATAAAAAAGAAAAGAAACAAATCACATAACAAAAAAATTAACGTTTTTTCAATTGTAATCATAACGATGTAAATTCGTATTATTCAATTATCTAATACTATGACTAACAAAGAAATAAAAGAACGATTAGACAAAGCAAAATATCATTATGGAGAATACCTTATCAATAAAACGATTCTTGGAATATAACCGCTTTAATTGATGATTTGAAAAGTGGAGATGGTTTTGAGTACACATACGATGAGATAAGAAATAAAGGTTTAGAGCGCATTAATGAGGAGTAATTATAAATAACATATTGCATATTGTCTTGATACAAAAAGAAACAAAAAAATCAAGGCTGCATAAAACTTTGGAAACACGGACGAACGTTAAAAAAATGTCTCAGAAGACATTTTTAGTGAGTAGCGAGCCTGTGGCGTTGGAGCGCAGTCGCTATATTTTAGACGGCATAAAATTGAAAGTCTAGTAGACTTTTGATTTTGTGAGCGAGCTGGCGCGTTGGAGATTTATGCTTTCTGTTTAATCAATAGTACTATTTTATAAACTCGTACCTATTGTTTTCTCCAAAGTTTTCTGAGGCCGTTTTTTAATCTTTAGGTTCTATTTTACATAATATTTAACCTTTATTCATCATTTCCAAATAATCTTCCCAAATCATTGGTTCCGTATTTTCAACATTTTTCTCAACAAAATTCACACTTTCCTCTGTCAATTTTCCAAATTTTCAACATTTTTCTCAACAAAATTCACACCTTCCTCTGTCAATTTTCCAACTATTCTAAATGAACCCCAAGCTTCTAATTTTAATAATTTATTAGATACTAGTTTAGAGTTTTTATAAGTTATTTTGTAATTTCTATTATCTAGATCCTTTTCTTCAAAATGCTCAGTATTCATAGGAATGTTTTCTTCATAATTATTTGAAGTTGTTATCATAACTCCTATAAAATGTGTAGTATCCTTTCCTGAATAAAAAATAATATAATGTAATCCAGCATTTATGTTTCTATTACTAGCTTCTAAAATATCCCCTCTTCCAATCATATAATTGTTAATTTTTGGTGTTCAAAAAAGTAGAAAATCATCATCGAATATTCCTTTTTCTAATAAAGGTCTTATTTCTTTATATACTTTATCATAATCATTCTTTTTTAGAAGTGAATCTTTTTCATTCAAGTCAAATGTATATTCATCATCATCCACCAAACCTAAAACTAGTTGAGAATTTTCGGGTTTGTTCTTTTCAATGAAATTTAAAATTGCTTCTAAATTTTCCTTATCCTGTTCTTGTTGATTGGGAGAATCAATAATTATTGGACAAAAAGTTGATGTCGAATACTTATTCATTATTTTAAAAAAAGTGAAATAATATGCTAATAAAGCTCTTGGTAGGGCACTTCCTGTTTCTTTAATTGTGGAATCCATTCTTTGAAATGCTTGCTCCGAAAATTTCTCTGTATTAATATTTAATTGATTTAGATTCCTTTTGAGATTGGAGCGATACATTGTCATAATATTATCCTTCCTTTCCTTACCTTTTTTATCAATATCTTTAAGTTTATCTTCGAGTCTTTTTCTTTCTTTCTCTGCTTTGCCTATTTGTGAATATATAAGAGTTTGCTCTTCTTTAAAAATTTCCTTAACTCTCTTTTTTCCTTCATTTTCGATTAAATCAACTAATTTAACATTTGACTGCTTCTTACTTAATACCTCTTGTATTTTTTCATAATCAGATTTTTTTACTGTAAACTCCTGATTATACAAATCTATTTTATGCTTTATTTTTAAGTACTCAGTTCTTAATTCATCATATAACTCTTCTAAATTTTCTTGATCTTCCGCGATAGAAAACCTTTCTGCAAAGTTGTTTTCATAATGAGCTCCACAAGTAGGACAGTCTACTTCATCCTCTAAGTTGTTAAGTGCATAATTATAATCCCTTTCGGCTTCTTTTATTGACTTTTCTACTATATTTAATTTCGAACCAAGTGAAATTTTTTGATTATAAAGTTCAGTAAGTTGTTGTTTGATCTTATTCTGATCATTTTTTAAAGTCTCACAATCAGCTAACAACTCTTGAATTTCTTCATTAAAATCTTCAATTGTAATGTTCAGATTTACTTCACTTAATTTCTTATTAATACTTTTAAGTATTTTATTTAAAGTATTAATTTCATTCGATGTATCATCTAATTCTTGTCTGGTCTTATCTAAGTCAGATTTAGTTACATAATAGGAGTTTCCTTTTATTCCCGAATGATAATTAATAAGAGGTTTTTTCCAATTACTAAACTGTGATAAGTTGGCAAAAGAGTCCCAATTTTTTGACCAACTTTTGTCTTGATCGATATAAAAAGGTAAAAATAGATATGCTGGAGGCGGTATTTCGGGATTTCCTTGTCTATTATTTATTATAAGTTTAAAATCTAATAGATCGTTTAAATAGGATGACATTTCTTTGAAATTAAAAGAGAAAAC
This sequence comes from Aquimarina sp. TRL1, assembly GCF_013365535.1. Taxonomy (NCBI): domain Bacteria; kingdom Pseudomonadati; phylum Bacteroidota; class Flavobacteriia; order Flavobacteriales; family Flavobacteriaceae; genus Aquimarina; species Aquimarina sp. TRL1. The sequence continues at coordinate 4,426,212 of NZ_CP053590.1, read as the reverse complement.
TTCTTTGTTTTTATCAATAACAACAAAGCGCTTTTTATCAAACCTTAAGACAGAAACTTTTTCTCCATCAACATTAAATTTCAACAAACTTATAGGCTCAGATTTCACCCAATTCGGATGCATTAATCCTGGTGTAGCACCTAATGTATAATAAATACTTTTTATTAATGAGGACTTACCTACTTGATTAGTTCCTTTAATTATTGTTTTCTGAGGATCGAATTTTATTTTCTTCGCTCTCTTTTCTCTCAACGAAAGAATCATCAATTCTTCTAGGACTAATCTTTTCATATTTTTTAGTTCTTAAATTCCTTACTAACTTTTTGAAATTATTCTGCATCACATATATCTTTTAAAATCATCAGTTTAATATGTTTTTCATCAAATACGAATTGCTCTTTAATAAATTTATTTTCCATAACCTCGTCGTAAATACTTTCCATAGAATTAGACAAATTATCGTTTAATAGATCCTCGTTTTCATCAATAACTTTGTTTATTACATTAACAATTTTTCTAAATAGAAGATTATTTGGTTTTAAGTATTCAACCTCAATATTTGCCCAATTTTTTTGAAAAAATCTTCTAAAATTCATTGGAGCATTTTCACTATCTAATCGATTAAGAATTTCGGATTTTAACTTTTTAAACCTATTTGGTTCACTAGCAACAATTGCAATAATCTCTTCAAAATCTGTTTTAGAGAAAGATTTATATTGAACTATTTCTTCAAAAGATGATAATTTTCTTTCAATGTTATTTTTCCTTTTAACTTCATCAAATATCGTATTGTATGCTAATGAAGGATTAAATTTTATATCGGCGTGTTTGCTTTCAATAAATTTATTCAGTTTTTGTTGTGTTAAATCAGAATGATGTTCTAAAGTCAAATCACTTTTTTCAAGAAATAATATTTCGAGGTATTCCTTCAACCAACTTATAGAAAGTTCGTTACTCAGTTTTTCTGCTATTTTTTTTGTTTCGATGTTATCTAATTCGCTACAACAAATTTTAATTCCAAAGTCAACTCCGTCTTTTAAAGCTAATTTATAATCACAATTCGAAATAATATTCAAGGAATTTGTTTCATCATTGAAATTCAATTTATTATTAAAAAGTTTACCTAAAATTGAACTCCCATTTTTTTTTGTTAGTAATGATGATATTGAGTGTCTACCTTTACCTTTAGTCTTTACTTGAAAAAAATCTATAGTATTCGGATCTTTAGAAGAATCAAATACAATAATATCTTCATAAAATTCAAAGGCTAGCAAAAAATCCTCTTTTTCAGAAAGTTCTATTAACTTACAAATGGCCCAGTTTTTTTGAAAGTCAAATCTGTTTGAAGAAACTGAACCGCTATTTTCCCTTGGAGTAATTGTCTTAAGTTTTTTGGTTAAAGACATAAAGCTAATTTCTGTATAACAATGAATTATTGGTAAATCGTTAAAAATAGTAAATTTGCTAGGTAATTATTTACGGGAAACCCTCATTTTTAAATAAAATTGAGGGAAATATTCCCATTCCACACACATTCCCCTACTCTCCTATCGTCGTTTCGGGTAATAAGTGTTTCATTACCTTTTTTAAAAGGAACATTTCGTTAGAAAACTTTTAAAGAAAATGTAGAGGAAATAAACTTTGCTTTTCCCAAAGCAAAGTGACATAACGCAAGTACATTATAGTACAAATATATTTATTATAACAAATTGGCGCATACGTAGTATTTTACATAGTTGCAGATATAGTAACGACACCGTCAGGTGTTCTATATCGTCAGCAATTATGTAAAAACTTCTATGTGTAATAATAAATCACAACCGCATTTAAAAGATTTAAAGCCTATTGCTGAGATTTTGGATGTGGATATTAGAGAGTTATTAGTTCCTACTAAGGAGTCTAATTAACTCCTCACTAACCAAATTCCTTGTTTGCACTTATATATTCAAAAGGAAAATTAACATTCCTCTTTACATAATCAAAATAAGATTGAGCTCTGGTATCTAATATATTAGGACCAACTATGGCTATCAAATCTATTTGTTCAGTAGTTCTAGATGCATAATATAACAATTGCCCTAAGGCTTCTCTGATACAATATGAAGGATTTTGATATGGCTTAACTTCATATAATTGAATTTTTCCGTTTGTTAGATTTACTTTAATATCAATGAAATCTTTTTCAAGCTTAACAACGCCACTATTTCCTAGCTTTTCTTTTAAATAACTTGAACATTGATTTTGAAGTTTATCATGAATAGAGTTTACAATATATGTTCTTGCTTGTGTAGTTACTTCATATTTTCTTTCTTTTTTGTAATCTACCCCTAAACTATTTGTTGTAATATTTCGAACTTCTGTTTCCCCATATGACCCAAAAATAGTTTCTATCTCTATTTCTTTTTCTATTTCATGCATGGTATGTGCCCTATTTACATTAATTTTTTTGTTAACATCCGACTCAAAAAAATCAACTTTCAAACAATGCACTAATTCTTTATCAGTAGAATAAATAACTTCATCATCATATCCTAATACTAAAGCGTAGGCATTAACTATAACTTTATTATCGTTAGTTCTTTTTTTTAACCCTATGATGTCACCTGGTCTAATTTTTATAAATTTTAACAATTCATTTTTACTAGATTGTTTTACATTTCTACTTTCTAATTCCAGTTTTAAACTTTCTTCATCTCCAATATATTCTTCCAAATTTAAATCATGTTCAAATCCAACAGAAATAACATTTCCTGACAACATTAATGGTAAAACATCTTTATAATTACCATTAAATTGCTCATAATTAGATTCTAATAAATAATAATTAGGTTTATATCTTACTCTTGAAAAAACTTCACCCATATAATCAAAAACAGATTGTCCTTTAGGTTTTTTAGTATAAAGAGAATCAATTAAATATGAGAAAGGCTTATTTTTTGTGTTAATGCCTACTCTAAGACATTCATATATAACAACATCTTTTTTATAAATAGGTAAAAGGTTTTCTTTAGAATATAAAAAAGCTATTTTCCATTTGAACATATGACTAATATCAATAGTATCAATAGCTCTGAAATTACCACTTTGAGTATTTTCAATGATAGCAATTATATTTGATTTTATCTTCCGAAAAACTTCTTCACGTGAATTACCATAACGCTTAGACCAGACATATTCTTCATCATGAGTAAATCTTTCGATTTCATTAATATCTCTATTTTTATTTGGCTTATATATCCCAAACTTAATTGAAGTTGAACCTTTAATACTTCCGATGTGTCTTGTTTTTGTTTCTACCCAATAACAAAATGTAGTTCGATTATCCACAGAAACATATTCTTCCAAAGTCATTTTTTTAACCCTAGTTAATGACCATTCGCTTTCAAAGGACTTTAAAGTTTCACGGGATTCTAGAGTATATGACGTAATAATTTCTTCTTGTATCAAAACTTGGTGGTTTTTTGGTTAAAAATTCAACTTCTGAAATATAGATATTATTACATAAATAAGATTACGGAAACCCCTCACTTCTACATAAAAATTAAGAAAAATATCCCCATTCCACACACATTACTCATTGTTTTCTATTGTTTATTGGAAATCGTGAACCTCCTAAAGGTTGGTTTCCCCTACTCCCCTATCATCGAACGGGTAATAAGTGTTTCATTAGCTTTTTTTTAAGAAACTTTTCGTTAGAAAACTTTTAAAGAAATTGTAGTACAAGAAAACTTCGCTTTTCACCAAAGTAAAATCACATAACAAAGGTGCATTATATAAAACAGCGCTTCTACTTAGAAATATACATTGAATATTCCCTAGCCAGATATTACAATTTATATCGGTACAGCATAGTCATGTTTTATAACTCCCATAACAAATGTACTATGAGCACTCCCAATATTTTTAATTGAACCTAAACTATTGAGAACAAAATCTTGATAATGTTTCATATCCCTTACCATCACCTTTAACCTAAAATCATAATCCCCCGAAATATTATAACACTCACAGACATACTCAGAAGACATAATATCCTGTACAAATTGATGACCTATTTCTTTAGTATGCTCTTTTAACGTAATATCACAGAAAACGATAAGCCCCTTCCCTACTTTTTCGGCTTCAACCAATGCGACGTATTTTTTGATGATGCCTTCCTTTTCCAAACGCCTGATTCTTTCATAAACAGGAGTTGGCGATAGATTAACCTGTTGTGCAATTTCTTTTGTGGTTAATTTCCCGCTTTGTTGAAGCAACTTTAATAATTTCAAATCAGTTTGGTCTAAATCGGACATAGATAAATTTTCTTTTGATGAATTAAATCTCTACAAAGAAAAGATATTTTATCTAATAGTTTCCAATATAAAGATATTTTATCCTATTTATAATCCAATTGTAATTAAATAATCTTTTATTTTGATATTTGCAGGGTATAAAAACTATATGAATAAGATGAAATCGATCATACAGGAAGCTATTGAAACTATCGAGAATACAATGAAGAATGATATTAGGTTCACACTAAAGAGTATTTGTTTTGATGAAAACTATATTCCGTCCAACAGCACTCGTACAACCACCAACTTTGCGAACCTGGCAAGAGGAGCAAATCGTCAAGAAAACTTACACAACACGATTAATATGATTAACAATCGTTTTAATACCCTGGCGAACTGGGACAACCCTGATAAAGATCGCTACTCGGTTGAATTAGAAATTGTTTCTGTCGACTTAGATATTAATGGCAATGGTAAGACATTCCCAGCGATTGAGATTTTAAAAACACATATTATCGATCATAAAACAAGCAAATGCATTGAAGGCATTGTGGGGAATAACTTTTCTTCATATGTCCGCGATTATGATTTTAGCGTGTTACTTTTAGAACATAACAAGTATACAGATAGTTTTAGTACCCCTGATAATTTTGGAGCATTGCACGGTAATATATTTAAGTGTTTTATAAATTCAGAAAATTACAAAAAACACTTTGTCAAACTACCTGTCATATGCCTGAGTGTATCAGACAATAAAACGTATCACCGAACAGGAAACCACCACCCAATAGTAGGTTTTGAATACGAACCCAACAAATCTTCTTTAACAGAACAATACTTCAAAAAAATGGGCTTGCAGGTTCGTTATTTTATGCCACCTAATAGTGTTGCTCCTCTGGCGTTTTATTTCTTTGGCGACTTACTAGCTGATTATACAAATCTGGAACTAATAAGTACCATTAGTACAATGGAAACGTTCCAAAAGATTTATAGGCCTGAAATTTATAATGCAAATGCTGTCGCAGGTCATTGCTATAAACCTAGTTTGAAAAATCAAGATCATTCTTTAACAAAAATTGTATACGATCGGGAAGAACGTACTCAATTAGCAATTGAGCAAGGTAAATTTGCCGAAAAACATTTTATTAAGCCCTACAAAAGTATCCTGGAGCGGTGGTCTTCTAATCTCACTATTTAATTAACACAACCTATTAAAATATTTTACAATGAAGAAATTATTACCAACCTCTACTGTTGGGAGTTTACCCAAGCCTGCTTGGCTTGCCCCCCCCGAAAAACTTTGGTCACCTTGGAAATTGGAAGGTGATCAGTTACTTGAAGGGAAACAAGATGCATTACGAATTTCTTTACATGAACAACAATTGGCAGGAGTTGATATAATTAGTGATGGTGAGCAAACACGTCAACATTTTGTAACGACTTTTATTGAGCATTTGAGTGGTGTAGATTTTGAAAACCGTAAAATTGTAAAAATTCGTGACCGTTATGATGCGAGTGTTCCTGTTGTGATAGATGAGATTGCACGTCAAAAAGCAGTTTTTGTTGATGATGCTAAATTTTTACGTACACAAACTGATAAGCCTATAAAATGGGCATTACCCGGACCGATGACAATGGTAGATACACTGTATGATAACCATTACAAAAGTCGAGAAAAATTAGCATGGGAATTTGCGAAAGTACTCAATGAAGAAGCAAGGGAATTGCAAGAGGCAGGAGTAGATATTATCCAGTTTGATGAACCCGCATTTAATGTTTTCTTTGAAGAAGTAAACGATTGGGGAATGGCAACCCTAGAAAGAGCCATCGAAGGGGTAGAGTGTGAAACTGGGGTACATATTTGTTACGGTTATGGAATAAAAGCCAATAATGATTGGAAAAAAACATTGGGATCAGAGTGGCGTCAATACGAAGAAATTCTTCCTAGAATTCAAAATTCTACTATTGATATGGTGTCATTAGAATGTCATGGCTCACGTGTACCGTTTAATTTAATTGAACTTGTTCGTGGTAAAAAAGTAATGGTCGGAGCAATTGATGTGGCTACCAATACTATTGAAACACCAGAAGAAGTAGCTGATACGCTACGTAAAGCTCTTGAATTTGTTGATATCGAAAATCTTTACCCTTGTACAAACTGTGGGATGGCTCCTTTATCTCGAAACGTAGCAAGAGATAAGTTAAGTGCCCTAAGTGCAGGAGCAGAAATTATACGCAAAGAATTTGGAATTTAGCCCCCTTGATATATTAATTAGAAAATGGTTTCTATTTTTGATATTTAGTTTGATGATTTTACTTCATTAAACGTAGATTTGATGAAATAAAATCATAGGAGATCTGCATTCATACAAATGAACCTATTAAAAAATTTAATTTATTTATGAATATATTTATTCTTTACTATCTCGCTGCAGGTGCATTTGCTGGCATACTTGCAGGCTTGTTTGGTATCGGTGGCGGAATGATAATTGTATCCGCATTAATTTACATTTTTGCAGCACAAGGCATCCCAGAAGCTGCACTTACACATGTTGGTATTGGGACATCTCTTGCTACTATTATTGTTACCTCTATTAGTTCACTTCGGGCGCACAATAGTGAAGGTGCAGTAAATTGGAGTGTATGGAAGCGTATGGCGCCGGGATTAGTAATTGGTTCATTGATCGGTGCAGGTGTTGCATCTATTATTAATGGTAAATCACTTCAGGCAATAATTGGAGTAGGTGCGTTTTTGGTAGGAATAAAAATGTTGTTTATGAAAAATAAAGCCTTAGAAGAAAATGATTTTAGCAAACTTCCATCGCCTATTGGGCAAACTGGTTTAGGAGGTTTTATCGGTCTTGTTTCTGCTATTTTTGGTATTGGTGGAGGGACATTAACTGTTCCGTTTTTGAGTTATTACGGTTTAAAAATTCAGAATGCAGTGGGTACATCGGCTGCCTGTGGCTTACCTATTGCTGTTGCTGGGGCTGTTGGATTTCTTTTTTTTGGGCAATTTGTTGATGCCGATGTAAAAGAAGCATTACCTAATGGGGTATTGGGTTTTGTGCACATTTATGCATTTATTTGTGTGAGTTTGGCTAGCTTTTTTACCGCTCGTATCGGAGCAAAACTAGCCCATACATTACCCGCAGCAACATTAAAAAAAGCATTCGCAGTATTATTGCTGGTTGTGGGGGTTAGATTATTATTGGATTCTGACGTTTTTATAATTTAACGCTTGTAATAATCGCTTATTAATATCTTGATTATGGTAAAGTTTTCCGCAGTATTTCCATTATCATTAGAACATAAACAGAAATAGAGTTTTTGTCTTTTATAGATAAAATAATACTGCATAAACTCTTACAGCGCACTCATAATTTTTAAGATTATGTCCAACTTTTACTTTCTACCAAAGAAACCTATTTTTCGATTTTACGGATAAGGATGCTTCAGTTGGGGTTCAACATGCTTTTTTTAATGATAATACGACCTTTTTACAGTTATCACTTTATTCTGGTTGTTTGTCATTCTTATTTTGTAATACTTATTTATTGAGAGAGTTTTGGAAGGTCATTTAAAAACAATCTCATCATGAAAATAGGAAAATACACTATAATTACGCTACTATTATTAATACAGAGTCTATCATTTGCACAAGACAGTACACTAAATCGTATTAAGCAAAAATTTAATGCTTTATTAAAAGAACAAAACAAAGGGATTGCTGTCCTTGTTAAAAAGAATGAGGAAATAAAAACGATCAGTCTAGGTAATTTTGATCTACACGAAAACAATGTTTTTAATATTGGAAGTGCTACTAAAACTTTTACGGCTGTTCTTTTATTACAGGAAGTCGAAAAAGGAAATCTAACATTAACCGATACTATTGGAAAATATGTAAAACCAATACAGAACGTAGATGCTTCTTTGACAATTAAACAATTATTAACGCATGAAAGCGGGTTAGATGAAGTTATTGGCAAAAACATCTATACTATTTTTTATGCAAAAAAAGATTCCCTCTATAACGAAAACCTGTTAAACCTGGTTAAAAAGAATACTCCTGATATGGTAGGTAAGTTTGATTATTGTAATACCAACTATTTTTTACTCGGAAGAATTCTGGAAAAAATAACGGATAAAAGTTATTTTGATTTAGTTAGAGAACGTATTATTGAACCTTTACAGATGAAACATTCTTATCCTTATGTACATAAGAATTTACCAAATCTGGCTCCGCCATATCACAAAGAAAAAGACGTTACAGAATATTTGGATTATAAATTTTATGCGAATATAGCTTATTCGGCAGGAAGTATTGCTTCTACCTTATCTGATATGGCCGTTTTTTACAACGCTCTTTTTGAAACTGAAAAACTACTCAAAAAAGAAACGGTTACCCTTATGATGGAATCTGGAAATGAAATATATGGGTTAGGTTTATTTAAGTCTGAGTATAAAGGGATCCCCTATGTTAGTCATGGAGGAAACAATGTTGGATATGCTTTTAGAAATGCCTATATCCCTGAAACTAATAATCTATTTCTATTATTTACAAACTCTCATAGAATACCTTTTGAGAAATCATTAAAAAACGACTTGTTTGCTTATTTAAATAATGAAAACATTGAAGATTTTAAGGCAATAAACATTGCAGACTTCAAAGAAATACCAGGGAAATACGTATTAAAAGAGGCTAACTTAACATTTGAAATTAAGCGAGAAAAGAATAAACTATTTTTGATTGTTGAAGCTCAGGGAATAAAAAGTGAATTGATGCAAAAAGACAAAAATACGCTTTATGATACGGCAGTTGGAGCTACATTAACCAAAATTGAAGATAATAGTAGTGGCTTAACTTTTAGTCAAAATGGATTTACCACGATCATACATAAAATAAGTTCTAAAAATCAGTAGTATCAAATAGGTCTAGGTGTAACAATAAATACATATGGATTGAAAAGTTCTTCAATCCATATGTATACTACGTGATTTTTTGTGATTTAGAGTTTAATTTTTAGTTGATTTGCTTGGTTTTAATGAAGGTTTATTACCTGGTGTATTTTTATTATCTCTTCTTCTTTTATCCAAGGTACCATCTTTCTTTTTAGGCTTTGGTCCCGGTTTAATGGCTATGATTGTCATTTTACATTTATTTTTATTTGTTTATAATCAAATTGTTACCCGAAAATAATAGATCGTAGAACTAATACCTTGTGGGATTCCACAATTGAATAAAAATTATACAAAATAATTCCATGAATCGAAGTACTTTACTTCTGATTCGAAATTCTAAATAAGAGAATAAACTATAACACAAAACAGGCTGCTTCTAATCAAAGCAACCTGATATCATTCAACAGTATACGCTAAAACTAACAGTATCTAAACGATTCCCGTTTTTAATGTTGGAATGCCTGGGGAAACATTCCAACCTAATTATAAAAACATCAAAATGCTATGTTAGTCATTGGAGAGTTCGGATAAAAGAGTTGTAGCCACCTTCCTTATTTCTCCATCAGTATCTAGAGAAATTGCTTTATGAAGTACTGCTGCTGCTTTTTCGGGTTGTCCCAAGGCTATATAGGAGCGTCCTAGATAAGTATGTGCACTTGCAGAATCTGGAAACAACCCTAACACCATAGAAAATACTTGAATAGATGCCTGAATTTGTGGAGCACGGCCACTCTGCAGCAAAATGTTTCCTACCTTGAGTAATCCGTTTTCAAAATCAAAAAATGCATAAAGTGGGTCCTGGATCATTTTAGGAAGTTCTTCTGCTAGTTTTTGTGTTTGTCCGGATAAGTATAAATGGATAACATAGTCCATCGGCTTCGGTTTAAAATCTGTTACCTCAAATCGTAATGCGGCTTCCAGCACAGGATCCTGATTATGGGCATACTCCTCAAAACTCATGGTCACCGGAATACTAGGGGCTATCCAGGGAGCATTTTCTAATGCTGGTTTATCCTGCCACCACAAATATGATAAGGAGACATTAATCCCACTGTTAGGCAATGATACAGGACGATTATCTCCCCAGAAATTGATGTTCTCTGCTGTGGGTTCTCCTACGAAAATAACATTGGTATAATTGTCAATTTCATTAACTAGATTCTGACAGGCAGAAAAGGTTCGTTTTCCAATAATAACAAATAACTTTCCTATTGTATTGATTTTTTCAGCTTTAATAAGTGTTTTTATAACCTCTTTGTTCAAATAGTTGTTTCCTCCCCCGTTTAAACGCAGATCAATGATTAATTTCTCTGCCCCCTTTGTTGCTACTTCATTAAGAACGCGGGTATAAAAATCCTTGGTACTCTCTTCGGCTTCATCTTTAATTCGGCTATGTCGAACATACATCGCCTTTTCTTTGGTTAAATATTCAGAGAAATAGACCTTATCCAGCTGTTGCAGGTATAAAGGTGTGGTAGATTGATCCCTGGAATCTAACCAATCGCCTTTTTGATGCACATAACCCCGGTGGGTAGGTACCCGCTCTCCTTTGGGCAATGTGGTAAAAGATTGTGTGAATTCCTTCCCATTTTTTTCTAACGTGAATGTAATCGTATTTTGTAGGGTTTTGGTAATTTTTTGAGCATGTAAGATTTCAGGATAACGCATATTATTAATTCCATAAGCTTTAAAGTACTGCGAATTCTCTACTTCTACAGTCGGTTCAATTGCTTTTAGAACTGCTGCGATTGGCTTCCCTTCTATTGCAATGACTTTGGCACCAACTGCTTTGGAGTAGTTCTTATGTGCTCCCTGAATATAAATTCCATCGTTAAATGCATATAAATTAAACGGGAGTTGTGAAAATTCATATGGTTTTTGATGAAAACTAACATAGGTATGTCCGTATTTGAATAAAGATATGATTCGGGACATTCCCACAATAATTTCGTGTGTTTGTAAATTCGGAATGTCATTGTATAAGGTGGTTACTGCTGCATCAAAATCTTCTTTGGTAGTTTTTACAAAAAGAAAGGGATAGTCCTTATGGATGGTGTTTTGCAAAAAACGAAGGTCTTCCTGCCACTGAGTAGCTTCTAGAGGTTCTTGTGCTGATACGTGAAGAAACAGCAACATCGATAGTATAAAAAGTATATTTTTCATGAGGATGATTTAGCATGTAAAAAGAAGTAGTATACCAATTTTTCCATTTATTAATATTTGTTTTCTACTGTCAAAACTAAGGGTATCTCAATGTTTTTATGCTACCCGCAAGAGTAGTTTCAAAACTGTAAGCTCTCTGACACATAAAAACATACCTCCAAAATGTATACGTTTCTTACGAAAATGTATACGTTTGTGAGGAGATGATTGCTGTAATTTTGTAATCAAAGTATAAAACTTATACACATAGTAATGAACGGCTTTTTTGAGAAACGGGAATCCAGGGAACTGGTTAATAGAAATTCTCTTCTGACGATAGGTACTTTTGGGTAAATGGGTTTCTCCTCAATATTAGTCTTTGCTATATTGAGCTTATAAAGGCTTTGAAAATGATTTGTAATAATTAATGAAAAGAATTGTAAAAATTATAAAAAAGATGTTAATAACCATAGGAATTGTAATGGGTGTTATGACCATTGTAGGGCTGTTATTTGTAACGATGAGTCCACAGTTTGGTGGAAAAGCGACAAAAGAACAGCAAAAAGAATATGCAAAATCAGAAAATTATAAAGATGGAAAATTCAGTAATTTAGGTGGTGTCAAAATGGATATGAGCGGAAAAGATATGCTGAAAGCAATTGGAGGAATGTTTAAAAGCATTCCGGAATCACGCCCAGCCTCTGATCTTATGGTACAAAAGGTGGATTCTATAAATATAGCGGCATATGCACATGAAAAAACTCGTTTTATGTGGTTTGGACATTCTGCTTTTTTAATGCAGACACAGGGTCAAAATATCCTTATCGACCCGATGTTGAGTGAGGTGCCAGCTCCACATCCCTGGTTAGGAGGTAAACGTTTTAGCGATAGCTTACCAATCGAAATAGCACAAATCCCTCAGATTGATGCAGTTTTGATCTCTCATGATCACTACGATCATCTGGATTATGAATCTATTATTCAATTAAAAGATAAGGTCCGCCGTTTTTTTACCCCTTTAGGGATTGGAAAACATCTGATAGCATGGGGAGTTCCAAAGGAAAAAATCGTGGAATTAGATTGGGGACAAAAGGCTTCATTCAATGAGCTGACTTTTATCAGCACTCCTGCACAACATTTTTCTGGTCGTGGTGTATCTGATAGAGATACGACACTTTGGTGTTCCTGGATCATACAATCGCCAACGGAAAAGATATTTTTTAGCGGAGATAGCGGATATGCATCGCATTTTAAAACTATTGGAGATACATACGGACCATTTGATATTGCCTTTATGGAATGTGGGCAATACAATACACTATGGCCTAGTGTTCATATGTTTCCGGAAGAAACAGCACAGGCTGGAGTAGATGTAAAAGCTAAAAAGATTATGCCTATTCATTGGGGAGCTTTTAAATTAGCACAACACAGCTGGACAGACCCGGTACAACGAGTGCTGAAAAAGGCCGAAGAACTAAATATAGATGTTCTTATTCCTGAAATCGGAAAATTAACATATATTGATCAGGAAGATTCAACTTCAAATCAATGGTGGAAAGCCATGTAATAAATAAAGGGTTCAATAATGCATTTGACTAATGAAAACATCCAATTTTACGTTTAGCAATATATCCGAATTTCATGATCACTTTAACTTAGGAAAGCCAGAAAACCCTTTGTTTAGTGTAGTCCATAACGAATTAGAGGAAGATGAACAGGCTAGTTGTGAGACCTATACCTTTGATGGACCTATAGTATTGAATTGCCAGTTTTATACGATCAGTTTTAAGAACATTATCGCTGGAGAACTGATATACGGGCGTACCAAATATGATTGTACCAACGGAACTCTCCTATTCACAGCCCCCAATCAGACATTATCATTCAAAGAAATGGTGTTTAGCTCAGAAAGCTATCACATAGCACTTCATAAAGATTACATTCGTTCCTCAGATATATATAACAAAATTAAAAAGTACAATTTCTTTAATTATAATGTGAATGAAGCATTGCACTTATCACCAAAAGAAGAACAGATTATAAAAAGTATTTTCGAAAATATAAAAGTAGAATATCACAACAATCAAGATGAGTTTAGCAAAGAAATTATCATTTCTCAATTAGATACCTTATTGAAATATGCAGATAGGTTCTACAAAAGACAATTTATCAATAGAACAGATGATAATAAGATTTTGATTACCCGATTCAAGGATGTTCTCAATGCATATTTCGAACAAAATTTATTTGCTAAAGAAGGAATTCCAACAGTAGATTGGATGGCTGCTCAATTGCAGGTAAGTCATCGCTATATGAGTGATACGATCAAGGCAGAAACTGGCAAAACAGCCATTGATCAAATCAATTTATTTATTGTCGAAGAGGCCAAGAGTATGCTATTAAACCCTAATGCATCCATCTCTGAAACTGCGTATAAATTAGGGTTTGAATATCCACAATATTTCACCCGGGTTTTTAAAAAGAAAGTAGGCATGAGTCCCAAAGCCTATATTAAAGAACATTCCTTGAATTAATTTTTGAGAATTTTAGTGTATGTTATATTGAATACTCCTCTCCTGCTGTGTTTTTAATTACAAAACAAAGTCGACCGTACTGCCGACTTTGTAGTATAATCCGATGAATGGGGTAAAATAACCAGAATAGGCTTGGATCTTGAGTATGATCTATGATTAGGTGTTCGGAATTTGATTGATGATCTTGATCTTGATGTTTTCGACTATACGCACCTAGGCAAACATTAATTATATCAAATCAGTTTTTTTTAACTAAATTTAAGACTCTTAAACCTAAACAATTTTTCTATGAAAACTTCTCTTGGAACCTTTCTCATACTATTCTTATTTAGTCATTCTATTCAAAGTCAAAATTGTGATTTCAACATTTTTAATAATGAACTAGAAAGAGCAATAACTAAAAATGATTCTCTTAAATTATTAATGAAACATTTAAATTGTCTTAATTCTAAACAAAATGAAATTAATAGTTCATTAGAAAAAATGTTAGTTACTCTAAATACAACTAACAAATATGTTGAAGAAGAAACAAAAGATTTTAAAATGATAAATTCTGAAAAGCATTCTTCCTTAAAACAAAATTTACTAGAAGTTTCTGATATTTTTGAAGAGGTTAATGATAATATTTATAACATTAAAGATAAATTAATTCAACATGACTTAGAAAATTATATAAAAGAATTATATAATCCAGAGAGTAATATAACAGGAAAAAAATTTTCTACTATTCTTTCCGAACAATTAAAGACAGATGTTGTAGATAATTTGAGTTTAGGTGATTCCAAAACAGAAAAAGTTCTTAATACTGTTGAAAGTATTACCAATACACCTTTGTTACAAGCTATACCTTCATTTGACAGTGCTATTAAGATAACTACAGAAGTAATTGGTTTTATTAGAAATATAATATTCAAAGATGACACTAAAAATTTAAAACTTCTACAAAATTTTGAAAAAAATATAACTAAGTATCTTATTTTTTATGGGGAATTAGACAAAGCAAATCAGAAATATCAATTCAAAATTAATGAAGTCCAAGCCAGAGTTGATGTAGAATATTTAAATTATAATGAATATTTGTTGAAAACAGCTAAAATTGCGGGGTTCGATTATAGTACTCCAAAGAATTTGAAAAATTTAAAAACTATAAACGATGATTTAATTACAAAATTCGATGATTATCTAAAGATTAAGGCCAATTCTTTAAATGGTACAAATTATTTTGAAGATTTAAAAAACAACAAAAAACTTATTAAATTTAATAACGATTTGGATAACCTAAAGTATTTCGTAAAAGAGTTAAAAGAAATATTTGAGCTATATAATTCAATTAACATTGAATATAAAAATGCTATTAAACAAATATTAGAAAAGAGAGCTATTAGTATCACTGAATCAAAACATAAGCAGATAACTGAGAAATTGGATGAACTTCAAATAAAGAGCTTAGAGTCAACAAATGTTCTTTTCAATTTAGAAAACTTAGAGAAAAAATTGAAAAAAATTCATTTTTCTGATATTCATTTGTAAAACTGCGTATAAATTAGGGTTTGAATATCCACAATATTTTACCCGGGTTTTTAAAAAGAAAGTAGGCATGAGTCCCAAAGCCTATATTAAAGAACATTCCTTGAATTAATTTTTGAGATTTTTAGTGTATGTTATATTGAATACTCCTCTCCTGCTGTGTTTTTAATTACAAAACAAAGTCGACCGTACTGCCGACTT
Organism: Aquimarina sp. TRL1; assembly: GCF_013365535.1. NCBI lineage: Bacteria > Pseudomonadati > Bacteroidota > Flavobacteriia > Flavobacteriales > Flavobacteriaceae > Aquimarina > Aquimarina sp. TRL1. The sequence continues at coordinate 4,410,569 of NZ_CP053590.1, read as the reverse complement.
TGTAGTATAACCCGATGAATGGGGTAAAATAACCAGAATAGGCTTGGATCTTGCGTATGATCTATGATTAGGTGTTCGGAATTTGATTGATGATCTTGATCTTGATGTTTTCGACTATACGCACAATATCTTTTGTTAGGTGTATACGGTTCATTTTTAGCGGATAACGATTTGTTTATAAAGTAAAGACGTGACATAGTGTACACCCCCCAGAAAATAATAAACTCCAGAAGCTTGTTTCTGAAAATAATCAAGAATTCTTCCATGTCCATTTGTAGTTCCTGTTAAAATTTCAATAATGCCAGATGTATCAATGTTTTTACTGATTTTTGAGCCGAGGGTTAACAGATACTCCTGTGTTTTCTGAAAAGCTGATTGTTGTTGTTTTGTTACGTAGAGATGTTTGTGGAGATCCTTTTGGAACCGTCCCGAATTACCACAAATTTTATCCGTTTTTTGCGCTATCGTTATATGAATAGAAACAATTCCCTTGGTTGTTTGACCAAAGATAGTTGATAGACAAAAAAATAAAAATGTAATGAGTGTCAATACTAATTTTACCATCTTTTTTTGTTTTAGTGTTTTTACCGAGAACAAAATTATAGTTCGTAAACAACTGATACACTACACTACAGCGTAGTTTTGTTATTCCTATACAACTTCTTTTTGTACATATAACTACCCGATCGGGTAGTTTTTTTTAAATCTTATATTTGTATGGGATTTATTTTACTTTGTATGACTGACATCAACTCTTTTTTTTCATTAAAAAATACAATTAGAGACCTAACCGCTAAGGATATTCATCAAACAACAAATTATCTGGAGGTTATAGAAGCGTTTACAAGAACTACCTACAAGAGTGTATATGTAATTGATTATAATACAAAAGGCTTTGAGTACGTTTCGGATAATCCTTTGTTCTTATGTGGAAACTCTGCCACCGAAGTCAAAGAAATGGGGTATGATTTTTATTTTAAATACGTCCCTAAAGAAGATTTGGAATTACTCGTAAAAATAAATACTGTCGGGTTTGATTTTTATGAACAAACCCCCTTGGAAGAGCGAAAAGAATATAGTATTTCGTATGATTTTCACTTAAAAAATGAAGAAGGAAAAACAATTCTGATCAACCAAAAGCTTACGCCTTTATTTCTAAATGAAAAAGGAAAAATCTGGAAGGCCATTTGTTTTGTATCATTATCCACACAGCAACAATCAGGAAATATTATTATCTCTAAAAAAGACGGCAGGAAAAAGATCACCTATGATCTCGCAAATGATTGCTGGAAACCTATGGAAAAAATAGAGCTATCCACCAGGGAAAAAGAAATTCTGCAATATTCAATTCGCGGCTATACCATACATGAAATTTCAGAAAAGATTTATATCTCTCCGGATACGATAAAATTTCACAGAAAAAAACTTTTTGAAAAACTGGGAGTCTCTAATATATATGAAGCTATTTCGTATGCGACTATTCATAAACTTTTATAGCAGAGACAGAGGATATCAGAATAAGAATATAACTATTATAAAAAAGGTGACTGCATGATTGCAGTCACCTTTTTTATCGTTAAGAAATACAGGGATTAATTTTTGATAAGCCCTTGCCCTTCTATCCATGGAGCACCAGCTTGTCTTAGCTTGTTTTCAATATCAGGAAAGGTATTTTCTATCACTTTTGTCAAGCTTGCTTTTACTTGCTGCAATTGCTTTTTTGAACGATTTAAGAATGCCTTATGAGTTCCGGTAGGTCCGTACGTATTGGTGAAAGCACTCCAGGAAATGCGATTTCCATCATTAGCTGTAGGGTTCGAACGCTCTCCTATTTCACCTTTTATCGGGTTCCCGCTCAATTCTTTTTCAATGGTCAACAGCTGTAATCTGGTATCATTTATCTGCTGTACCAATCCATCATTGGGAGCTGTTGTTTTATTAGCAGCTCGCTTCATCGCTGCAATTTTTTGTACCATTTGTTTCATCATCATATTGGTGGCCGTAAGATCTTGCTGGAAGTCCACCACTTCTTTTCTAAACTGGTTCATCTCATCAAATGATTTTCTTGGTAAAGCTCCGTCGTATAAAGGAACTACCTTAAATTGCGTTGGTCCCTGTAAGATACTGGTTACTCCATCGATGCGCTTTGCCAAGGTTATAGAATATACCCCCGGAGTCACTAACATATTACTCCCATCAAAACCATTCCCTTTATCCTCAAGTCTTTCTCCTCGTTTGCTCGGGTAATTCAATCCCCAGTTTACTCGGTTAAATCCTTTTTTGTTGGTTCCTAATACGGTATTTACTGTATGCCCATTTGCATCTTTTATGATGAGTAAGATAGCTGGTTTTTCCTGGTTTTTCTCTTTTTCCAGTGCTTCCCATCCGGGAAAATCAGTATTGTCTTTTTCTTTCTTTTTACGGGTATCTGCTAAGGATTTTATATTATCAGCTAAGAAATACGTAAACCGGGCACCAAAAGGAGCATTCGGAGCCGTGTACTCTGCATCCCCCTGACTCCCCACTCTGCTGTAGCGGCGATACCAATACGCGTCTTTTATAGGGAATAAAGTAGCTTCCTCTGTAAGCATGGATGTTTTAAAATTACGTAAAGGAGTAATATCATCCAATATGAAAAAACCTCGCCCAAAAGAAGCACCTACCAGGTCATTTTCTCTACGCTGAATGGTAATGTCTCTAAAAGAGATGGTAGGTACCCCCCCTTTTAATTGTACCCAATTCGTACCTCCGTTATATGTGAAATAAATTCCATATTCAGTAGCGGCAAATAACAAATTTGGATTGACGTGATCCTGAACTAATCTCCATATCAAAAGGCGATTCGGTAAATCTCCATTGATAACAGACCAGTTTCTTCCTTTATCAGTACTTTTGAGTATATAAGGTTTATAATCTCCATATTTATGATTATCTACTGCCGCATAGACCGTATTAGCATCGAATAGATCTGCCCGTACATCATTGACAAAAGGCACATGATCAAGCCCTTTTATAGAGCTCAATGTATATTTACGCCATGTTTTTCCTCCATCTTCAGTTACCTGAATCAATCCATCATCTGTTCCTGCATATAGAAGTCCTTCTTGTTTAGGAGATTCCGCCAAAGAGGTAATGGTATTATAATTAGACATAGCAAATACATCCCAGGCATTGTCCCAGCTTTGCTGTTTTCCATATACAGGAAGGGTAATACGTTCCTGATTGAGTGTTAAATCATTAGAAATTGGCTGCCAGTCATCACCTCTGTTTTCTGAACGCCATACACGTTGCGACGCAAAATACAAGCGTTTCGGATTATGGGGGCTGATTAAAATTGGAGCATCCCAGTTAAAACGTTCGTACGCCTCCCCTTCTCTTGCTTGTGGTTGGATAAATACGGTTTCTCTGGTGGTCTGATCGATCCGCCATAGTGCTCCTTGCTGAAATTCTCCATATGTGATATTAGGATTTCCTGGTTCCGTTGCGGATTGATGCCCATCTGCTCCTAAGGTTTTCCACCAATCGGAATTTGATATTCCACTATATGCTGTTGTTTGTGAAGGCCCGCCATGAGATCCATTATCCTGAGTCCCTCCATAAATTTTATAAAAAGGTTTGGAATCATCTACTGCTACTTTAAAGTATTGTGTAATAGGTAAATTCCTAACAAACTTCCAGCTTTTGGTCAAATCAAAACTTTCATAGAGTCCTCCATCAGTACCGAATAATACATAATTAGGATCAGAGGCTTTGAATGCCATCGCATGACTATCTACATGCTTATTACGTTCATTCATAGTATAGAAGGTTTTTCCATGATCATCAGAGATTAATACCCGATTATTCATAAAAAATAATTTCCCTTCATGATGAGGAGATGCATAAAGTTCCTGATAGTAATGAGGACCGGTTCCTCCAGAAATAGCATCGGATTGTTTTTTCCAGGAAGCCCCTCTGTTTGCTGACATAAAAACCCCTCCCTTTCTACGATCCAATTCAATAGCTGCATAAATAATATCCGGGTTAAAAGGAGAAATTGCCAATCCTATTTTTCCCATATTAGATCCGGGAAGTCCGCTGGTTAATTTCGTCCAGGTTTCTCCTCCATCAGTACTCTTATGAATTCCTGAACCGGGACCTCCCCCGACATAAGCAGCTACAGTACGATGTCGCTGCCAGGTAGCAGCATATAAAACATCTGGATTTCTTGGGTCTATTACCATATCAGTAGCGCCAATCCATTCGTCATCTCCCAGGGTTCGTTTCCATGACCCTCCTCCATCGGTAGATTTATACACACCTCGTTCTCCTCCGGAATTCCATAAAGGTCCCTGAGAAACGACCCAAATGATATTAGAGTCCGTTGGATGAACAATGATCTTTGATAAGTGTTCCGATTTTTTGAGACCGCTATTTTTCCAGGTAGCGCCATCATCGTGACTGACGTAAATCCCATCTCCTATAGCTACATGACGTCCTCCTACATTTTCTCCGGTACCTACCCATATCGTATGTGGATTGGAAGGGTCAATTGCAATAGCCCCTATAGAAAAAGATGGTTGACTGTCAAAAATTGGTTTCCAGGTGGTTCCAGAATTTGTAGTTTTCCAGACGCCTCCTGAACCGACAGCCACATACCAGACATTTTCATTCTTTGGGTGAATGGCAATATCTGCTATTCTTCCAGATGTAAATGCCGGTCCAACATTTCTAAGTTTTAACCCTGTAAAGGTGTCACTGTTCATTTTTTGAGCTTGTAGAGAAGTACTTAGAATCATCAGAACACTCCACAAGACTCCTAGTCTTAAAATTAATTTCATGTTAACATTACTATTATTAAGTTGATTTGTAATTATGACCTGCTATTTCCTCTAAATAATGTATTCTATAGTGTATGATGGGTATTGTTTTCATCATATATGCCCCTAATTGTTCAATGGTCATTCCCTCATTATCTATTACAGATAAAGAATTGATTATGTGATTCTTACTGATTCGGTTTTTTGAACAATTGAATACTGAACTAATAGAAAAGTATAGCAAAAGCCACGAAAAAAGACGCTTATGTTCGATTTTCGGATGTTTCTAAAGTACAAAAAATAAAAAAAGAAATAGCATCTCTGAACTCGCATTAACTATTTGGCCCCACCAATTAGGAAAAAAAGACAAGGTTACAATATTACATATTGTACATAAGAAATAAGCATAACTGTCAGTAATCAAAAAAAGATGCCCTCTAAGATTGAGAGGACATCAGATCATATGGTCTTGATATGTTAGTTGGATTTTCTGATCAGTTCTAATGTATATTCCATAACAGTATCTTTATTATCTAAATAATCTTCAATAGACTGAAATACCGGATAATCCGGAAGAATGCCTTTATCATCGGGATACGAAGTAGCCGTAGTAACATAGGTATTTCTGGCGACCGAAAATTGAATTCCAGTATTGGATAATCGCAATCGTTTTTGCCCCCCGGTACAAAATTGGTTAGCTCCTAACTCCTCTCCTACCAATGTGGCCAATTTCAACTTTTTGACCAAAGAGATCACATGTCCTGTGGTAGAGTTTCCATTCCCATCCATTGTTATATATATACGACCTGAGAATGCATTCTCTTTTAGCTGATTCTCCTCTAATTTTTCATTGAACTGAGATTTAGAGAAATAGGTAAAAGGTTGCTTGGATATATATTGTAAAAAAAGAATCCCAGCATCAGAAGGTCCTCCTCCATTTCCTCTAAGATCAATAATTAAATCACTACTATTTTTTTCTTTTAATTCCTTAAAACTAGTATCCATAAAGGTTTTGAATTCCGGAAATTTATTTCCATAATAAGCAAAACTGCGAATACGCATTCTGGTTACTTTTCCTCCTTCAATATATTCCAGACAAAGAGGGGCTGAACATGATGCATTCACCATAGAGGATTCAAAGTTATTGGTGTATTCTTCTAATGGAACTAATGCAATTGGTGTTTTACTACCTTTAACCGTTACCTGATATGTTTTTGGAAAGGATAATGCATATGCTATGATGGCTGTAGAATGGGCATTAAAAAAGTTCTTTTTATACGTTTGAATTGCTCCCTGAGAAGAAATATGCTTATATATCTTTTCTTTAATCGTATCAAAAGGAATACCATTAATACGTACTATTTCTTGTTTGACTTCAATCTTATCTTTGTTAGCCAACGGATTTGAAACATAGGCTTTGTCATCAATGATTCTTAGTTCCATAGGAAAACGAAGCTCCATGGGAATCATATTTCGTTCTTGATGAAAGTATCCCATTGAAGTATGACCACAATTAATACTGGCTATAATCTCACTGCACAGCCAAATGAATTCACTAAAAGTTGTCTGTGGTGTAATAGTCTTTTTCTGAGCCTCTACTCCCTCCCAAAATGCTTGTTTACTGATAAATTTATATACATTCGGATGTATTTCGGTTAAACGACGGGCTAATTCATCAAGATCATTGATATATTGAGTAACCGAATAAGTTTTATGAAATCGGGTCGCATCATAATCTGCGTATTTGGTTTTATTAATGACATCTTCTGCATGAATATTCTTAGGGTTTAATGCGAGAGATTTTTCGTAATTCTTAATTCCCAAAAGAATATTACCATCTGCTAAATAGGCTTCCCCCAAGCTGTCATAAGGATTATAGGCGTCCGGAAATTCTGCTACCAAAAGTTTAAAAATTTCTATAGCTTCTTTTATTTTTCCGTTATTCAAAAACTGATACCCTAATTTATTGAGCTCCATCTCATCATCAAAATTATATGCTTCTGGATGTTGCTCTTTAAGGGTATGATACTGCGTGATCATTTCTGAAACTGAAGCATTGGGTAAAATGGCTAATGCTTCGGCAATAGATTTTTTAGTTTCCTGAGGAGTTGCTTTCTTGTTTTGAGAAATACAACTACTCATACAAATGAATAAACATATACTCAAAAATGATCGGATCTTGTTGTATCGATTCATAACTGTTGTTTTAAAATTGATACTGCAAAAAAACAAGGCTTTTGCTAAAAAAGACTCACAAATACCCCTCGTTTTTGTTCAGATTTATAATTCTGAACGCAAAAACTGATCCCTATATACAGAAGGTGTCATCCCTACAACTCGTTTAAAACTGTTGTAAAATGTTGATTTAGAATTAAAACCAGACTCCTTTCCGATGGCTTCCAGGGTATACTTGGTATTTTCTTTAATTAACCGCTTTGCTTCTTCAACTCTATAGGCATTGATAAAGGCAGCAAAACTTTTGTCTAGATTATCATTTAATAATTGTGAGAATTGATGTGTTGATATGCCTAATTGCATTGCAATATCCGAAGATTTTAACCCTGAATTCTTATATAATTGCTGATCGGTCATTATACTAGTAAGCGTGGTGATCAATGTGGATGCTGTTTCGTCTTCTATTTTCTTTTTGTTATACTTACTATTGGGTTCAAAAATATGATTGCGTTCCTTTTTCCTCTTTAAAAGAAATAGATAAAACATATAAAATAAAACTGAAAAAACAATTGAGCCAACTACAAAATAGGTATAACTAATAAAAAAATAAATGATCCATTGTATGTAAACAGCAATTAATAAGCTCCCCAGCCACCAGTGAATGCTACGGTTTTTTTCTCGAGCTGCTTCAGTATCTTTCCGCAGGTGTTTTATATATGATATGGTGGCGATAAGTACATATATAGCCCACTGTATATTGATTGCTTTTAGAATGTATTTTTTATAAAAAATAGGATCGCTTCTAAAAGGAAAAATAATATGCATACTAATAGCCACGAGTACCCAACATAGAATATGATATTTCCAATAAGTAATGATAGAACTTTCGGGGCGTATCACAGATATGATGTATAGAAAGAAAAAGGGACCTATACATAAAAATGTAACGGGACCAAAGGTAGAATAGGCATTGGGACTAATCTCACTAAAAAAATAAATTAAAGAACGCAATGCACGCTCGCTGATAAATAATAGAAACCACCCAAATAAGACATTCGAAATTTGTTTTGGTTTTTTAAACAATAAGAAATAGAAACTGATCAGGAAACTATTAAAGATTCCGATAGCTCCAAAAAAAAATAAAAAAAGCGAAGAGAAAGCCATATTTCTTTTAGAAATTAAATATACGCCCAGAAGGTTAATAAATAAATTGTATTTAGGATTTTATCTTTGACAAAGCAAGTTCTCTAGATCTAGTACGTAACGAATTATACAATATCCGGAGCGACAAATTCTGTTCGTGCTTTCGCTACTGTAAAAATATCATTGGTATAATGACTCCGAACCAATGCCTTAAAATCTGTTTTTAATTGAGGGGATTCATTTATAAAATCCTGAAAATTATCAGTATTGGACTGTTTCATAAAGTGATCTACTGCCCGGATAGCCATAATTGTAATTGTAACATGGTATTTATCCATAGCCCCTACATATGCTACAAAGTCTTGTAGTTGTTTTTGGATATTTTCTTCTGCCTTTGCAAGACCATATTTTTTAATATGAATCCAAGCCAGTCTAAGATGTGCTTCATGACTAAACAATGAGGGATCTAAGGAACAAGTGGCAAACTGTCTTTCGAATTCTTGATTACTGAGGTGACTATGTGCTTCCATTCTTCTTATTTTCGGATCGATAATATAGTTATAAAAATTTGTTTTTTATATATCGATGGTCTTTGAGTATATCCATAAGGCATTCAAAGGAAATTATCATAAAATAATACGACACAAGTGCGGAGCATTTATACCTCAGTTCATGAGTATACGTAAAAAGAGGGCGGTAACCGCCCTCTTTTTATATATGATCTGTATATCTTGTTCACAGCTATCTGAAGCTGATCTATTTTAAGATCGTATTTCTAAAGTAAACGGGATTTTATACCCATCAATGATTACATATCCATCTTTGTACTTAGTAGCCTTACTGGCATTATCATCCGATAATTGACCTGTGAGAATAGATGTCGGGTTCGTAAAATAATTTCCAACTTCTAATTGATCTACATGTAGTACCAAATTATCAATAGATACCGTTTCTATATTTTCACTAAAAGAAATTCTTACTTGCTTATGTAGCGGTTGAGAAGCATTATAATACAGTACTGCTTCTGTAATTGTAATAGAAGGGTGCTCAGAAGCTGGTTGTTCAATAGCTACATTAATGGAAGTAGGAAGTGATTGTCCGATATTATTTCTGAAACCTACTCTATAAGGGTCTCCACTCTGCATAGTAGCAGGAGTTGTAAAACTGATTTGCTGAGATGAAGTACTAGTAGCATGTAAAGAGTAATAAATACTAGGCTCTGAAATATTGAATAGGGATAAATTACTATCAATAGGAACAATATTACTGAATTCAGCATCTACATATAAGTTTTCTCCTTGCAGGGTGATTACTTCTCCTTTTATATAGCTTGCTTTATCAGTACTTGTAATTGACGGAGCCCCAGGAATAATTACCTCAATCGGATTTTTCTGATCATTTATAAACGGAAATTCATGTTTCACCCCATCTATTTCAATAACAAAGGTATAATCACTACCATCGGTTGCTCCCTGAGTACCTAAATCTTGTATCATTGTAAAATATGCTTCTGGAAAATGCATATCATGTCCTCTGGAAGTGATACTGTATTCGTTTCCGTTTTGCTTTAAATAAAACTTATAAGCATCAAATCGGGCCTCTTCTACATACAGTTGGGCGGTAAAATCATTTACCTGAACAGCTCCATTTTCTTCCATAGAAAATAACTTTTTAATCGTAAATGAATCTCCGTTGTTAAATTCTTGTTTTACATGTACAAAATTAGGAGTTCCTTTATCTAATCGGAATCCATCACTAAGATCACTGTTATCAGCCTCAATGGATATCTCTATTTGATAATTACTATTCGTGTACGTATCTGGTAATTGAGACGTAATGGTATATTTAGTATCATCGACTTCCTTGATATCTTGTATCGGCAATGCTATTTTAGATTGTGTAACCATATCTACAAGATATAATTGAATACGATCTTGTATTGGATTTACTTCATTGACATCAAACTGAATCAAATCTCCTGGTTTTTTATCTCTGAAAGAATCTATATGAAATCCTTCAATCTTTATTTTATCAAGACTGTTATCCACCATTACCAAATAATCTTTGGTTTCTCCATTCTGTGCAGTAACCGTATATTTTACAGGAGTAGAATAATCTAATTCCTCTCCAGAAGCAGGAACAATTGTTGCAGTCTCATTGATAGAAATTCGCGATTTTAATCCTTCTATTGGAGATAAATAGGGCACCTTAAAACTCAAAGTGTCGATATCTGAAGGGTCTTGCCCCCGGAACCCATATCCATTACTGGTGGTATTTCCTGCTAAATTGATAAATTCAAACAAATGGATTTTATTATCTGAGCTGGGATCCTCAAGGGAAACTCGAATTGTAAATTTTTTGGTATCTCCATTTTCTGCAGTCACAGTATAGGTTACCGGATTGGTGAAATCCTGAGGAGTTCCTGAAGCAGGCTTAACTGTAGCTTTATCAGATATCTCGATTGTTGGAGTCAACTTCGTAACATCCGTAAATGCCGGTAACAAAATAGAAGCCTCCCTATTTTCGAAAGATAGAGGAGTCGTTACCTCATTAATTGTAAATAAAAAAGAAATGATATCATTCTGATTACTTAAAGGGGGGTCTACAACAGTAGCATCATCTCCAGAACATGAAACATACCCCAGTACAGAAGTAAGGGTACATAAAAAGATAAAAATATTTTTTTTCATAAAAATGTTGATAGGGGTTTAAAAAAATCCTCGCGAAATTATAAAAAATCATTCGCTCGCCAAAATATACAGCATTATAACTCTCATTATAACAACTATATACTGTTTTTTTTAATCTATTATTCCCTATTTAATGTCATAACTATAACATATGTTACCAATATGTCTTAAAAATATAATATAGATGTATGATTCCTCCCTTCATATTATTACAGTATTTTATAAATGTGGTATTCTTGATTCGAATTGTTTATAAATCCGATCATTATCAGTATGATCGATATTTTGACTCTGGTAGATCGTTACAGGAATATTTTGTTGATGGCATTCTTTGATCGCTTCAGTTACAATCGTATTAACAATCACCATTCCCATAATGGAAGACACTGGGCCGAATAATTCATTATTCATATGCATAACTCCATCTCCAGAAGGAACGCAATTATCGATTACAATATCAGCCAATTGATATAATTTTTGCCCGCTCTTGTGCCTGGAATTATATTTTTTGGATTGTTCTAAGGAAGTAATTGCTATAATTTTTACGCCTGCAGCTTTTGCGATTTGTGCCATCTCTATTGGAATTGCATTTCTTCCTGAATTGGAAATAATAATCAACACATCTGAAGTCTCTATATTATACTTATCCCATAATATGGATGCCAGACCACTTACCTGCTCTATTGCTGCCGATCTTCTTGCTCCGTTACTTAATAATAGTAGCTCATCCAGCATTGCACTTACATTCGCAATACCAGAAGCCCTACCGAATAACTCCATAGCGATCATCTGAGAATGTCCAGTCCCCAGTGTATGGATAATTCGATCTTCTTTTATTGCTTTTGTTAATACAGTAGCTGCTGCTTTAATAGATTCTTCCTGATCTGATCTCAAATGGTCTATCAATCTTTGTACTTGATCAATGTATTCAAACATAGGTAGGTATTCATGGTTACTAATAATAACAAATATGCTGGGATTTTATTGATAAATTATATGCTTAATTGTCTTTTTTATTATCTGAATTGTCTTATTGCTTATATTTAGCTTATGAATAGAGCTTATCTAGAAAATATTACTCCTAATTTATCTTCTTCCATTTATTATACGCATCAAAAAGAAGAGGAGGCTCTCCCGGATAATTACTGGCATTTTCATGATATGTACGAATTGGTTTTTATCCCTTTCGGGACTGGCAAGCGATTTATCAATAATCATGTCAGCCATTATGAAAATGGGGATCTCGTTTTATTACCTCCTTATATTCCGCATAATACATTGTATAAGGAATATCAGGGAGCACGTAAATTTGAGCAATATGTCATTCTCTTTGATATTCGCAGTTTTCAGAAAATAGCGGCAGGATTTAAAGAGTTTGAGACGATCCATCGTTTTTTATATACAATTGATTCTGCCATCGTTTTTGACACAAGCACAAAACAAACAATTGGCTCATTAATGGAACAAATGAAATCGGTAACTCATTTTGAGCGCATCATATTTTTTTTCAAAATAATGCATATTCTTAGCGCATCAACTCATATTCCATTAGCGGGGGAATACAAAACTACTAGTTCTAAAAATGCTCCTATATTGCATCAAATCAAAAACTATATAGCTGTACATTATAAAAAGAACCTTTCTTCTTCGGCAATGGCATTGAAAATAGGAATGACTCCTTCTTCTTTTTGCAGGTATATCAAGAAAACAACCGGTAAAACATATAAAGAACTAATTCTGGAAGCACGACTACAACATGCTTGTTATTTATTAAAAGAATCTTCTATGACTATTGAGAACATTGCTACTGAAAGTGGATTTGTTTCAATCCCATTGTTTTATAAAAAATTTAAATCTTTACTACAGTTAACCCCTGCACAATACCGAAATGAGATTTAGTGTGTTATAATTGACCATCACTCATACTGAGTTTCATTTCTCTGATCATGGAAGAGTTATGATATCGACTGGGGTGAAAATAATCACTATATACTGGCAGTGATGTCTCACCTAACACATGATTGGCACATAACTCCCCTGCTCCACAGGCTGTCATCGTACCAAAACCTGCTAGTGCTCCTACTACAAATACATTGGTTCTCTCTGTTGGACCAATTAAGGGCCAGTTTTCCTCGGTTCGGGTATAATATCCGGAATATTGTGTCAGAGGTGTTGGTAATTGATTTTCATATTCGGATAATGCAGGTATAAAACGACTGGCTCCCTTTAGTACTACATTTGGAAAATGCGAAAATGTATACTGAGGAGTCCAATGAGGGTGTTCTTTTCTCGTTTGGAATGCCCATCCCATTTTAATACGCCCTCCTCCATCTGGTTTGATATGTAGTCCTCCCGGAAATTTCTGCAATAACCACTTAAATTGTTCTTCAGCAGAAAAAAAACGTTTTTCTTCATCTGTCCAGCTAAGGTGTTGCGCGTCTGCATAAATAGTAAATGGCATATCTTCAGGAATGCAATGATATGGATCGGGAATCACAAACTTATGTTGCATTGTATTGGATATTGGAAAGCTCATGCCTAACATAGCTGCTATATGGTTGATAAATGGTCCTGCTGCAATGATAATTTTATCAGTTGCAATGACTTCATTTGTATCTAAATGGATATCATATGTTCCGCGTGTTTTAACGATACGCTGTATTTCGCCCGAATAAAATACCCCTCCCTTTTTTTTGATTTCTTTGATCAGCAGACTTCCCATCGCATATACATCTATAGCACCTGCATTGACAATAGTTACAACTTTTTCTATTCCGGAATCCAGATATGAGTGACGGTTCTTTATTTCTTTCTGATCGGTCAGCAATTGTACATGATTTTTCGCATGGTTCTTACCACTAGCATCAAAAATCGGGGCATCTCGATGATGGGATACAAACTGATATCCCGTTTTTTTCATTTCAAATGAAGCTTCTCCATGGGTTTCTAACAATGATTCCATCAGTGCAATGCTCCTATTGCAGAGTAATCGCATGCATTCTTGTGGCCAATAATCTCGAAAGTTTTCTCCGGATTTACTGGTCGTAAAGGAAAGAGGTTGTTGTTTATCTATTAGTAAAACTTCCAGGTTTATACTTTTTTGCAATAAATAATAAGCAGTGGCTACTCCTGCAATTCCTGCTCCGCAAATCGTTATTCGTTCTTTTTTTGTCATTGATATAATACGATTACATTTGGTTAATTTTCTTTGAAATAAGATACTTTTCTCTTACAAAGATATTGTTGAGATAAACTTATAGTATTTTATGAAATCGTATTGTGCACATCTTGCTAAATATCACCAATAGAACAGCTTTCTTATAGAAATCCTAAGAAACGTATTATATTTGATCGTATCTCAGTGTTATCAATACAATGAAAAAATCACAAGTACAAGTATGTCCTTTTTGTCAGAGCATGCATAGTGCCTTAGAGGATGAAGTATATTGTTCTAAGTCAAATCTAAATGCAGATATCATAAAAAGTAATGCTTTTTATTATAAAAGCAATAAGCTCTTTTCTGGAAAACATATAGGGAGACTTACTGTAAAAATGGTATTCAATGGTTATCAATACCTAAAACTCGGTAAACATGATACCATGCTTACCGATAGAAATTACCTGATCATTAATCCCGGACAAGAATGGAATAGTGAGATAGATTCAGAAAAAGAAGTAGAGGGATTGACCATAGCTTTTCACCCTACACTCTGTAAGCAATTTATATATGCTTCTAAGACCAGTACCAGGGCATTACTCGATAACCCATATAATATGGCTGCTGAGTCTCTTACTTTTTTCGAACATACATATGAAAATGATCTCTTTCTCAGACAATTGTTTTTACAGTTTAAAAAAGGAATTCTTCGACAGACTAATGATGCATTGTTTTTTAAGGAACTAAAGTTTACATTGTTAGAAGCTCTTTTTCATAAACATTTACATACCGGACTAATACACAACAGGATTCCTGTCAAGAACAGCTCGCTACAAAAGGAATTATTCAAGCGACTAGGCATCGCTAAGGATTATATACTCGCTAATATAGAAAAAGACCTCTTACTGGATGATATTGGATATACGGCAGCCTTGTCTTCTTTTCATTTTTTGAGATTATTTAAAGCTGTTTATAAGAAAACTCCCCATCAGTTTATTATGCAGGAACGGTTAAAAAAAGCTTGTTACTTATTAAAGAATTCTTCCAAAACAATTGATGAGATTTCCATAGCTAGTGGATATAAAAATCACAGTGCCTTTAGCCGAAATTTTAAACGACATACCGGACTAACACCTCTTTCTTTTCGTCTTTATGGTTCTTCTTATTCCTTTCAATCATCTAACCAGTGAATAATATTGAGTAGTAATTTGTAATTTTGATGTGCTGTTTCTGCATTCATTCCTATTTTTCTGCGTTGAGGACCTGCCAATTGTGCAGTAAACATTGCAGCCTCACCAAAGACAACAATTTTTCCCTTTTTGAAATTCATATAGGCCCCCTGAGATAATTTTTCTGCAGAAAATTTCCGGGTTTGATCATTAAAAACCCACATTGTATCTGCCATAAATACTTGTTGTTCCTTTGTTAGATCTAAAATAGAAGTTGCTTTTTGAGGTATTTTGAATCCTTGTCCTGTGAATGTCTGAATACTATCAATATGTGTATCAACAATAGAAGATAGTCTAAGCATTTTCTCTTTTTTTGTAAAATAAATACGTCCACTTCCCTCTTTATCAAAAACAAAACCGTCGTAAAACTGAAATCCAAATGCGCTGGCCAAATCTGCTGCAGCTCCGGCAAATGGCATATGATCAGCAATTAAAAACAGGTTTCCTCCAGTAGCTACCCATTTCTTTAAGGTTTTAATCTCTTTAGTCGAAAAGGCACTTTTAGTTGGACGAACAAATGGCGGATTTGCATCGTGATGTAGTGCATTGGAAATTACCAAAATATCGACATCAGATAATTTATCTATGGTAAATGTACCATCATAATCTGCTACCTGATAACCATCCTTTTTTAATATATGCGCAAAAGGGAGATATCTGTTGCTCCTAGTATGAAAATTACGGTGTCCACGATCGATATAAATGGTAGGACCATCATCTTGCTCATATTTTTTTGAACTGATTACAGGATCATAACTGGTATCAGGAAGTTGCTGTGTACTTCCTGTTATCCCGGATAACAACATACTTATCAATACAGCATAGGATCTAATCTTTATGTATATCATATCTTACTATTGTTTATTCGTATTTTCAATAACAAAATGTCGTGTTTTAATAAACTTAGAGGGGTCATCCTTATCATATTCAAAAACAATTCTAGTTGCACCTCTTATTTCTACGAACTCATTATTAATTCCGTAATGAGCAATTTCTGTCAAACTTCCCTGTTTATTAAAGGTATAGGTGTCATATGCTCTTCCCCTATCATCTAACATAATACGCCCCTTCAGGTCAATAGTTGCATATTTAATACAATTACCATTAGTGTCATATGTAACAACCCCTCCTGCACATGCTAAAAAAGAACCAATGACCGCTTCATTATTAGCGTTGTAAAATGTAAAACCAGTCAGGTTTAACGCTTCATCATAGACTGGTTTATCGATCGCAATTCCATTTTCTCCATTAAAATCGTTAATCAATTGCCTCTTATCATTGATATGATTCATCGATTGCAATATTCCTTCTTTATTGAACTTATACAGAGTGATCAAAAAATGATAATATGGTCTCATGGTTACGTAGGTCCCTTTGGTATCTTTTCTTTTTTCTACAATCGTATGATCATCTACATGTTCCCACTCATAAGTAGCTATATTCCAAGTGTTATTAACAAGTATTCCTTCTTCATCATAAAAATGAACCCCTGTACGCTGTCCCAAATCGTTATAGGTATATACTTCTTCATATACATTCATACTATTGCGACATTGCTTTCCTTTGGGATTATAAAAGGTTCTGATTTCTTTATTATCCTCATAACGTATTTTAGTTCTGGAATGTATATTCCTGAAACCATCCAGTATTCCTACTCTCCTCCTACTGATTAATGTATTTCCTATTCGATATTCTATCAACGTTAAACGACCGCGATTGTCATATGACATCTTGTAATGATTTTCTTTCATTGCCCGTTCTTTACTAATTGGTATTCTGCCAATGGTTGCTGAATACGGAGTTTCTCTAAAGACAAGATGTTTGTAATACTTCTCTTGAAATTCCTGAGCATACAGAGTCATGGCTAACACTACGAATAAAGTAGTAAGTATAAATTTCATAACTATTTGTTTTTTGATGATGAACAAATATAACTAATTAATTAGTTTTAACTAATAATTTAGTTATAAATATATTTTGATGTGAATTTATATGTCCAATCGATAATTAAGTTTTAATGCTACACCCCAGTTCTTTCTATGTATATGTTTATCAAAATTATCTGTTATTACTAAGTACAGATATGATAATGGTTTGTATTCCCATTGTAAACGACTGTTAATATTAAAGTTATTCAACTGTGTGTTGTACTGCACATAAGTTGTCCAATTAAATCGTTCTGAAAAGAAAACTTCTCCCGTAAATCTTGCCAAGTGGAAAGTTTGTTCTCCTAATGCCTTCAGGTCTATTTTATTGACTTCATATATCAACCTTAGTCTTGCTATAGGTAATAATCGGTATTCTATACGAGAAAATAAGCGGGATCGGGTTCCATTATAATACGATCCATGGCGTAATGATCCACCATATTGTACTTTTTTATTTCTTACAGAATTATATCCCGCTTGAAATGAAACATATCTATATACATCTGGCTGAATACTATTTCCATTTCGCAAAACATCAAATGCATATTGCAGATCATTATAATCATAAATCACGTTAAAATACATAGATGATAGATCTTTAAACCATAGTGCATTATTAAAAAAAGTAGAAGACTGAATCAATTTGCCATTTTCATTCCAATTCATCTCATTATCTAATAAGAGATAGCGATATGAATCAATGTGTTTTCTTTCTTTGGAGAAGTGTCGTAAGTCGGCTTTTACTCTCGCCTGTGTATAACCTTCCCTTACGACTACGTCATTGGTCGCATCATAATTAGTAAGCCTTGGTACAAATCCCACATCAGTGATGTAATTTCTACCAACTTTATGTACAGAAACATCAAAAGTAGTTTCTGCTGTACTATACCATACTCCCATATGATAGAATTCATTCTCCCCGGAGTACTCATTACCAAAACTCTTTCCATAATTGGCAAGTCCGGTCCACTTATTATTTGCAGACTTGTAATTAAGGTTAATTCCTGCTACTCTGTTATAATCATCTATTAGTCGCAAATTGTCCATTTCCTGCCGGTTGATGAGAAAGGCAGTACCTGTAAACGCATTAGAAATTTGATGCTGTGCCACAAAAGCGCCATAATTTTGAGAGGGAGTGATACTATCTTCTTCTTTGGTAATAACATCTAATACACCTATTCTGGTCTTTTTGGTCAGATTTCCTGAGATTTTCATTCCTGCTATAATATCGCTTAAAGCACCTACCCTTCTTGAATAGAACGGATTTACCGAATTAATTCCCAATCCAGAAAACAAATCACTGTTTTCTAAAAAGAAATTACGGCGTTCGGGAAAATTAATTGCAAATCGCGTCAGATTAGTTACTTGCTGATCTACATCTATTTGAGAAAAATCAGGATGTATCGTTGCATCTAATTTTAAAGAAGATGAGATATTATACTGTAGATCCAGGCTTGGCGTTATAGTTGTCTCTTTTGTATCTGTTGTTGTTTTCTCATGATGATCGACAGTTATCGACGGGATTAAAGTAATTCGGGAAGCGGAAGCACTTGCCAACTGATCTATTGTTAGCTGTTTAGAAAACCGAAGGTCGAATATCCGATAATTTCGATCCATATGGGTATAGGTTGTCCACTCATTTCTTTTGATATCCCGAACATGAAACATCACCCCCCAATTCGTATTTTCTTTTTTATAACCTAAAGATTTAAGGGGAATTTCGATTTCATATATTTTTTTATTCCCCTGTACACTGCTACTCCCCTTCCAGATGGTGTTCCAACTGGTATTCAGTCTAAAACTATCACCTGTTCTTTCAATCAAGGCATCAACCAATGCTCCTCCTCCATTTATAGCAAAATAATACCCACTTTGCTGTTGATTGTAAGTATCTAATGCCATTACGAAAGAATCACTCATGGCTATAGTATTCCAGTTGTCATCTCGTTTTAAAGAGCTTAATTGCACCTTAGGCGTTGTATCGTGGTATATCGCAGCTACAAAAAGAGAAGTTTCATTATAAAACATTTTTACTTCTGTTTGATTACTGGCAATCTTATTATTTTCTGGAAGGTAATTGGTAAAATTGGTATGAATGGGGAGCTTATTCCAAACTACTTCATCTAATTGCCCATCTATCGTTATTTCTTCCTCCAGAAAAGTAATCTGCGATTCCTGTGCAGATAGCCCATAACATATAAAAATACTGAATAAAAAAAATAGTGATCGTCTTGTATCCATTTAGTAAATATTATCGTTGTTTTATAAGGAACTCTTTCGTTTCTGTCGATAAATCTATACTGGATACTGACATGAAATTATAAAAATAGACCAATCGGGTTCTTTTGATATCAGAAGGTAAATTGACGTAGAAACCCTGTTTTGTCTACTATAAATCCCTATAAGGCATCGCGAAAACGAATTTAGGATACTAAACTGTCAAAGTCGATATTATAGTTGTAATTTAGCATGTCAATATGGACATTACTAAAAACTCTTTTTCCTTTTCAAATATTTCTTACCTGCGATATGCACTTTTCTGGGTATGTATTTTTTTGTATTTCTTTCTTACCACAGATATCATATATTATAATGCTGGGTACATTCAGATGTTTGAAAGTATTTTACTCATTGTAATAGGGCAATTTATGACGGCTCATATTACTCTTTTTATCCTAGCTCCTAAATTTCTGGATAAAAATAAATTACTTCATTTTTTTTGTTGGTTATTCGCTACACTTGTTGTAGTATTCGCTATATACGTGAGCATACGATCTTGTTATTACAACACTAAATACCTCGCTTTTTTTCCGGAAAGAAAACTAAAGTACATAACACAACCTTTATTAGAACAGCTGCTTAACTTTTCTACATTTATTAGTAAATGTATTAAGTTTATAACCCCAACCGCTATTTTACTAATGTATCGGTTTTATAAGAACCAACAGCAATTTCTAAAAATAAATGAGCAAAAGAAAATTGCGGAACTCGCTGTTTTAAAACAACAGTTAAACCCACATTTTTTATTTAATACATTAAATAATCTATATGCGTTGACGCTTAAGAAATCAGATCAGGCGCCTTTAATTATTGAAAAACTATCGAACATCCTGGACTATATGCTATATCGGTGCGGGGATAATTTTGTTCCTCTTCAAAAAGAAATTGAATTAATAGAGAATTATATTGTCCTGGAAAAAATACGGTATGGGAAGCGTGTTGAAATTTCTTTTGATAATCAGGTATCAGAAGCTGTAAAAATAGCGCCACTACTCCTTCTTACTTTCATTGAAAATGCGTTTAAACATGGGGTTACTCAAGAACTCAAACAGGCAGTAATCAAAATTGATTTGCGACTAGAAAACGATTTAATTGTATTTATTGTCAAAAACTCTAAACCATTAGAGAGTGTACAGAATACTGATAAGCAATCAATAGGTCTAAGTAATGTAAGGAAGCAATTAGAATTATTATATCCAGATGCGTATGAATTGGATATATCTAATGAAAAAGAACACTATACCATTATTCTAAAATTAGCCTCAAAATGAAATACAGCTGTATAATCGTTGATGATGAAGACTTAGCAAGAGAACTAATCGCTACTCACCTCGGACAATTGGATCAGTTCGAAATTATCGCCTCTTGCTCTAGTGCTATAGAAGCAAGTAAGGTATTACAGCAACATAATGTTGATCTTCTTTTTCTGGATATCGAAATGCCTGTATTAAAAGGTACCGATTTTTTCAAAAACTTACTTCATAAACCTAAAGTTATTTTTACCACTGCATATCGGGATTACGCCTTAGATGGTTTTGAACTAGATGCAATTGATTATCTACTAAAACCGATCGTGTTTCAACGTTTTTTCAAAGCAATAGAAAAATTTTTGGCTACCCAACAACCTACCGCTGTTCCTGCTCCAACAGTAACTGCTTCTTCTCAACACACACATGTCTATGTGCGTAAAAACAGAAAGCAGCTCAAAGTCATGTTGGATAACATATTGTATATAGAAAGCCTAAAAGACTACATTAAAATTCATACCACAGAGGAAAATCATGTGGTCAAATACGGAATTTCTTCTTTTGAAAAAGAATTGGATGCGCGTTTTATAAGAACTCATCGCTCATATATTGTCAATAGAGATAAGGTCACTGCTTATACTAAAAATGATATCGAGATTGGTACAATTGAGCTTCCTATAGGTGAATATTACAAAAAGAATATTTGTGATCTATTACACTAATCCGCTACGATAATCACTATATATCTTTTTAAAAAAAAGAAAGATTTGTTCAGGTCTATTAAAAAAGTATCTTCGCGCCCATGTGGATGTATTTAGGCTTATTATCGGCGTTATTTTTAGGACTTCATAACTTGTGTAAAAAACACGCTGTCCAAGGAAATGAGGTGTTTCCTGTATTATTAGGAACTTCTGGGGCAGGACTTTTGCTACTCTTACCGGTATTTATTATCTCCCGAGTGTCTCCAGAAAACATGCAGCAGATCAATCTCTATATAGCAGAGATTCCATGGGAAACACACTTTTACATTTTTATAAAATCTGCGATTATGGCGTCCTCTTGGGTTTTGGCATATCAAGCCCTGAAGCACTTGCCAATAACCATTGTTACTCCTATCAGGTCAGCAGGTCCTTTTTTTACCTTTATAGGAGCCATTCTACTCTATCAGGAACAGCCTAATTTCTGGCAATGGATCGGTTTTTTTCTTATTATTTTTTCTGTATTGCTTTATTCCAAAGTTGGAAAGAAAGAAGGAATTCATTTCAAGCGTAATAAATGGATATTTGCTATTATAGGTGCGACATTTCTAGGAGCTTCAAGTGGATTGTATGATAAGTTTTTGATTCAGTATCAAGCGCTTCCTCCTCAGACATTACAATTCTGGTTCTGCTGGTATGTAGTCCTTTTATTATTGATTATCTTAACCATTACCTGGTTTCCTTATAAAGAAAAAAGAACCGCCTTTATCTGGAAATGGAGTATTCCTGCAGTAGGGATTTTGCTTCAGACCGCTGATTATTTCTATTTCAGAGCCTTACAGGATCCAGAAGCATTAATCATGTTGCTATCCGCTATAAAACGAAGTCAAATATTGATTGCTGTTGTTATTGGAGGGCTTGTTTTTAAAGAAAAAAATAAGCGAAAAAAACTGATACCTCTCATCGGAATATTACTAGGGGTTGGTCTTATTCTATATGCTTAAAAAATACGATAAAAAAAGCCTTCAATTTATATAGGGGATTTGCAATTTTTATACGACATTCATTTGTAGAATAGATTCGTTTTTTAAAAATCAATTCGAATTATAATCAATACCATATGAATA
Organism: Aquimarina sp. TRL1; assembly: GCF_013365535.1. Lineage (NCBI taxonomy): Bacteria > Pseudomonadati > Bacteroidota > Flavobacteriia > Flavobacteriales > Flavobacteriaceae > Aquimarina > Aquimarina sp. TRL1. Next base: position 4,388,096 of record NZ_CP053590.1, on the reverse strand, counting down.
AAATAAGTATTGCATTCATTGCAGTCATTTTTTCTTTTTTAGGGAGTACAACCTCCTATGCTCAACTTACTAAAAAAGAATTGCGAAAAACACGACCTACCTATATAAAAATAGGAACGGGCATCCAACGGTCTAATTTTAGAGATTTTGCTACTTCTCCCCTGTTTTATGCTGGAGGAGGGCTGGAATTATATATTTCGAGACTTCGTTTTGATGAGAAAAAAGAAGGAGAATATGGAATTCAATATTCCTTTGGATCTAATAGAGCTTCTTCGGGAACACATGAAACCTTTAGTACTGTTAGAACGGTTTCTTTGTACTATCGCCAATTATACCAAATCCCATCTATTTCTAATGATTTATGGAATTTTAAAGCTGGGGCAAGCCTAATGGCAACAGGAAACTACAGGTATAATCCATCTTTACAGAATAATAGTACTGGTCTAGAAGGAATCATTAATCTCTTTGGTAGTGTCAAGGTAACTCGGGATATTTCCAGAAACAGAACTAAAAGCGGGAAATTTCTTTTTATCCCATATACATTACTCCCCCGAAAAAAAGAACTCTCTTTTTTATTAAATACAGGAATTATAAACAGTTCCTATAGAAACTCTTATATCTATACCTCATTTAAAACCTTCGATCATGAATTCTCTTTCTTTTCTGGTTTTAGAATGAACACAGCACTGACTTATACATCGTATTTAAAAAATAAGAATGCGCTTCAATTCTCATATGTATGGGATGCTTACAAAACCGGGGGAGATCTTGACTCCTTAGAAATGGCTACTCATAGTATTCGCTTTGCTTTTTTGTTTAACACTAAATAAACCTGATCTCATGAAAAATATATTAAGACTAATCGTATGCTTGCCCTTACTGTGTTCTTGTGAAAAAGCCATCTTCGAAGAAGATATGGCAAGTACGAATCCTAGAGATAATTTTGATTATTTATGGAGAGAGTGTAACGAGAAATATGCTTATTTTGATTTAAAGCAAGTAGATTGGGATAACATTTATACTACATATGCTGCTCGAATTGATCCGAATATGTCAGATGATGCCCTGTTTACAGTAATGGGAGAAATGTTGACAGAATTAAAAGATGATCACACAAATTTGATTTCTAATTTTAATATCTCTTCGTTTGGTGTAGAATATTTAGGTCAGGATAATTATGATGAACGAATTATAAAAGAGCATTATTTAAGTGATAATTATTACCGGTCTGGTCCTTTTATTCATGATTTTATCGCCGACGGAACAATTGGATATGTTCGTTTTCCTTCATTTACCGGAACTGTAGATTATACTAATTTGGATTTTATTTTACAACGCTATCGAAATACCAAAGGGCTTATTATTGATCTGAGAGAAAATGGAGGGGGCGCTGTTAGTGATGTTTCTTCTTTACTGAGTAGATTTGTAACAAAAAAGACCCTGGTAGGCTACTCCCGTCTAAAAAATGGTCCGGGACATAATGATTTTTCGGATGATGAAGAAATGTATATCTCTCCAGGAGGTATTACGTATACTAAAAAAGTAATGATGTTAATTGATAGAGGAACATATAGTGCAGGGTCATTCACAGCATTAGCAACCAAAGCAATGCCTAACATACTACTAGTTGGTGATACTACAGGTGGTGGGTTAGGTCTTCCTAATGGAGGGCAATTACCTAATGGATGGCGTTATCGTTTTTCTGTTTCTCAAACTCTAGATCTTACTAAAGATAATCAATATGAAAATGGAGTACCTGCTGATATTCATACTTTATTCAATTGGGAAGACAGAACGAAAGATGAAATTATAGAAAGAGCTATTCTGGAAATTTTAAATTAAAAGGAAACACAATCCGATTCGAATTGAATCGGATTGTTTGTATATCTTACATTACTTTAATTTTTTCTTTAAACAACACGCATAATATTCAAAAAATAAATTACTTAACACTGTTCAAATACAACTTTTCGACTTTATCTCTAGCCCATTGATGTCTTCGTAAAAAAGTTAGGCTCGATTTGATAGATGGATTTGATCGGAAACAATTAATTGGAATTTTATCTCCTAATGTTTCCCAGCCATATTTAGCCACCAAAGTTTCTACTATATCGATTAATTTAATCCCGTGTAAAGGGTTATTAGGTTGTTCTAAACTCATATAATCAGAATTTATTTAGAGGAAACCTTTTCTTCATCAAAGGTATATGCTATTAATTTTTCGACAAGTTCTTCTTTTGTCAGATGATGAAATACAGTATGTACTTTTTCTTTAAACTCTGAAGAGAGTTCACGATTAGGTTTTGTTTTAAAAATTTTCTTAGCCCATAAAAACACATTATTCTCCTCAATTCCCTGAGCATCTGCTTTTTGAATCTCATTAAAAGTTATTCCTAGTTCTTCTTCAAAATCAGGAATCTCCTCCTTTTCTTCTTCAAGAAGAACTGTTAATGAAGTTCCTTTTCTTCCTGCTCTGGCCGTTCTTCCACTACGGTGCACATAGGTTTCATAATAATCTGGTAGGTGATAATGAACCACATAGGAAATTTCTTTAACATCAATTCCCCTGGCAGCCAGGTCAGTAGCTACTAATATATCAATATGTCCTTCTCTAAATTGCCCCATGATCCTGTCTCGAATGGGCTGAGATAGACTACCGTGTAAGGCTCCCGAAGAAAAACGATGAATAGCTAGTTTTTTAGCTAACTTATTCACTGCAGCTTTTGTTTTACAAAATATAATCCCTCGTTCTCCATATCTACTCGTTAGAAAATGCATTAAAACTTCCAGTTTCTCTATGGGATCTACCACTACATACTGATGATCTATTCCCTGATGCCCGATAGTCTCCATAGACACTGCAATTTCCACAACGTCTTTAGCCATGTAATTATGTACTAAATTCTTTATCGCTCCGGACATCGTAGCGGTAAATAAAATCGTTCTTCTCTTTTTGGGAAGTATTTCTATAATTTGATCTACTCCCTTTTTTTGAGCGCTTATCATTTCATCTGCTTCATCTAACACAAAATATGCTGTAGTGGTAATATCAATTGCCTTCCTTTTTTGTAAGTCAAGCAGTCTTCCCGGGGTAGCAATAACAATATGTGTTGTTTCCTTAAGAAGTTCTATTTGTGGTTTAATCGGTACTCCTCCGCAAATAACTGCCAGTGATACATCCGGAACACATGACTCTAGAGCTTTCAATTCCGTATAAATTTGCTGCCCTAATTCTCTGGTTGGCACCAAGATGATAGCTTGTATTTCTGACTTACCTGTATTAATCAACTGTAATAGAGGTAATCCAAAAGCTAGTGTTTTTCCTGTTCCGGTTTTTGCCAGTCCAACAATGTCATTTGTTTTTTCTAATACTACAGGAATTGCTTTTTCCTGAATAGCCGTGGGCTGTGAAATACGAAGTGCTGACAATCCTTTTTGTAGTGATTCCTGGATTCCTAAACTGGAAAATGATATGCTCATAAATAAAATTTGGACAAAGATAATCGTATAAATAAAACTTTGACCCATTATTGAGACTCAAATGCTTCGGGTTTATCACAAAATCAAGCTTTATAATTATATTAATTATTCCAGATTTATTTCATAATTTTTCAGGTAGCTGTATAATCACTTATATTAAAAAAGGCAGTAGTATACTAAACTAGTACAGTCCTAAAGATGGTTTAGTATACTACTTTACATCTTATTGATTATTCTGTAAATTCATAAATAGCTTCTGTATACTCTTTTTTTCCATAATAGATAGTATCGGTTTTCTTTCTGTTATGAAAAATTTGTTTGTCGAGATTTGTCAACTTCCAATTGTTCCCATCTTCTGGATTTAACGGAGCAAATCTGGCTATTCTGGCATCTTCCCAGATTTCATATTTTGTAACTAATAAGGTAAAAAATCGAATGATCGGAGAAAACAGTCTCAGAATTCGATTTTTAATTTTCATCTGTACAAACACGTGAAGATCTACTTTAGTAGCTGTTATCGGAGTCATAAAAGTGGTAATAATAAACTCATTAGAACGCACCACTGTATTCGGTTTATCCGTCCAATAATTATGATACGATCCATGTAATGGTTTAAAACGAAAAACCCAGTCATTATGATAGTAGTCTCCTGACTTTAATCCATAACTCCACCTGAAGAAAAATGGTTGTTTTCTATATTCACAGGAACTAAATCCTCTGGTTTGTTCCTCTTCTATTTTAACAGAAAACGTAACAGTGTCTAATTTTGATTTTGAAGCGCCTATAAATTTGTGTACCTGAAATGCGTGCTCGATCTCTCCAAAATTATCTAATACCACCTTTAGCGGGGCATTAAATTTCTGAGTAAAGCTACCAATGAGATTAAATGCCTTGTTTGTAAAATCAGGAAATGCCTCATCCGGTACATCTTTATTTGCAATCCATATAAACCCGTGTTTTTCCCAGGTTTTTAGACTGTGCACTTTACATGTTCTTTTCGGAACTGACGGACTATACCCCTGCCCTTCTCCATTTATTGTCCATGCATGATATCCACAAACAATTTCTCTTTCCTTATTCAGTTTTCCTTTAATCAAATTAGCTCCTCGATGCGGACAAGCAGCCGGAACTGCTCTGGGAGTTCGGTTTTTATCTCTAAATAGAACAAATACTTTCCCGGACACAGTAATTTCTACAATTTTCCCTTTTCTTAATTTCGTTGATTTTAATACCGGATGTGGGAACCTAAGTACATCATTTTCTACTATATGTTTCATACAATTCGTTCTTATAATCAGACAATAGCATGTGCCATATGCACATGCCCTAATGTTTTTCCTGCTATTTCGCCACTTTGGGTTTTTAGGTATTTCTGTTCCAGTTCTTCGGGACTAAGATCAGAACATAACGTTAGGTTACATTCTGTCAAAAAAGTAGTTGTTTGTGTTGGTTCTAACCCAAATAAAAATGGTTCTTGAATCTTTTTTAGCCATTTTGCAATTTCCTCTCCTCCAAAGGTAGAATAGTCTCCTTTGACAAATTTCTCCAAAGCATAATCAAATACAATAGAACTTCCGTTTTTACAAGAACTAACAAAGCGTAAAATATGTCTAACTACGGCCTCTGGCAAATAGTACGAAACTCCTTCCCATAAAAATAATGTCTTCTTATCGGTTTCAAATCCGTGAAATTCCAATGCTGCTTCAAAAGAATCTTTATTAAAATCTACTGGTATGAAATGAATATTCTCTGGAATGTCTTTAACTTTTTTGTGTAAGATTTTCTGCTTGTTCTCTTGGGTTGCATAAAAGTCAACTTCATAGACATCAACTGATTTTAATAGATCCTGAAACCTAATCGCTCTGGTATCATATCCAGCACCTAAAATAACCAACTGTTCAATACCATTTAGTGCTTCTTTTTTTAATATTTCATCAAAGTGCTTGGTTCTGGTAATTGCAAAATGATAGCTTCCTGGAGACATCTTGTGCAGTATCTTTTTTAGAAGTTTATGTGGTCGTATAGATGTTAGTAATCTATAGGGAGTGTTTAAAAAACAACTGGCCAAATCATCAGAACATCGCAGGTTTTTATCTTTTTCTTTATAAGCCGCTGCTCTGAGAGCAGCGACTGATTCTGCAGACTTTATCGCCTGCTGTTTTTTTCTATTCATGGTTAAAATTAGGGTTATATGCCAGAACGACTGATCCTTTGGATCTTCCTCCGTTTTTATCATAAAAAAAGATATCGGTATAGAAGAAAGTTACTTTACTTCTGGGGGTTACCTCTCTGAGAATAAGTTCTCCCCAAAATTGATCAGAGTCGATGGCATTCATAAACTTTCCTTCAATTTTCACGATTAGCATGGATGATAATTGATTGTTCATGAATGTTTCAAAACTAAGCCCTGTATCATCCCATTGCTGGAACATGGAATGCATTAATCTATTTTTAAACGCATATGCAAACATTACATATGATAATTGATTAAAACAAATATTAAATTCTACAGCATTAAAATGCCCAGTATCATCTATATAGCAACTGTTAGGAATTGTGAATTCTCCTTTTGCTACTAGTAAATTTTCGGAATTATCTTTAGAAACTGCTGTCTTTTTATGACTCAAAATTTCTGCAGATTTCAGATATGTTGTGGTTTCCATATAGGGTTTTAATACGGTTGCCACAAAAGAAGGGTCTATAGGTATACTATCTTGATCCACTCCTATTACATTATCGGATGCGACGAGTTTACTCATTTTTGATAATAATTAATAAGTGAATGAATTATACAGCCTGAGTTTCCTCTTCTTTTATTTTTGAATGCTCTTCTGATAAAGGATATCCGTCTTTCAAAGTAATGCGATACATCATCGTTTCCTCTTCTTTGGTTACCTCTTGATGTATGTTTTCAGTCGGTGCTTTTTTTCTCCCGGAAGAATGCGCCAAAAATCGATTATCCCAGATGATAACATCTCCTTTTTCCCAACGAACTTCTTTTATAAATTCTTCTGTCTCTGCAAAATCGAAAATTTCTTGCAAGATTCGGGCAGAGTCATCCATTCCTCTGTCTTTAATTCCAATAGTAAAACCTCTGGTACCATAAATTGTTTTTTCTCCTGTATAAGGATGAGTCAATACGGCAGGATGCGCGACAGGTTCCTGAATATAATCGATCATCTCCAGAATTTCTGTAACATCCAGTCCTACATCATCCGGTCTTACCTTGTATCGATACCTTCCACTGTGCATAAACTCAGCATTTTCAATTTCATCCAGAAGATGCTTTGGTAGTTTATTATACACCTGTGACATATCTATAAATCGAGTTGTACGTGGAATACTCACAGGTAATATCTTAGGCATAAGCATTGTAATTGCTTTGGGATCTGGCTCAAAAGCTGTGTCTGAGTGCCAATAACCTCCTGTTCTAGGAACTCCGATTTTCTGAGTTTTTCCTTGTTTTACATTAGAAGAAACAAAGATTAATTCATGATCCGGATGATTATAATTTTCCTGAATGTATGGAATTGGCTCTCCCAGCTTATACGCTAAGTTGCAAAAATCTTCTTCTGAAAGTTCCTGATTTTTGATAACGATAATTCGGTTTTTGTACAAAGCGTCTTTCAGTTTATCAATCAAACTATCATCCGTTAAATTTAGATCTGTGTATACGGCAGATCCAATAGCTAATGGTTTTAAATCCATAAGAAATTTGTGTGTAATTAAAATTGGTTTATTAAACAATCTAAGTTGGTTACTTGTTGATTGTGCTAATTTTCACAATTTTATATACACTACAAAATCAGAAAAAAAGGAAGGTTAAAAAACGAATACTTTAAAACCGTAGTAAAGAAAAGCTTATGAATTTCTTTCAATTCATCTCATATAAGATGGTTTCTGTTCTTATCTGTTTTTTTCTTACAGATCAAAAAAGAACTATTTAAAACTTATATAAATTATGTATTACTGTATTAATATAATGTGCAACTATAAATTCTAAAAAAAAAGTTAATTTTTAACATGGTTTTATAATCAATGCTAATTCCTGAAAAGACCATATTATAGATTCATCCAGTTTTTTACCTCATTTGCTTTGGCCTTACTTGCAACTATTCTTTCCTGAAACGGAGGATTTGTATTTATAATCAATTTACCATTGAAATAAAACTTAATATTGACAATTGCTTCCCTATTAACAATAAACTGCCTGTTTACTCTGTGAAAGATGGTAGGGTCTATTTCGTTCTCTACATCTTCGAGTTTTTTATTAACGATATGACTTTGATTAGAAAAAGTTACTGCTTTTACAATTCCTGTCTCTATATAAAAAAATGCTATATCCTGGACTTTTAGAGGAATGAGTTCATCTCTTTTTTGAATCAAATAGGTGTTTTTAAAACTTTTGTTTTTAGCCTGAATCAACTCTAACATTCCCTGTATGTGATCATCCAAAGGGGGCTGTTTTACTTGCATATTTCTATACTTGTCGATTCCTTCTTCTAATTCCTCTTCACTGATTGGTTTTAAGAGATAATCTATACTATTGACCTTAAACGCCTGTATGGCGTATTGGTCATAAGCTGTTGTAAAGATTACCGGAATTGTCAACTGCACCTGATCAAATATCTCAAAAGAAATCCCATCTGCCAGATGAATATCCATAAAGATCAATTCTGCGTCCGTAGGAGTTGAAAAATATGATACTGCAGCTGCTACAGAATCCAATACCTGAAGGACTTCTATACCATCATCAATACTTTCTAATAAATAAATTAAGTTTTCACTTGCTGCTATTTCATCTTCTACAATGACTACTTTCATGCGCTATTATTTTAAGGGTAGTTGTACCATAAAAACATCATCTCCATCACTAATCTTAATATGTTGATCTTTTAGTAACAGATATCGTTTATCTATATTGGCCAATCCCTGGCCGGTACTATCTACAAATGTGGTTCTAGGACGTATTTTATTTTCTACTACAATGTGGTTTTCTTTGATATAAATACTTACATGAAGAGGATTATTTTCTGATATTTCATTATGCTTTACAGCGTTTTCTACCAGTAACTGCAATACCATAGACGGAATCCCAATATGTAAATAAATAGCATCAATATCAATAGTAATACTGAAACGATTTCTATATCTCGTTTTTATCAAATAGATATAACTGTCTAAAAACTTTAATTCTTCTTTTAATGTTACCAAATCCTGCTGCCCGCTTTGCAGGATATACCGATACATAAACGATAGTTTATTGACAAATGTAGTTGCCTCCTTGTTATCCCTGATCAAAGAATTTAGCGAATTCAGAGAATTAAACAGGAAATGCGGATTAATTTGGTTCTTTAATGCTGATAATTCATTTTGCAAACTTTGCCTTTTCAGCGATTCTTTTTCTACTAAATCCTGTTGATGTACAATCTGATATCTCAAAATTCTGGAAATAAAAATGAGAATCAACAAAACAATACAATAGATAAAATACAAAAAACCTCTTTCTGTATCAGATAATATAATCTTGGTTATATATTGATATATCGGTATAAAAACAGAAATAATAATACTCAAAACAGCAATATTCCCGGCAATTAACACTAAAACCCTTACAATTCTATTAAGGTACTGATATCGGAGTTTCCAGTTCGTATTAAACTGTAATATCAAATAAGAGAAAACAAAGAAAAATAAAATACGGATCAGAACTCCTTGTATAGTAGGTGTACTAAAAGATTTTCCAAAGGGATTTAAACCAAATAAGGATAATATTCTTAATAGATTAACTAGTAATGTTACTGATAATGCAATACTGAGAATGACAGATTGTTTAACTTTTTTAAACCACAAATTGAGTACGATTTTCCTTAGTATATATTTTTCTATTAAAAGCAAAATTAAACTAATTTATAACATTGGTAGCATATTTATTCAAACTTCTGATGTATTAATCATGATCTAATGCTAAGGTTCTGTTAGGGATTAATTGATTTTCTTTCTCATTGTCAAAAACCTAGAATCAAATAATAAAAAACTGTTAAAGAGATAGGCTCCTTAACAGTTTCGGGGCTAACAAAACAATAAAACTAATCTAATAGTTCTTTTACGATCTTTTTTGAAAAATCAGTAGAAGTAGTTCCCAGAGTTTCTGGATTATCTAATTCTGTAGTGATTACTGAAATCAATTGATTTTTCTCTGGCTGTTTTAGGTCATAAAACACTGTTTCCAGGATGTATTTTTTTCCTGAAGAGGTTGTATACATTACGGGAGCAGTATCTATATATACGGAACCATAATAACTGTAAAATCCTCTATAATATCCTCTTCTGTAAAAACCTGGATACGTGCTAACATAATATCCTGTACTTCCTGAAGCTGTAGTGGTTGTATATTTTTTTATGTCTTTTAATACCGTCATTACTACAACATCAACTCCTTCTCCCTTTAATTTTGTTTTTACATTTTCTATTTCCTCTGTTGTCAGATCATTTTTATCTGTACTTATGTCTGGAAATGTCTTATAACTAACATGGGCTGTATATCCGTTTTGATTCAACTCATCAGTAATATCATCCTCAAATTGTATTCTGGCAATATCATCTTTTGTCTTACACATCACCAAAATATTTTTTCCTTTCAGGTTTTCTGTTTTTATATCTTTCCATGAGTGTGTTACTTTTACTGATGAACATCCTACGAATGCAGTTATCATTATAACAAGTCCTAAAAATTTTCCTAGTTTTTTCATGGTTTCAAATTTTAAATTCACATTATCTATTTCATAAATCTCAATAGTAAATCACTGTTTTAGTCTGCTATTTTTGAATTATTTATAGTACAAATGTATGACGGTTCACAGCTGTGAAAATTGTATTTTTTAGTGAAGTGTCTAAATCAGATAGTGAAGTGTCCTAATAAGAAATTAAACTATTTCTGACCACGATCTAAAGCATAAAAAAACTCCTCTATTTTCATAAAGGAGCTCTGTGATATCTGGTATATTATATTTGCTAACAGCTTAATTAATACTATGAATCCTGAATTTTACGCTTCTTGATTCATTAATAATATCCACTGATTCCGTACTGGGCAGTGAATGTTTCTTATCCTCGTCTTTTATAACGGTCATGTTCATTGCGTTCATTGCGATCATCTCTACGTTCTCTTTTATCTTCTCTTCGCTCCTGACGGTCTTCTCCTAATTCTATCTTGGTTGCCTCGATATCTTGTTGCATGGAATCAATAAACTCTAAAACTAGATTTTTATTGACCATTGCAGATTCAAAATCAGCATCGTCAAAGGTAAATTTATACGATTGTAAGTTTGTTAGAATCTGTTTTTGTCTTTCTGTTCTAGCTATTTGTTCCTTATAATCTCTGACATCATCTCTTCGGTCCCGTTGATCATCTTTTAAATTAGCTCTGTCTCTTGCTAAATCTCTTTTATCGTCTCTCCTATCGAATCTCCCTCTACTCGCATCTTTTTTATCTCTTTGGATCTCTCGTCTTTCTATACGTATTTCTGCACTGCTTTGAGCTATTTCTTTTTTTGCTTTTTTTGCCTTAATTGTACTTTGTTTTACTTCTCTTTTCATATCAGAAATAATACGTCCCATTACTTTATTTGTACTGGCAGCATCTTTTTCACCATATGCCGTTTTGAATTGTTCGTGTTTTTCCTTAAAAGCTGCTAATTCCTGAATATCTCTTTCCAGATTTTTTTTCCCTTCCTGTATTTGCTTTGAATTTTGAGCTGCCTCTCTGGCATTTTGTGCATTAGTGACACTTATACAAAAAAAGGCAAGCGTAAGTAGCGTAATTATTTTCCTCATAATTATTGATATTAGTTAGACATGGGTTGACTCACTAGGTGAGATAATACTACCCCTGATCAAGCTCCAGCGCTGAAACATTTATAACTTACAAATCGTTTACCGAAAAACCAGGGGTAGTTTTCTCAATAAATTTAAGTCAATTTTACTATATATCAACTATTTAGAGCTTAATTAAAATGATTCTTAAATAGAGGTCTCTTTTTTTGTCTATTATACGAGTAAGACCTTGGATATAAACAAAGGTTTAATTAAGAAAGGGGAAAAAACTATTTGGAAATTTGATTTACATATTTCCCCATTACGATTGCAGTAATGACGACCAAATACATTTGTCCCATTAACCCTATTAAGATAGCTGCTTTTCTGGCCAGTTCTGTCAAAGGAACAATATCTCCATACCCAATAGTTAATAAAGTGATGTAGCTGTAATACATCATTTTTTCTGTAAGAGTTTTTGTAGCTATTTCTCCTGCAATATTATCATTAAAAGATCCTGGTATCACCATCTCTATGGATAAACAGATAAAAAAACCTATTAAACCTAAGGAAATATAACCGCTAATAAGACCGAGAATCACATTTTTACTAATGACAGCAGCATTCCATACCTGTTTGATCATTTCTATAGTTACTACAATATAAAAAAGAAAATACGCTCCTAATCTGACAAAATTGATCGTTTGACTATTTTGGTTTTTTATCATATTAAATCCAAAAACGAGCCCGGTCACGATAAGTAGGATCAGGAAGAACCACATCGTTTTTTTTCTTTTGGAAATTAAAATGATTCCGGCTGATAGATTAATTAAAAATAATATGGGAGATAATACGAGTTCAAAAAACACTGCAGGAACGACTAAGGAACCAAATAAAATTGCAATCTGACTAAAAAAGAAATTCTCAAATCTATATTTATATAATTTTTCCCACATATGGATACAAAATATGATATATTCTTATTGTTGTAAAAATACTACTTTCATTTTCATTCGCTCTTTTATTTTAGTGAGATCATTGACATAATATTTCTTTTTTCTTCATTGTATTTAAAAGTGCTTCTACATAGTTCCACAAAGTAGTAGATCCTGTATTCATATGTTCAATTTTGGCATAGATGGTATCATAAGGAACCGAGTACTCTACCCAACTCCCTCCGTCGTTAGATTCATTTTGTAAGACTGGCTGCAATCGATCAATTGCTTTTGCAAATGCAGCTTCCTTAGTTTGCCCGTATTCAAATTCTTTCCATAAGCTTATTAATTCTAATGCCTGATCCCGTGGCAATATTGAAAATATTCGAGTTGCTGCTCGTAATTCTTCTTCTGTATTATTGTGATTTTTTGTAGTATCAAATAAAAAAATATCACCAGCATCAATTTCTACCAGATCATGTATCAAGACCATTTTTAATACTTTCAATACATCTATTTCTTCATTTGCATGCTCTGCCAGTATTAACGTCATAAGTGCCAAATGCCAGCTGTGCTCTGCATCATTTTCATGTCGGTTACTGGCAAATAATTTTGTTTTTCTTGTAATATATTTTAATTGATCAATTTCCTTAATAAATGCAATCTGCTGTTTCAATCGTGTCATTCTTTTTGGTTTTTATTTATTTTTGATTGCAAATAAAACAATACAACCTTTTTTACAACAAGGACATTTGTCCGATAACACTATGTTACAAGAAAATCAAGACCTCATTTCATATATCTCCTTACTACAGAAAGAACATACTGAAATTAGTCTGGATTTAATCCCTCCAAAAAAAAATATTATAGAAGCCGGGAGGATGCAGCATAATCTTTTTATCCAAAAAGAAGGCATAACTAAATGTGTTCAGCTATTAGAGAATGGAACTGAATTTATTCAGGATTTTTTTGGTGTTGGAGGGTTATATGGAGAGATTGAATTGATCCATAATTCAGTTAGTAAATGTGCTGTTATTACCATTACAGATACATCTGTATATCGCATTCCTAAATCCCTTTTCTTAGAATTATTAGATCGCAATAGCGCATTTAATCGACTCATTATCGAAAGCCTGACTAAAAAAATTAGTTTTAAAGCAGATAGGCATTCTTTTCACCAATCACATCGCCTTTTTGACAATATTGTAAGGTTACAAAGTAACTTTCCATTATTCGATAGTAAAATATCCAAAGCTGACATTGCCAATTATTTAGGAATCACTCCTCGTAGCCTTACCCGAGTTCTATCTCAATTGTCTTCTGATAAATAAATTTCTATCTATAACTTTCCAACAACCATAGATGTAATAGCAACGGCATACATGTTTTAGTGCTGAAATACAATGGACACACAAAATAAAAGCCCTTATCCACAGATAAAGGCTTTTCAATCCTTACTAATCTATATTCCATATAGACTGAGAACATATCACATATGTTCAGATAATTAAAAATCGAACTTTGGGCAAAAAAAGGTGATTTTAATGGTCGGCAAGTAATACATATGAATTACTCGATACGGGAGAAACGCTGTAGGTTTTAACATTTCTCAATTTTTCTAAGTGTTTTTCAGCTTCCATAAAAGCTGTTTGCATAGCACTCAAATTAGAATTTTTCTTTACGGTGATTATTTTAGAGATAATATCTCCATTGGTATGCTCTATCGTCATTTTCCATCGTTTTACAGAATGAAAATTTTTAGAACTACTCTCCTTCTTCCTCTTCCCTTTTTCTCGTTCTAGCATCTCATGTTTCTCTGTATCTAATACTCGATTATTTTCTGAAGCTGCAGTCGCATAAAAACCTAAAAACAGCATAATTACAAATAGGAGTTTCATTTTAGTTGATGTTTTGATTTGTATGCTACGAATATACATATATTTTTTTAATATTAAAATATTTCTTTAATAAAAATTTACTTGATTAATAAAAATTTATATGTATATTTGATCCTATGATTAATAAGAAGCTAAAAAAGCTCCTTAAAAAGAGTAAAGGAGCTAAGACGGTATATGGTATTTCAAAAGCTTTGGGGATAAGTCCTCAAGCCGGTGATTATGTTGTAAAGAAGAAAGATTTAGAAAGAGACTTCAAGAGATTAAAGGCAATTGCCGAATATATGGAAGTGGATATAAAGGAAATTATAGGATAATATGGGATGAACATTTACCCTTCAATTCAATTACTTCAAGTATATGTGTTCCGAGGTTTACTGAGAAATTAATATTTATTTTTTATCTACTTCCTCGTATAATTATTTATAACGGAATAGCTTATTTACTTTTATTGACAAAATATACACCTGTTAATAAGACAAAAGCTGCTACAGAAGATTGCATAGTGATTTGTTCGTTAAGAAAGTACCACCCCAGAAATAATGCAATCACGGGATTGACATAGGCTGCGGTTGCTACTTTTTCTGCGGATACATTTTTCAGCAAATAATTAAATGATGTAAAGGCTATAATACTTCCTAATGTGATAAGACCAAACATCGCCCAGGCTATGGATTGTTTCCAGATCAAGGGAGAGGTCCAGGATTCTCCAAAAAAGAAGCTTGTCAGCAATAATCCGCCTCCACCTAGAAGCATTTGGTATCCTGTATTAATCAAGAAATTAGAAGGTAATTCGACCTTAGCGACGTACAGACTCCCGTAGCTCCAGCTAATCACACAGGTAAAAATCATAAAAATAGGGATCCATGCTCCCTCCTGCTGAGTCAAACGGTCCTGGCTTACCAGAATATACATACCTATTATCCCCATTGTAATACCAATTAATGACATCGGCTTTATTTTTGAACGGTACAGTATCCGCATCAAAATTAAAACAACCAAAGGTTGTGAAGCAACCTCCAAAGCAGCCAAACCACTATCTACATATTTTAAGGCCCAGACCAGGACACCATTTCCATATGTGAGAAATAAGAAACCCGCCACCGTACAATGTAATAACTGCTTCTTACTTATAGCGAGAGAAACTCCTATGAGTTTTGCTAATAACAACAAGGAGATACCCGCAGTAATAAAACGGAATGCTGCTAAATAAAATGGTGGAATTTCTTCTACAATTACCTTATTTAATATATAGGTTGCTCCCCAGCATACATATACTGCAAAAAAAGCTAAAATGATTAATAAGGTATTTTGATAAACTTTCACTATTTATTTACGTAAATATTAGTTCGTTCGTTTTTTGAGAATTGATATAGCAAAAATATGATTCTTTCAGACTATATAACTACCCCAGTTTATAGTTATTATGTAGGCCGGATTAGTTCTAAATATAGAACCAAAACCTGACCTTATTTTATCAAATAAACAAGAAGTAATATAAAACCTTACTTTGTGTAAGTTAATAAATGAGAAGTTATATCACTACAATGTTAATTATTGAAAATCAACAAATTACATTAAAAATATCATGGTTTTACAAACTATTTTTTATACATTTAATATAAATAAATACCACACTAGTAATAAGATATCTTGGGTACTTATTTATACAATTTTTTAAAACTTTCATTAACTTTTTAAAGCACAAAATAATATGTCTACAACTGTTTTAAGTCAGGAAGAAAAAAAAGCCTTTGTTTTGCCTCCAATTCACACTAAAGTAGGAGAACCTTTTTCTATTACTTTGGAAGATAATCCATCTACAGGATTTACACAAGCCTTGACAAAATTGCCAGCGCATATTGCGCTTATCGAAGATAAATATTTCCCGTCTAGTTCACATTTATTAGGAGCTCCGGGAACTAGAAAATTTACATTTGTTGCTCTGGAAAAAGGAGAGGGTACTATAGCATTTAACAGTATCAAGTTTACACACCCTAAACCAACAGTAGCACCAAGAAACCCAATGCAAGAACGATTTGTTATTGTATCATAAAAATATCAGGGATTAATTAATTACCCCAATGCTTTATCTTTTAATAACAGGTGTTATATGTATGATATAACACCTGTTTTCTTTTTGTGTATATGGATTTTTATGACATTTGATAAATATTCTACACTATTCGATGTGTACGTTTTTTTAGTAAACAAGTATTCATGTTTATAATATAAAAGAGTGTAATTCTGTGTATCGATATCAATTTATCGATATTCGAGAAAGGTCTATTTTATAAACAAATACTCATCGTTAATATAGAATTTATTGAACGGTTATAGATTTTACGTTGCCTAATGGTATACTAAAGCTTATAGACAGCTACTTTATAGCTACTTTCTCATGGTGTTCTTTGTGTAAAAGATGCTATGATGACACCAATAGCTATAAAAGTAAAATTATGTGCGTTTTTTTAAATTCACTGTATGTTATGTGCTACTTATACATAGAGAGTAAAGGGGGTATAATGATTTATAAAATAGAACCTTCTGTCTGTGTCTGTTTTTAAAAACTGCTTAGTTGATTAATTCTTCCTTTAAGTAACTCCAACTGAATATCTTTAAAGAATCTACGCTCATTCTTTTTGGTACTCATTATATTATCAATTTCACTGACATGGGACAATCCTAACGCATGACCTATTTCATGTGCTGTAGTATTGGTATACAAAAATTTATCTGTTATCAATACTCTGTCCTCTCCTCCTATTCCAGCAATTGCAAGAATGTTATCTCTTTTAATAATAAAAATACTCAGCTTTCCTTTTTTATGAAAAGAAGCGGTTTGATCTAAAAACACTTCTGTTTCTTTATATCTATTATCTCTGAGGTTAAACAATTCATCATTTATAAAATCTCTTGATTCGCCCTGTATCAATTCAATATTATACTTGTGAAAATATCCTTCGTTTAAATAATTCAAAAACTGGACTTCATCTAACTTATACATTGCATTGGTATAAAACCCTCCTGATGGTAGAACATATATAATATCAACAATTAATTTGTTTTCTATATTCTCCATTTGTATCAATTCTGTGGTTGATACATTCTCTTCTCCTTTACTACATGATAATAATAGTATTCCAATAAAAATTAATGATAATGTCTTCATAATGTAAGCTTGTTAATAGAAATTTCGGCATGGTGATTAAAATTTTGTACTTATAATAATTTTACTCATTCGTCATCAGTCATCAACATAGCCATACATCTTTTTCCCTTAACTTTACTAGAAGGCAATACTATGTCCCCACAAAAAATATTTTTTTTTGCGTATTTAAAATTGACCGTACGTATTATACAACCTTGTTATATCATGAGCTGACATGATACAAAACAATAGCTGATAATGATCCTGTTAATGTGGATACGAAATATTGGAGGGGGTATTATGTAAAGTAATAATATATCATTTGGGGAGATTACACATCTCGAAATCAATGATTCAAAATGTACGTAATTTGGATATATTTATTTTAGAGAAATTATCGTACTACGTAGAGTAATTACAATCTAAAGAGTACGTAAATAACATCTCAACTTTTAAAAAAATGAAGTGAAATAAGGTTTTCATAATGTGGTTTATTAGTAATTAGTATGTACGTGGTTTTATTCTATCTATAAATATGTTAAAAAATGGAGTACCAATAACTAAGAACCTAAACGTATGATTTTTGTGATATCTAAATTTACAAAAAATCTATAAATAAAACAATATATAATTTATTGTTTTTTAGACAAATAACACTGTTCCTACGGTTAATAACCAAAAACAGACTATTAATGGTAAATAGCCTGTTTTTAATTAATAATTTTATACTAGTATTACTTTATAATAAAGGGTTTAATTATTTTTTTCCCTTTTGATGTTATTTCTAAGAAGTATATTCCTTCCGAGAATGCTTCGAGTATAATTTTATAGTTCGTAAGTTTTTTTCTTTTTATTATTTTTCCTCTTGAGTTATATATTATATAAGATGTATTTCTGTTCAGTTTCTGAGATGTTTTTATATATAATGTATTATTAGTTATTGGATTCGGGTAAATTGTAATATCGGCTGTTGTATCAACCGGGATACTTCCTCCCTTTACAGCACTACTTAATGATGCCGAATTAATAGTGATCGGATAATCTTCGACCTCTCCATATGCGAATGTTTCGCATGCGGATGCCTGTCCGTTATACTTCATAGCAACACGCATTCTGGTATTTCCTAATAAAGCCGTGGTCGGTATGGTAAAATTATATGAATGATTTGTACCATCTGATACATTTGCAGAAACAATCTCTTCTGTGTTGTCAAATGTTCCATTTTGATCAAAATCGATCCAAACATTCCAGTATTCTCTGTATGAGCGCCCTGTAAAACCAGCACTTAGAACGATTGTATTGGCTCCGGTTGTAACGGTTCCTATTTGATTTTCGAAATAAGCATACCCTCCATTAGCTCCGGTTGTATTAGAAATTCCTCCGATTTGTACTAAATCGATAAATTCATAATTAATATTGTTTCCTTTCGCGTCACAATAAATCAAAGAAGGTTCTGAGGTAGTAACCGATATCGTATTGCTTTTTTCTGAAACATTACCTGCTGCATCCATCGCTTTTACATAAAAAGAATATGAAGTATTTGCTGATAAACCAGTTATACTGTAATTTACATTTGTTGTTGTTGCTTCTGCTACATCATTTTTGAAAATAGTATACCCTGTCACTCCAATATTATCTGTAGAGGGCTGCCAGCTTAATTGTACTGATTCATGTGTAATAGCGGAAGAAGATAAATTTGCAGGAACGCTGGGAGCTGTTATATCTGGAGTAACAGATTTTATATTAATATTATCTATCGCAATATCACTTCGCCAGTTGGCACCTGTTTTTCCTCTGAATTGAATTTTAATTACGCTTCCTGCATAAGAAGTTAAGTCAATATTAGCTTGTTTCCAGGAATTTCCCTGATTTCCATTTTTACTCCATAGAGAAGAATAGGTACTTCCATCATCTGTACTAACCAGTAATTCCAAATCTCCAATAGCTCCTCCATACATATGGTATCCAAATTCTAAGGAAACTCCATTTAATGTTGACAGGTCTATACATGGGCTTGTCAATAAAGCTACTTTATTAGGACTCCCCGGAGGAGTAACATTCACAGAGGCCTCTGTATACATATAATAATTTCCGTCTTGCGCCGCAGAGGGTCCCGTGGAAACCGAAGGGGTTCCTCCTGAATCTCTTGTCCAATCAATATCATCTCCTGTGCTATTTTCCCATACTCCCAATCCATTCTCGAAACTTTCCTGGTAAGGAAAAGTATGTATACCTGTACAGGCGGCTACTGATGTAGTCATAAACATGACAGAGGCACTATACGGTGAACTTATTCCTCCCTCGCAATTCACTCGTACCTGAACCTCATAAGAAGTTTCTGGTAGTAAATTAGTAATTGTAATTTCTGCTACAGTACTATTTTTAATTGTCCAGGCCGTCGTCCCCTCTTTTCTATAACGCAGGTCATATGTTGCATCTGACGAAGCATTCCATTGAATGGTAGCAGCTGAGGATTGGATATTAGTAACTGTTATCCCATCAGGAGCTGTTGCATTTAAAGGGGTTAATTGCACATTTTTGATCGTTTTGCTTCCATCTGCAACCTGAACTCCTGTTACGGTAAGCGACTCATAGCACGGAGCTTCATATAATATACTGTACGTACCTGCTTTTATCAACCTGTAATAATCACCTCCCGGAAGTTCTGTCGGAACCCAGGAATCAAAACCTTCTTTTCCTATAATAGTTACCTTTGCAGCAATCGGCTCATTGGTGACTACATCCGTTACAGTTCCATGAATTCCATTTGTTACTTGTTTTAGAAAAGCGATAAGCGCTTCTTTATTGTAATTCCAGAAATTGACTAACTGACTGGCAGGAGGTGTTTTATTTGTAGATAATTCTACTGTTACCTCTCTCCCTTTTTTGAAATAAATCTGATAATCCTGTCTTCCCCCTTGTACTTCATACCAATTATATCCATTTGTTATTCCATTATTGCGATCATCAAAATAACCAGCTGGACTATCAGCCTGACAATGATCTCTATATTCTTCCGAAATATGCAAAAAATAATCTTTGTCAGGATGTGGGGCGGCATAAGTATCCCATGGATAATTAATTAATTCAATTCCTCCATGAAAATTGGCCGATAAGACAAAATGTTTTGAATCTGCAAAATTCATAAAAGCTATGGTTTCTGTCTGATAACTATTTCCATCAGGATGAGGACCATCTTCCGGATCAGGATAATTTCTATTGAGATCAACATTATTAGCATTCCCCCGAATTGCATTTGCTACAGAAGAATTATCCGGACTGTTTCTAAATGTTCCATCTGGATTCGCTAATGGATTTATCCATACTTCAGTAGTATCTAATAATGTTTTTATTTCTGCATGTCTGGGATGTGAAGTATTGGTATATGCTTGTAGTAAGAAATCAATAAGATTGAGCATCATTGGATATCCTGCTATTTCATCTCCATGCATAGAAGAAGTGTACATTACTCTGGGTTCTTGCTCATTTGCATTGACATTATCAGATAATTTTACAAATAATAATGACTTGTCACCTTCAGTAGTACTTCCTATATTAACAACCTTACATAAATTGGGATTCGCTTGTGCAAAATTATTCATCATTCCCTCATAAGCTGCATAGGTTGGATATGCTGTTAGAGGGAAGGTTGCTGCTTTGGCCTTAACACTGGAAAGCATTTTTCTTTCTCCAATTTCATTATCCGCTTTAGTTACATAAAATTGTATTTTCTTTGTTAAAAAAGCATCGTATTGTTTTTGATTTGCCATTACTTTTACTACGTTAGTTGCTTCATCAAAATGAACAATAGATAATCCTTTGGTATACGATCTCAGTGTTGATTTTTCCTTAATTTTAAAAGACAGGATAACCTCTCCTTTTTTACTTAGATAATTTTCGGCTAATTTGTTGTAGTTCGTTTGTGCTGATACATACATACAGCATGTAAGCCACACAAACACGGCTAAAAGTGTTTTTGCCTTCATAGTTTTAAGAGTGTTTAGAAGTTTGTTGGTTTTATAAAAATCTATTAATTAATAGATTACTCATACAATGTAGTGTATTTTTTGTAGGAATTCAACTAAACACTACTTGTTAAATTAATTTTTAGACCTATTCAAAATACTTTTACCTTATATATTAATCCGATAATCGAGTGTTCTTACTACAGAATATATTTCAAAATTAACATTCATTCTTCGTGTAATATTTTTGTATAAATACCTGGTTTGTTTCTGTACACTACTTTCTTTATTCGCTTTTTTAGTATAAAAAAGCAGTACTAAAACAGTACTGCTTCTATATATATAATTATGTAATGTGCATTAAATTATTGCTGCTTCTAATTCATTGATTTTAGTATTTAAAATACTCATTATTTCTTCGTTAATTATTTTTCCATCGACAAAATTAGTATGAAATGACGGGATTGCTAAATCTGCTATAATATTTCCTCCTAAATGAGGAAAAGTAGTTTTTGCAGCTTGTAATACTGTAGCTCCCCCTCTACCACCTGGAGATGTTGATAAAAGTAACATCGGTTTATTTTTCCATACTTCTTTATGAATTCTGGATAACCAGTCAAAAGCATTTTTAAACCCTACAGCGTATGATCCATTGTGTTCTGCCAGCGAAATTACTATTGCATCAGCAGATTCTATCGTCCTATTCAGACGTACAGCCTCCTCGGGAATTCCTTGTTCTGTTTCCGTATCAATACTGTATAATGGCAATTCAAAATCATTCAAATCAACTACAGTAGTTGTAGCTGATGTAATTAAATTAGCTGCGTATGTTGCCAGTGTTTTATTTATCGAATTTTTACTATTACTTCCTCCTATTGCGATGATATTCTTCATTTAGTTTCCTTTTAATTTAATTATTAACTCTTTTAGCTTATTTGCTTCTTCTTTACTTAGATTTGTACTCATAGGCATATGAAAATCATTTACTTTTTTATCGAGCTTTTCCAAAAGTGCCAACCCTTTTTCTGTAATAACAATATCCATTTTTCTTCGATCTTCAGAACATAATTCTCTTCTGACTAAACCTCTAGAACTTAGTTTATCAACAATTCTTGTAACATTGCTAGACCGTTGGATCATATTTTCTAATATTTGATTCACTGATAAAGGAGTACCTCCAGCACCTCTTAATATTCTCAATACATTAAACTGAGGCTCATATATCTGATATTCCTTAAGTTCCCGGGAAATCTGATCTGTAAACCAATGCCCTGTTCTGATAATTTCTATTACCGCATTGAAATATTCATTCATAATACCTACATTATTTGTAGGTACAAATATATAATTAAATTTTATGTAATTCTTTTTTTAATAACTATTTAACGTTTTTTAAAAAGCTTGAAATTAATGAGTTTTCCTTCTTTTTTGACCAAGAAAAAAGAAACTAAAGCTCCAAATATACCAAAGACGAAAGTAACTACAGAGTTAATAATAGCAAATGGATACGCTACAATGTTCTCTGCTTCTTTTTGCGGATCTAAACTTATCAAGAAATTCCAATAATCCACTGCTAAGCTATCATCTACGAAATAAACGATACTATCTAAAATAAAATAGATCAATATACTAATTCCTAAAACTAAAAATATTGCATTTCTTCGCTTACACCTTTTTGAAAATTGTTGCTTGAGCTGGTAAAAAAAAGGATTTAACCGCACGTAATTAATTAAAACAGTTAAGACTATTAAATATACTCCTGCAATAACAGACAGCAAGACTAATTCCCTGGTATTTAATCCGTTGATTTGCCATAAAAAGGTAGTTAAAAACGTCAGAGAAAACAAAGAAACACCGACCAGGATTCCTGTTTCAATAACATATACTAATTGTTTACTGATTTTATTTTTTTTCATGTCATTTTTTGGTTTAATGTTTTTAAAATAGATTTCGTGATCTTATCAAACCTCATATTTGTAGAGTTATCTAATACGACTACACACGCATTGGTTTTATGATTCTTAAGAATCAAAGAATTAGACGCTAACCAACTCCCGTTATGCCAGCTAACATCTCCAGCTAATACCCAACCGAAGCCGTAGTTAGATGGGGATCCGTTAGCTAATACAGGAGCAATAAAGGCTTCTTTCATTTCTGAGGAATTCAACAAGTTATTTTTAGTCCAGATAGCGCTCCATTTTTCCATATCCGAAATACTGGAAAAAACAGCCCCATCTCCTGCTACACCATCAATCCAATTAGGAGTTATCTCTATTGGTTTACTTTTTAGAAAAGCTTCAAATCCTTTTGCTTTATCTTTTTCAAAATGTTCATCTGCTTCTGATAGTAAATTCCAAACTCTTGTTTCTTCTAAACCCAATGGTTGAAAAATAACATGCTTCATGTACTTCTCAAAAGAGTGTTTAGATACAATTTCTATTATTCTTGCTAAAACAATATAATTGGTATTGTTATAATAATATTCTTCTAGCGGATTTTTTATAATGTGATCTGGATATTGACATAGTAACTCGACCGCATCTTTTAATGACAAAACATACGAGGCTGTTTTTTTCTTTTTCTTTGCTAATTTTATATAATCAGCCCGTATCCCTGATGTCTGATTCAAAAGATGTCTGATAGTAACTTTAGGATAAGGAAAATCAGGAATGATTTGAGTTACACGTGTATCATAACTCAAATCATGTTTTTTAATCAACACCATAATCCCGAATGCTGTAAATTGTTTGGATACAGAAGCTAACCTAAACCTGGAATGCAGATGTAATTTTTCTTTTTTTAAATAAGATGTAAAACCAACTGCTTTTCTTAATAATGCCTCTCCTCGATCAACAATTAATATAGCACCATTAAATTTCTTTTCTTCAGTTAGTAAATCCAACCAATCCGAAATAGCCTCTACTACATCTTTTTCTTTTTCATGAAGCAACTTAGGTGTATATAGTTCGTATACCCACAATATCCTAATTAATAACCCTATAAGAGCTATAACTAAGAGGATGATAAGAAAAATATTCATTAATATTTAAGGATTTGTTTTGAGTTTAGCTGTTAGTTTAATCTTACACCATTCGATAGTAGTATCAATCCACTTTAATAATTTGTCCCACTCCTTATTTGATAAGAAAAATCCTTGTAATAAGATAAATACAATTTGAAAATCATAAAGCATCATAAATATGCCTATCCCCGAGTGTAATAATATAGAACATACCATCATAGGATATTTGGTTTTCTTGAACCAGATTAGGAATGGATAGATCAGTTCTATCAAAATAGTTCCATAGGTAGACAGTGTAACAAATACTCCGCTTTGTACCAAGATGGAATTCCAGGAAGTTCCCTGAAAACGTTCAGACCCTAATACGTAATAAGTAGCCACTCCATTAAACCATACATCCGCATGAATTTTATGTACTGCCGAAACAAAATACACCAAACAGAAATGAGCACATAAAGAGTATCCAGCCAGATTCGATATAAAATTGGAGAACTTTTTAGCTTCTTCGTTTTTAAACTGCAATGGTTTTATACTAAACCGATTATACGAATCGATAAATATATAGTACAATACGACAAACTTCATAAGATTATCTCCCCCATTGAGTGTCAACCAGGCAAAGTTTTGAATGAGTTCTAAATGGATAAATAGTAAAATGGCAGTATATCTTTTTCCGATACCAAACAGAAAAAGAAGAATAACCAGAATATAAGAGAACATAAAGATCTCGAAATATTCCCTCATGACACCTGTATCTAGATTAAAATAATCTAATATAGCTGCTGGATCAGGATGTAAGAACGAATCTCCTTTATATAAAAGACCATTAAAATTCCATGTAATAATAATGTCTTTTAATAGGTAAAGCCCTATAAAAACCCTAAAAAAAGGCGCATAAAAGCTAAATCTATTTTCTTGACTAAATTGATTTATAAAGTTTTTCATTTTCTTTCAATTGTAAATTTATCACTCTTAAACACCAAACTCTCTTCATGTCCTGTGGGGGAATTCAATTTATTTCTATCTGCGAATTTTGGCATATCAATTTGTGTCATTTCAATTCTGACATAATAATTATTGATATCAATATGATTCTTCGCAGCTACAAAAACAGCATAGTTTTTTAATGTTTGAAAATTGGTTGTTGTCTGGGTATAAATCCTTCCCTTTTCTATTCTGATTTCATCAGTTACCTCTTCCATCTCTCCTACATCTTGTTGATAACTCAATGACTCATTAACAGCTACCAATCCATCAGATACACTATGCAATGAACTGGAGAGTACATAATCTAGTATATCTTCTGCTGAATTAAAAGGAGCTTTAGATGTTTTCATTCGCTGTAAAGGAGCGATAACCTCAAATGTTTTTGTGTCTGTAGAGTCTGATTTATTTTCAAAAACATAGTACAACCGATCATTGTACTTTGGCGGGGGAGCAAAGAACCCCCACTTTTGATACAAAAAGGTATCAAAAAATTCTTGCCCTTCTAGAAAGGATATTTTTATATAATTATCGGGTCCTACAAATAAAAGGGTTACTCCCCAATAGATTGCAAGACATCCTATTGCTATGTAAGAAAAAAAGTGTCTCATATCGTATGAGTATTATTGTTAGTAAACTTCCCCGTTGTATGATACGAGGTATTATATAAGAAATGAATATAAATTTCGAGAGAAATCCCGAACTATTTCACATCTTTACTATTGAGTAAAAACAAGCGGCTGTTAAAAAACAGCCACCTGTCGTAGTCTTCAACAAATTATCCTAAAGAATGGATTTTTTGCTTTTTAAACACTTTTAGATCCTTAACATAATTGTTTTTGTGATCATTAACATTATCATATGCAAACATAATGTAAGTAGATGCTTGCATGATTACTTGCTCAATTCCTGGCAATTGTACTCTTGCTACCTCTCTGGTATACACAATAGCTCTACGTGTAGCTCTCGCCGTGAAACGTAATGCTGCTGCAAGAATCGCTGCTTGCTCAGGATTTTGATCATCAGCAGAAACATACGTAATAGTGTCTGCTGAGCCATAAAGATCATCACCTCCATTACTAAAGCTCATGAAGATGAACGCCATGGCTATCAATCCAATAGCCCCAAATGATTTGATTTTTTTCATGATTGAAAAAATTTAAAATGTGATTCCTACTCTATTAAAGGCTTTTCGGATTCCGCCTTAAATCAGATTGATATTAAGTTAAGTAGAGTAATATGCTTGCTATAGAGACATGATTAGGGGAGTAATTATGTCTATCAGGTAAGTAGGTTTATTTACTATGTCTCGAACTAAGAAAGTTCAATTCTTTATTTCAATGATAAGAGGTATAAAATTAAACTTAACTCTTTGATTTTAAAAACACCAAAACCTCAATTTTTATATGTAATATCCTTATTTTTAAAGTTTTACGTATTCAAAAAGCTTATAAACATTGATAAAAAACAAAATATTAACACTTTATTTAAAAAAAAATAATTTTTCGGGTAGGGTATTTTCTTTTTCGGCTGTTATATCTGATAATTATTTATCAAAATGAAAAACAAAAACAAAAAATATGTATTGCGTACCCCTTAATAGGTGTCATTGTTTATTATAAAAATGTATCGTAAAAACATCCAGCACCCATTAGTAAGTATATGTTAAGTGAATCTCTATTTCTAAAAAACTAATTAGATAAATCACAAACTCATTTTAATTAAGCTTAACTATAAATTATGAAAAAAGTCGTATTTATTTTAGTCGTATTACTAGGACTACAAACGCAAGCTTCTAATGATAAGTATCGTTTATCATTGAGAGGCAATCCAGCCACTTCCATTGTTATAGGATGGAACCAGATTTCGGGTAGTAACCCTACAGTTTATTACGGGACTACGGACCACGGAACAAATTATGCTAATTACCCCAATTCCAAAACACCTGACCGAACTGTTTCATACAAAAGTATGAACAATAACTTTGCACGCTTAACAGGGCTACAACCTAATACTGCGTATTATTTTGTCATCAGAGATAGCCAGGGAACCAGTGAGCGTTTTTGGTTCAAAACGGCACCTTCTGATAACAGTCGATTATCTTTTATTGCCGGAGGGGATTCTAGAAATAACAGGACCCCAAGAAAAAATGCTAACAGGCTTGTTGCCAAACTAAAACCTCATGCTGTGCTCTTTGGAGGAGATATGACCAATAGAGACAGTAGCAGAGAGTGGGTTGAATGGTTTGATGATTGGCAATTAACCATTGCTAGTGATAAAAGGATGTTTCCTATTATAGCCACAAGAGGAAATCACGAAGGTAGCAACAATAGTGTTTACAATCTTTTTGATACGCCTTCATCCAGTGTCTATTATGCAATTACATTTGGTAATAACCTAATCAGAGCCTATACGCTCAATACTCAGATATCTATTTCTGGAAGTCAAACGACATGGTTAAAAGGGGACTTGAATGCAAACCCCAATGTAATTTGGAAAATGGCACAATACCATAAACCAATGCGACCTCATGTGGCAGGGAAATCAGAGGGAAATAGTCAATATAGCAATTGGGCAAAATTGTTTTATGACAAAAATGTAAAACTGGTAGTAGAATGTGACTCACATACTGTAAAAACTACCTGGCCAGTACGCCCTACTACGGCTTCTGGTAATGATGAAGGATTTGTTAGAGATGATCAAAAAGGTACTGTATACGTTGGTGAAGGTTGTTGGGGTGCCCCCTTAAGAACTAACAATGATAACAAGTCCTGGACACGAAGCTCTGCACGATTCAATCAGTTTAAATGGATTTTTGTCGATACCGAAAAAATAGAAACAAGAACTATAAAAGTAGACAACGCCTCT
Organism: Aquimarina sp. TRL1; assembly: GCF_013365535.1. Classification (NCBI taxonomy): domain Bacteria; kingdom Pseudomonadati; phylum Bacteroidota; class Flavobacteriia; order Flavobacteriales; family Flavobacteriaceae; genus Aquimarina; species Aquimarina sp. TRL1. Next base: position 4,359,981 of record NZ_CP053590.1, on the reverse strand, counting down.
TCTGTTTCTTCGGTATCTAATGCCAATGTTTTCCAGATACCTGCCAATCTAGATATCTGGAATCCATCGACGGGAAGTGTTGTAACAATCACAAAAAGCACAACAGGAGGTGATACACAAGCACCTTCTACTCCCAGAAACTTAACCGTTTCATCAGTAACAGCTACTAGTGTCTCTCTTAGTTGGTCAGCCGCTACAGATAACGTAGGTGTCACTGGATATGACATATACAAAGGAAGTACAAAAGTAGCTACTGCTACTGGTACATCAACAACTGTAAGTGGTCTTACTGCTAACACCTCTTATCAGTTCAAGATAAAAGCAAAAGATGCAGCAGGAAATACTTCTGGGTATAGTAATACGGTGAATGCTACTACTTCTGATAGTGGAGGTTCTACTTATTGTGCCGCAAAAAGTAATAACACTTCTGATGAACATATAAGCAATGTCAAAGTAGGAACTGTATCCAAATCTTCTGGAGCAGGCACTGGGTATAGTGATCACACCGCTACTGTTTTTACTGCAAGAAAAGGAGCTTCTGTTTCTATAGAAATTACAGCGAGTTGGGCAGGAAGAAAATACAGTGAGGCATACGGAGTATGGATCGATTATAATCAGGATGGAGATTTCAAAGACTCTGGAGAAAAAGTATGGACTAAATCTGCCACTCAGACCTCTCCTGTAAGTGGTACCTTTACAATTCCTGCCACTGCTAAAACAGGTAAAACACGAGCTCGTGTTATTATGAGGTATAATACTGTTCCATCAGACTGTGGTACTTTTGATTACGGAGAAGTAGAAGACTATACTTTGAATATTAGCAGTAACGGATCTGGAGGAGATACTCAAGCTCCATCAGCTCCTACCGGATTAACTAGTACAAATGTTTCTTCATCTAGTGTTTCGCTAAACTGGAATGCTTCCACAGATAATGTTGGGGTAACTGGATATGATGTATATAACGGGAATTCAAAAGTTAGCAGCGTTAGCGGTACTTCTGCTACTGTTGGAAACCTTACAGCAAGTACTGCTTATCAATTCAAAGTAAAAGCAACTGATGCTGCTGGAAATGCCTCGGGCTATAGTAATACCGTATCCGTTACGACCTCAGGATCAGGAGGAGGTAATTGCAGTGGAATCCCGCAATATGTTGCAGGTACTGCTTATAGCAATGGAGAAATCGTACAAAATTCAGGAGATAAGTATGAATGTAAGGTATCTGGATGGTGTTCTTCCAGTGCCGCCTGGGCATATAGTCCTGGTAGTGGTCAATATTGGAGTCAAGCCTGGACTAAAATAGGAGCTTGTACAGCTGCTCGCACTAAGTCTGCATCTGTTTCTCTGGGTAAGAAAGGAGTATCTATCTATCCTAACCCATTCAAAAACAATTTTACAGTATACATATCTCAGAAACTTGATAAAGCACATATAACTATATACAATCTTCAGGGGAAATTAGTATATCGTAATGCACAACGAGTAGTTGCTAATCAGCTTACCATTCATACAGACCAAATGCGATCTGGAATTTATTTTTTAGAAATAAAGGATAGTAATGGTCTGATTAGAACAACCAAAAAGATACACAAAAAATAATGCTTTTAAACAACCCTTTTTTTGAGTTCCGACTTAGAAAAGTTTTCATAGAAGTCCATGGTATACCCCAAAACTTGCATACTAAGTAATGAAGCTTATTAATTAGGGTTGTTCTTCTTACAGCTAATATTATTTTACTGATAAAAATATACTGCATCGCAACAAACCCCTTAAGCAGTATACTAGAGATAAATGTTCCTCTCGATTATTAGGTAAACCACCTTGGTGAAAGTACAAGGCATTTACATTTCAATTATCGAGTAAAATCAAAAAAAGGCTTCTCAAAAGAGAAGCCTTTTTAACTAATATGCATTCGTATTATGAAATTCTACTATGTATAATCAGTAGATCGTCTTACTAGTGTCGACATATTAAAATTTATATCCCACTCCAAGACCAAACAACCAGGGATTAATATCAACATCTGCACCTACTGTTGCGCCAAGAGCAGAAGTTGCATCGACAGTTACATCTGTCTGTAAAAAGATTTTCTTTACATCTACATTCAGAAACCATTTATCGGTTAGATCGTAATCAATACCTGCTTGTAGTGCGAAACCAAAACTATTATCATAATCAACGTCATTGGCTACATCTCCTTCATCAACACCATAAAAAATAGTATAGTTAACCCCGGCACCTACATATGGCTTTACTACTAATCCTGTAAAATGGTATTGAAGGGTTAATGTCGGTGGTAATAACCATACATGTCCCAGGTCAATATCTCCTGGCGCAGTCGAAATAGCTTCTACATTATGTTTTGTAGTCCCCAATATTAATTCCGCAGCGATATTCTTTGTGAAAAAATAAGTAATATCCACTTCTGGAATAACCGAAGTAGAAATATCTACATTCCCTCCAATCGTTTCTATAGTTGCACTTTCATCGGGATTAACAACTACTCCTCTAACTCTAATCTGCCACTTACTGTAATCCAATTCTTCTTTCTTATCTTCCTGAGAATATCCAGAAAAAACAAATGTAACAATCACCAATAAACTTACCAATACTTCCTTCATTGTGTATTATTTTTTAAATTAATTTTTGACCAAATTATTATCATAATCCTTGTTATTTTATGACAAATATCATGACTACGCCTCTGCTCTAAATGGTAATATGAAGGAATGAAAAATGAAAGTATTTAGAAATACTTGTAAATCAATAATAAACGACCTTTTTATCTTAAATAAATAAGTTTATATTAAAATTCATAATGTTATGTTAAATTAATCTTTAGCTTAATAACTAAGCTACATTATAAAACGTGGATATAGTATTCTTACACACTTTTTGCTCTTTTGCTTTTTCTTAGAACAATCATGCATAACACCAATTGCAATACTAGTGCCAATCCATTAGTAATCCAAAGGGCTTCTGCTTTAAACCGGACTCCATATAAAGCCCAAAAACCATAAACGAATACCCAACCTATTACGTAGCCAGCTGATAAGCTACTTTTTTCTTTAGATTTATATTCTTTAGAAATCTGTATTGCGGTGATAATCGAAACAGAAAAACCAACGATTAACCCCATTACTTCAAACGCAGAAGCGGGAATTTCATAAAACACATCCATTCGTTTATACTTTTTTAACTATTCTACAAGGATTTCCTACAGCTATAGTGTTATCGGGGATATCTTTGGTCACCACTGAACCTGCTCCTATAGTAACATTATTTCCGATGGTCACCCCTGGTAAAATAGTACTATTCCCTCCTATCCAGACATTATCCCCTATTGTTACCGGTTCGCCATAAGTAGTAAATGTAGCTTGATCTTTCGTTGGGTTCTTTACTAACCTTTCATCAGGATTCACCGGATGTGTTGCCGTATAAATCTGAACCGCCGGGGCTATCAAAACATTTTTTCCGATGGTTATTTTATTAACATCTAATAAAACACAATTCATATTTATTAATGAATTTTCTCCTAAGCTGATATTTTCTCCATAATCACAGAAAAAAGGAGATTCTACCCATACTCCTTCTGAGATGTTTCCTAATAAGTCAGATAAGATTGCTTTTCGGGTTTCCAGATCTCTAGAATCAAGAGTGTTAAGTTTTGATAATAGTTTTCTTGCTTTATGATGCATTTCTAACAATTCCGGATCCCTGGAATTATATATCTTTCCTGCCAACATTTTTTGTTTTTCCGTAGTACTCATTACTTACTCATATATAATATTACAACGGCAAAAATAGAAGCTATTCTTTACATTTTATTTTACCTATGTTAAAAAGTACGGTGGGATCTCAATCTACTTAATGTAACTTGAGTTACGCCTAAAAAGGAAGCTATATACCCTAATTTTATTCGCTGAAAAATATCTGATTTTTCCGCTACAAAATGATCATAACGTTCCTTAGCGGATTGCGTAGCCAATGCAATATGACGTAATTCCAAATCTAAGAAAGCCTTTTGGTGGATTACACGAGACCAATTAGCGATTTCTATATTAGTATGATACAATTCATTTAGCTCCTGTACAGGAATTGCATAAATAATAGAATCTTCTAATAAGTCTACATACTCAAAACCTGGTCTGTTCTCATAACAACTGAGCATCGAAAAAGCAAGTTCCCCTTCTTTACTAAACCAGGTAGTTGTTTCTTCTCCATCAAGAATAATAAATGAACGAGTAAGTCCTTTTTCTATAAAATAATAGTTTTTATCTAACGTCCCTCCCTCAATTAAAAGATGTTTCTTGGGAAGTTCTAATTTAGTCATCTTGCTCGTCAATAATTCAATAGAAGAGGAACTTACCGGGTAGGCTGTTTTAATACTGTGTATGATGGTATTCAATGGAAAAATATAATATTTAAAATAAGAATTAAATCTAGTGTAGCTATTATCTTTTTAAAATGAATTATTTTTATTAAAAAAAGTTAAAACAAGAAAACAAAATGCATCATTTAACGTATTTTAACAACTATATTATTGATTTTTAATGTTTTATTTGCAAAAAATAAATTTTTTAGTTTCCTTTGAACAAACATTAATCATTTTTAATTGTTTTAATAGCTAAACGAAGAGAGAATAACACTAATCATTTTCATAGTAGACTTCTCTCTTTTTTTATTTTACATTTTTCTAGCCAGTCAATATTAGTTACAATTAACTTCACCACACTACTTTTAAAGATATTTTTAACATCTATCACCTCAAATAGTGTAACTATCTTATCCGTAAATATTACTTTTTAATCATAAAAGTGTGTACGAAAACGTTTTCGTGTTGTAGAAAAACTTCATATTCAAAATATTTTTTCAAAAAAATTGAACTTCAACACATTAAAACTTTGAGATCTTCACTTTTTTTCTACTTTAGCTCCCATATTACACCCATAACAATATGAATATAATACCCACCAAGTATCTTATTACCTTATTCTTGCTTATTACCATAAACATGCAAGGATTCCAAAATAAAGATCCTTTAACTCAAGAACAATTAACTACAGCTTTAGACTCTGTTGAGTATTGGATAGAAAATGATTATATCACCAGAGCATTAAAAGAAATTGACAAAGTAGAAAGTGCTGCTGTACTTAGCAGAAATCAGCATTTTATAGCCAGAGCATACCGATTGAGAAGTGCTGTAGCTCTTTATGTAAACGACTATAAAACCTTTAAATCATATTTGGATAAAGCTTCTGATTGGCAGGACACAGTTCAGGATCCTTATGGAGAGGTTTTTGTCAATAACCTTAAAGGGCTTTATTACAAAAAAGTAACAAAGGATCTTGACCAAGCCATTGTATACTTTAATAAAGCAGTAGAAGCGGGAAATAAACCAGCATATGAAGAACAAATAATCGATATCTATTTTAACTTAACCTCTATACTATACAGCAAGAAGGAATGGGATGCCTGCTATAAGATGTCTCAAAAAGCGATACGGTTAGCCGAAAAATACACCAAAAACAGTCGGCTGGTTCGCCTCTATTACTATTGTGGAGTAGCTTGCGCCAATACAGATAGATTTGATGAAGCTTTAGACTATTACAAGAAAGGAGAGCAAATAGCACTTCAGGAAATAGATACAGCAAAAACAGTAAATAAAACCAATTATGTAATTTATCTATCTGGTTTAGCAAATTTATACGATCGTAAAAAGGATTATAAAGTAGCTAATCAGTTTTATCAAAAGTACTTTGTAGAATTAGCACATCAGAATAATGCTTTTCTCGAAAAGTATAGCAATATGATGAAATCGTATAAAAATCTACAATTACGAGAAAAAGAAAGCGAAAAAATGTTGGTAGAATATCAATACCAGCAAACGCAACTAAAACTCAATAAATATCTGATATTTTTGGGGATTGGGATTATTATTGCCCTGATCTTTGTCATCTTACTTCAATACACCAACTCTAAGCTAAAAACAGAGAATAATAAGCTTCTCAAACAAAAAAATGCGGAACTACAGCTAGCAAAAGAGAAAGTAGAAGATGCTTACGCTAAAAAAACATTGTTTGTCAACAATATCACACATGAATTAAGAACCCCTCTTCATGCGATAACAGGTATCGCTCACTTACTGGAGCAAGAAAACACAAATAGAGAACAACATAAGAGACACTTGAAGATATTACAGTTTTCTGGTAAATATTTGCTTCGTTTTGTAAACGATATTATAGATATCAATACTACAGAAACTTCTGAAAAAACCACCTTAAAAAAAGTAGATATTGATGTAAATAAATTCATCAATACAATTAGAGAATCTATCAGTTATTTTATTACAGGAGAATACAATAACAGCTTTGATTTTGTCATTGATAAAGCACTTCCCAAAACGATTATTAGCGATCCCGATTCTTTAGCTAGAGTAATTATTTCCTTATTATCTCACGTCGCAAAAAACACTGAAAATGGAAACATATTGTTAGCCATCAAAAGTCTCGATACCGATACTTCTGATTGCAGAATCCTGTTTAGTACTAACTGTAAAAACTTATACCTTCCTGAAGAGAGAATTCAGGAATTAAAAAAATCTTTTACAGAAGGGAATTCTGCCATTTTTACTGCATTGTCAGATAAGCATAATCATTCTGCAGTTGAATTAGTAATGGCTAATAAATTATTGTTACAATTCGACAGTTCTCTAGATTTATCTTCGGATAAGGAAAATGGAAGTACTTTCTCTTTTATTGTAGATTTTGCATCGCCTGATAAAAAAATAAAAAAGAAAGAGGAAGTCATTGTTAATAAAGATGGAGTTAAAATTCTAATTGTAGAAGATAATCGTATCAATCAATTAATAACCTGTAAAATAATTAACAATTTTGGGTATTATTGCGAGGTGGTTTCTAATGGATATGAAGCACTCGAAAAAACAGAACAAGAATCATACGATCTAATTTTAATGGATATTATGATGGATGGGATCGATGGTTTTGAGACGACCCGTAGAATCAGAAAAAAAGGAATTAATACCCCTATCATTGCACTAACGGCAATCTCCAAGGAAGAAAACAAACACTTCTTTGAGGAAGTAGGAATTAATACTGTAATTAATAAACCTTTTGAACCTTCTATGCTCCGTATCCAAATAGAAAACTCATTGACCTAAATTTATCACTGTATTCAGAAAAAAAAATACACTATTTTAATATCTAATATTACTCAACCATCCCCGTTGAAGGTATCATTTCTATATCATTAATCATAAAAGCAGTTATTTCTTATAATAATGATATAGAGATGGTACACCTAAGTATGATTTTCTACTTCTTTTTGAAGAACAACAGAAGGAATAATGTATCCGTATAAAAAGGATTGAAATCAGGAAACAACACTAAGTTTACTTTCAGCATCATTTACCCCTAGAAATAAAGAGATTTCTACTTACTAAGTATATCCTCAAAAACAGGATGTTTACACAGCTTTTTTGTACCACTAAAAGAACTCCTTAAGGGGATTACCATTTAATTTTCAATTAATTACCATATCGTTTTCTTTGATATAATTATTACATTAATCATAGCAAACTAATAAACTCACTTTTAAAACCATACATATTATGAATTCTTTAAAACCCATTATCATTTTATTATGCATTCTTGCATTTATACCATCAAATGCTCAAGTACATATCGGTCAGGGAGTCACCTCTCCTGATGACTGGGTAGATTACACCTCTTTAGGGATTTACGTAGATGTAAATACCAGTGCTTGCAAATTCAAAACAACTCCTCACTACCTGGTTACCATTGAATCTATTACTAATTCAGGCTATCATTGGTACACAGGTGGAGTTCCTGCTATTTATAATCCTACTCCTACTGGTTTTAGAGTATATCTGAGATGGATAGACCACCCAAGTGATTTACCTTCAATAGGAGGACTAGGATTCCCCAATCCACTAAGAGCAGATGCTGCAAAAAACAGAGGATGGGTAATTCGGTGGACAGGAATAGAGCAACGAGATTGCGCTCCTGGATCCTTACCCTCACGTACTATCGAAACTTCTGGTAATGCTTTTGGAAAAACAACTACTAAACAACTTGATCAACCAGAAATCAAAGTTAGTCCGAATCCTTCTAAGAATAGCATAGAAATTATGGTATCAGATATGACATTAGAAAAAATAGAAATATATAATCACAATGGGCTTCTTCTTTTAACTTCTTCAATAAAAACAATAGATATTAGCCAACTTCCCGAAGGGAATTATATAGCAAAAATATACACAGAAACAGGAAGCTATAGCAAACAATTTATAAAATAAATGTGATCCCCTTGATAAGGTTCACTAGTCATATTTTGAAAAAGAGAAGTAGTTATTTACTGAGTCCGTTACACCTGTTTTTAGGTGGTGGACTCAGTTTATTATATCGATCTTAAAAAAGTAAACTTACTTAATACGGTACTTAAAAGTTGTTTGCAAAATATGATTACTGCGGTGATTTGAATTACCGATAGGTCCATGGTCATTCATATACCCTATCCCTAAACTTCCTCCTTTAATAAGTGGATATGATAATCCTACGTAGAACCAATTCTGATTCAATGACCTTGGAACGATTCCCTTTTCTGTAAGTAACCATACTTCATCAAAAACGGCAAGCTTAAGCTTTTTATCTTCTGTAACAGTCACTAAAGGAATTGTCCAGCTCAATCGGTATCGAAATCTATTAGAAAACTCTGTATCACCGATAGAAAAACCCCCAGTATTATCTTGCAAAACAGTTTCTATAAAACGATGTTCCATACGAAATCTGTGTTTTACTGAAGACTTTCCATATACACTAGACAAAACCACTTCTTCCCAAACATTATTCTCCTGGAAATCTATTGTTTCCCTGTAATTTTTGATATAGGAATATCCTCCTCCAATTTTTACTCCTTTGGTTACTTTATAATGTATAGACGGGCGAGCGATAAACTGCTGCCAATCAGAAAAAAAGTTTGTTCTCCGAAAATGAAGCTCATTTTCTGCATAGAATTTAGGACTGATCGTATAATCTACAATTAGAGAATTCCAGGCACTGTAACTTTTAATATCTTCTTGTGCAAATGAGATTAAAGGAACGAGTACTAAAACGTACTTAAAAATAGATTTCATAAAAGTGGTGTTTTGTGATATATTTAGTTTACTAAGATTAAAAAATAGTTTGGAATTAAGCCCTTCAAATGAAAAAACTTTCAATTATCGGATACTCTCCTTCCCCTACTGAATATCAATAGTATTAACATTTCAAATTTACTAGTATTTATTGTTTTCGAAATATTTTTCAAATGTATTTTTTTTTAAACATAGTAATAGTAAATGGACTATTTATATCTAGAGTATTACATAGGTTTTATAATATTTTGTGTTTTATTTAAGAAAAAACACGCACTTTCTCTGTAATATTACAACAACAATGTTTGTATACGATTGCAATAATGAAAAATCATTGTAATAGTTAATCACAGATAAAAAACATCATCAATCATAATAATAAACCAATTCGATTGTAATATCTGAAAAATGCAGATTCATAGTTCTATATGAAAGTACTAAGTATATCATATTACAATTAATCATTATGTAAATTTCATGGGGAAGAAACTACATTATCAAAAAAAGGAACATCAAATATGTATTCACAATGGCAGGTGTTCGATTATATTCAATACACACATTTTGGAAAAAAATAACTAGTAAGGTTTCTAGTTTTCTTATACTAAGAACCATCTATTGCTAACATCGTCAATCAACGTGTTATAAGTCAATGATTTGCCTAACAGTTGGAAAAAATCAAACGATAGAATCCATTTTTATTACACAATTAACAACCAATCAAACCTCGTAATTAGGATTCGTTACGAGGTTTACATCCAAATAAAAAGTTGAAAATCAATATATTAAAACATTTGTAATGTTGTGCAAAAAATAAAACTAATAGTATTTAAGTATAATTTAACATGGATATTTTCTATATTAATAGTAATACTATTAGTTTTGCCACAAATTATATTATTATGGATCAATTACTTTCTAATTTAAAGATTAGTATCGCCGATAAAATATATAGTAAAGACCCTGAATCTTCCGATTTAGGGAAAAGAATTATTGAGCACAGCATTCTTTTAATTGATGAAATTGGCTTTGATAATTTTACTTTCAAAAAGCTTGGAACCAAAATAGGATCGAATGAAAGTTCTATTTATAGATATTTCGATAATAAACATAAGTTATTACTATATCTTACATCTTGGTATTGGGGATGGATTGAGTATCACCTGGTATTTGCGACACACAGTATTACAGATCCTATTGAAAAGCTAAAAAAGGCTATAGAAATTGTTACCAAAACAACCCGGCAAGATTCATCATTTACACATGTTAACGAGGTGATTCTAAACAAAATAGTCATTAATGAATATTCTAAATCGTACCTAACCAAAGAAGTTGATGAAGAAAATAAAGAAGGGTATTTCGTCATATACAAAAGACTTGTTACCCGAATAAAAGACATGATCACCGCTGTAAACCCTGCGTATGAGTTTTCTTCCAGTCTTGCCAGTACTATTATAGAAGGAGCCTTACATCAACATTTTTTAAAGGAACATTTCGCGTCACTTACGGATTGTTCTGATAAAGTATCCCCAACTATTTTTTTTACAAACCTTGCTTTAAAAACATTAGAAAAATAACGAATGAATAAAAAAATAATGACTGCGTGGCAACGCTTAATAGGCTTAATGAAGTTAGAAAAAAAAGATATCATTCAGATATTTTATTATGCAGTATTTTCCGGGCTGGTAAGTTTATCCCTTCCTTTGGGAATTCAAGCTATTATTAACCTGATGCAGGGAGCACAAATAAGTACTTCCTGGATCGTTTTAGTCGCTTTGGTTACTATTGGAGTGGCATTTGCAGGAGCTCTGCAATTAATGCAAATGCGAATTATTGAAACCATACAACAACGTATTTTTACCAGAGCATCTTTTGAGTTTGCATATCGCTTTCCTAAAATAAAAATGAGTGAACTCCGCAACTATTATCCTCCGGAGTTAGCAAACCGATTCTTTGATACACTAACTGTACAAAAGGGGTTTACCAAAATACTAATAGATGTTCCTACGACCATCTTACAGATTACTTTTGGTCTTATATTACTATCCTTCTATCATACTTTTTTCATTATTTATGGAATATCACTCCTCTTTTTGGTATATATTGTATTTAAACTTACAGCTCAAAGAGGATTAGAAACAAGCCTAAAAGAATCTAAAAACAAATATAAAGTCGCACATTGGATCCAGGAAATAGCCAGAACTGTTATTAGTTTTAAATCCTCTGGAAAAACCAATTTGGCGATTACCAAAAATGATAGCTTAGTCAGTGATTATTTAAAAGCCAGAGAAAGCCATTTCAAAATATTGATGATTCAATTTATACAAATGGTTGGTTTTAAAGTATTGGTTACTGCCGGATTACTAATTGTCGGAGGTATTCTGGTGCTTAATCAGGAAATGAATATCGGACAGTTTGTTGCTGCTGAGATTATAATACTATTAATCATCAGTTCTGTAGAGAAACTTATTTTAGGACTTGAATCCTTTTATGATGTACTAACCTCTCTGGAAAAAATCGGTCAGGTAGTAGATAAAGAATTAGAGAACCAAGAAGGGGTAAAACCAACCTTTACTGCTGCGGATTTCTCTGTAGAATTAGATAGTGTATCTTATTTGGTTCCTGATAAAGAGGAACATATTTTACAGAATATAAACTTAAAAATAAACACTAAAAGTAGAATTCTTATTCAGGGAGAAAGTGGTTCCGGAAAATCGAGCTTACTCCGGGTAATCGCAGGAATTATTGAACCTACAAAAGGTAAAATGTATGTAAACAGTTTGTCTTTGAATGGAATAAGTCTTAATTATTACAGAGGAAACCTGGGATTATCACTATCTGAAGAAACCCCATTTGAAGGGAGTATTCTGGAAAACATCACTTTTGGAGATCCTTCAATCACAGAAGAAACCGTTCTATGGACGTTAGAAAAAACCGGACTTATTGATTTTGTAAAAGAGCAACCCAAAGGATTACATACAATTTTATATCCAGAAGGAAAACAAATGTCTAACACCGTCGCAAAGAAAATTGTATTAGCCAGAGCAATTGCTCAAAAACCAAAATTGATCATCTTGGAAGATCCTTTTGATCAGTTTGACGCAGAAGAAGCCAATAGATTAATCACCTTTTTGATAGATAAGAAAAACCCTTGGGGATTAGTCATTGTTAGTAAAAATCGACTATGGAATTCTTGCTGCTCTACATTGGTAACTTTAAAAAGTGGAAAAATAACCGGATAATTTAGTTCATCATGCTTAATATTTCTAATAACAAAATACATAACGATATTGATTTATCGGTATACAAATCCGGTAAAAAAGTATTTCACAAAAGATATTATAAGACCTTTAATCGATTTTTAATTGCTTTTTCGATTATACTACTGATCACTTTATTTATGCCCTGGACGCAAAATATTAGTGGAAAAGGGTACCTTACTACTCTAAAACCTGATCAAAGACCACAAACGATTCAATCGGTAATTCCTGGTAGAATAGAAAAATGGTATGTAAAAGAAGGTGACCATGTAAAAAAAGGAGATACCATCCTATTTATCTCAGAGATAAAAAGTGAATATTTCGATCCGAATCTGATGCAACGAACAGGCCAGCAGATTAAGGCAAAATCATTATCGGTAGACTCTTATAAAGGAAAAGTAGATGCGCTGGAACGTCAGATTTCCGCGCTGATTAGTGCTCGGACATTAAAACTAAAACAGAGTAGAAATAAGCTGCAACAAAGCATTCTAAAATCCAAAAGTGACAGTATTAATCTCGAAGCAGCAAAAACCAATATTACAATTGCTCAACGCCAGTTTGATCGTACCGTTTCCCTGGAAAAAGAAGGTCTTAAAGCCTTAAAAGATGTAGAAGCCAAGCGATTAAAACTACAAGAAACAGAAGCTAAATTGGTAAGTGTGGAAAACAAATACCTGGCAAGTAAAAATGAAGTTATAAACGCACAATTAGAAATAAACAGAATACAAGCAGAATATACCGATAAGATTTCTAAAGCCCAAAGCAATCGTTTTACAGCACAATCTAGTCAGTTAGATACAGAAGCACAGGTGTCTAAACTGGAAAACTCTTTTAGTAATTACGAAATCAGGAATACTATGCAATATGTAACTGCCCCGTTTGATGGATTTATTAATAAGGCATTACGGGCAGGTATAGGAGAAACCTTTAAAGCAGGAGAAAAACTCCTCAGTATTATGCCACAACAATATGAACTGGCTGTAGAAACTTATGTAGAACCTATTGATCTACCACTCATTCACTTAGGAGAAAAAGTACGGATACAATTTGATGGGTGGCCAGCCATCATATTTAGCGGTTGGCCTAATGTATCTTATGGTACCTACGGAGGAACCGTAGTCGCTATCGAAAATTTTATTAGTGCCAATGGAAAATACAGAATTCTCTTATCTCCGGATAAAGATGATCACCAATGGCCAGAGGCATTACGAGTAGGATCAGGAGCCAAAACAATTGCACTGTTAGAAGATGTTCCCATCTGGTTCGAAGTATGGAGGAAAATTAACAGCTTCCCTCCTAACTTCTATCAACCAACATCACAAAAAGAAGCCGATAAAAAGAAGAAGTAAGAATGAGAATTAGTATACTACTTATTATTAGCATGCTCAGCAGTAGCCTGACTGCTCAGAAAGATCATATTCTCACTTTTAGAGAGTATCTGGGCTACATTATAAAGTACCACCCCGTTGTAAAGCAAGCAGACTTAAAACTAGATATAGGGCAAGCTAAACTAATGAAAGCAAGAGGGGCTTTTGATCCAAAACTGGAAGTTGATTATAAAAGAAAGCGGTTCAAAGAAAAAACCTATTACGATAAATTAAATGCAACCTTCAAAATCCCTACCTGGTATGGAATTGAATTAAAAGCAAATTTTGAGGAAAATGATGGAATATATTTAAATCCGGAAGCAACTGTGCCTACTGATGGATTATATAATGCCGGAATCTCCTTCTCATTGGCGCAAGGGCTATTGATCAATGAACGAATGGCTTCATTAAAAAAAGCAAAATTCTTCAAGAAACAAGCAAAAGCCGATAGAGACCTTCTTGTCAATCAAATCATATTTGATGCCGCTGTAGCGTACTTTGACTGGTTAAAAACCTACAATGAAATGCTTATATACAAGCAATATGTAGACAATGCAACATTGCGTTTTAAAGGAATCAAAAAAAGTGCTGAATTAGGAGAAAAGGCTACAATAGATACAGTAGAAGCAGGAATAACTGTACAAAACAGAACATTAAGCCTGGAGCAAGCCAGAGTAAAATGGAACAAATACAGTCTAAATCTAGCTACCTATTTATGGATTAATGATAACATTCCATTAGAATTACAAGAGGAAATCATTCCTGATATCAATACCGGAGAACAATTAGATATCACCTTTAATACCTTATCAACTCCAGATACAATTGATGTAGCAAATCATCCCAAAGTCAAATCTTTAGAATACAAATACAAAAGCTTGATTATTGACAAGCGTTTAAAGACTAATAAATTATTACCAAAAATAGATCTGGAATATAATTTCTTATCCGAAACACCTGATCAATTCGCTTCCTTTAATACTGTTAATTATAAAAGTGGGATAAAAATTCGTTTTCCGTTATTTCTCAGAAAAGAACGAGCTGATCTCAAACTCGCAAAAGCTAAATTACAGGATACCAAACTGAAAATGAATCTTACCTCTCTAAAAATAAAGAATAAAATCGCTGCGATCCGACAGGAATTAAACTCTTTCGTACTTCAAAATGAATTAATTGATAAGGTTGTTGATGATTATACCATATTGCTAAAAGCAGAAGAGCGAAAATTCTCTTTGGGTGAAAGCTCTCTCTTCCTTATAAACTCCAGAGAGAAAAGTTTAATTAGTGCCAAACTAAAGGCTAATAAAATGGAAAATAAATATTTCACTACCAAAGCCACACTATTTAATAGCATGGCTGGTAATGTTACACTTCAATAAAAAATTAAGAAACTAGTACTAATGAAGTAGGTTTTTAAGCATGAATTTCTGCGGCTAAGATCTTAGCCGCTCTTTCTACTTCTTCTTTCGTAGTATATTTTCCTACTGAGAACCGGAATGTTCCTTTGGCATATGACATATCGGGTAAAACTGCTTTTAAAATTTCAGAATCTATTGTTTTTCCACTGTGACAAGCAGAGCCCACTGAAAGCCCTATGACCTCCTTACACCGTTCTAATAATTTTCGGGCATCTACATTCCGAAAACTTATATTCAATGTATTGGGGAGTGTATTAATAGCTGTTCCGTTAACAACAAAGTCTAATTTCTCTTTTAACAAAGCTGTTTTTAGATGGCTTTTTATATCCGATAGGTATTGTTGATTATATTCCAATTGTTTCATCGCCAATTCACTTGCTTTCCCTAATCCAACAATATAGGGTACATTTTCAGTACCAGGACGAATCCCAAATTCATGTCCGGCTCCAAACATAATTTTTTTTAGATGAATTCCCTTTCGTACATATAAAGCTCCTACTCCTTTTGGAGCATACATCTTATGCCCGGCTACTGAAAGTAAATCAATGTGCATCTTTTCTACATCTACCGGTATTTTTCCAAGGCTTTGCGCCGCATCTGTATGAAAAACTACATGATTTCTTTGGGCTATTTCTCCTATCTGCCGAATTGGTTGTATCGCTCCGGTTTCGTTATTCGCATGCATAATACTAATAAGAATTGTTGTTGGTTTAATAGCTTTTTCTAGCATGTGTATATCAATAATTCCTTTAGTATCTACCGGTAGATAAGTCACTTCAAAACCAGTTTTTTCTAAAGATTTACATACTTCTAATACAGCAGGGTGCTCAATAGAAGATGTAATAATATGGTTGCCCTGGCTTCTATAAAAATGTGCTGCTCCAATAATTGCATAGTTATTCGCTTCTGTTCCTCCGCTGGTAAACACAATTTCTTCTGCGGTAGCATGCAATAAATCAGCCACTTGTTTCCTTGCTGTATCTACAGCTATTTTAGCTATTCTACCTAACGAATGTGCACTGGAAGGGTTCCCATAACGCTCTAACAAATACGGCATCATCGCCTCAACTACTTCCGGATCATGAGGAGTAGATGCATTATAATCCAGATAAATAAAATCTTCTTTTTTCATTCGCTATTTATGTCATTCTTATTTTTAATAGTATTCCTGATAATACAGTAAGTCCTCCTATAAATAGAAGAGTACTATCCATTTCAAAAAAATAGGTCAAAGCGATGGTTAATAAAGCTCCAAAAGCATAACCTAAATCCCTCCATAATCGGAAAACACCTATACTCTGAGCCCGTTGTACTGGATTTGTAAAACTTGCCAAAGCCGATAAAAAGGTTGGATATACAATTGCCGTACCTACTCCTAATACAAATGCCAGAAAATAAAACTGAAACAAAGTAGTCGCCCAAAACATACCTAATAAAGAAATCCCTTGTAAGATCATCCCGGCAAACAACATCTTCTTTTTATTATATATATCTGATAATTTTCCTGTAAGCAATTGTCCTATTCCCCATACTGCTGGATAAATAGCAACAATAACTGCGATCTCTTTTATATGAAACCCTTTATTAGCTAATATCACAGGTAATATTCCCCAAACCATTCCATCATTGAGGTTATTGACAAATCCAGCCTGAGTGATCGATCCTAAGTTCTTGTTTTGCCATGTGGTTTCCCATACGATATTATTCAATAAAGGGACATCGCTATGAACCGCTTCTTTATGTACATGAGAAACTGTATCCTTAATAAATAAAACACTCAATATCAACCCTAGAATGACAAAGAAAACACCTTGATAAAATGGATAAGGTCGAACTCCATATTCCGCAGCGATCCAACCTGTTGTAAATGCTACAATTGCAATAGAAAAATAACCAAAAGACTCATTTAATCCCATCGCCAATCCCCTATCTTTTTCTCCTACTAAATCTATCTTCATAACTACAGTACTTGACCAGGTAAGTCCTTGATTAACTCCTAACAACACATTCGCAAATACAATCCAGTTCCAATGACTTGCTACCATAAGGATGTAGGGAATAGGAATTGCTATCAACCAACCAATAATCAATAAATTCTTTCTCCCAAGTTTATTTGCCAAAGCACCTGTAAAATAATTTGTAATTGCTTTGGTAATCCCGAAAACAATAATAAATGATAGAATTGCAGTAGTAGAAACAAGACCAAAATCTTCCTTTGCTAATTGAGGCAAAATTGTCCTTTCCAGTCCTACCATTCCTCCTACAAAAGCATTCACCACTAATAACAAAGTAAATTGTTTCCAGTTTTCCTTTAATCCCAAACGTACATTTGTATCTTTCATCATTATATTGTTTTATGAAATTGCACAGCGATTAGCCCCTGCTTCCAAACCAATTAACTCCCGCTCTTTTATGTCTCCTTTATAATTAAGTGCCACGATTTTCTCATAATTAGGAGGAGTTAATGGGATATTAGCTAATAACGCCTGTACAAAAAGTTGCTTCTCTAATGTTAACAAAGGGACTGTATCAATTATATTTCCCAACGAATTGGCAATTGTTTTTCCATCAAAACTAACAGGTTCACTTATGTGTCCGGGGAATACAATTATCTCCTTAGATAAGCTCAATATTTTTTGTAGAGAATCATATAATATTCCTGCTTTTATTTTTGCTTGATCAGTATTTGCTTTTAAGTCGGGTCTCCCTACTCCTTTGGTAAATAATGTATCTCCGCTAAAAAGATATTTTTCTTGTAGCAAATAACTAAAACTATCCGAAGTGTGTCCAGGAGTCGCTATTGCTTGTATGTTCGTCAAACCAAATGAAATTAATTGCTGATCCTGTATCTTTTCATATGGATACTGAAGAGCTGTATTAGGAGGCATTAACAATTGTGCTTTTACTGTTGCAGCTAACCGTTTAGCTCTCGAGAAATGATCCGCATGAATATGCGTATCCAGCACATGGGTAATCTTCCAATTATTATTTTTAGCTATACTAATATATACTTCGATATCCAAGGATGGGTCAATTACCAAGGCTTCCCCATCACTCCCTATTATATAAGATAAACATCCTTTTCCTGTTCTTCTCACCTGAATAATTTTTAGGTGTTTATCTTCTGTAATAGCAGTATTCCAGGCACGAGTCCAACTTCTCATTCCTCCTTCGAGAGAATATGCTTTTACTCCTTTTTTTCGTAACTGTTCCATAGCTATAAGACTTGTTTTCCCTGCAGCACAAACGGTTACCACTGTTTCATCTTTTAGAAAATCCATCGTTGAAAACACATCTTCTTTTCCCGATTTTAATTGATGATATACATCTACATGTACACTTCCAGGAATTTTCCATTCTTCTCGCTCCTCTAAAGGACGTATATCGATAACCTGTATACGTTCCTTATTCTCCAGCTTTGTTCGTAATTCTTCTACACTGATTAAAGTATCTGTCATTGCATTTATTCGTTTTAATTAACTGGTAATCCTTTATATTCCCAACTTAATACGTCTTCTTCTAACCGGATTGCATCATATCCTTTTTCTTTTAGTAGTAATACGGCTTCATCTGCAAAAACACATAAAGGTCCCCGGCAATAGACGACTATTTGTTTTTCTTTAGGCAAGTGTCGTATATGATCTGAAATTTTTTCTACCGGAACAGAAACCGCATTTGCAATAGCTGCTTTTTTGAATTCTTTTTCAGGTCGAACATCTAAAAAACAAATATCTGTTAGCTTATGTTCTTTTAACAATTCATCAATGGTAATCGAAGGTACTTCTGCGAATGTTTGTTTTTTAAATGTTTCCAGCGTAGATTTTACTTCTAAACTATTCGTAAGTCCAAAATTCTGCAGCGCATTCCATAGCTTATGAACATCTGTATTAGGTAAACTATAAATAACATAATGTCCTTTCTTATGAGACGTAACTAATTTGGATTTCTTTAAAACCTGCAAATGCTGTGATGCATTGGCAATACTAATATTCAATTCTGTAGCTATCTGATCTACAGAATAATCTCCCTGGGATAGAATATTCACAATCCGCAATCGATATGGATTAGATAATGCTTTCCCTATGGTAGCGATTTCCTGATATATGGCTTGCTTAAAAAACTGTTTGTTCATTTTAATTCAATTATTCAACAAATCTATTGAATAATTGAATTTATATATTATTACATTCATAAATTTTACTTATGATACTATATAATAAGCTTATGCTATTCATTTTTTTATCTTTACAATATTTCCAGAAATTTGCCTTATCAATTCTTTCTATACGTGACCTTTACTGAATATAAAATACCTGCACCTTATGATACTTTTCTAAAAAGTATATATGCATTTGAATGTATAGAAATCAACCGGCAACAACTTTTTTTACCAGACGGAAATCCTGAATTGACAATTGCGACCACTCCTATATGGGTAAGTCATCAAGAATCTCCCATTATTCTTCCTAATACTGCACTTTTTTGGGGACAGCTACAGTTTTCCGGAAAAATACTTGCTCATAAGCCTTATAAAGTCTTTGGTATTAAATTTCAACCCTGGGTACTTTATTTTTTATCTCATAATTCTACTAAAGAGTTGGTTGATCGTATTCTCCCGGCAAAAGAAGTCTTCTCTACTGATTTTATGAATAAGGTATTTTATATGGCATCTTGTACCTCTTCTATGCAGTTAACACATGCATTAATAGATGTACATTATCAGTTTCAGTCTGATTTTTCTTCTAAAAATGATCATATTAAACACAATCTTACCGCATTTATAAAAAATATAGAGGACTCCAGAGGGAGTAAAAAAATTCTTGATTTTATTCCTCAATACAAACAATCACAAAGAACATTAGAAAATGATTTTTCAAAATATATCGGGATCAGACCAAAAGTGTTTCAATCTATTGTCCGTTTAAGAAAATCTGGGGTAGAAATAAAAAAAGGAAAAAAAATCCTGGATACTGCTTTGGATCTCGGGTATTATGACCAGGCACATTTCAACAAGGATTTTAAACGACTAATTTCCAAGACCCCAAGACAATATTTAAAAGAAAAAAACCTGGTACTCAGTACTGTTTGATTTCGTTTTTTTACAATTTTTTATAAAAGAATCTTCTCAATTTCGTCTTTGTTAATTTTTAAAACACAGATGATATGCTGCACTTAGAAAAATATTTCCCAAGAGTCCCTCTTGGTTTTTTTCCGTCTCCCATTCATAAATTACATAGACTATCAAAAGAACTGGGAGTTAATATATGGGCTAAAAGAGATGATGTTTCCAGCGGCTTGGCTTATGGAGGAAACAAAGTAAGGAAACTAGAGTGGCTTGCTGCGGATGCGATTCGCAAAGGCTGTGATACACTTGTTTCTATCGGAGGGGTACAATCCAACCATACCAGACAAGTAACTGCTGTAGCGGCTTCACTAGGACTTCAATCCTATACTGTACAAGAAACATGGGCAGAGTGGAAAGATCCAATATATGACAAAGTTGGAAACATCTTACTCACTAAACTCATGGGAGGAAATCTTATTATGGATGGGTATGGGTATTCTACTTCCATTAAAAAAAGCTGGGAAAATGCTATGGAGGCAGTAAGACGTAAAGGAGGAATTCCTTATGCAATACCAGCAGGAGCTTCTGACCACCCACTAGGGGGATTAGGATATGCTAACTTTGCTGATGAAATAGCAATGCAAGAAAAAAAGATGAATCATTTTTTTGATACCATTGTCACCGCAACCTGTACTGGTTCTACGCAAGCAGGAATGATTGTTGGATTTGCACATCAGAAAAAAAACAGGCGTATTATCGGGATAGATACTGCAGATAATAAAGAAATGACCCAAAAAGCAGTCTCCAAAATCTGTCATAACACTGTTAAAACGATTAAGGACTACGGAGGTGTAGGAATTCCTTTTTCTGAAGAAATGATTGAGATTAATGAAAACTATAGTTACCCTGCATATGGTATTCCTAATGAAGAAACCATTAAAAACATTCAATGGGTAGCGACACTAGAAGCCATGCTTACAGACCCAGTCTACGAAGGAAAATCTATTTCTGGTTTAATATCAATGTGTCGCAGTGGGGAAATTTCTAAAAATGCTACTGTTTTATATGTTCATCTAGGAGGAACTCCTGCTGTAAATGCATATTACAAAGCTTTTGAAACTCCATCTTATATCCATACTTTAGGAAAAGAAGCCAGAGCTTCTTAGTATAAAAAAGCTCTCTATATAGCACACAATAGAGAGCTTTTTTATTATGCCCTACTACATTCATCACACGTACCTTTTATCATCATGGTAACCTCAGATACCTGATAATGATTAGGTACTTGTATCTTTGGTATTTGACAATTCGTAAGGCAGGAAGTCTTTTTGCATTTTAAACAATGAAAATGTAAATGTGTATCATCATGAGAAGGGGCTACCGCATTCTGATTACATCTTGCATACTTAGGAATACCTGATCCATCATCTATTTGATGAACAAGCTGAGCTTCTTCAAATATTTTTATTGTTCGATATAAAGTAGCTCTATCCATACTGGCAAAACAACTTTCTAAATCCGAAAGACTGACAGCTTTCTTTTCTGTTGATAAATAATTATATATCAGTATTCGATTAGTTGTAGGTCGAATCCCTATCTTTTTGAGTACAATAGCGGACATAAAATCAATATTAAAACCCCCCATTAATGAACATGTTCTGCTTCGCTTTTTTTCATTTCCGCTATGATATAATACGCTCCATTATGAGCAAACAATTTTCCTTGATCTGCTTCCTGTATAACTGTTAAAGCCACCATCCCATCTTGCTTCTTTTTTATCAGAATCTCTGTGGGAGTAAACTTCCATTTATTTCCTACTTTTTCTGCCTTAAAAGCAAAGGTTTTTCCATTTTCTTCAAATATTGCTCCTTCAGGAAGTACCTTTTCCAAAACATTATCTGTTACAATTTTAGCACTCACATACATTCCTGGTAATAAGTTATGATCCTTATTCTCTATCTCTGCATGAACATGTAAAGCCTTAGGTTCTTGTTCAAAAGATTTTCCTACAGAATATATTTTTGCTACCAATTCCTTATCTCCTGCTGCTTTAACCTGTAATCGAACTGTTTGATCATTCTTTACATGCTTTATATCTTTTTCAAAAACCATGAGATCTGCATGGATATGTTCTGTATTGACAATTTCCATCAAAGATGTTTGAGGTTGCACGTATTGTCCTGATTTAACAAATACTTTCTCTACAAAACCATCAATAGGACTTCTAACCGGGGCTTGCTGGCTAATCCCTCCCTTTCTTACAGTAGCCGGGGATATTCCTAATAATTGTAATTGACTTTCATAACCTTTTACCTTTCCCCGGGCACTGGACCATGCTGCTTTTGCTTGTTGATAATCTCTCCCTGATCCAACTTCTGCATCATACAGTTTCTTTTGTCGTTCAAAATCCTGTTTCAAAAATGTAAGCTTATTATACACTTCGATATAATCTGTTTGCAGGCTTATAATATCTGGATGTGCAATATAAGCCACCACAGTTCCTTTGTTTACTTTGTCTCCTTCAATAACATTGATTTTGGAAATATTTGCTCCTATATAAGTGGTCACTACTGCTTCGTTTTGCGGTGGCACACCTAATTCTCCATTAGCTTCTATATATCCTCCCACAGCTTGGGTTTTGATACTATCAATAACAATGTCCAATACCTGCACCTGAGCTTCTGTAAGCTGTACTACTTCTTCATGTGTATGTGCTTCTTTTTCCTGACCGGAGTGCTCATGAGTTCCTTCTTCATGTCTATGCCCATGATCATTTTTCTTTTGCTCCTTATTACAGCTCCAAAATCCTCCTATTATTATAATAGTTAATATTAATTTATATACTACCTTATATTGTTTTTTCATCATGTTATTTCTTATTGGTTTTTAAAAAATAAGCTAACTGGAATTTAGTTTCCATATAGGTTTGCAATGTTCTCCAACCATCAATTTCTAATTGGATGGCATCTTTAATACTTTGAAGAAAGGAAATGTAATCAATTGCTCCTTCCTTATATGATAATATCAAACCTTTTTGTTGTTCTGTTGCTAATGGAATAGCTTCTTCTTTATAATACTTCCACTGTTTCTGTAGTAATGTATATTGCGCTACTGCTGTAAAATAATCTGTTTGAAATTGCTGTGCTTTTTCCGTATTGGCAGCTATTACTACTTCAGAATCAATCTTCTTTGCCTTGACCATACTTTTAGTTTTATTAAATATCAAAGGAAGCCTAATTCCAAGTTGGTAACTATAAAAACCAGTTTGCCCATCAATTTTTTGCATTCCATATTGTGCAATGAACTTAGGATAGAATTTACTTTTCTCTACTTTATTTTCTGCTTTTTTTACTGATATTTCCTGTCCCAGATACTCCAGTACAGGGTGCGATTCTAAAGCAGTCTTTAATAATATTTCCTGATCCCATTCTGCTATAGCTATTTCTGATACTTCAAAATCCGTATCGTCAAAAAGCCATTGATTGAGTCTTTTCAGATCAATTATATATTGCTGATACGCTGTTTCTTTTTGTAAGCGAATTAATCGTCCCTGATTAGAAGTAGTCTTATATGATAATCTGGAAATAGCTTTGGTCTGATATCGAAGGTTCACTGCCTTTTCTAAACGGGAAAAAACAGAGTCAATCCGCTTGTATGCTTTAAAAAGTTGCTTAGAAGTATAGGCTCTTACCCAGGCTGTTTTAACTTGCCTTTCTAATTCTAATTCATTTATCCCTTTTGATAAATCAACTAGTTTAATACGTTCATTGACTAACTTATTTTTAGAAGAAATTCCAAAGACATCTATATTATTCTGCCCGACACCAAAAGTAGTATATACTCCGGGAGCATTGTTTCCCAGCTCTTCTCCTCCAGTAAACAATTGTGTTTCTCCCAGATCCCAGGTCGCAGATCGCAGTGTTTTTTCTTTGTCCAATTGTAATTGACTCGCTTTCATTCGCGGATGATTCTTCAAGGCTAGTTCTACTGCCTCATCAATAGAGATTTCCTGACGAGGAAGCTGCTCCTGAGCTGTTATAGTTCCTATTCCGAATAATAAAAACACTCCAGCAATCAGCGTAGATGGCTTTCCTTTTAACAATCGTTTTTCTTCATGTTCTTCTATCCATTTATAAAGAATAGGAATAATAAACAAGGTCAGTAAAGTAGCTGTTAACAACCCTCCAATTACAACTGTAGCCAAAGGTCGCTGCACTTCTGCTCCTGATGAGGTGGATAGTGCCATTGGTAAAAAACCTAAAATATCGGTCAGTGCTGTAAGCAATATCGGTCGAATTCTCCTTTTGGTTCCCAATCGAATGCGTTCATCAATAGTAAATACACCTTCTTCTTTTAACTCATTAAAGCCACTAATCAACACCAATCCATTTAGTACTGCGACTCCAAAAAGAACAATAAAACCAACTCCTGCAGAAATACTAAAAGGCATATCTCTGATGACCAAAGAAAAAATTCCTCCAATAGTAGCTAAAGGAATTGCTATATAAATCATCAGTGTTTGCTTTAATGATTTTAATGCAAAGAAAATCAGCATAAAAATCAACCCTAGAGAAACCGGTACTACCATTTTCAGCTTTCGGGTTGCCCTTTCCAGGTTCTCAAAGGCTCCTCCATAGCGAATATAATACCCTGCCGGAATATCAATTTGTGTCTCAATTTTTTCCTGAATCTCTTCTACCAATGATTTTACATCACGACCTCTGACATTGATCCCTACGTATATACGACGGTTGGTGTTATCCCTACTTATTTGCATCGGTCCTTTTTCATAACCAATCGTAGCTACTTCTTTCAGGGGAATCTGTGTACCATCCGGCAGAGAAATAAACAGTTTTTGTACATGTGAAAGATCATTCCTCAGTGTTTCCTTTAAGCGTACAACTAAATCAAATCGTTTTTCACCTTCAAAAATTGTTCCTGCTACTCCTCCTGCAAAAGCAGTTTGCACATAACGATTCAATTCGCTGATTTGCAAACCATATTGTGCAATTTTATGCCGATCATAGTTAATTGTTATCTGGGGTTGCCCTGTGGTAGCTTCCACTTTCATATCAGCTACTCCTTCTACAGCTGCAATCATTTTTCCAATTTCGACAGCTTTTTCTGCCAATAACGTCATATCTTCTCCATATAACTTTACTGCAATGTCCTCCCTAACTCCCGTTATCAGCTCGTTAAATCGCATTTCTATCGGTTGTGTAAACTCGTAATTCACTCCCGGAATCTGACTCACCTCTGTTTTTATTAATTCGATAAGTTCTTCCTTAGAAGTTGCTGATGTCCATTCTGACTTGGGTTTGAGAATAACAAATACATCCGCCAGATCCATCGGCATAGGATCTGTAGGAACATCTGCAACCCCTATCCTACTGATTACGTCCTCTACTTCGGGAAAACGATTTTTGATCAGTTTTTCTATTTTTGTAGTAGTATTAATCGTTTCTGATAAAGCACTTCCCGGTTTTAAAATAGCATGAAAAGCAATATCTCCCTCATCTAGCTGAGGAATAAATTCTCCTCCCATTCTAAGAAATAACATCCCAGAAATTCCAAGCACCAAGACTGATAATAATACAATCAGTTTCCCTTTTTTTAATACTGAGGTTATTATTTTTTCATAAGCTGTCTCCAACCACAAGACCACTTTATCCCCCCAACTCTTTCTTTCTTTAGCAGGTACTTTTAGAAAAAGAGAGGTGATCATAGGTACATAGGTAAGACATAAAAGCATTGCCCCAATCATAGCAAATCCAAAGGTTAGTGCCATGGGAATAAACATTTTCCCTTCAATACCTTCCAGAGCTAAAATCGGCAGGAAAACAATCAAAATTATGAACTGTCCAAAGAAGGCTGTATTCATCATCTTAGAAGATGCCTGAAACGTTAATAAATTGGTATCTTCCCGGGAAATTTCTTTCTTTTTTCCCAATCTTTTATATAATAAAAATACAGTGCTCTCTACAATAATAACAGCTCCATCGACAATAATCCCAAAGTCAATAGCTCCTAAACTCATCAAGTTGGCCCAAACACCAAAAGCATTCATTAATATAAAGGCAAATAATAACGACAACGGAATTGTAGAAGCTACAATTAGCCCTCCTCTCCAGTTCCCTAAAAAGAAAACGAGTATAAAGATAACGATCAATGCTCCTTCTAAGAGGTTTTTTCTTACTGTACTAGTGGTGTCTGAAATCAAGGTACTACGATCCAAAAAGGGTTTAATTCGAACGCCTTCCGGCAGAGATTTCTGGATTGCTTCGATGCGTTCTCTCACATTTCTTATAACGTCATCTGTACTCGCTCCTTTTAGCATCAGTATCATTCCTCCTACAGCTTCTCCTTCTCCGTTTTTAGTCAATGCTCCATAACGAATAGCATTCCCATAACGAACTTCTCCCACATCTTCTATCGTAATAGGGATTCCATTTTGATTGGTAATTACTATTTTCTTAATATCATCAATAGAACGGATCAACCCTTCTCCCCGTATAAAATTAGCCTGATGGTTTTTCTCTATATAAGCTCCCCCAGTATTTTGGTTGTTATTCTCCAGCGCCTCATAAACCTCATTGATAGTAATCCCTATAGCCTTGAGGTCAGCAGGATTAATCGCTACCTCGTATTGTTTGGCACTTCCTCCAAAGGCATTGACCTCTACTACTCCTGGAACCATTGCCATTTGTCTTCGTATAATCCAATCTTGAATTGTTCGCAATTCGGTAACAGAATATTGATCTTTAAAATCAGAGGCTACTTCCAGGGTGTATTGATAAATTTCTCCTAATCCTGTAGAAATTGGTCCCATAAAGGGTTCTCCAATTTCCTTAGGAATTTTTGATTTGATCTCCCCTAGCTTTTCTGCAACCAGCTGCCTGGGGAGATACGTATCCATATCATCGCTAAAAACGACTGTTACTACAGACAGTCCAAAACGAGAAATGGAACGTATTTCTGTAACATCCGGAAGGTTTGCAACAGCAACTTCTACCGGATACGTTATAAATTGTTCTATATCTTCTGTTCCCAAATTGGGAGCTTGTGTTATAATCTGAACCTGATTGTTCGTAATATCGGGAACCGCATCCAGAGGAACATTCTTGATGCTATATATTCCACCAACAATCAGCACAAGTGTAAACAATCCAATAACAAACTTGTTATGAATCGAATAATTGATTAATCGGTTAATCATAGTATAATATTAGATATCTAACGGCTATATTACTAATAAGCAGTTGGATAGAAATTTATAAAACAGCGTATACCTCTTTTATAAAAAAAGATGTACTTGCCTGCGAAAAGACATTTCTAATAACTTATACTAAACTCTGGGAGGTTGTAAAATATTATAAAGATGAGGTGTTGTCACAGTGTCTACATATAGCGGAGGTGCTATCATAAAAGACTCATTCACCAACGTATAACTAATAGTTTCAAAATCTGCTATCTGAGTGTGACAACATTGGCAATAACAAAAAGGAGAGCAAAAGTCTTCTGCTTCTGTATCTGGGTGCGTATCTTTTGATTCAAGTGTAACTACATCACTATCATGTATTTCCCCATCATTACAGGTAACAAATGACAAACTACATATATAAATAGACAATATGACTGCTAAGTAATTCACATTACAAATGTAGAAATAATTTTGTGCACTGGATGTGCAAAAGAGTCTTTAAATTGTTAAAACCATAAGAATTAATTGCTAAAAAAACTCCGATTTGAAGTAATCGGAGTTTTTATACTAAGAACATGTCTGCTTGTTTTTAGTCTTTTAATGGTTGTTTTACCCGTATCGTTTCTTCTACTTGTTTTTCGATTTTTTGTTTATCTCCTACAATAACAAGTGTCATTTGCTCTGGTTTGATATATTTTTTCATCATTTCCTGCACCTGTTTCGGGGTAACCGCATGTATATTTTCTACTCGTTTAGCCAAGTAAGAATCATCCAATTCATGCATATCCTGAAATATCAACTGTCCAATGATTCCTCCTGGAGTAGAGTTTCTTAAAACAAAAGTACCGGCTTCATAGTTTTTTATAGCGGTTAATTCGTCTTCACTAGGTGCTTCATCTTGTAACAGACGAATTTCTTTATTGATTTCTTTCAGAGAAGCTCCGGTATGTTGCGTAGTAACATCTGCCCTTTCATACCAAACCGCAGATTTATATCCATTATCGATCGAACTTCCAGGAGAATAAGTATATCCTTTATCTTCTCTTATATTACTGGTTATTCTAGATCCAAAAGCACCTCCTAATATTGTATTGGTAATATCTAAAGCGGTATAATCCGGATGAGATGGATCCACTACGGGTAATCCGTAATAAAGTGTTGATTGCGGAGCACCTGGGCGGTCTATAATTTTTACCTGATGAGCTGTAACAGCCTCAGCGACAGGATACATGACAGCAGGACCTTCTTTCCAGCTTTCAAACGCTTTTTTAATAGCTGTAGTTACTTGCTGTTCATCAAACTTTCCTGCGATATATACCGTGGTTCTTTTGGCTCCTATATTCGCCTCATAAAAAGCTTTGACTTTTTCTATTGAGTAGCCTTCAATCATAGCATTGGTCGGATACACTCTTCCGTATGGGTGATCTGGATAAATTGCCGCATAAAAATCTTTTGACGCTTGAGCTGTTGGCCGTGCCATACTCACAGACAAGTCTCTTTTCATATTACTTTTGATACGATCAACCTCAGATGCCGGCCATCCCGGGTGCATCAGTACATCTGCCATTACAGCAATAGCATCTGGAGCAAATTCGCCTAATATCGATGCATTTAGCGACATTCTTTCTGATCTTACTCCTATATTAAGATTCCCTCCCATAGAAGCCATCTTATCGGCAATTTGTTTTGCATTCAGAGTAGTACTTCCTTCTTCGAGTAAATCAGCCATAAAATCTGCTAACCATACTTCTTCTTCCTTCTCATGTATATTTCCAGTTTTAATACTAATGGTAATAGTAGCCTTAGGAATCTCTCCATATGGGATAGTTACTATTTTCAACCCATTATCTAAAGTAATTACTCCTTTTTTAGGAATAGAAAAACCTTTAGGAGTTCCTCCTTCTGGCGGAAGTTCTTTCTCTTGTGCATTAACACTAATACACAATATGACTATTAGAATTGATATAATACGTTTCATCAGTTTGTCTTTTTGTTATTAGCTAATAATGGATTCACGGTTAATATGGTACGATTAGAAGATCGTAAGTATTCTTTTATGGTCTTGTTCATAACCTCAGGAGTAATTTTTTTGAATTCTCCTTCTATAGAATTAATACGATATGGATCATCATCAAACAAAGCAAAAGAACACAATAAATCAGCACGTCCTACCCCAAAAAATCCACCTAAATCATCGTATAAGGAAGATCGCATTTTGACTAACGCTTTATCGATCATTTCCTGTGTAATTCCTTCATTTATTGTCGTCATCACTTCCTCTACAGCGGCTAATACCTGTTCTTTAGAGGTTTCATTATCATAGGTAAAATTATACATCCACAACATAGGACCATTATAATTAAACATATTTCCCAGGTAATTAATTCCGCCTCCAACTCTAGAGGTGATTCCTTTTTCATTAACTAATTTTTGAGTCAACAAGCTATTATCTCCTTGCACTAATATCTGATCTAATAATCCCATGGCATAATACGCTGGAGTATTTCGTTCCGGCATGTGGTATGCTATTGCAATAGCAGGTTTATTTGCTAAGGAATCATTTTTGACAAAACTTTTTTCTTTTTCTTGTCTTGGTTCTGAGATATCAGCCTTGACAGGAAGATCTGATGTAGGGATCGCTCCAAAATATTTTTCTATCCATTGTTTAGTCTCTTTTATATCAAAATCTCCGACTACAGATATCGCTGCATTATTAGGGGCATAATACGTCTTAAAAAAAGAAGCGACATCTTCTAAATTTGCAGCATCTAAATCTTTTAAATCTCCATAAAAATTATGGGCATTATACCAATTTGTATTAGCATATTGTGGCATATCCAGCCATGGGAAACCGCCATAAGGTTGATTTAACACATTTACTTTTACTTCATTTTTTACTACTCCTTGCTGATTGGTTAAGTTTTCTTGTGTAATTGCTAAGCCCTTCATCCTATCAGCTTCTGCCCATAGCATGGTTTCTAATTTATGTGCTGGTACAATCTCAAAATAATTAGTAAAATCAAATCGTGTCGAACCATTAAGAACGCCTCCATTCTTTTCTACCAATTTGATGAATTCCATTTTTCCCAGGTTTTTAGACCCTTGAAACATCATATGCTCAAACAAGTGTGCAAATCCTGTTCTGTCTTTAGGTTCTATCCTAAAACCTATATTATAATAGACTGCTACAACAGCAGTTGGTGCTGTATGATCTTGTGAGAGGATCACTTTTAGACCATTTTTTAATGTGTAATACTCTACTGGCACCTGAAATCCTCGTTTGTTCTCAGGGACTTCCATTTTTTCTTCTTCCTTTTTTTCCTTTGGTGAACAGCCTATAATTAACAGGCACATCAGGAAAAAAAAGAATGGTTTGTTTCTATTGTTCATACTAAATAATTATTAATTAGTGTGTTTATACCGTAATTACATAGGACGAAAAAAAACGTAAAGTGTTACATAATTCGCAATAAAACACTTTTTAAAATATAATTATCTCATTTTTTTTCTGGTAAAAACATATAAAAAACACAAATCTATCATAATAATAAATTATAATAAAGATCAAAAATTGGTATTTTGGGGAGCAAATTCTAGTAAATAATTTTGCAGCACTAATGTTAAAAATAATTTCATAATGAAATCTAATGATAAGCCATTAATTGTAATTACAGGTGCTAGTTCTGGAATAGGAGCTGCTACTGCTCAATTATTTTCTGAAAAAAAACACCCTTTATTACTCATAGCTAGAAGAATTGAAAAATTAGAGAATTTACAATTACCTAACACCTTATGTAAGCAAGTGGATGTTACTTCTTATGACCAATTACAAGAAGCTATTACCGAAGCAGAAACTCTTTTTGGTCCTGCTGATGCTATTATTAATAATGCAGGGGTCATGTTACTAGGAGATATTGCTACTCAAGATCCATTGGAATGGAAGAAAATGTTTGATGTAAATATTCTGGGAGTATTACATGGAATGCAGGCGGTGTTACCAGGAATGAAAGAAAGACAACAAGGAACAATCATCAATATTAGTTCTATAGCTGGTCGAAAAACGTTTCCTAATCACGCTGCTTATTGCGGAACAAAATTCGGAGTACATGCGATTACAGAAAATGCCAGAGAAGAAGCTGCCTTACATAATGTACGTATGGTAACCATCGCACCGGGAGCAGTGGAAACTGAACTTTTATCACATACTACTTCTCAGGAAATTAAAGATGGATATGATTCATGGAAAAAAGAAATGGGAGGAGTACTCTCTCCTATTGATATAGCATCATCTATATGGTATGCCTATAATCAACCCCAAGGAGTAAATATTAGAGAAATTGTATTAGCTGCTACCAAGCAACAGCCATAGAAATATTTCCCAAACTGAATATTTTAAGTACATCGTCTGATTTTTTTGCTTTAATGCCCCAAAATTGGGGCTTTTTTTATTTCCTTGATTCAAAATACCCATTATTCAACAATGAAAAAACATTCATAAAAAGCTATTATTACTAAAAAATAATAACTAAAAAACAATAAATAATAATATATTGATAAAAAAATTAGCTTTTACATAAAAAATAAACAAAAAGAATATTTAAAAAAACTATTATAAATCACATATTCCGAACCATTACTCAGTATGTCTTCAAATATTCGATTCTCAGCGATGATAAAATCTATATAATATATGTATTTAATAAATTTATATTATACTTCTGATATCATCTTATATTACCTCCTTTTGCTATACATTACAGATTAGATCACAACTATGGTCTCTCTAAAAGTAAATCCAACTTTTAGAGAAGTTTCACCACATTTATATTGGATTTGATTACATCTATTTCAAATCCATTAATTTTCTTTTTCTGAAACATCGTTTTCATGTCAGTAAGAGGTTTTAGTAAAACAAGGTTCTATTCTCATTTAATAATCTGCAGTGTTCTCTGTAAATTCCTTTTATTGTTTCAGGTAATTGATTAGGTACTTTCTATAACTCATCACTACAAAAGATATGGGAGCAAGTTTGTGTATCCTAATACAAAAAAGACAGGATGTACATCCTGTCTTAACTAACTATCAATTAACCACTGAAATTGTTTCTCGGCTAAAAAACAAGTTCTTCATTTGCTCCGTTTAGAGATTCTATAATATCCCAATGGGCATCTGTTTTTCCATCCGCTCGTACTCTTAGCAGATCGAATACTTTTTCATTCATTGCTTCTTGGGTTTGTCCGGGATGTACAATAAAATGATTCAACTGAACAATAAAATCCCCTTCCGCGATGATAATTTTATTTTCTACATTAAATGATGCTCCATCCGCACGTATATAATCAAACCAGTCTTTTAACTGTTCTCTTCCATTTCCTATAAACGGATTATGTTGCTCATATGTAGTATGCCTGGTTTCCTCTACAATACTATAATCTAATTCGTTAAACATTTCTTCATCTTTTTTCCTGAAAACTTCCTTAAATTTTCTTCCTGAAGTTGCGGTATAATCTACAGAAGCTCCATCAAACATAGTATTCCCATTTGGTGTTGTTTCTGGGTGTGATTGTAGATTCCCCCAATGTTCTACGATTCTTCTATCTTGTAATCGGAATAATTCTCCTCTGGCAATACGCTCATCTCCAAACGTTTCTTCTACATGTAAGAAAACAAAGTCTTCTTCTTCAATAATTCTATGGATCGTTATCTTGTGATCCGAATTTGTTCTTACCCTATTTCTGGCATAAGATCGAAGCCCCCGAATACTAAAATTAGCCGTTATCTGATGTTCTTTATATTCCTCGGAGAGATAGGTTTCTAAATTTTCCTGATTGATTGAATATAATGTATTATAAAATTGTTCTACTAGTTCTTTTTGACTTAGCTCCGTATTAGTTTCATCTGCATCAGAACATGCAGTCATAATAGCTAGTACAATTACTAAGAAAAATGGGGTCCATATTATTTTCTTCATCACATTTTGTGTTATTAATTATAACTACAAAAATAGATACCGATATTCTGATGAAAAATTAACTAGTTAAAGAAATTACCCTTGTAATAATTCTTTTTGGATCAAACTATATGCAGTTGGTGTAATTCCAAGATAAGAAGCTATATGATATTGAGAAATTCTTTGAAACACCCATGGTTGCCGTTCTTTAAAAGACTTAAAACGTTCTTTAGCATTCATGGTATCTCTTTTAATCAAAAGACTATTCAGAAAAGTAATTCGTTTTTCAGCTAATACTCTAAAATAAGTTTCAAACTGACGATTGTATTCGAACAATTCCATTTTCTTTTTATAAGTCAGTCCATACACTGTCATATTTTCAATAGCCTGTATATTTATTTTGGAAGGTGTATGATAAAAAAAGCTTTCTACATCTGTTTCCCAGCCATCTTCTCTGGAGAATCCTATATTTTTTTCTTTTCCATCAAAATTATAATACACCCTACAACATCCTTTTATAATTCTGAATGCTTCGAAAGCGACCTGTCCTTCTTTTAATAAATAGCTGTTTTTCGGAAATTCTTTTCTATTAAAATAGGTACTCACGTACTTCCACTCTGTTTCTGTCAGTGTTACGTGTTCCTTAAATATATCAGAAATAATTTTCTCCATTACTTTTTATATTAGCAATACTTCATATACAGCAGTGGCATTATGATTTTTCGTATCAAAACTTTCACTAAGAACTACCTAATTTCCTTACTAAAAGAGTAGAATTAAAATAAGATTTTTTTTAACCAATTACTATTATTTCGTATAATTATTCTGGAGGATATCCATGAATTTCTTCAAACATTCTATCGAAGTTTTCCCGAATATATGAGTTTAATTTCTTGCGATAATCATCCCTTAACCAATCCAAAAAGTTGTATGTACTTCGGCTAATACATTTAGCATATGCTTGAATTCGATGATTGATATCATCTCCTAATAATTTGGCGAGTGCCAATGCATCATATACGTCTTCACTATTCTCTACACAGATCTTAGTATGCTGAATTATTGATCGTTCCAGTAGCACCTTGGAAGATTCTCCTTTTCTAACAGATTCTGTATATGCTTTTTTCATATCATAATACACGTCTTCTGACTTGGCAAACTCCTTACGGATTTCTTCTGGCATCTGATACCCAAAATTCCCTTCAATCTCTTCATCATTCAGTAGTGTATCCAGATAATAATTCGGGGAGCCAAAAATTTTCTGCCAATCTAAATCTGATCCCCAAGGACCAAATCGATAAAAATTGTTCCCTAGATCAATAACAGTAAAAGTCTTTTTATCTTTCCAGATTCTGGAACCACGACCAATCATCTGATAATACAGAGTCAATGATTTAGTCGCTCTATTCAGAATAATCGTATTTACACTAGGTTCATCAAAACCAGTGGTCAAGATGCTTACAGAAGTTAAAATAGCATCCGGGGTTTCTTTAAACCATTGAAGAATATCTTTTCGTTCTTTCTTACTCGCTGTATTATCCAAATGTGCAATAGGGTACCCTGCCTGTCTAAAGGTATCATACACATGCAGAGAGGTATTAATCCCATTATTGAATATCAGTGTTTTTTTCCCTTTAGAACGCTCTTCATATGCCTGCAACAACTTCCCTAGCATACTGCTATTTGTATACAAATCTTCAGAGGATTTTACCGTATAATCCCCATTTGATCCTACGACCAGAGATGTTAATCCAACATTATAAGAATATGTTTCTGCTTTGGCTAAAAACTCATTTTTGATCAATGATTCAATTGTTTCTCCCACAATTAGCTCATTGTAATTCTCATTCATTGGTAATTTTACATTAGAACTCAATGGCGTTGCTGTTACACCGAGTATAAATGACCTATCAAAGAATTTAAATAGTTTAGTGAATGAGTTATAATGTGCCTCATCAATGATCACCAGCCCTATATCAGAAATATCTAGCTTATCCTCATTTAGCCTGTTATTAAGGGTTTCCACCATGGCTACAAAACAACTATAATTCCCCTGATCATCCAGGTTGGCAGTACTATCAACCACTTTATTCTGTACTCCAAACCCGGTAAGCATTGCTGCTGTCTGCTTACAAAGTTCAATACGATGTGTAAGTACGACTACTTTCTTATTATAATGTTTGAGGTATTGTCTTACTATTTCAGAGAAGATTACTGTTTTTCCTCCACCGGTAGGTAATTGATATAACAGATGGTAATTTTCGGGGGCATCTTCAAACGCTTTAAAAATACTATGAATAGCTCCTTTTTGATAGCTATATAGATCTTTTCCTATTTTACCCTCTTCTGATTCTGTACTAGTAATGGTCTCCGACATATAAACGCTTTTGCTATTTTTGGGCTGCAAAAGTAAGGTCTTTTTTGGGTATTTAACAATTATTTATTAGGAAAATATCAGAAACATATTATTTTAACATTATTATACGTTATTTAACAACAAATTACAAGATATACCTATATCTTCATTCCTAACAAATCTGTATATAGCCTACAATAGTATTTGTCAAAACCAAGTATAAAAAATTGGCTATATTATAAAAATATAGCCAACAACGTTTTAAACCCGTTAAGCAATAAGAAGCTGCCTGTACACTAAAACTTTATATACGAAATGATGTAATTAGAACTTAACTAACTTAATATATCAACAAAATAACAACTTTATAAGTTCTCACTCAACGTGTATTCGTATTCTAAAGACAGCTTCTTTATCACTAAACTCACTAACTAAAAATAATATCTTTATTCAGAGAATTTATTAGATAATTCCTGTAATTCTTTTCCTTTAGCCATCATGTATTCAGTGAATTTCTGTACATCATCTCCAGATAGGTTTGCAGTTAATTCCTGAGACTTCGTTGCTAATTCCTGTCCTTTTTCTCCCAAAGCTCCTAAAGCAGTAACATTTTTACTTTCTGCTGCTTTTCTGTATTCTGCTATATACGCTTCGTATGCCTTTACATATTCCTGTACTTTTTCATTACTAAAACTAGGAACATTAGTTGCAGCAGTTTCTTCTTTCTTTTCCTCTTTCTTCTCTTCTTTTGTTTCCTCTACTTTTTCAGTTGTAGTATCTGCATTTTCTGTTTTAGCTTCGTTCTTACAAGACGTAGCAAATACTACTGCAACGATCAATGCTAAGTTTAATACTGTTTTTTTCATAATATTTAGTTTCTTTTTAGATGGTATATAACCGTGATTTATATTAACAGTGCAAAGATGATGGATCCTTCAGGATGTCAAAACACCGAATTAAGTGAAAACGCATTACCCTGTTTTCAGGGTAGTGCATTTATATCTTTCTAACAAGAATCTCCCAAAAAGGTTATACACAACAAAAAAAGCTGTTAACTATTCTTAAAAACCCCATCAAAATCACAAAAAGCAGTTAAAACGAAGTACGTGTAAAATATATTTTATCCGGGACGTTTTGACAATACACAAACTTTACAATAATTATGAAAAAAACAAACCTGATGAAGGCAGGCTTTATCGCTTTGCTTTCTATTTCACTGTTCAATTGTGAAAAAGACGTCGAATTCCAAAAAGACATTCAAACCAACGATTCTAAGAGCTTACACATTTGTATGGAAAAGTGGGACACCGCATTAAACACGAAAGCCGCAAGTACTAAAAATGTACAATGGAAACCAGGACAAACCATTCGTGTAAAATTCTTAAACGGAAACAGTTACGTACAATCAAAAGTAAAAAAATATGCAAAAGAATGGGAAAAATATGCTAATATAAAATTTGATTTTGTCGCAGCTTCCAGCAATGCCAATATTAAAATTACTTTTAAGGAAGGTGCCTATGCCGATGATGCCGGATCCTGGTCTTATTTAGGAACAGAAGCAAACTACCAAA
The DNA here is from genome assembly GCF_013365535.1 of Aquimarina sp. TRL1. Classification (NCBI taxonomy): domain Bacteria; kingdom Pseudomonadati; phylum Bacteroidota; class Flavobacteriia; order Flavobacteriales; family Flavobacteriaceae; genus Aquimarina; species Aquimarina sp. TRL1. Next base: position 4,322,621 of record NZ_CP053590.1, on the reverse strand, counting down.
GTCGTAGCATGCACTATGGATGGTTTAATGACAATACTTCTGAAGAGGATTTTAGAGCCACCACAATTCATGAATTTGGACATGCGCTTGGATTAATCCACGAACACCAAAACCCTGTTGCAGAAATCAACTGGGATAAAGAAGCTGTATATGCCTACTATGCGGGACCACCAAACAACTGGTCAAAAGCAGAAGTTGATCATAACCTATTCAAACGTCATAGTAAAAACTCTACTAATTACAGTACCTATGATCCAGAGTCTATTATGCACTACTCTATTTCGGCTAAGCATACGTTAGATGGTTTCTCAGTAGGATACAACTCCAGATTATCTGCTACAGATAAATCATTTATCGCCTCTATTTATCCGGGAAAAGACATAAACCCAGGGAATTCTTGTGATGGGATACCTGTTTGGAGCATATTTACGTCCTATAACATAGGGGATAAAGTGCAACACAAAGGAAATCTGTTTGAAAAAATTCCAGGTGATTGGAAGCTTCTGGGACCTTGTGACAATAGTGGTTCAACTACCAAAAAACAAGATAACATCATCTATCCAGGATCATAAATAAACATATATTCTTAACCTACCCGGGGTAACTTCCCCGGACTAGTACTAATTACTAGTTATACAATTAAAGGAGTGCTTGATGATTCAAGGGCTCCTTTATTATTAATTCACATATTTTCAAGGAATTGACAGATCTTTTTTTTAAAGTTTCGAAAGGATATAATTTGGTCAGTATACAATGGAGTACACAATCAACCTGATAAAGTAAAAAATACGATGTAAACTATCATTAACAAAATAGACTTCAGTAAATTTTCTGGATACCAGCATATGATACTTTATAAAAATATTTTTTAAATTCGAAATCGCTATAGGTGCATTCATCTCTATAATAAGATAAAAAATACGATGTTTCATTTTGAAAACAATTATGGCTTATTTGTAGGAGCTTTAACTACCAATGAATTTCATAAACATTATGCATTACAGCTAAGTGTTTCTACACATTCCAATATGCGTATGACTAGAAAAGGAGCATCGCAAACCTACGCAGACTCTTTTTATATAACTTCTAATACATTACATCAGTTAATCAGCCCAGAGCCTCAGTTAACCATACTAATTAATCCCCTAAGTCCATTAGGGCATCAATTCTATTTGAATTACAAAACATTAAAAGTTACTTCTCTGGAGTCTTCTCTTAAAAAAGAATTAGTTCATATTCTTCACCGTCTACAAACAAAAAAAATAACATTCGACACATTCTGTTTACATATCAAAAATCGCATGTATCAATACCAATGTGATTGTGAAGATCAGTATCATCCAAAAGATGATAGAATTCGTAACACATTACTTCTTTTTGAAGAAAATTTTGAAAAAATATATAGCCTGGAAGAAATTGCCGAACTATCCAATCTATCAACTTCCCGGTTTCTTCACTTGTTCAAAGATGTTACAGGTCTTAATTTCAGAAGGTATCAACTCTGGAATAAAATGATCAAGTCATTACCATATCTGATAACACATTCTATAACTGACACAGCACATACATTTGGTTTTACCGATAGTTCGCATTATACGAGAACATTTAAAGAAACATTTGGAGTAACTCCTAAGTTTATGTTTCAAAAAGAATAGCCAGTTTATACAATTTTAAATTTAGATTCCTTCGCAACTTTGCCCGGTAATATGAATAAAAGTATTATTCATCATATCTGGTAATCTATTCCTGTAAAGCTAAAAACAATGAAGAACTATCTAAAAGAAACCAAAATTCTAAATTATTCGAACCTGCATATACAACAGCTGATAAAGAATCGCAATTGGAAGGACTTAAGTACGGTAAAAAGAGTAAAAGCTATTTATAATTACGTAAGAGATGATATAAAATTTGGCTATAACAGTGCTGATGATATCCCTGCTTCAGAGGTTTTAAAAAACGGATATGGTCAATGTAACACAAAAGCCAGTTTATTAATGGCCCTCCTACGTGCAACTGGAATTCCTAACAGAATACACGGATTTACTATTGACAAAAAATTGCAAAAAGGGGCTTTAAATGGTATTTGGTATGTCCTTTCGCCTAGAAATATTTTACATAGTTGGGTAGAAGTATACTTAAACGAACAATGGTACTTTCTAGAAGGAGTGATTCTGGATAAGGAATACATAAAAAAACTACAGAAAAAAAACAGTCAATGCAAAACTTCCTTCTGTGGTTATGGAGTGGCTACAGATAATTTTGAAAACCCACCCATAGAATGGAATGTAAACAATACGTATATTCAGGATAAAGGAATCAATCAGGATTTCGGCACATTTGATAGCCCGGATGAATTCTACACTAAACATCAGCAAAAATTGAATCTTTTTAAACAATTCATTTTTCGTAATATTGTAAGACACAGAATGAATACAAATGTAGAAAGAATTAGAAGTGGATTATACTAATGATTCATGCCAGCAAAATAAGTATAAAACGAATCTATATAGTATACTGATTACCAACATACAATCAAAACATAAGTAGTTCCTGCCCTCTACCTACTAGTATATTGATATCGTAGCCAGATAGCAGAAGTATTACTATTCATGTAATTAGCGAACCTATTAGTATATAATAAACGTTTAGTACATCTATGAAAAAAACAATATCATTCTTGTTTGTTCTCTTATTTCTATCGGGTTGTACCGCCTTGAAAAAACTAAAAATAATAACACAAGGACGTGTCACGAATACTAATTATCTGGACGAAATCCCATTTGATTATTATAGAAATCTCATTTTTATAAAGGTTAAGATCAATAACAGGGCTTATAATTTTTTATTGGATACTGGTTGGGACCTAACAGCAATAAGCCCTGAAATACTCAATGATATTTCTCTTCAAAATACCGGAATTACTAATATTACCGAAGACGCTGCTAATAAAACGGAAGATTTTGAATATTTACTTCTTGATACGATATCTATTGGAAATGTCAATTTTAAAGAGATCGCAGTATATGCTAAAGATTTTTCGCACTTTCAGAAAACCCTTGGTTGTATCCGGTTAGATGGGGTAATTGGTAACAATTTAATGAGACATGCAAAATGGCAAATAGACTATAAAAAACAGATCATCAAGATCACGGACGATATATCAAAAATTATAAGCGATACTTCACTAATCAATATCCCTTTAAAAACGGGTAATTATGGAGGAGCTGATATAGAAATTACTCTAAATGGTATAAAAAAAGAATTCACTTTTGATACTGGTTTTAATAGTAAGTTGCAATCTGATCATAAAACATTTAAAAAGTTAAAATTATCAGACAAACACTATACAGTAAAAAAAGGAATAACCGGTGTACAAGCTAATGGAGAAACGACAGGAACCAGTTATATATCATTAATAAAAAACGTAAATCTCCCGAATCTAGCATTAAATGATCAACTGGTTGTCTTTGAGAAAAACCAGTCCTCTTTGTTAGGTAATGGTTTTTTAAAAAATTATTTGGTAACAATTGACTGGAGTGATAAACAACTCTATCTGAACCCTATAAAAGAAATACAATCAGATACGCTACGAACATATCAATATGTTTTTGCTCCTGATTATGAGAAAAATAAAATCGTTTTTTACAACGAATATACAGAGCTGGAATCCTTTTTAAAATTTAAAAAGTCTATAGAAATATTAAAAATAAATGAAATGGATGTACAAAACCTTTCTAATACTGAACTATGTAAATTATGGAAGAAAGTAATCAAAGTACTCAAAAAAAATATCAATTTGGTCGTTCGGGATAATGGAATTGAAAAAAACATCACACTTTCTCTTAAACAACTTTTACCAAAAGAGCAATAAGTTTGTTAATCATCAGAATATATACAATAAATGAAAGATAATTTTTCTTTACAATCTGATAAGTATGCAGAATTTCGCCCTAAATACCCTGTTGCTTTTTTTGAATATCTGGATTCAATATGCGTACATCGAAAATACGCATGGGATTGTGGTACCGGAAACGGACAAGTCGGATATGAGTTGACAAAAATATTCGATTATGTTTTTGCTACGGATATTAGCCAAGCACAATTAGACAATGCTTTAAAAACTGACAATATAGAATATTCTCTTCAAGCTGCAGAAAAAACCAATTTTGACAATCAAGTGTTTGATTTTATTATTGCTGCGCAAGCTATTCATTGGTTTGATTTTGACAAGTTTTATTCTGAAGTATATCGAACTGCTAAAAAACACGCTATATTCTGTGTAGTTGGGTATGGCAAAATAAAAGTTTCTCCCCCAATAGATACACTTATCAACCATTTTTATACGATGATTATCGGACAATATTGGGATAAAGAAAGACAATATATTGATCAAAACTATGCGACGATTCCCTTTCCCTTTCATGAAATCCCCGCTCCGGAATTTGAAAATATACAGTATTGGTCATTAGCACACCTGATTGGGTATCTAAATACCTGGTCTGCTGTAAAACATTTTATCAGACATAATAATTACAACCCTGTCCTCAAACTGGAAATGGAAATACAACACTATTGGAAAAATAACGAAATTAAAAAAGTAACATTTCCGATACTTCTAAGAATAGGAAAAATAAACAGATAAAATTATAGAAACTTATGATTTACCTAACCATGATGATTTTTGTACAAGAAGGAAAAGAGGATATATTCCATCAGTTCGAAGAGTTTGCCATTCCTCTGTTGGCAGACTATAACGGAAAACTCATCTATCGTATCCGCCCCGACAAAAGTGCATATATTTCTTATCAGGAAGAAATCCCTTATGAAATTCACTTCTTATCCTTCGAATCAGATACAGACTTTAAAAATTTCACAAAAGACAAACGAAGAAAAAGCTTTTTACATCTCAAAGAGGAATCGATTCGTTACAGTTATCTGGTTAAAGGGAATAAACTTTCATAAAATATCATACGACTCTCCTTCGTCAATCATCCAAATAATATATTCTTCTGATCAAATGCATATGAACCTACATCATTTTTTTATATTCTTCTTGTTATTAATCCCATTTACACTTCTTTCGCAAACTCGTTTATACAATATATCTGAGGTTAAAATTACCAAGCCCTATGAACAAATAAGCCCGTTGGGAAAATACAGATATGATAGTCTATCCTATGAAATAGCAAGAAAACAAACGAACTATATTTTTGAAAAATTTAATTATACAAGTGATGACACGGAAGTCCAGGGGTTTTCTTGTATTCCCAAAACAACTTCTGGTACAAAAATTCCTGTAATTATTTACAACCGAGGAGGTACTGGAAATATAGGGCGTATCACAGAAGAAGATTTTCCTGATTTTTATGCGCTTGCTAAAAATGGATTTGCCGTATATGCATCGAATTACAGATATGTTGGAGCATCCGGTGCTAATGATCAGATTGGAGGTGATGATATCCAGGATGTTATTCAACTCTTTCAATCCATCAAAAACATTGATTTTATAGATGTTGATAATATTTTTATGGTAGGAGTTTCACGTGGCGGGTTAATGACCTATAAAAGCCTTACTCATATCAATGTTAATGCAGCGGCTGTCATTGGAGGTATTGCCGATTTTGAAAACCTGACGAATAAAAGACCCATATTCTTAACAGGGTGGACAGACCTATCCCAAGACTTAAATTATAAAGGTCTGGAAAATATTCTGCCCGATTTTATCCAAAAAAAGGAACAACATATACATGACCGTTCAGCAGTTAAATGGGCAGATAAAATCAACACCCCTCTCTATATATTGCACTCTCGTCAGGATGGCAGGGTACCAATAGATGGAACAATTGAACTCGTAAAAAAGCTAAATACATTAAAAAAAGAATTTCAGGTAAAAATTTATAACCAAAAAAGCCATTCTCTTCCCTATTCAAAATTTGATTCATTTGAAGAAATAATCCATTGGTTTAAAAAGTATATCAAACACTAAAAATACAGTAATACAATTAATTCCTGTAGTTGCAATACTTTTTAAAAAAAATATCCTCTGGATACACTATTTTTAGCCCCTTACAACTATTCAATATACTGATTGTTGGTTTTTATTATTAAAAACTAATACATTAAAAACATCAATACATATAAAAATGAAAAAAGCCTTATTGTTAATTATCGCATTTGCTACTGTACTAAAAATACAAGCGCAACAAGATCAATCTATTAATGGAGTTTTAACAATTAATAAGAATATATCACAAACAACAAATCCTTATTCAATTTTAAAATTGAAAACAAATAATGGAGTTTATGATAAAAATAATGGTCCGGCAATCGAGTTTTCAACAAATATAGGATTAGCTAAAATTGGCGGAGTCGATGAAAGGGAAGACCATACAGGTGCATACCAAGGTGGGCTTGTATTTAAAACAAGGCTACATACTCAAGGAAATGATTCTGGCTTTTATGAAAGGATGAGAATCAAAGCCAATGGTAATATTGGAATAGGAACAGTAAATCCACAAAAAAAGTTACAAATATCTAATAAAGGAGCGAGTACGTCAGATCAAACATTAAGACCAGAAAAATGGCAAGCAGGAATTGGACATGCGGATGGAACTGATCAGGGAGAAGTTTTAATTGGAACATATGGGAAACAACCTGCAATTCAAGGACACGGAACAGGTACTAGCTATAAATTATTATTAAACCCTTTTAATGGCAATGTTGGAATAGGAACTACGAATCCCGGATCCTGGAAATTAGCAGTAAATGGTAAAGTTCGTGCAAAAGAAGTTAAAGTAGAAACTAACTGGTCTGACTTTGTTTTCTATGATGACTATCAACTCCCTACACTTGAGCAAGTAGAAAAATATATTGCAAAAATGGGGCACCTAAAAGATATTCCAAGTGCCAAAGAAGTAAAAGAAAATGGAATATTTCTAGGAGAAATGAATGCTAAATTACTTCAAAAGATAGAAGAATTGACACTGTACACCATCGCCCAGGAGAAAAAGTTAAAAGAGCAGGCTACGAAAATAGAAAAATTACAATCTCTTAATGATAAATTTATCGAACTACAATCGAAATTGGAAAAATTAGAAACCAAAGACTAACTTAATTAAATGGGAAAATTTCATAAACTTATTTCTTAAAATAAGAAATATCTCTATTATCAAACATAGTTCTCCTATACTGGAAACTATGTTTGATGTATAAAATTTACATATTCAATTTTATCTTCATGTGTAGTCTATATAAATACTTCTTCTTTATCCCAAAAGATACTATTACTATCAACTACTTCTCTCACCTAGCCCTATAAGAAAACAAATTATTAGTTTTAAATAATTACAAATGCAACATGATTGCATTTATGTAAAATGTTATGTATTTTCGCTATCCGATAAGCCATGAAATAGTAAAACCTTATTTGATGAACAAATCCTTATACTTTATTTGCCCTACGGATTATCTGGAGCCCGTCATTAATAAGACTTTCAGGCATAAAAAATACTATTATGCCTCTCTTGGAAACTCTGTTTCTTTTGATGGTGCTACCATGAGAGAAATAAATACATTGATCAAAAATAAGGATGTTCGTAACATATCTTTTGTATTGTCAACGAGCAACCCTATTATCCAGGATGCACTTGGAAATCAAGAGTTTTCTCACCTAAGAGGTGTAAAAAATGTATATAATGAAATAAAAAAACAAAAAGAACACTCTAAAGCACTAGGTCAAACGGTTGATCCTAACTTCTGTATTCTTTCCTACTATCTCAATCATAAAATAAAAGAACTACAGCATGAACTCAATAGTGTATTGAGAAATGATATAAAAATAAATGGAGTTGTTTATAACAAACAGGAAAATCGTTTTACCACTATATACACCAGTCTGATCTGCAGAAAATACTTCAGCTTAAATTAAAGAAAATCAGAATCTAAAAAATACAGAGAACTTTACAATTCTATGTAAACACAAATTATTTTAACTACAATAAAAAACTAAATATCAAATACTTATAAGAAATAATTTATTTTTTTTCTCAAAAGTGTAACAATTAGTATTGGTTTTTAATCAAAGGGATACGAAATACATAAAAACAATCGTATCATGACAAAATCAATAAACAATTTCTTCGTATTCATTCTTATTCTATTAGGAGCGCAAAGCCATGCTTTAGAAAAAACAGTACGCTACAATATCTCTGAACAACCTAATGCTATACAGATAGAAACCATAGGAGAAGGAAAACCAATGGTATTTTTACCCGGATTTACTACACCTGGAAGTATTTGGAAAGAAACAATTACCCATGTGGCATTAAATAGAAAATCGTACCTTGTTTCGTATGCTGGTTTTAATGGAATTCCATCAATCGAAATGCCGTGGTATACCAGTATCAAGAATTCAATCATTACGTATATACAAGAACAACAACTCAATGATATCATTATTATGGGACATAGTATGGGAGGAAATCTAGCGGTAGATATTGCTGCTACGTTACCAAATAAGGTATCAAAAATTATCATTGTAGATGCATTACCATGTATGCGCGAAGTAATGATGCCAAATGTTCCTGTAGAAAATTTAGTGTATGATAATCCTTATAATAAGCAAATGTTACATATGGATGATCAGCAATTTAAGAATATGGCAACCATGATGGCCTCTAATATGACAAATACAGCTCATAAAAAAGAAACGATCGCCAACTGGATCCTGGAAGCTGATCGTAAAACCTGGGTATACGGGTATACTGATTTACTAAAACTTGATTTAAGAGACACCTTAAAAAAGATAAGCTGTGAAACATTGATAATAGGTGCCTCTTTTCCTAATCTAAAAATAGCAAAGGAAAATTTTGAAAAACAATACACAAACCTATCAAACAAAACGCTCAAAATGGCCCCTAAAAGTAAACATTTTGTCATGTTTGATCAACCACAATGGTTTTATGAAGTTACAAAAGCCTTTTTAGCTAATGAGAAAAAGTAAAAACAAGTCTTTTGAGAACATATACCAGCAACACCACCCAATGGTGTTGCAAATGTGTTTAGGGTTTGCAAAAGGTGATAGAGATACTGCTAACGATTTATCGCAAGAGGTATTTATCCGCGTATGGAACAACCTGACAAGCTTTAGAGGAGCCTCTTCATATAAAACATGGATATACAGAATCACTGTAAATACCTGTCTGCAATATGTAGAAAAGGAGAAAAAAGCACAAACACTTCCCATACCGGAAATAGCAGATCGCACTTCCGGAATGGAAGCTGTAACAAATCCTAAAATATCAATGCTTTATAATGCTATTGGACAATTAAAAAAAGTAGATCGGTTAATTATTATGATGGTTCTGGAAAATCAGGATTATGCAAGTATATCTGAAGTAATCGGAATTAGCCCTGCTAATGTGAGAGTAAAAATTCATCGGATAAAAAAACGATTGGAAACCACCTTAAAAAAACAAGTAACATGATTCGCAATTTTGAAGAACTACAAAATAGCTGGGAAAGTAGTAAAAAAGAGATTACTTCTTCTGATGACAGCCTTAATAATCTATATGCCAGTATAAAGAAAAAAGAAAAAGAAAACTTTTTTTTCTATTACGGTACTATCAGTATTCTAACTATAACATTAATCGTTATTTCCTTGTTTTTCTACTATGTAGCTCCTGTTAAAGAATTACTAAGCAAAATAGGAGCTAGTCTTATGATCATAGGACTCTTGTTCAGAATTCTTGTAGAAGTAATCAGTATTTATAAAGCAAAACAAATAAACAGTCTTGATAAAACCCTGCAACAAACTGAAAATAGTATAGTCTTTCATCAATTCAGAAAAACAATCCATCAAGTAGTCGCTCCTGTTATTATTGTTTTATACACTTTAGGCTTTTATATGATTACCCCAGAATTTAGTCGTTATATAAGCTTTTGGAATCTTGTATTTATCGATGTGTCCTATGTAATAATGGGGAGTATCTTATTTGTTCTTATTCGCAGAGGAGTAAAAAAAGAAATGAAAATCATTGAAGAAATTATCGCATTAAAAAATGAAATCATTCAATAGAAAATATCCTGTAAAAGTCATATGTTGCCTTCTATTCTATAAAAATGGACTAGTGATAGAAACCCCCTTTATAGCTGCCACTATATAACAGTAAAAACTATCTCAATACAAGCACACAAAATGATCTTTAAAAAAATAGATGTACCTTGTTCCGAAACATCGATTGATTATTCGATAAAAAACAAAACATGAGGTAACACTTTCCTCCCCTATAACACATATAGTATATCTGGAGAATATTACAATGTATTCCTTCCGTAATTAAATTTTAAAATAAAAAATCAAAACCTGCGAATACAATGAAAAAACAACTATTCCCCCTACTATTCATATTTTCTTTATCAATATATGCACAAGAAGTTGAAGAAATTTATGAAGCTTCAGATGAAAAATATGAAATACTGGAAAATATTCCTTTCCGAATTGTAGCCCAAAAACCGGTCTTTCCAGGTTGCGAAGAAGAAGATAAAATCAAGTGTACCCATAAACTTATAAAAAACTTGTTTGATAACAACTTCAATAAAGAGTTAAAGACAGAGTTAAACCTGGAGAATACACAAAATATATTTGCTCAGTTTACCATTGATACATCAGGAAATATTGTTAATATTCAGGTACGAAGTCCCCATCAAAAAATAGACATAGAAACAAAGAGAGTTATCAAACTACTACCGGTAGCTACTCCCGGAAAACAAGATAATAAAGAAGTTACTGTAAAATATACATTGCAATATTCCCTGAATTAATCTCTGATAATAAGAATAATGAAGAAACTAAACCCATCGATCAAACACCACTTATTGATAGGGCTTTTTATCACTCTTTGGGGGTTTTTATTTGCCTTTATCATTAGACCCTTCGACGATGGGACATTAAACCTAGAAGCATGGATTAAAATCAGTATAGGATTTAATGCCGTTTCTTTTATTACTTATGGAATTCTAAGCATCCTACAGAATAGAATATATCACAAAATTAAAAAATGGAATATTGGTCTTGAAATAAGCAGTATTCTATTTTATTATATGCTGTATACTATCTGTAATTATTTAATATACAAAAGCCCATTTCTAAACGGAGGCTATAACTTTACAGAATTTTGTCTTAACATTACCTTGAAAGCTGCCTTTGTATTGCTTCCAATTGTATTGGTAATCCGCTATTATTCTATCAGGTTAATTCCAGTAAAAGAGGATACGATACTAATTAAAGGAGAAAATAAGCTTGATATTCTAAAAATCAAGCAGTCTGAGTTAATAAGTATTTCTAATGCGCAAAATTATGTAGAGATATTTTTTATACAGGACAATAAGCTCGCCTCTAAACTTATTCGTTCTTCCCTAAAAAAAATTGAAAACGATATTTTATTTTTAGTTAAAATTCATCGTTCTCACCTTATAAATCCCATGCATTTTAAGTCCTGGAAAGATGCAAACACCATCTCTCTTACCTTTATGGAACTGCCTGTTTCTAAAAATTATAAAAAGAACCTTTCTGAGATCTAATCATTCGTACCTAAAACGATAGGTTTTATACCTAACTCCTGAAAACATAAGGGATCAACCACTTTCTGAAATTATTTTTGTAGCAATCAAAAAAATATAAAAAATGAAGAAAGAGCATCGTTTCAAATTAATTTTCTTATCTCTATTAGTTCTAATTTCTCTATTCGCAAACGGAAGATTTGCATTGTTTTTTGCTCCATGGATTTCAACGACCATGTTGCTATTTGCCAGCCGTCGGTTTTCTCCAGTTCGCAGTTTCCTTTTTTCTTGGTTATTTCTGACAGCTACCTTCTCTTTCCAGTTCTATAATGTATTTCCCATTCCATTGCATTTCCATATAATAAGCATGGCCATACCAGCCCTTTTCTCTGCTTTGCCATTTCTAGTCGATATCTTATTTTCCAACCATCGAAATAAATTTATTCATACTCTCATATTCCCTATTGCTTCGGTAGTAATTAGTTATGTATATCACAAATACTATCCATATGGTAGTTGGGGGCATATTGCATATACACAAGAATCTCAATCAATACTAATACAATCGATCGCCGTATTCGGGTTAAGTTATATCACCTTTCTTATCGGTTGGTTTGCTTCTATATGTAATTGGATTTATCTACAACATTTTAATTCAAAAGCTATTAAGAAAAGTATCCTGACCTTTGGAATTGTTTTTATGATAACCACACTCTTTGGAAGCTACCGCATCTTATTTCAAAAAGCAGATTCAGATACTGTACGAATAGCATCGATATCACTGCTAAAAGAATATGCTATTTACGACAATGATTTATTTGGGTTAGCAATAGAAGGAGGGAAAGAAAAATTTAAAAAGCAATCTTCGGCATTACTTTCGAATCTATTTGAAAGAAGTATACAGGAAGCAAAAGCAGGAGCAAAAATTGTATTTTGGTCAGAAGGGAATGGTCTAGTACTCAAGGAAGATGAACTATCACTATACGTAACGGCCAGTGAAATCGCTAAGAAACAGGACATCTACTTAGGAATTGCTATAGGAGTCATTGATCAACACGAAAGCAAACCTTATGAAAACAAGTTTGTATTATTTACTCCCAACGGACATAAAGCGATAGATTATTGGAAAGGAATTCCTGTTCCAGGATTCGAAGCATCCATAAGCAATAATAAACAAGTAGGGATTCAGAAAACAGAAACCCCTTATGGTACTATCGGAGCTGCCATCTGCTTTGATATGGACTTTCCTCACTTCTTGAAACAAGCAAAAGGATCAGATATTTTATTAGCACCTAGTAATGATTGGAAGGCTATAGATCCAATCCATACAAAAATGGCCAAATTCAGAGCAATTGAACAAGGATTTAACCTAATTCGTCAAACCAGTAATGGATTATCTGCCGGTTTTGACTATACCGGAAAAACAATTAGTGAAATGGATTATTTTCAGGATAAAGGAAAAATTCTAATTACTCAATTACCAACTAAAGGAGTAACTACCATCTATTCTGTTATAGGAGATCTATTTATTGTAGGTTGCCTTACCTCCTTTATCCTCATCAGTATTGTTTTTAAAACACAATCCCCAGAAAAAGAATAGTTTTCACAAGTAAAGTACAAAAAATATTAAGCAGAAAATTATATATCTCTAATACCATAAACTAAAAGGAGCCTGTTACAGGCTCCTTTTTCAAATAATAAAAATTGTTTATTTCCCTCAATCCATAAGAAATCAAACAAATGATATTATTATTTATTCTTTATCCCACCATACTCGGGTTGTCAATATATCTGGCCCTTGTGCCTGTATAGCAGCATTGTAATTTTCTTCATTATTACTTTGCTCACTGGTAGAATAGGTCAATCTTCTGGGAATAGTTCCATTTGTTTCATTTCCTGGGTAGTTTACTGGAGTTAATACAGGAAACCCGGTTCGTCTCCAATTTGCAAATGCTTCATATTCATTAAGGAAAGTAGCTGCCCAATACTGGGTATTAATCTGTTCCAGAGCATTGGATGCATCAAAAGGATTCGCAGTAATATACCCTTCTATCGCTGTATCATTAATCACAGCATTTTCTCCATAAAGGGAAAGCATTTTCATAGCCGCAGCAACACCTTCTTCATAATGTACCTTCGCATCTCCCCCGGCTAATCCCCAGCGTACAGCTGCTTCTGCTAATAAGAATTTAACTTCTGCATAGGTCTGAAAGAACATAGGTGCATCCTCTCCGGTAATAATAGTTCTATTCGGCTCTGTATATGCAAAGGTATCAGTCTCTCCTGTAGCATCTTCCAGTAAGCCTGCATCCAATCCATTAGGAAGTCCTTTTTGGGTTGCCGCATCTATACGTTCTTCATAAGTTCTCAAAATATCATTTCCTTCTCCATCTTTTTGTCCGGTTTTCTCCGGCAGGGCTCCTAATATTTTCAAACGCGGATCTCCCGTAAGAAAATCTACAAATGTTTTGCTCATTCTCATATTTCCATCAGCAGTAAACACCTCTCCCAACCCATTTTTATTAATTCCTTCCGGTCCGGTTGTATGTGCTATATATGCAATATCTGCATTAGATTCCATAACTCCTCCTTGTATTGCTTTTGTCACCCATTGCTGAGCCCCACTGGGATCTACTTTAATCATTCGGAATCCAAGTCGCAACATTAAGGAATTTCCGAAACGTTTCCATGTTGCCAGATCTCCTTTATACATTAAATCCGCATCCCCAAACTCAGAAGTTCCCGATCCCAGATCCGCTACTGACTCTTCTAATTCTTTCAATAAATCAGCATAAATATCAGCCTGTCTGTCATATTTAGGCTTCAGAACTCCATCAATCACAGCTTTTCCTGCTTCACTATAGGGAATATCTCCGTATAAATCTGTCAACCTATGATAGACAAAAACTCTCATAATTCGAGTAATAGCCTTCATTTCTGCAGGTTTTTCTTCCGTATCAAGTTGTACCATCATGTCCTCCAGCGTCTTTACCGCATTTCCGTAGTAACGATCAATTAATGAAGAAGCATATCCTCTATTCCAAGTATATTTATCTCCAGACCAATACCCTGCTGTAGTGGCAAAATGCTGCATCATCGTAGAACAATAAATAAGATTGGCTCTCCAGTTTTCATAACGTTCTCCAGAAGTAAATAACTGTACTGAAGTAAGTTTATTGACTACACTTATCTGATCCGGTTTTGTAGGATCTACATTTAACTCTTCAAAACCTTTATCACACCCCCAACATGTCAGGATTGCAATGAATATATATATTGATTTTTTCATGATTATCTCTCTTTTTAGAAGGTAACTTGTAAACTCATTCCATAACTTCTGGTACTAGGTACTCCAAAATATTCTAACCCTTGAGCATTCCCTACATTATAAGCTGCTTCCGGATCGATGTTATCAACATTTCGCATCAGGTAAAATAAATTAGACGCAATAAAAGATACATTCACCTTGTTTATAAAGGTCTTTTCCAGGTATCTATTAGGTAATGAATAGCTTAAACTTACTTGCCTGAATTTGATAAAGTCTGCATCTTCTACAAATTGTTCTGCTATTCTACCGACTCTACTATAATACCTGCCTAAAAACTCAGGAGATACCGTCCTTGTAAAAGGAGCTCCTGTAGCCCCATCAATTCCCGATACGGACAGGCCATTTTCTCTTCCTTCAAGGGTTGCTTTATGTAATCCATTTGTGTAGGTAACAGTATTGGTTCCCGAGAAGATCTGTCCCCCAAATTTCCCATCTATTAAAAAACTTAAGGAAAAATCTTTATAGTTAATTGTATTACTCCAACCTAATGTCAGCGGGGGTACTCCTTCTCCTAATATTTTTCGTTCTCCCTCACGGGCTAAGGGAACCCCATCACTATCGATATCATAGATAATAGCACCTTGTTCATCCCGCTCATAAGAAACACCTACTATAACGCCTTGCGGCTGTCCTACTACTTGTTTGATTTCTACATTCTGTGAACGAGGCTGTCCCAGGCTAATTTCTCCATCAACTTCATTTGTAGCCAAAACGATTCCTTTATTATGCGCTCCATTGACTGCTGTTTTCCATAAGAAGTTATTGGTTTTTACAGGAGTTCCTGATACTAAAAACTCTATTCCTTTATTTTCTATTTCTCCAATATTGGCAATTGCCCGATCATACCCAGAAAAGACTGACGTAGAAACAAAGACGATATCATTAGTTGTATTGTTTTTATAATAAGCTACATCAAAGGATAAACGGTTATTAAATAAACGTGCATCAAGCCCTACCTCTGTTTCTGTTTTGCTAAAAGGAACCAATCCAAAATTAGGAACCGTTCCATTTGTAATTTTTCCCAGAGGTTGCCCCAAGTGTCCTTGTCCAAAAATTTCATAAGTAAGTGCTAATTGATATGCATCACTCGCACCTCCTGCTACCTGAGAATATCCTCCTCTAAGTTTTAAAAAGTTTACTGTTTCAGGTAGAGGAAACAAATCTGATAAAATAACACTTCCACTCACCGAAGAGTAAAAATCATTATTAGGCGTTGTTTTTCCTGGAAAGGACAAGGTAGAGAACCAATCATTTCTTCCCGTAAAAGTAAGGAATGCCAAATTATCATATGATAGTTCCACCGAACCGTAAACAGATCCTATTTTTCTCTTATTGTAGGTTCTGTTTCTGGATTGATTATTCGTATTTCCGATATCTTCCAAACCGGGAACAATAAAATCATTTCCTGATAAGCTTAAATCTTCTCGTTCTATCTGGTTACTGTTTATCCCGGCAAAACTTACCAGATTTATTTTTTCTCCGAATGTTTTGTCCACTCCAAGCATTAAATCACTATCAATCTGACTATACCTGATTTCTCTTTCCGTCATTCCTCCCAGTGGCTTATAAGCCGTTCCCCAGGGCTCTACCTCTGTTTTTTTAATAGTATAATGATCAACTCCCACACGTGCTAAAGTGTATAACCAATCTGTAATATCATAACGAATCGAAGAAGAAGCTATAATTCTATTTTTGACATCTTCATTTCTAAAATGATATGCCGAAAAATATGGGTTTTGTGTATATACATTCTGTGTTATTTGTCGTTCTGTAAGATCACTATTCACTCCTGGATTCATCAAGCGAACATCCACATTAGGTGACAGGTTCATCAAAGTATAATTGGCATTTCCAGGGGCATCAGATAATCTGGGACGATTCGTAACACTTTCCCTTATATATTTTACATTCACATTTGTCGTTAACTTCTTCGCCATTACAGATCCTACATTTAGAGAAAATGTCTTTCTGTTTAATCCTGCATTCGGCATCACATCTTCATTGGATAAATCAGAAGCTGAAAATCGATAATTAAGCGTTTCTGAAGCATTTGCCAGTGCAACCGTATTAATAAAGGTTGTTCCTGTTCTATAAAAATGATCCAGATTATTCCCTATATAAGAATACGGACGAGCTACTCCATCCCATTGAGGTACAGCTGTACCATCTAGTCTGGATCCCCAGGATGAAAAACCTATTTCTAATGCTTCTTCCTGATTACCTGGCTTTTCTCCTCTTCTTCCCTGTCCATAGGTCGTTTGAAGATCCTGCAAAGAAGTATCTACTCTATCAAAAGTAACAGCGCTACTCAATGTAACTCCCAATCCTTTTTGTTCTTTTCCTTTCTTCGTGGTCAATATGATCACCCCATTAGCTGCTCTTGATCCATATAAGGCTGAAGCTGCCCCTCCCTTTAGTACACTAATGGATGCTATATCATCGGGATTAATACTGGAAATTCCATCTCCCCCATCGGTTCCTCCCCACTCACCGGCAGATCCATTATTATCATTACTAATTGGAATTCCATCAACGACGTACAGAGGTTGATTCTCCTGTGTCAATGAACTGGAACCACGAATCACTACCCTACTGGAACCCGCTGCTCCTGTAGCATTTTGTGTGATATTAACCCCCGCTACTTTACCCTGCAACGAATTAATGGCATTGGTTTGCTTAATTGCCGAAACTTCTTCTCCTCCTACTTCGGTAAGAGAATACCCCAATGCTTTTGTTGATTTTTTTATCCCTAAAGCAGTAACAACCACTTCTTCTAAACTCTCCACATCTTCTTGCAAAACAACATTGACTGTACTTCTTCCATTAACATCAATTTCTTTGGTAGCAAACCCCATCATAGAAAAGACCAGTGTGCCGTCTCCTGGTGCTCCTATAGAATACTTACCATCAAAATCTGATAGTGCTCCGGTGGTAGTTCCTTTCAAAACAATGTTTACTCCAGGTAAGGGCACTCCTGTAACATCTTTTACTTTTCCCTCTATTATGTTTGTCTGTGAATAGCCTATACTACTATACAGCCCCAAAATACATAATAGAAAGATGGATAGGTTTTTAAACATACTTACTATTATTTAATTATTATTAGTTATTGTTAAATTAACAGGTCCTGATTTTAACCTTTATAAGTTCTTATTATTAGGAAAGGATCATAAATTTTTTCGACTAATAACTTCTCTTAAAAGCTAAAGGACTTCGGACTGCAAAATAACCGGATGCTTTCTTAATAAAATCCTAGGCAAAATTGAATTAACGCTAAAAAAGAGTTAAAGCTGTATTGATTCCGATAATTTCTAATAAAATTGTAGCCTGAAATAGCCTCTTATCTCAAAAGGGGGCTTTTAGAAATGAAAATGACGTAATTTATGACGGAGCAGTTAAGGAGAAAAAGACATGCCAAGGTATTAAGGTTTTTTAGAAAAGTACACCGCATCACAGGGCTTTTTCTTTTTATTTTTTTCTTATGTATTTCGATATCAGGTATCCTTCTCGCCTGGAAAAAACATAGCAATGGTCTTATCCTATCCGATACGTATACCGGAACCTCTACGGATTTTAAAGAATGGCTTCCTATGGAGACCTTACAACGCTATGCCTACAATACCATGAAAAAAACAGGATTGTATAATCCCTCTTCTACATTAAAACGTATTGATGTTAGAATACATAAGGGTATCGTTAAGTTTGTGTTCTCTAATTACTATGGAATACAGATTGACGGAGCTACCGGCGCCGTACTCCATATCGAAAAACGGTATGCAGATCTCTTGGAAGATATACACGACGGATCTATTCTCGATCATTGGATCGGAACTGATAATGGTATTCTAAAAAGAGTATATGCTACGATTATGGGAGGTTCTCTCTTAGTCTTTTGTATTACTGGTTTTTGGCTATGGTATGGTCCAAAAAGGATGAAAAAGCTAAAAAAAACCATATAAATCATTTATACAGATACTTTCCTTATATGCTCAGGTAGTATCGATTCCGTTTCTTCTCTGAAAAACAGGAAAGTCCTCTTCATTAAATCCTTATAATCTGTAGGAAAGTAATCCGACACTGGTATTGTAAAATACATAGTAACTGCAGGCGCTCTTGTCTCTGTAACTGCATCAAATCCAATATTTTTAAAGCGTAATCCTTTATAAGACTGCAATTGCTGTACCCCTGAGGCAGTCAGCAAAGGAGATATCCCTGCAATTACCCAATCAATTTTCGGGCGACTTGGGAAAGTAAGGTATACCTCATGTGTTATATCTCCTTTCTTCTGACACCAAATACCCAATTGGTCTTTAAACCCATCCTGTAATAATAACGAATCAAATATGGAATGCAAATCCGGGTGAATATGATCTCTTACAGCCGTTACCGGCAGACGATTAGAGTACATATAGCGTTGTTGCTGAAACGACTTCTCTTCTCTCCATCGATATGAATGTATAAATTGGGTTTCTGAATCGTGTATAAACAAACAGTTATCCTCAGAAGCCGCAACAGGTAACCGAAGTCCCTGGTACATAGCTGTAAACCTGCTATCATCATGAATATCAAGTACCGTTCTTGGAGTTTTTATAGTATGTAATAACTGCGTCAGGGATCTATAAGCAGGTTGTTGTTCATCAGGATAAATATACAAGGTAGGTTTATACCGTGGTCTGACAGTATTATGTGTTATTTTTATAGACCATTCCACCGCATGACATTTTTGTCGTTGAGATATTGTCGATAATAATTGAAGTGGATTGCTTAGTTCTAGCGACATATTGTATTCGTTTTATATATAAAATAGGTAATGAAGCAGGATGATAATATCATAGACTATTCAGGCAAGAAGTGTCTTGCCTGAATAGTACCAGGGCTAACTCCAGTGATCCCAATGGGACACGGCATGCCATATACTCTTTGCTGCATCAGCAAAAGCACCTCCAATAGATTCAAATGCATCTTTAATAGCGCTTTCTGCATATCCTGCTCCCTTGAGAATAGTATATACGGCATCAGGTGCTAATCCAAAAACAGTATTTAGTGCCTTGGCGGTTTCTTCTGCGCCAAACCCAACATATTTCAGTGAGTCAGTTACTACTGTATCTGATGCTCCAAATCCATCCTTAAGAGCACTGGCAATCACATCTGCTGGTGCAGAAAAAGCGGTTTTTAAACCAGAGGCGATCACATCCACCCCATATCCAGCTCCATGCATAATTGATGCTACCTCAGTCGCTGACTTGTCAAAAGCGGTTTTTAATCCCTCTGCTACATCTTCTACTCCACTTACAATGGCTTTTTCTACATAGCCTGCCCACTTAGAAGCATCCTTGATAATCGCTTCAAAAATAGAAGACACATTCCGTAATATATACTTCTCCACTTCTTTTATGACTGCAGAAATACTGCTAATATCAACATCCAGTTCAAACGGACCAAAGGAAAGATCTAATCCTTCAAAAGTAAAAGCTCCCTGTACCTTAAACACTATATCCGAAGTACTGGTTGTAATCGATAATGACAAACTACAGCCCGTATCCAGGTGTATAGACCCCAAATCAAAGCCTGCAATTGTTGGCAGTGGGATTCGCAAATCTATTCCATAGCTACAGCTGCCCGAAAAGTTATGGTAGTCCTGTAAGGTACAACTCATCTTTGATTGTAATATGGTCCCATAATCCAACTCGAAATGAATTCCTTCTTTGGAAATAGTCGCATCAATTTCTTCGCTTATAACCTCCAGTAAACTCACCTTAGCATCTAAAGTAAAATAAGGAGAAGACGAGGTACTCAACGTCATTTCAGGACCTCCCGCTTTGATGATCGTTTTATCAGTGGCAGCATCGATTACTTTTTTCTCTGCAGCTGTTTTTGGAATCGCATTATTAGGAATGGGAGTTCCACTGGCATCTACTTTAATACTAACTTCTTTTCCATCACCTGATAGCCTGAAAATTGAACCCAGAGAAAAAGGGTCCATCGTGATATCTCCTGATATTCCCGTATTCATATCGATATTCAGATAGCCATAGAACCCTAACCCAAATAAGTCCATATAACCACTAAAACCATATCCCATAGGAGCTAAAGAACCATCTGGAAGCACTACCGGTTCCATTGGATTTTCTGCCCACCTAAACGACAGGTCACTAAAGGATATCGGAAAATCGATTGGCACCTTAGTATCTGTGAATATGGTAATTACTTCTTCCAAACTCAAGGTAGGAACATAAAAGGAAAGGTATAATGGATTCGGAATTTCCTCTTCCATCTGACAAACAATAGCAAACTGATCATCGTTTAAACTCACTTGTTTGTCTTCTCCAATATGGAAGCTTCCATCCACTCCAATAGCAAATCCCGGAGGTTCGAAAAACAAACCTAATCCCACTCCAAAAGAATCGAAGTGCAATCCTTTAATTCCCGGAGGTGTTAACAACGTACTTTTGTTTCCCGAAAGTTCTACACCTATTTCTGCTTCGATGTTATCAATAGTCATTGCAATCTCTGCATCAATGGTCGGGCTGTTAAACAAAGTAAACGGAATATCTGCTTTGATTTCGAATACGACAAACTTAAACAGTGGATTAAGTGTTAATAATACGGTAGGTTTATCAATATCAAAGGTCTTGTTATCTTCTATTGGAATCTTAATCGATTCAAAACCGAATGTAAGACAGGTTACCCCAACGGATAACCCTGCCTTATAAATAAATTCTACGCCAAAGGTAACTTTGGTACTTGGCAAGAATGTAGTAATTCTATCGAGAACCCCATCTGCAAAGGTAACATCCGTAATGGTCAATACCCCTCCTATGAGAATGGCTTCTCCATTATCGGTACAGCTAAAATCTGAGATGGTTATATCCGGTAATTCTGATGGCCAGTCAAACCCCATATAGGTACACAAGCTGCTCAAACTGTACGCCTGTTCCTGTGGTGGTTTATCCTTAGTCTTGGGTGTTCGTGCCAAAGCTACCACGGCCAGCATATATGAGATAAAGGTACAACTCTTATATTCAGTAGTATTTTTAAAAAAAGTATTGACCTCGTCTGCTGTTGCTTTTCCTCCTTTAATGAGTTTCTGAAAACTCACTGATAAGGCATCATCAGGTTTCTTTTCTAATAAGGTAACAAAAGCCTGAGTTGCTGTCATGATATCGACTTCCTCCTGGGTCACCGTAAAGGTCTCTTCCGTATCTCCCATACTAAACACTCGTGTAATAGGCGTATACGTTTCATCAAAAATAATATAGGTAGATATTGGTCCGTGAATTGGCTCAAAAGACGCACTCTTATCAGATGACACTGACGTTATATCCGTCAGTGTTCCAAAATAGTTAGTGAGTTCTTTATTACTCGCATCTTCCTGAAATGCATCATACACTACAATATTTTTTGACAAATTATTCTGTATTGTAAGTTTTGGATATGCCATACTCCATGGATTTACTTCAGTTCTACGGCTTCAACTTCCTCACTATTTCCAATACTCTTTTCATAATCCTCTATGGAAGTAGCGGATTCCGCTTCACTGTATTCCGCACTAATTTCCTCCCACTGCTGACTATCTGATAAGGCTGTTTTTATAGCTGCATCTGAATTGGTCATTTGCTCTTCCAATGCTTCAAAATGTTTCGCGCTTAAATCCTTAGCCGCTTCATTCAGTGTGGTTTTTGCTTCAGACAATTTGCTAATAGCATCTTGGATTCCCTCTCCGGTAGAAGCTGCTGTTTTTGCAGCACTGACTTGTTCTCCAAGCTCCTTAAATGCACTTTCGAATTTTTCGTCAGGAACCAGCCCGTTATCCGTGATTTGACTTTGGATATCCTCTAACAGTGTATCTACTTCACTCAAGGAATCATTCAGAGATTCTTTTGTCGATTTTATCGACTCTTCTTTAATGGTAGAAACCTGCTCTTTTAACTTCGCCAGTAAATCATCATCTGTTATATCAGCAAACGGTTTATCAATAATTTTACTCACTCGTTCCTTTAGAGCATCTGATAATTCTTTCCCACTGGCGCTTGATTCTGTCAATTTGATACTTTTTTGATTAATGATGGTATCATTAGCGATTAAGCTCAAGTGTTTTACATCAATTCCTTCTGGAAAATGCGCATCGGAAGTCACTGCATTCCCTCTGTGAATAAAAGTATCTTCATTAAATACTGTAGAAGAGGTATCAAATGTTCTCAAGTTATCCTCGGGAGTTTTTTGTAGCGGCGTTCCATCAAAACAAAGATCTCCATCTTCATTCACACTCCACTTCTCTTTCTGAGATGTCTTTACTTTTGCTTTATCACCAAAACCTACATATCTTCTCTCTTTAAAAAATGCCCCGGTTTTCCCTGTATCTCCACTAGCAGAGACACCTCTTCCTAATTCTAATCGGATTCTCGCAAATTTCTTAGTCGTTGTATCATATTGATAATATGATGAATATTTTCCGCCTGCTTCTGTAAAGGCTCCTTTTGACGGGTCTGTGTACCATGTAATAATCATTCTTGTAAGGTTTTAAGTTAGTATATTATAATTCTTCAGGAATTGTATCTGTTTCCGGCCATTTTTCATCTTCTGCATCAAAACCGGAATCATCTGCTTCATTCTCCAGTGTTTTTTCCCGGGCATCCTGTGCCTCATCTAATGCTTCTGAGGCAGAAGCTGCATCTTTTACTGCATCTGACGATTCCTGCAGAGATTGGGATTCCCAATCATGCATTTCTGCACTACTATCCTGTAAGGTGATATCAATGTTTTTAGAGGCTGTGCTCAATTCAGCACTGGCTTCAGAGAAATCCCCACTTTCTATTTTAGCTTTGGCATCACTAAAGGAAGTTTCTAAATCCTGTACTGCCGATTCGAAATCTTCTGTAGGAGTATATCCGTCTTCTACCTGCTCACGAATTTCATTACTAATAGAAGAAGAAGTATCTTCCATTGTCTGCATCATTACATCTTCCTGTAATGCTTCTGAGGTATCAGCATAACTGTCAGAAACTTTAGAAGCATCAGAAGAAAATGTAGCTTCCTGTTCTGTAGCTTCGGATACAACCTTTGCATCAGGTGTTTCATTAATGGTTTTTTCCTGTGCTTCAAATTCTTCTTTTGACTCTGCTTTTTCTTTGGATTTAGTCAACTTATTTTTAGCTGACTTTCCTATTTTAGCAGCAAAATCTCCTAGCATCAATAGACCTACCAATAAGCCTACTCCCTGACATATTTTTCCAAACGAAGCATCAAAAGAAGATTCCTGCTGCGCACTTCCACTTGATTTTTTACTAGGTAATTGTCTAGCAACCTGAGTAGAAACCACTTTTTTGTTTGCAATGGTTCCCGTTACTACTGGTCCTACAATATAATTAGAGGTAGGTACTCCATCCTTCATCGTTGTTTGAATAACATTCATCCATACAGGCGTCAGCGAAACAGATACATCCTGCCCTGGATTACTATCCCCCATGGTTCCATCTCCATTCATAATAATTGTAGTGGTTTCTGGAGGATCTGCATATACTGGATTTCCCTTGGAGTCTTCACTACACATCTTTAAGGTCGCAGTGTTATCTGTAGCGGTAGAGGTAATATCCAGCGTAGCTATCAGTACAGGAACATAATCACTTGGTGCCGGATCAGGCTCTTCTTCATATAAGAAATAAGGTCCCTGCCACCCGGAAGTAAACATTTGTAACCAGGATTGTATGGCATTCCATGAACTCAGCGTACAAGAAGTAAAATTCTTAGTTCCTGCAAAAAAATCATTCACACTGTCTACACTTCCTTCTTTTAAGGAAGCATACAGGTTTTTGGTTAGAGAGGAGTCCGGATTTGCCATTGCAAAACGATGAAATAGAAATGACTGAATCATCGCATCTTCATCTGTTTTTTCGATTGAATATGTTATCGGAGGGGGATCCCCAAAAGAAAATTGCATTACCGACATCACCTTAATCGGAAATTGATAGCAATAAAAATCGTTAATTTGTTCTATCGTTCCTGTATACATAGCCTGAAGCATGGATACATCTCTGATAGTTTGTACTTCTTTGGTTGCTCCTACAGCAAT
Organism: Aquimarina sp. TRL1; assembly: GCF_013365535.1. NCBI lineage: Bacteria > Pseudomonadati > Bacteroidota > Flavobacteriia > Flavobacteriales > Flavobacteriaceae > Aquimarina > Aquimarina sp. TRL1. The sequence continues at coordinate 4,297,665 of NZ_CP053590.1, read as the reverse complement.
GGTTTCTAATTTAGTATATTCATATGGAACAGTAGTAGCTCCTTTGGATGGATTATACACATCGTATATAACGACCTCATAAGAGGAATTGTTGGTTATGGTGGCTACAGGGTACGAAGTATCTGTAGCAGTGACAGCGTCACTTCCTGACTTTGACTGTGTTAACATAATAGTAAATGAAGGTTTTAAGGGTATAAGCAAAATGTCTAATACATTTTATTTATAGCACATTGTTATTATTTTGATTACATCATTCTTTTTTACACCAATTCATCTAGATTAAATTGGGTTGGGGCACATCTAATAACTACCTGATATGTATACATTCTTCAACTGCCTGCAAAACAAGCAAGGAAGAGTATCTGATAATTATAAAATAAATTAATTCCCTGTAGTGGGTGGTGAGTACTCCATGATAAATAAAAAAGTTGGATAGTAGCTACAATATCCAGAGCTTTTCTAATTATAGTTCAAAGATCTTATAAATGATTCATATAAACTACAGTAGAAATACCTGTTTCATTTTTATGTTAAAAAATCCGTATAAACACCTAGTGTTCAATACCATTACACATGATACGGAAATCCCTGACTATTGTAGTTATTTCAGGTATATTGTTAAGGATCCTGTACGTGTTAATTCATCATGTGTAATAAAAAAGTGTTCGTGTTTTTTGCCTCCGAGTTCTAGATGTTTAATATATCCTTTGGGGTTTCCTTCTTTCTTAATGATCAATGTATTTTCTTCATAATATGCAGGATCTAAATGAATTGTAACACGGTCAAAAACTGGTCTGCTAATCGTATATATAGGTTCTGCCGGGCTAACAGGGTATATCCCCATCATTGTATAAATCAACCATGCAGACATGGTGCCTGTGTCATCATTTCCCGGCAACCCATCCGGGCTGTTTTTAAAATAAGTGGTTCGCAACTGATCAACCATATCCTGAGTAAGTCGCTCTTTCCCCTTCACATAATTAAATAAAAAAGGATATGCTATATCTGGTTCATTTGCCATATCAAATTGCTTATTATCAAATACTTTTTTTAGTTGTTTCGTAAAAGGTTCTTTTCCTCCCATCATCTTGATCAAATGCGGAATGTCATGGGTAACCATAAATGTATACTGCCAGGAATTCCCCTCTATAAATCCAAAATTCTTCACAAAATTAGCTCCGGTATCCGGATTAAACGGATGATACCAGCTTCCATCATCATTTTTGGGACGTAACAAGTTTAATTTTTTATCAAATAACTTTCTATAAGATACTGCTCGTTTTGTATAACGTTCATAGGCTTCTTTTTTCCCTAGTTTCTGAGCTAATTGTGCAATTGCAAAATCACTGATGTTATATTCCTGAGTGGTGGAAACCGAGCCACTGCTGGTAGTACTGGTCGTTAGATACCCTTTTTGCAGATAATCTTCCAAACCGGGGCGTAATGGATTATCGGTTATCTGATCTGCACTTTTGCACATGGCTTCATAAGCTACTTCGATATCGAAATCATCAATTCCTCTCAGGTAGGTATCAGCAATTACGATTCCTGCCGGGTCTCCTACCATAGTCGTGGTTTCTGTAGCATTGAGTTCCCATTTGGGAAGCCAGCCACTTTCCTTATAGATCGCCAACATACTTTTGACCATATCCGATTGTTGTTTAGGATATAACAAAGACATCAGTGCATGTAAATTTCTATAGGTATCCCAAAAAGAAAAAACAGTAAATCGATTTCCTGTGGTATGTTTCGTTTCTCGTGTTGCCATAGCCGGATATTCTCCATTGTAATCATTGAGTATATTCGGATGAAGGAGTGTATGATATAATGCGGTGTAAAAAATAGTTTTTTCATTCTCTGTTCCACCACTCACTTCAATTCTTCCTAATACCTTATCCCATTGTTTTCTGGTTTCTGAATAGACCGACTCAAACGTATTCTTGCCTAACTCTTTTTCCAGATTTTCTCTGGCATTTTCTATACTTACGTATGAAATTCCTATACTCAATTGTAACTGGGTTGTTTCTTTAAAATCATAAGAAAAATAAGTCCCTATACTATCCCCTACTACTTCTTTGTAATAGTTCCTATAGGTTCTGGTTTTACCATTATATCCCATCCATTGTCCTTCTACTCCCTTGTATTTTTGTGTATGTTTCCATATCCCAAACTCACGAGCAGGTTTATCAAAACGCGCTACAAAATATATAGGATAGGTTTCTTCTGGCTTGTAATAGCAAAATGATCCTACAGTACGCACACCTTCTATTTCTGTAGGAGAGACCACCTTAACCATGGCACCCTGCTCATTGGTTAATCCTAATCCCAGATTGAGAAGTACATTGGATTTTCCTTTAGGAAATGTATACCTGCTAATTCCTACTCTGGGGGTAGCTGTTGTTTCAACCGTAATCCCAGAAGCTTCAAGATGAGTTTTATAATATCCTGCACGGGCAACTTCTGCTGAGTATGTACTTCCATATTTCAGGGGATCTGTCTCTACAACACCGATAGTAGGCATCGCAATAAGCACTCCTAAATCCGGACAGCCTACCCCACTTAAGTTTACATGAGAGAAGCCGGTCAAAAAGTGGTTTTCTTTTACATAAGGCGTCGATAACCACTGACTATCCTTATCCATTGTATTCTGTTTTCCCGATACATTAAACGGAGAGACACTAACCATTCCTCTCGGAGCTACTGCTCCTGGATTTGTCGCTCCAAAATTAGATGTTCCGATAAAAGGATTGACATACCTACTTATTTCTTGTGCATTTCCTAACACTCCTACAAATGTTAATATAGAAAGAATAAAGCGGTTCCTTAGATAATGATATTGACAAAACAGTGATTGCATACTCGTTTTATTGATTGCTTAATGAATAAGGGACTGCATCAGGAGCATTTCCCCAGTTTTTATTTGGTGTCGTTCCCATACGGAAATGAAGTGTTCCTCCTTTTTGAATCGTATCATAAGAAAGAAATGTCTTCGCATACGGAAGTTTATTCAGGCTAGCCTCTTGTATATACGGTGCTTCTTTATCATTTTCTGAACTACTGATTTTAAATACATTACCGTTACTCAATTGAATTGTTACTTTATCAAACAAAGGACTACCGATTACATATTGATTGATCACCGGAGTTACCGGATAGAATCCCAAAGCACTAAAAACATACCAGGCTGATGTCTGCCCATTATCCTCATCTCCACAATATCCATCAGGAGTAGCTGCATACAATTTTGTCAATACCTCTCTAATCTGTTTCTGGGTTTTATATGGTTTTCCAGCATAATTATATAAATATATCATATGCTGGATGGGCTGATTTCCATGTGCGTAATTTCCCATATTAACCAATTGCATTTCTCTGATTTCATGAATGGTAAACCCATAGTATGAAGCATCAAAATCAGGAGGCATGCTAAAAACTTCATCCAATCTATTCACAAATGCTTCATTTCCTCCCATAAGATCAATTAACCCCTGTACATCGTGAAACACAGACCAGGTATAATGTAAACTATTCCCTTCTGTAAATGCATCTCCCCACTTCAGTGGATTAAAGGGTTTCTGAAAGCTTCCATTTTTATTTTTTCCCCGCATCCATCTGGTTTCGGGATCAAATACATTTTTATAGTTCATGGCTTTCTGATAGTACGTAGCTGCAAGCTGTTGTTTTCCCATCCGTTCTGCCATGCTAGCAATGGCAAAATCAGCATAAGCATATTCTAAGGTTCTCGCTACATTTTCATGAATACGAACATCATAAGGTACATACCCCAAAGCATTATATTCTGTAAGTCCGGCTCTTCCAACAGAATTAACAGGGCGTCCTGTTGCTACGGTAGCATTTTTAAGCATTGCCTCTAATAATAGTTCTCCATTCATCTCAACCCCTTTACTCATCGCGTCAGCAATAATCGGTGCAGAATTGGATCCTATCATACAATCCCTATGACCTGGACTTGCCCATTCTGGTAACCATCCAGACTCCTTATAGGTATTTGCCAATCCTTCCATTATATTTTTATTGAGATCAGGATACATCAGATTAAAAAAAGGAAATACAGCTCTGAACGTATCCCAAAAACCATTATCAGTAAACATATAACCTGGAAGTACTTTTCCGTTATAAGGACTGTAGTGATGAATAGAATTATTCGCATCATATTCATAAAACTTCCTGGGAAATAACAACACTCTATACAAGCATGAATAAAAGGTTCTCAAGTCATCAATTGATTCATCTTCTATCCGAATTCTTCCTAATTCCTGTTCCCAGGCTTCTTTTGCCTTTTTTTTGGTGGTTTCAAATGTATCTTCTCCGATCTCTCTATCCAGTGTTATTTGTGCTTGTTCAGGGCTAATAAAGGAAGAAGCGACTTTTACATGTACTTCTTCTCCTTTTCTGGTTTTAAATCCTACAATTGCTCCTACATGCTCTCCTTCACTTTCTTTGATATTACGTTGTAATTTCCATTGATCTCCCCAACTATGATATACTTCAAAATCTTTATCAAATTCTGCTACAAAATAGTTGTGGAAATTATCGGGAACCCCTCCATTATTATTCCTACAATACCCGATTATTTTTCGTTCTTCGGGGATTATGGTTACTTTAGATCCTTTAAAAAAAGCATCTAAGACTATATAGGAGCTATCTGCTTCCGGAAACGTCATTCTAAAATGAGCTGCCCGTTCAGTAGGACTCACCTCCATATTAATATCATAGTCTGCCAGATATACCTGATAGTAATGAGGTTTTACAATCTCTGCCTTATGAGAGAACCAGGAGGCACGCTCATCTTCTTTATATTTCAAATTTCCTGTAACCCCCATCAGTGAGAAGGCTGCATAATCATTAATCCATGGGCTGGGCTGATGCGTTTGTTTAATCCCTCGTATGGTATGATCATCGTACTTATAAGTCCATCCATCTCCCATTTTGGCGGTCATTGGCGTCCAGAAATTCATACCCCAGGGACGTGCAATGGCAGGATAGGTATTTCCATTTGACAGGCTAAATTCTGAATCCGTTCCCATCAGAGGATTTACATACCCAATGAGAGATTCCTTCAGCTTAGGTTTCGGAATTTCTGTTTCTACTGTTGTCTTTTCTTCTTTTGACATACAAGAAAATAAGAGCAGGCATCCCAAAACACCTATTCCTTTTTTTATTGTTACTATCATAGCCATCTATTGATTAATCGTTTAGTTCTACTGCATTCCCATGCCCTCTATATAACTTTAAGGGAGTATCCAATGTCACTTCCAGAATGGTTACATAGGGATCTAATAATTTTTCTGGGGGAGAGTCAATACGTACAATTCCCGGAATATTATTCCATGAAGCCCCTCCGTTCCGGACAAAAGCTATAGAGGAATTACTTCCTATCACTCGTATATTCTGAATCTTATTTTGAATTCCTTTTAAAGAAATATAATGTCTGGGGGCATCAAATACACATAAGTATAGCTTTGTTTTATCCTTACTAATTAAGGTAGGTCCATTAAAGTGTCCATATGGCAGTCCAGCAGTAGTTGTATAGACTGCCTCCCTGTGTTTCTGAATCCACGCTCCCAATTCGGTCAACCGTTCTTCTTGTTCCCTGGGAATAGTCCCATCGGGTTTCATCCCAATATTAAGCAACAAATTTCCTCCTGAAGCGATCACTTCTACAAATGTGCGGATAATCTGCGCTACAGGCTTGTAATTGGTATCACTGGGGTAGTATCCCCAATTATCATTCATCGTCATACAGAACTCCCAGGGACCTTCTGGTCGTACCACAGGAATTCCTTGTTCCGGAGTACTATAATCTCCATAGGTTTTTAATCTGGAATTGACAATAGTGGCAGGATTCCAGGCTAATAAAGAATCCTTTAGTCCTTTGGCTCGCCACTCTTCACTAGATTTTTCCCAATCCCCATCAAACCAATACAAATCGGGGTGAAACTGGTCATTTAATTCTTTTAACTGTCCTTTATAAAACCTGACAAAACGTTCCCATTTCGTCAGATTTTCCAATCCTTGCTGCGGATAGTCTTTTTTGGTATCCGGTCTTGGAAAAACAACCTCATAATCAGGATGTGACCAATCACATAACGAATAGTACAGCCCAACTTTTAGTCCTTCCTTTCGCAAAGCCTGAACATATGGAGCTACCAGATCTTTTTTTGCCGGGGTTTTTTTCACCACATTCAGCTCACTTAAGTTCGTACCCCATAAGGCCACCCCATCATGATGCTTAGTAGTTAATACACTATATCTCGCTCCTACTTTCTTAAAAAAAGCAGCCCATTTATCAGGATCATACTGACTGGCAGTAAATCCTTTTGCCTGATCCATATACGCATCATAGGAAATTTTCTTATGATACATAGACCAGGATTCTGATATCCCATTAACACCATAATATCCCCAATGAATAAAAATACCGAGTTTAGCATTGGAGAACCACTCCATCCGGGAATCCGTAGATGTTGCCTGCTCCTGTGCATGAAGAACAGGAAGCAACAGCAACCATAAATAGCATGTTATAGAATATTGCGTTTTCATCTGTTATTCGATTAAAATTTCATCAGTAAACAACCATACATCGCCTCCATGAGGTACTTCTTTAATACTAGTTGCTTTTACTTTTACATAACGGGTTTTATGGGTTTCGAATGTCACATCAAACTCGTTTAATGCTACTGTTCTGTCTAATTGATGTTTTCGTGTCATCTGTCCTTTTTTGGTGAATTGTGTTCCGTCTAATGAAGTAAATACTTCTATTCCTACAGGGTAATAAATTCCATTTCCCTGGTCTTGCATACTTCCTACAATGGTTTTGTGAATTGCTTGCTCCTTACCCAGGTCTATGATTACCTCCATGTCGTTTCCTAGCCAAGCTTGCCATTGTCCATCTCCAAAGTTTTTTGATCCACGTATAGCATTAACCAAACTACGGGTTCCTGTTCCTTTATATTTCTTGTGATAAGGTGCTACATAGCTGACTTGATTTCCTACTGCCTTATGAAAGACAATTGTATCTTTTAAGACCGTACCAATTGCTTTATTATTTTTGAATAAAGAAGCTGTAAGTGTTATAGTTGTATCCATAGGAATCGGTTTGGTATATTGTATGGCTTTCTCTGAGAGTGTATCCGTTCCCAGTACATACTGAATATCAGCATTGGGGTACTCATTTTTTAATTGTAGCGTCACGCTATTGCTAGAAGTATCTACAATTACTTCTGGTCGTATTCTAAACGAACTTTTGGCATAGTGTATTCCCTGATATTCATATCGGTCGAACATCGTTTGGATACGATCTGAGAAATCACCCCAATCTCTAGCTTCTTTAGGACTCCACACTGTTTCGGCCAGGGCAGCCAAACGCGGATATATCATATATTGAGAATGCGCTGTTGTAGTAATATACTCTGACCAAAGGTTTGCCTGCCCTCCCAATACATGTTTAGCAGCTTCAGCAGTCATAGAAGGTACTACCGGATCAAATTGATATACCTTGGATAAAGGAGTAAATCCTCCAATCGCTAATGGCTCTTCTTCTTTTTTGCCTTGATAATGATCAAAATAACAATGGGTTCCCGGAGTCATCACCACATCATGTCCCTGCGCAGCCGCTTCCAGACCACCTTTCACTCCTCTCCAACTCATTACCGTAGCATCCGGAGCCAGTCCTCCTTCTAATATTTCATCCCAGCCTATTAATTTTTTCCCATGGGCATTGATAAACTTCTCTATTCTCTTTATAAAATAACTTTGCAATTCTTCTACTTCACTCAGACCTTCATCTTTCATTCGCTGTCTACAATAAGGACAATGTTCCCAATTGGTCTTGGTCGCTTCATCCCCCCCGATATGAATGTACTGAGAAGGGAAAATATCCATCACTTCCTTTAATACATCTTCCAGAAAAACAAAAGTACTTTCTTGTCCTGCACAGTAAATATCTGTTATTGGCCAAAGCCCTCCAGAGGGAACTCCAATACTATTCCCTTTACAGGACAGGTGCGGATATGCTGCAATGGCACTGGATACATGAGCAGGCATTTCTATCTCCGGAATGACGGTTATATTCTTTTTATCGGCATAAGCTACAATCTCCTTAAGTTCTTCTTGTGTCAAAAAACCACCATAAGTTCCTTTCTCATCAGGACTTACTGCTCTTCTATCATTCCAATGTTTATCTTCCTGATCTACTCGCCAGGCACCTACTGTAGTTAACCGGGGGTATTTTTTTATTTCGATTCGCCACCCCTGATCGTCTACCAGGTGTAAATGCAAAACGTTCATTTTATGAAAAGCCAGCCCATCAATGACTTCTTTTATATATTCTTTTCCGAAAAAATGACGCGAAATATCCAACATCAACCCTCTCCATTGAAACCTCGGTTCATCCTTAATAGAAACTGCCGGTACTAACCATTTTGTCTTTTGATCAGCTCCTTTTGTTTCAATTTCCGGAGGTAACAATTGACGAAGTGATTGTATGGCGTATAAGAAACCTGAAGCCTCTCCTGCTGTTAATACGATATGGTCTTCTGCTACTGCTATCTCATAGGCTTCTTTTTTCAATGCTTTATTGATGGTAAAAGCTACATAATTCTCTGCCGGAATGGTTTCTGTAGTCGTCAATGTCCATCCTGTTGCTGTTGAAAACTTTTGGATTAGCATCTCTGCAATAGCAGCTTCTTCTTTGTTGTTGATTACAAAACGAGTTTTTTCCGTAAACTCAAAAGCGCCCGGGCGACACAGCAGGGTTTTGGGTTTGGGAATAATGTTAATATCTGCTGCGTCATACTGATATGGTTCTTTGGAGGTGCATCCAATAGTCATCAATAGTATTACACATAGCAGAAATTGTTTTTTAATGGTAGTGGTCATAGTATATTTGCTTTTGTGTTTATTAGCATCACCAAAGGGTATTATACCCCAAGTCTTATCTTGAAATTAAATATTTGTTCCCAACAAATGCCTTATGGGTTTGCCCCGAGATAGTTTATTAGTCCCAATTCATTTTAAAGGCAGCATCTTCCATCCTGTTTCCCTGCTGCTCATCATACACAGCGTAATTAAATCCTGATCTCAGGCTATACCCTCCATAGACTCCTTTTGCGTTTACCGCAATAAACCCTACCTGCAGATATTCCATATCCCGATGATTTTTATGTTTCTCATAAATTCGCTCTACAATTTCTTTGCAGGCTTCTTCCGGATTTTTTCCCTGTCGCATTAGTTCCACGACCATAGCACTTCCTGCAGTTCGGATAACGGCTTCTCCCAAGCCTGTTGCAGCGGCTGCACCTACTTCATTATCCAGGAATAGACCCGCCCCGATAATCGGAGAATCTCCGACACGTCCATGCATTTTCCAGGCTGCCCCACTGGTCGTACAACCTCCTGAAAGGTTTCCATCTGTATCCAATACCAGCATGCTGATGGTATCGTGATTTTCTATGTTAATAACTGGCTGGTACTTTGATTTTTCTAACCATTCTTTCCAGTCTTTTTCTGCTGCAGCTGTCAACAGATTTTCTTCTTTAAATCCTTTGGACAAGGCAAACTGCAATGCTCCTTCTCCGGATAGCATTACATGAGGTGTATCTTCTAATACTTTCTTTGCTACTGAAATCGGATGTTTAATTCCCTGTAGAAACGAAACAGCACCACAATCACTTCTATGATCCATAATACAGGCATCCAGTGTTACTTTTCCTTCCCGATCAGGATACCCTCCATAACCTACACTGCGAACAGCAGGGTCTGCTTCCGGAATTCTAACCCCAGCTTCGATCGCTTCAATACCTGTACTTCCCTGATGTAATTTTTTCCAGGCTGCTTCATTCGCTGCCAATCCATGATTCCAGGTAGCTATAATCAAAGGTTTTCTTCCTTTGTTATCGTTATCCTGAGGAATTTCCTTTTTCTCTGACTTCTCTTTTTTATTTTCTGTACATCCATATAGCGTACTAATTCCCAGTGTACCTATAGCTGCTTTTTTTAAAAAATCTCTTCTATCAGACATATCTTGCTGTTTTATCCTTTTTTGAGGCAGGTTACATACACTTGCATCACTCAAGGGCATTATTCTTAATTCTTTTCCTCTCACAAAGAATTCTTACCGTCTCTTTGGTATCATTTATACACCTGTGAAGATACTGCCATCTTCTTTGGTATATCCTTATTCGGTTCTGATCCCATATAACATATAATCTCTCCTCCTGCCATTATCTCTTTATGTGTGAGGTATAATCGATCCATTTCTTTTCCATTCAGCAGCATTCGCTGAATGTATTTATTTTCTTTACTATTATCTATTGTCTTTATGGTAAAGGTTTTCTCATCTGACAACTGCACTATTGCTTCATCGAATAGCGGGGTCCCCATCGCATATATTCCTTGTGCCGGGTTTACCGGATAAAATCCCAGACTGCTAAGTACATACCAGGAAGACATCTGTCCGCAATCTTCATTCCCACAATGACCAGCAGGCTCATTTTTATACTGATTCTCAAGAATCTTTCTAATAATTCTCTGAGTTTTCCAGGGTTTCCCTACATAATTGTATAAATATCCTACATGATGACTGGGTTCGTTTCCGTGTACATACTGTCCAATCATTCCGGTACTGAAAATAGGCAACTTATCCTCTGGTAATGGCTTTAGTGTAAACAAAGAATCCAGTTTGGCTTCAAAAGCTTCTTTTCCTCCTGTTGTTTGAATTAAAGTTTCGATATCATGAGGAACCGACCAGAAATACTGCCAGGCATTACTCTCACAAAAGTATGGTGTATACTCTCTGGGGCTAAACTTTTCTATAAACTTCCCATTTTCATATTTTGGTCTCATAAAACGACTTACCGAATCAAACAATTGTTTCCAGTTTTCAGCTCGTTGCGTAAACGTCTTGTATACATTTTCTCGTTGCAGACTCTTTGCCAGTTGGGCTATACACCAATCGTCATAAGCATATTCCAGTGTTTTAGAAACAGACCAGTCTTCATTTTCTTCGCTTATCGGCACATAGCCTAATTTTCGATATGCTGGAATTTGCCGGGTAGTATCTCCGGCACTTTGAATACAAGCTTCCAGGAGTAGTTCTGCATCTACACTTTCAATTCCTTTTAGGTATGCATCTACAAGAACTGGTACTGCATGATATCCTATCATCATATTGGTTTCATTTCCCTGCATAGACCAAACCGGCAAGGTTCCTGTTTCCTGATAATGTGCTACTAAAGATTGTACCATATCTGAGACCCGATCTGAATGTAATAGGGTGTATAAGGGATGTGCTGCTCTATAGGTATCCCATAATGAAAAGGTGTCATAACGCTCATACCCTTTTGCCTGCATAACACGACCATTAGCCCCTTTATATTCTCCTCTATGATCGCTTAGTAAAGTAGGGGCCAGCATAGACTGATACATCATGGTATAGAAGATGGTCTTTTGATCCAAATCATCCGTTGTAATGTGTACTTTCTGCAATTGCTTATTCCATAATGAATCTGCCTCGTGTTTATACTGCTCAAAATTATTATGCGGAGCTTCTTTATTGATAGAAGCATATGCTCCTTCTATACTGGCAGTAGAAATCCCTGTTTTGAGGAGAATTGGTTCTTGTTCTCCCGTTTCATAGGTCAACACTATTTTGGTATTCGATCCTCTTGCATGCGTCTTTACCGTTGTTTCATCATTGTACAACGTATATTTCTTAAAGGGCTTCGATATCTTTATTACAAAATATACCCGTTGTTCTTTTGCCCATCCTGTAGAAATACGATATCCTTCTATGGTGGTATCGTCTACTACTTTTATATAGGTATCGACTGCTTTATCCCAATTCAACGCATACCCCAAATCGATATGTAATTGAGAAGCACTGTCTTTTGGAAATGTATAACGGTGAATCCCGGTTCGGGCAGTCGCAGTCATTTCTGCCTGAATTCCATAAGACTTTAGCTGCACCGTATAGTAGCCGGGAGTTGCCGCTTCATTAGCATGAGAAAATACCGAAAACGGTTTGTAATTATTTTCCTTTATTCTTTTTGAAAACCGGCTATTGACTGGCATGATTAAAATATCATACAAATCCCCTGCTCCGGTTCCACTGAGATGCATATGAGAAAATCCACTGATGATCGAATCTTGATAGTAATATCCGGCAATCCTGTCCCAACCGGGAATTCCTATATCGGGACTTAGCTGTACCATCCCAAAAGGTACGGTAGCTCCCGGGTAGGTATTCCCGGGACCATCTGTACCAATAAAGGTATTCACAAAAGAGGTGAATGGCATTGGAGTAACTGTTTTCTTGTTTCTTTGACAAGCACATAAACAGATACTGATGTATATGATATAGCTGTAATACTTCACTGATGAATCAATTAATCTATTAATTTCACTCGACATGCAACCTATGCATATTCCGGAATCGTCTCGCTTCTCTTCGTTACGGTTACTATTTTTTATAGGTGCTGAAAACAGCCTACTTTTCTTCATTGTTTCTAAATGCCTTCAGTACAGCTAGCTGTTCTTGAGTAAAAGCATTACCATCGAAGAAAGAAACACCTTTTGCTCCATTATTTTTAGCTTCCTTAATGGCAATTGACAATTCTTCTGCACTCAATGGCGGCAAGTACAATCCTGTATGTAATTCTGTATTTTTGGCGGCTAAATCCTGTACTCCCTGTGCCGTTGCATATCCGATCCAATCCAGCTCTTCTTCATAAAAATTATGATAAATCATCGGAAGTACGGCATCGATATTCCATTTATCCCACCGCTGGCGTACCATATGATCAGCCATCTCCGGGTAAGGAAAAACGGCTGCTGTCAGTTTTTTATCATGTGCATGTGCAATAGTGTATGCTTCATTTACTAAAGACGTAATCTCGTTAAGGCGAAAATTCTTCCACTCCATATCAATGGCAGGATTTTTCATCGTTCTCGGATCTTTATGATGTAGTTTTTTAAACTTTTCTACACTGGCATCCGAATAGTCAAAATCAAAGTCTGGTAATTCTTCTTCCTGTGTCAGCTTATACTTTGGTAATAACCCTATAGGCAGGAATACATCCGGGTATCGGATATAGTCCAGGTGGACACTTTCTACTCCTTTTACTTTGGCCAGCCCTTCTACTAAACTAAGAATATGCTTTCTCGCTTCGGGATGACTGGGAGACAACCATTGATAATAATCTACATAGGGACGATCATCAAAACAGGATTTCCCACTTCGGCTAACCATATACCAATCCGGATGCTGTAATGCAATAGTATCTCCAGGTCGGTTGGTGGTAAACATCCACGCATGTACTTCCAGACCTTCCTTGGTAGCCAAGGCGGCTAACCGTTCCAGTTCTACAGGGTCCGTAAGGGTATTGATCAGTACGGCATCTATTCCGTGAGTTTTATACTTTTTAAACTCCTTTTGATAGGTGGTATCTGCTTTTCCTTCTTTGGCTGTAATCCAGGTCCAGAATTTGAATGCCGTCTCAACTTCCTTGACGGTTTCTTCGGTAAGCGCTTTTTTTGCGATAGGAGTTGGTTCTTCTTTTTGGGTATTACAAGCATATAACCCCAGTATACATATGCAGGCAATTGTCTTGATTATTCTCATGGTTTATTTTAATGATTTAGTGGTATATTTTCCGTCTTCTCTAATACATAACTGACGTTCTGTAAAAGGACTGATCACGATCAGGTTCCATCCCTGTGAATGCGTTTCCAACACCGGAGTAATCGTGGTATTTTCAATCACAAATTCTTCATGACCAATTTCCTTTAGAAAGGTAGCCCATTTTTTATGTTTTTTGTAAAAATCTTTCTGATTTCTATAATACTCAAACAGCTTCCATTTTATTTTCTCATCAGCAGGAATCTCAAAGCTCCTCTGCGGTTCTTTCTTTTCTGCAAAAAATACATATCCCCATTTCTCAGGTTCGTGCATATTGATCACCCCCTGAGGAGACCATACCCAATTATATTCTGGTTGCAATTTGTTATTTATTTTTTTCCGTTGATATTTTCCTGATACCAGATCGTGATCCCAGTTTACTCTTGAAAAATTAAGGCGCCAATATTGATCCTTAAGATTGATTTTTTGATAATATGACTTTTTAAAAACCCGAAGCGGAATAGCCATTTCTACACTCCAGCCCTGGTCAATATCAGAAGCATTGTTTAACGTTCCATTAATTGCTACAGCTGTTTTCATTCCGTTCGCATTCCAGTCACTGAGAATGCTATTGTCTTCCCTATATGGTTTGGTAATAAACAAGTCCCAAATCGTATTCAGGGCATTGACTTCTATTTCATAATACGTATGACCATCACCATCCGGATCTATAAACACCTCAAAATCATTATTATGAAAAACAACCGCTTCTCTTTTGGTTATATCTCCCCATACATGCGGTTCTTTCATCTGAGCATATATATAAAGATGATGAAGATCCCAGGCAATCTTCATTTGCGTTTTATATTTAGGAATTTTCGTTCCTTCGATATCGATAAAGTCTGCTGACCATACTGCATTTTTCCAGGTGGCTTCTTTAGCTGTACCATCTACCGTAATACTATCGATTGCCTGATACGCTACATAGGTATTGGGAGTATGCGATTGTGCATACCCCAATATCCCTATTACATATAAAAAACACAGCATAGCTGTTTGCCTTTTCCAATTCATACTTATAAACTATTGTCTTTTGTATATTGTACAATTTCACTTATATACCCAAAAGCGAGGGCTACTACCGTATCTGCAGCTCCATAATAAATAGCTATTTTATCATCTTTACTATCATGCAAGGCTGCACAGGGAAATACCACATTAGGAACATCTCCGATTTGCTCATAAGATACCGCCGGTCCCAGCAAGTAGGATTGTGTTCGATACAGTACCTGATCCGGATTTTCTTTATCCAGTAGTGCTGCTCCCATCGCATACCGGAATCCATTACAGGTGGTGATGACTCCATGATATATTAGTAGCCATCCTGCTTCGGTCTCAATAGGAACCGGTCCTGCTCCTATCTTAGTGCATTGCCAGGCACTATCCTCAAAAGGAGTTGCCTTCATCACGCATCGGTGTTCTCCCCAATATTTCATATCAGGACTATAACTGAGGTAAATATCTCCAAACGGCGTATGCCCATTATCACTGGGTCTGCTTAGCATCGCATATTTACCATTTATTTTTTTGGGAAACAACACTCCATTCCTATTAAATGGTAAAAAAGCATTTTCGCATTGATAAAATGTCTTGAAATCATAAGTATAAGCAATCCCAATGGTAGGACCATGATACCCATTACACCAGGTAACCCAATACCGGTCTTCTATATATGTTACCCGTGGATCATACTTATAGTCAGACGCAATCATATTGGTATTTCCCGCTTTCATCTGAATTGGCTGAGCTTCTATATCCCACTGAATTCCATCTTTACTAAATCCGGCATGAATATTCATCTGCACTGCCTTGTTATCACATCGGAAAACACCAGCATATCCATCTCCAAAAGGTACTACTGCACTATTAAAAATACTATTGGACGTAGGAATTGCATATCGGTCAATAATGGGGTTCTCTGAATACCTCCATAAGATATCATTTGTGTTTTCAGGTCTTTCTTGCCAGGGAATCGCACTCACTGTTTTCTATATTTCGTTAATTAAACATTTTTTATTCATTCTTATATCGTTGTCCTTTTCGAGGTGAACTTCGAAACAGGTCTTCATTTCTCAGGGCTATCTATATTTTCTTCATCAATACGATTCACCTGATCCAACCAGGTAAATTTTAATATCGCAGAAGTAATTCCAAAAATAATCAGGGCATATATTGCTTTTGGGTACTCTCTAATCATAATATATATAGGAAGGACAATCATGCTGGATTGCCATATAATTCCAATCCCGCAATTCATCATATCTCTCCAAAAACCTGTATTTTTTGTAATGGTCTCTTCTTCTTTCTTCAGTAATTCATATACTGGCTTCCACCAACCCCATGGGCGTACATTTTTATAAAACAGTTTCAGGGTATCCATATCAGTGGCCGGGCTAAAAAATGTTCCTGCAATAGCCCCTATCAGGGAAAATCCAAAAATAACCGGAAAGAGGTAAATGGCATGTATCTGAGCAATCATATATAATATGCTATCAGCTTCAAAATGGGCTTTATTTTGATCGATAAAAAACTGTATACTGGCTATAAGCAACCCTGCTACCATCCCCCAGAAATATCCCCATCCATTAAAGCGCCACCAAATCCACTTTAGAAAATTTGCAGCTACATATCCTCCAAAAAGAGCACTGGTAATCCACAAGGTCAGGGAATTAATCGATTCTGCAAAAAATCCCATAGTCACCCCCAGACATACAATCAGAAAAGAAGCGATATGACTCGCTCGTATATAATGATTACTGGAAGCTTCCGGTTTAAAATATTTTTTATAGATATCATTGACAATATAGGCAGGTCCGGCATTGACAAAAGCTGAAAAAGTAGACATAAATGCAGCTAATAACCCCGCCAGTAACAACCCCTTAATCCCTACCGGGATGTGATTGTTGATCACTTTTGGCAAAATAATTTCCAGATCCCTGCCGGTTAGCTGTTCTACTACGGAAAGTTCCGGTCCAATTACCACCAATGCGATCACGACAATCCCTGCGATTAATAAATACCGGGGAATAAACAATATCAAATTGGTAAACCCACTCATATAAGCAGCTTCTTTTACTGTTTTGGTTGATAAAATTCGTTGCATATCAAAACTAGGCGTAGGACCAGCGATACTGGCAAAAAAACCTTTGAAAAGCGTCATCCCTATAAATGCACCAAACATCTTAAACCCTTCTTTGTCTATTAGCTGATTAAACGCATTGTATTTTTCACTCCAATGAACTTCCAGTTCCCACCCAAAAAAGACATTTTTCCAGGCTGGGGAAATAACAGTATCAATTTGAGCATCGCTGATCGCATAAAAAGCATAAGCTGCTACTAAAATACCTGCAATCACCATAATGATATATTGCAGTACTTCGGTCGCAACGACAGAAAACATCCCTCCTTTTACTGTATAAATAGTCGTGAGCAGGATAATTATTAGCGCATAGCTTTGTTCAGAAGAAATCGCTATACTATTTCCTATTTGCAGACTCAAATCCCAGGGAAGGATGATGGTCATAAACTTACCAACTCCTTCAAAAAAATACGCGATAAATCCAATCGCTGCTATGATAGCAAATATTGCAACTATGATATGACTGGCTCTGCCAGCTTTATCATCTCCAAACCGGGTTAGTATCCATTCTGAGCCTGTCATGATATCAGATCTTCGGATCCAAACGGCTAAAAACATCATGACAAAAATCTGATTCCAGATAGGCCACAACCACATAAACATAAAACTTTTTACTCCATATAGGAACAAGATCCCTACCATCCATGCAGTTCCCGAAACATCAAACATTCCAGAACCGTTACTCAATCCCAGATAATACCATTTGATATTTTTTCCTCCCAGAAAATAGGATGTCAATCCTTTGGAGGCTCTTTTAGACACCCATATTCCCACCAACAACGTCAATATTACATACCCTATAATGATTGATACATCTACTATATCCATATATTTTTATTTACTCGATCATCGAGATTTACTTGTTCCGGGATTTGTCTCGAAACCAATATTTATTTTTTACCCTTTCTTTTTTATTTGCTCCGAAGTTATTAATGTATTCATTAGAATGTATATACTGCTAATGCCTTCCCTATCCTAACTTCACATACATATCCTGAGGATTAACTCCTGAGGTTTATGCCCCTATGGGGGTGTTTGTTTTGTTGTAATTCCCCAGCTTTTATTAGGAGTATCTCCCATTATAAAATGTAACGTTCCTCCTTTGAGCAATTCTTCATGTGTGATATAAGTCCTGTTTAAGGGGATTCCATTCAGTGTAGCAGATTGTATATACAGATTTTTATCTGAAGCCTTATCGGCAAGAATTGTAAATGATGTCTCTGCATCTACTGTTATTGTAACCTTTTCAAAAACCGGGCTTCCTATCTGATAGATCCCTGATGCCGGATTAAAAGGATATATTCCCATCGCACTAAATACGTACCAGGCAGACATCTGACCACAGTCTTCATTACCACTTAATCCTTCAGGGGTAGTATCATACTGTGTTTTCAGTATTTCCCGCACCCAATACTGGGTTTTCCAGGGTTTATTTGCAAAATTATACAGATAGGCAATATGATGACTGGGTTCATTCCCATGTGCATACTGTCCTATCAGACCAGAAATATCAACCGACACATTATCTCCTGTAATCTCTGAGGATTCAGTGAATAACTGTTCCAGCTTTTGTGTAAATTTTTCCTCCCCTCCATGCAGTGCAATCAGCTTTTCTACATCATGCAGTACAAACCAGCTATGTTGCCAGGCATTACCTTCGGTATAATCTGCATGAACTCTATGAGCAGAATACTTCGGATCGAAGGGTTCATGCCAGGAATTTCCATCCTCGGATTTCCCTCTCATAAACCCTGTTTCCGGGTCAAATAAATGCGTAAAAGCTTGTGACCGTTTCATAAAATACGCATAGTCCTCCTTCTTGCCCAGCGCTTTGGCTAACTGAGCGACACACCAATCATTGTATGCGTATTCTAAAGTGATAGTTACTGATTCGTCTAACAGTGTATATGGGATATAACTATATTGTTGATAATGATCCAACCCTCTATCGGTTTGTGTCATTGTCATTTTCATTGCTTGATAGGCTGTTTCTACATCAAAGCCTTCTATTCCTTTTATATAAGCTTCTGTGATTACAGGAATGGAGTGATAGCCTGTCATGGTATTGGTTTCATTACCATATAAAGTCCATACGGGAAGTGTTCCCCGTTCTTTATAATACAGCAACATTGCCTGAATCATATCCGGAACCCGTTCCGGAGCAATGATGGTTAATAACGGGTGTTCTGCTCTAAATGTATCCCATAAGGAAAAGGTAGAATACATTTCAAAACCTTCCGTTTTTCGGATACTATCGTTTTCCATACGTACTTCTCCGTTGGAATCTCCAAAGAGAACCGGTGCTAATTGTGCATGGTATAAGGCGGTATAGAAAATCGTTTTTAAAGAATCTACCGAAGTACTCACTGCTATTTTGGATAGCTGCGTATTCCATTGAGCAGCTGCCTCGGATTTTTTATGTTCAAAATCAAATGGTATGGGGTCCTTCGCCATATTAGCCAGGGCATTGGCTTCACTGACGGAAGAGATACTCACTTTTACTTCCAGTTCTTTTTTATCCAGTGTATTGAAAAAAAGTTGAGCGGTCGTCTTCTTCCCTGTGACAACTGATGTTTTTACTGCATAGGTACGATCTGTAACAAGGGCATAGTCCGAAATAGACTTTGAAAATTTCGCTACGAAAAACACTTTTTGATTTTTAGCCCATCCGGTACTATGCCGATACCCTGATACTGTATACTTATCCACTACCCGTATAGTCGAAGCAGTTGTCTGATCCCAGTTAATCCCAAATCCGAGATCGATAATTACAGACTGCTTATCTCCTTCTTTATAGGTATACCTGTGATAAGCGGTTCGTTTATCTGTTGTAAATTCTGCCATCACCTGAGGATCTTCCAGAAACACCTTATAATACCCAGGAGAAGCCGCTTCCTGCTCATGTGAATAACGCGAACTGTACGGAATACTATCCCTGCTATTCGCTTGCTGATCAATGGCTACTTTTTTAGTAACAGGCATCAACCTGATATCAGCCAGATCCCCTATTCCGGTACCGCTGAGATGCAAATGACTAAATCCTATCGCTAGGCTATCTGAATAATGATATCCCGAGCACCAATCCCATTTGGATATTCCATTATCCGGGCTCACTTGCAACATCCCAAAAGGAATCGTTGCCCCCGGATAGGTATGACCATGACCTCCTGTTCCGATAAACGGATCTACATAAGATAAATGATTTGTGGATTGGACAGGGGCAGTAACCTTATCAGTAGTACATGATAGCATGATAGCTGCAATTCCCAATAAGGTCCATTTTGTATAGTTCTTCATACAAACTGATCGTATATATTGTATTATATTTTCTTTTTCTGAATCATCATAAATATTCATAAATTAGAGTCTAAAAAGAAAAAATTTAGACCAATGACAACTAAAGATCGGTGAATGTTTCAAAAAGGAATCATTTGATTGAATTTCTTACATTAGTTGCAAAATCAAGCTAAAAGCGACTTTTTTTGACAACAGTATTATAATAACTACTTAGTATTAAAAACCAACCCTAGTGAAAATAAAATCCCTTCAACATATTACCTTACGTCATCACATCATTTTTTGGGGAATTTATTTCTTATTAAATACAGTGCGATGGGGAAGCTACTTTAATGATTATCCGTATTCATTAAAAACGAATATGATAGGATTTCCTATTCACATGATTTTGTGCTACCTGAATATTTATATATTGATGCCCGTATTTTTATATCGCAAAAAATACATTCTATATACACTGACTATTATTACCGCTCTGTTCTTATCAGTTCTTTTGAAATACAATTTGACCTATTATCTGGTAAGTACCAATGTTTGGCCCGAAGGTCCCGAAGTTATCAATAACCTGACGGTGAATTATGCCGTGGATATGATGATTGGAGAATTATATGTGATCACTTTCGTGACCGCTATTATTATCACTATGGACTGGTTAAAAAAACAGCGGCAATTAGCCAGTTTAGAAAAGCAACAATTGGAAACAGAACTGCGATTTTTGCGTACGCAGGTGTCTCCTCATTTCTTTTTTAATACCCTGAACAATATTTACGCGCTGACCATTGAAAAGCCTAAAAAAGCATCCAAATCAATACTGAGATTATCTGAATTAATGCGGTATTTACTTTATGAAACAAAGCAAAAAAGACAACCATTGGACAAGGAGATTTTATGTCTGCAAAACTATCTGGATCTCGAGCGTATCCGATATGGAGAACTCCTTCGTATTCATATGGATATTTCGGGAGATATTGAGGATAAGGAAATTGCTCCAATGCTACTCTTATCCTTTGTAGAAAATGCCTTTAAACATGGCGCCAATAAAAATGTAGGCATTATCGATATTCATATTAGTTTTAAGGTCGTAGGAGACTTTTTGTATTTCAGCATTTCTAATCCTATGCCTGCCAAAGAAAATAACAATACCATTAGTGCGACTTCGGGAGGAGTCGGCTTAGGAAATGTCAGCAAACGACTTTCCTTAGGATATCAGGAAGATGAATATGAACTCACCATCAACAAAGGGGAAAAATTATACGTTGTGGAATTAAAAATAAAAGTAGTATGGAATTAAAAAGTGTTGTTATTGATGACGAAACACTGGCGATAGATGTCATAAAAAATTACGCCTTACAAACTAAGGGAATCCAGATTACCGGTACCTTTACCAATGCCATCGAGGGGATGAATTTTATCAAAGAACATCCTGTAGATTTAATTTTTCTGGATATTAATATGCCTTTACTCGATGGGTTGAGCCTGCTCAAAAGTCTCCCTTTTCGTCCTTTGGTTATTATTACCAGCGCCTATGAGGAATATGCCGTAGAAAGTTTTGAACTGGAGGTATTGGATTATCTGGTAAAGCCCATTTCATTTTCCAGATTTATTATTGCAGCAAACAAAGCCTTGAAAACTGCTTCTTTACTCAGTCAACACGAGGTCGGAGGAATTACAATCAATGAACGTCCTTTTATTTTTGTAAAAGTGACAAAGAAAAAGATGAAGAAAATCTACCTGGATGAAATCCTGGTCATTGAAAGCCTAAAAGATTATATCAGAATTATCACAGCTACCGATGAAAAACATATTATACACCAAACATTAACGAGTTTTACACAGGAACTGCCCCGGGAAAAATTTATCCGAATCCACCGTTCTTATACGATCTCAGTAGATAAAGTAGATGTTATTGAGGGCAATAGTATCGAAATTGAAGGAGTGCGATATCCTATTGGTCGAAGTTATATCAACGAAGTAAAAGAGTTTATAATTAACGGGTCCAGTAATACTCCTTGACAAAAACACTTACAAACAACTGTTTAATAATTATTTACACATAAAAACCTGCACTTTGGAATGCTATTTATACTATCGTATATAAAAATTGATTGTCATGTATTTATATACTTCCATAAAAAAACCGTTTTCATTTGCTGAGATATCTATTGCTAGCATCTCTCACAATACTGCTGTGTATACACTTGAAGGAACTGTTATGTTTAATCCGGGTCTTTATGGAACAGTGGTATGTCTAAACGAATGACTATTATCGTATAAAAAATGGAAAATCCCATTCATCCTCAAACTGAGTAACCCTCCGTTTGGGGGCTTTTTTTTGCTTAAAAAAGGTGAATTTCTTCTAAGAGTAAACTTTCATTTGCTCTAGAACAAAAATAAATTGAACTCAGTTCACTTTTTTTTGTTGTACAACACCTGGTCAATTGATGTAGATCACTTTTTTTGTATCAAAAAAATAAGAAATAACTTACTGAAAAATGAATTTTAGTTCCATTTTTAAGGCTTTAATAAGCACTTTTAAAGTGCTTATTTAATGGTTTTGAAAAGATAAAAACAGCTCTTTTTAAACTCACTTCTCACCTATTATTAGTACTGATCAGGTAATCATTTTTTTAGAAAAAAACGTTCCTCATCTTTTAATGATTCTATAAATCAAATAAGAATTCTATTTTATTATTCAAAAACACCCTTACACACAAAACACTTATTTTCAAATATATAAACACTGTGTCAGGAAACTGTCATTTAATTGTCAGGTGATAAATCTGTGTTTTTTAAATTGGTATTTCGAGATTTGAAACCTCAGATATTAATTAAAATTGACAATGAAAACATCCACTTTATTTTTTGCAATCGCATTAATACTAGGAATAAAAAATAGTGCAGCACAAGTAGCTAATGACAGCCCTTTGTTTATAGCACTTAAAAAAGCTGATAGCTTGCTATTCGAAGAAGGGTTTAATACCTGTAATTATCTTGCTTTAGAAAAAGTACTTCATAAGGATTTAGATTTTTTTCACGATCAGAACGGGGCTCAAAACTTAGAGCAATTTTACAAATCGTTTACAAGTAGTATTTGTTCGAATCCAAATTTCAAACCTATCAGAAAATTAGTTTCTGAAACACTCAATGTATTTCCACTAAAAAATAATGGAGAAATATACGGTGCCGTACAAACTGGTGATCATATTTTTTACATCAAAGAACCTAATAAAAAACTGTATGCTACCGAGCGAGGAAGATTTATTCATACCTGGATTTTAGAAAACGAACAATGGAAGATAAAGCGAATAATAAGTTACGAACATAAACCTCCTGTAAAAGAGTATGGATCAAAATTTACTGCCGATTATGTATATCCTCTTTTTGACAGTGATAAAGAAATTGAGCGCTTATTAGAAAAACATAAAATTCCATCCATAGCACTGGGAGTTATAAAAAATGGAAAAATCCAACAGATACGAGCATTTGGTAATCAAAAACGGCATCAAGCAATTTCTAATCACAGTATTTATAAAGTAGCCTCCTTGACCAAACCGATTACCGCTTTTGTTGTTTTACAATTAATTGATCAGGGAAAGTGGAGTTTAGATAGCCCCGTTGCCACTTATTATATAGATGATGATATCAGAACGAGTAAGTACCTGAATACACTAACAACAAGACATATTTTAGCGCATCAATCAGGTTTTCCGAATTGGAGATATTTAACTGATAGTAAGCAATTATCTTTTCAATTTGAGCCTGGTACAAAATGGCAATACGCCGGAGAAGGATTTGAATATTTGCGAAAAGCCATAGAAAAAAAATTTCAACAACCATTTGAGGAAATTGCTAAGAAAGTATTATTTGACCCACTAGGCATGCATACCACTCATTTCTATTGGTCCAATGCTGTCGATGAAAATATGTATGCTGTTGAACATGATGAATATGGGAAACCTATACCCTATGAAAAGTATACACATGCCAATGCTGCTGCTAATTTACTAACAACAGTAGAAGATTATTCTAAGTTTTTGGTGTACGTTTCAAAAGGAGCTGGTTTATCAGCTGCGCTATACAACGAATTTCTAAAACCACACGCACATGAAAAAGATGGGATTGAATGGGGTCTAGGAATGCAACTGCTTCCTGATTTACCTCAGCATGAAACTGCAGTTATGCATACCGGAGGGGATTATGGTACCAAAACAATAGCTATCCTTTTCAAAAACTCTAAAGACGGTCTTGTATTATTTTCCAATTCTGAAAATGGAATGGTCTTATGGCAAAAGATCATATCTGAATATTTTGGTGAGACCGGAGCTGAAATTGTACGAAGGAATCTTGAATAATTTTATAACAAACGATGTTGTAAAGACCAAATACCCTATTCTTAAAAAATAATTAACACAAAATAAACCTTCATACTTCGTAACATTTTATAACACTTTACTACCTATACGCACTGATAGTAACCATTAATACCCTAAATATGCAAAAATTATTCTTTTTGTTTGTCGCAGTAGTGTTAAGCACCCATTCTAATATCTATGGGCAATCTGAAAACCACAATGCGACTTCTTCTTATACGATATTATTTATCGGAAATAGCCTTACTTATACAAACAATTTGCCTCAATTAGTAAAGAAGTACGGTAAACAAAAAGGAATCCGTATCAAAACAAAGATGGTTGCTTATCCGAATTATTCAATCGAGGACCATTGGAATGACAAACAAATCCAGCGACTAATTGCTAACAGGAAGTATAACTTTGTAATTATTCAGCAAGGTCCCTCTTCTCGAAGTAACGGAAGAAAAATGCTTATTGATTATGGAAAAAAATATAAAACATTATGTGATACAAATGAGTCAAAGCTATGTTACTTTACTGTCTGGCCTTCTTTGACATACTATCATACTTTTGAGGCGGTTATTGAGAATTATAAAGAAGGGGCTACCACCAACAATTCGATCCTACTTCCTGTTGGTGCTGTATGGAAAGCATATATTGATGATACCAAGCGCAGAG